>DATJQP010000001.1:0-4121 GCA_035505655.1 Bacteroidota bacterium
TTCCCCCTTGAATGCGCCCTCAAGTGCCACGCGAGCGTCGCTCTCAACCCGGATCTTCCCCACCCGCAACCGCTTCGCGGCAAGTAATCGACGGAGCTCTCTTTCCATCAATGTTTTGTCCCCAGCTCTTCCCGCTCCCGCAAGGCCGACGGTGAGACCTCTGAGGGCGGCCGGCGTCGCTCCTGCCGATTCACAGCATTCCATCATCAGGGAATAGAGTGTCCGCGCGACATGTTCAACCCCTGCAATCTGTATGTTGGTCGGGCCGGCAACGTGTTGTGCAAGCACCTCCCCTTTCATATCGGCAATCAGCGCGAGCGTTTTTGTTCCGCCGCCGTCCATGCCGATGACAAAATGGGCTGGTTTCATCGTGGGGACTCGGTCCTTAGCAAATTAAAGTACTAACATGTGTGCCGAGAGTCAAGAAACCGGTGCGCATGGAAAGAAGTGCGACGTGATCGCGCCTCTCTGGAAGGGGGGAAGAAACTCTGAGGAGGGAATTCAAAATCCGACTTCGGCGGTTACTCCGCCCCTGATCCGTCTGCCCACATAGTACGCGCCCGGGTCTCCCAACTCGCCTCCGATTCTCCCCGAGGAGTCCATCCATCTTACGTTCTTCGAGTTCAGGACATTACGGGCGTCGATGAAGAGAACGAGGTCAAGGAACCTTGCGTAGTTGAGATGGATCGGTTTCGAGATTTTGATGTCGAGGCTGCTGTACGAGGGCATCCGGGCGTTGTTGGGGATGAACGCCAGGGTCGAGTCGAGAGGCGTGAAGCCATCTTTCGTGGGATAGTACGTGTAGGGTCTCCCGGTGTGGAACTGGAAGAAAGTCCTGCAGACAATTTCCTCCGGAAGATGAATCGCGGCGTCGACCTTGAGGGTGTGCCGCTGATCCCAGCTGAGGTAATAGGGGGCAAGGATCGGCGCAAAACCCCACTGGAGGAGGTTGAGCCCTTCGTTCGCGTTATCGCTGATCCCCTGTGCGGTCATGTAGGAGTATGAAATATCGCCGGTGAGCAATTCTCCGCGATCGCGTGAAACCACAATCTCCGCGCCATCGACGTCGGCGTAAGAGTTGTTGACGTACTGCGCGAACCCGTAGTCGCCCGCGTACTTGCTGTCGGTCGGCAGAAAGGTCTTTGAATCGATGAGGTTTCTGCTCTCCTTCTTGAAGTAGGTGACGGAGGCCACGACATTTTCGACAACGACTTGTTTGACGCTGATCTCCCACGACTTTGTCCTCTCCGGGTCGAGATCCGGGTTGCCCACAACCGCGCTCACCCCCTTCTGGATCGAGACGGCATCGAGGCCCGAATAGAGGTAGTCGAAAAGTGGGTACTGGAAGTAGTAACCGTAGTTGACGAACAAGAATCCTTTGTCGCTGTATGGCACCGAAAAGCCGAAACGCGGGCTAAATTGGTATTTGAGTGTGGCGGGGACGTAATGATTCAATTGCAGCCGATACTCGTTTGCCTGAACCGGGACGAATTCAAAGGCGGGCCGGGAAGCCGTCGGATTCAGGAAATCATACCTCACTCCCGCGCTCACCGTGGCGTTCTCGACCGTGTATTTGTCCTGGACATACATGCTGCCGGATTTCGGGAAGAACCGGTACTGCGTGCTGAAGTTCAACGGATCCTCCGTGAGGATCGGTTTACCAAAATACGTTGTGCGCGGTTCGTATTTTTCGAGGTCGGTCTGGACCTTGTAGAAATTCAATTCTCCACCCGCCTTGAGGATATTCCCATCCGCGATCTCGCTCGTGAAATCTCCCTTTGCGGTGTAGATGTCCTGCAGAGTGTTGCTCCAGGTTTGTTCCTTTCCCTGGAGGATGTATTGGAGAAAGAAGTCGTAGTCGTACAGCTGGCTCGGGTCGAACGTCGGCTTGTTTTCACTCCCGACGAGCGTCCGGTTGTGAAAATCGCTTAGCCGGATTTCGTAGAAGGTGTGTTCCGAGAGCGTATGGGTGAAGATCTCGGCGATCCTGTAAACATCTCGTTGTTGCGGCGGGAGCCCGCTGAGGTCGAACCGCCAGCTGAAATCATACTGATCCTCTTTCTTCCCCGAATAAAGGAACTGACTGCTCAGCCTCATCGAGGGGGAGATGATATAGTCGAGCTTCGCCAATCCGTTCACCGTCCGCGAGTACGGCATCGAAAAGAACTTCTGAAAGTCTTGCCACCAGCGTGTCCCGTTCTCGTTGTAGTTGAGGGAGGCGAAATAGAAGAGTGAATTCTCGACGACGGGACCGCTCGCGGAGAATTCGGTCTCCGTCTCCTTGTTGTTCGCGGTGCCGTAACCCACGTTGTCCTTGAGGAACCGGAGAGAGGCGACCGGAGTGTTGGACCCGGTCTTCGTCACGACATTGACGACTCCCGATTCGGCGTTCCCATACTCGGCCTCGAAACCGCCTGTCTGAAGCGCGACCTGCGCAATCGAACTGTTTGGAAGGTCTGCGCCGAGCCCCCCCTGGAGGACATCCTGTGCCGGCAGGCCGTCGATAAGATAAAGAACCTCGGAGGTCTTCCCGCCCCTGACATTGCCTTCAACGGTGGTTCCCGGTTTCATCCCGATCACGTCGCTGAAGGTCGTAACGGGGAGGACTTTGATATCTTCTCCTCCCACCGTATGGACGGTTCCGAGAACATCTTTTTGTATGAGCGGCCTCTGCGCCTGGATGACCATCTCGTTCATCTGCACCGCGGACGGCGTGAGGAAGACGTCGACCCGCGTCTTCGAGTTAACGTTCACCTCGATATTCTCGTAGAGGAGCGGAGCGTATCCGACCATCTGGAACCGGAGTGAGTATTTCCCCACGTCGAGGTTGTAGAAAACAAAATGTCCGTTTTCATCCGTCACCCAACCCACTTTCGTCCCTGCAATCAACACCGTGACACCCGGCATGGGGTTTCGGGTCTCTTTCTCGCGCACAGTCCCCTCGATCGTTCCGGTAGTTCCGGCGTACGCTATCGATGAAGCAAGAAGAAGCAGAATTGAGAGCCTGTGAAGAGTCATAGGGTGTGCGCAGAAATCGGATGTGTCCTGGAAGATCGGGAAGAATGGGTCATGCCTCAGGGTCCAAGGATCACGATACTTCCCTTAATGTCTAGATCGAAATCCTGGTCCCCTTCAAACATCGAGGTCTGGGAATAGAGCTGGAGGTAGACCCGAACATGGATATTTTCAGAGAAGACGCGGTAGAACGAGCGGCCGCTGGAGCCGAGGGTCGAAAAGTTGGATAAATCATGGTAGACCATCCGGCCGGAATTGTCTCTGAGGTTCCAATGAAGATTGAACCATACCTTCGCTTGCGGATCAAGTGTCAGTATTCCGGTCCGTGGATCGTAGGAGCTGTTGGGCTGCATCTCCCCTCCCGTGATCGGCAGTGTGACCGTAAGATCGGGCTGGCTCTCAAATGATATTTCCGCTCTTCCGGTGATGACCGCATCACCGTAGAGAGTTTCGCTGTAGAGATTCTGAGCATAGAAACTAATCGTCACGGGATTGGGGTAAGCAAGGACGAGATTGCTGTCCGGCCCCACCTCCTCGAATGACTCGGAATAGGTGACGGTGTCGAGTGTCGTGGAAGGGACAATCGTGGAAATTGTCACAGTCGGCTGAACATACGTCGGGAGAGGATCATTGCATCCGCTCCCCAGAAGAGCTCCGAGGAGGGATGCGGCGAGCCCGATCGAGCCACTCCGCCCCTGTCTCGTTACTGCAGGACCGGGTCTCTGAGGAAAAAGCATCAAGCATTCCAGGAAAATGGTGGTTCAATCAATCTGTTCACGGGGGCGGGAATCTCGCGGCGGTCGGCGTCGCGGGAGGCCCGAATAATCCTATGGCTGAACATAGACCACACCGCCTTTGATGACAAGCGGAAGATCCTGATCACTGCTGAAGGTCGTGCTCGCCGGAAAGACCTGAACGAATACACGGACGTGAATCTGTTGTGAATAGATCCGGTAGAAACTGCGCCCTATCAGATAAACCCCTCCGTTGTATTTGACCGGTTCGTTGACAACCTGGCACGGAAGGTCATGATGGAGAAATCTGCCGTTGTCCTGTCTCAGATCCCATGGGACATCGAACCAAAGCGGTGTAGAGGGATCAAGGGT
>DATJQP010000002.1:0-24881 GCA_035505655.1 Bacteroidota bacterium
CACCACACTCACACACCACAAAAGGAGCCACCATGTCACGTCTTTTCAGTATCTGCACGATAGCATTGCTGGCCGCGGCCATCGGCCAGGCCCAGGGAATCGACGGAAAATGGAAGGGGGAAATGCAGAGTCCGAACGGTCCGTTCGAGTTGACGTTTAGTTTCAAAGTGGCCGGCGATTCGCTCACAGGCGCGGTCATCAGCCAGATGGGAGAGATGCCGATCAGTAACGGAAAGATCACTGGCAAAACGTTTACCTTCGACGTGAACATGAACGATATGAGCATCAACCATCAATGCACGTTTATGAGCGATTCCATCTCCATGAAGGTGCAGGGATTTCAAGGAGAGCCCATGGTCATGATCCTGAAGAGAGTCCCGGCGGCGGAGAATACACCGAAGCCAAGCGGGAATCCAAACTGATATTGGAATCTCTTTTGCCCTCGATCCTTCATCGAGTTACTGTATTAGGCCGGCAGGGAGCAGGGCCGTCGGAATGAACTGAACGCCCGGCTCCTGCTCCATGCCGTTGTTTCCCATGATAACTGAAATAACCGGCCGTCAGGCCGCCGGCCTTGCATCAACGGCCAGCAATAAGAAAGCGAATGCCATGAAGTGGTCCCGGTTGGGAATAGTTTCGACGCTTCTCTGCTGGCTCTCGTTTTCGTCTCTGGCAGGCCAACCGTCCGTCCATAAAGGCGGTTATAACGACGTAGTGTTTTTCAAAGGGAGGTCGATAGCGGTTGGAACCGACGGGAGGATCGATTGCATCTCCCCATCAGGCGAAAAAACGCGCATCGATAGTTCCTCGGGGTGTGATCTTCGGTCTGCTTTTGCCAATGGCGAGATCCTCCTCGCTGCGGGCGATAGCGGGACGATTCTCTTTTCCCCGGACGGACGAACTTTTTATCGCGCAACATCGGGGACAGAGAGGAATATCAACGGGATTGCTTCCAAAGATGGATTGCTCATCGCAGGAGCCGACAAGGGAATGATCCTCGCCTCGACCAATGGCAGGAGCTGGGATAGCATGTCGCTTCCGATGAGGGGAAATATTGTATCGATCTCCGCGAATCCGTCGTTCTTCATCGGGGTTTCGGATTCAGGCGAGATCATCAGATCGGAAGAGGGCAGGAAATGGGCAGTCCAGGATTTCAACAAAGAGTATCATCAACACACAACGTTTAAGAAAATCACGGCGTCACGATATAGTGTCGTCATCATCGGCACCCATGAGGATGGATCACCATCCATCCTGACGTCATCGCTGGGGAATGTCTGGTCGGAGAGACCGCCGATCTATGAAGACGAACTGGGAGTGGTCCGATCCCTGACCGTGGCGCCGAACGGCATTACGTACGATCCCGATCGCGACCAGTTCATTCTCGCATGCGATCATGGCGAGCTCGTGACCCTCCCTCCCTGCTCGAAGTGCAACAAGTATGCGAGAATAGGGGGGAATGATTTACACGCACTTATCTACGCCGACAGTACTCTGGTGATTGTCGGCGACGAATTTTCGACGTTTACTCAGAAGCTGCAATAGACCCTATTGAGGAGCGCACCATGACATTCAAAATATCCGGATTCCTGTACGTGGTTCTTTCCATTGTTGTCATGATGGGTTCCGCGTCGGCGGGTGAGAATACAAAAAAGCCGATCTATCTGGACACCGCCTACTCTTTTAAGGAAAGGGCCGCCGATCTTGTTTCGAGGATGACCCCCGAAGAGAAGCAAAGCCAGTTGGGGAATACCATGCCTCCAATTCCCCGGTTGGGAATCAATAAATACGATGTATGGGGTGAAGCGCTTCACGGCGTCCTGGGCAGAAATAATAACAGCGGGATGACCGCGACGTCATTCCCCAACAGCGTGGCCGTCGGGTGCTCGTGGGATCCGGACTTACTAAGACGGGAATCTTCCGTCATCGCCGACGAAGCCAGGGGTTTTAACCACGATATTATTTTCACGCTTACCTATTGGTCTCCGGTCGTCGAGCCGGCCAGAGATCCACGCTGGGGACGAACGGCAGAAACATACGGAGAGGATCCATTCCTTGTATCGCGTATCGCCGGCGGATTCATTCAGGGTCTCATGGGTGACGATCCTCGCTACCTGGAAGCGGTTCCTTGCGGCAAGCACTACTTTGCGAACAATTCGGAGTTTAACCGTCACACCGGGAGCGCCAACATGGATGACAGGGATATGAGAGAATATTATCTTCTCCCATACAGAACCCTCATCGAAAAGGATAAGCTACCGGCGATCATGACGGCTTACAGTGCCGTCAACGGTATCCCCGTGTCGGCCAGTCCCTTTCTTGTCGATACCATCGCAAAAAGAATCTACGGCCTGGATGGATACGTCACGGGCGACTGCGGTGCGATATCGGACATCGTGTCGGGGCACCACTATGCAAAAAACGACGCCGAGGCGGTGGCGATGGGGCTTCACGCCGGAGTCGACAACGATTGCGGGGGTGTCTATCAGACGCATGCGCTCGAGGCTCTGAACCAGGGATTGATCACGGAGGGGGATATCGACAAAGCCCTCGTAGATATTTACACAATACGGATGAGACTCGGTGAATTCGATCCTCGCACGATGGTCCCGTACGCCGGAATTACTCCGGGCACCATCAATGCTCCTTCCCATAACGACCTCGCAGTCGAAATTGCGACGAAGACACCGGTTCTCCTGAAGAACACTCATGTCGCCACCACGGGCAGAAAAGCGCTGCCTCTGAACGCACAGACAATCAAAAAAATCGCCGTGCTGGGACCGCAGGCGGACAAGGTTGAATTGGGCGATTACTCGGGAGAAGCCGAACAAAAGTACAAGATTACACCTCTGGCAGGAATAAGGAACTATGTTGCGGAAAACAAACTCTCAACGGAAATAGTCAGCAGGTCGGGCGGGAACACGGAACGCCGAACCGACTTCTTCAGTATGATCCGGTTTTCAACGGTTGGCAAGAGCGGGACAGTCCGGGATTACGATGCGACGAAATTCAACGCCTCCGCAAACGGATTGATTGCTTCTGCGCGATTCGGTTTGGCCGCCGTGCGAGGGATCAAGGACGGCGACTGGACATCCTATGACAATATCGACATTACCGATCTCGATTCAATGCGGTTCACGATGACGGTCTCCGGGGACGGCGGGACGCTCGAAGTGCGGGTCGGATCTTCGACGGGAAATATCCTCGCCTCGGAGAAGATAGCCGGCACTCCGCAAAGCGGAGGATTTCCGGGCTTCGCGAGGCCAAGAACCGTTTCGGCCAAGATTCAGACGCTCGGCATAACGGGACCGCAAACCATTGTCCTTGTGTATCATGCCCCGGAGATACCTCCAACCGATCAAGAAACCCTTGAGATGGCAAAGTCGTCGGATGTCGCCGTGATCTTCGTCGGTACCGATCAAACGACGGGAAGAGAAGAATCGGACAGGTTTTCGTTGGGCTTGCCGGGCAACCAGTATGAGCTCATCAAATCCGTGGCGGCGGTAAATCCCAATACGATCGTTGTCATCCAGGGAATGGGAATGGTAGAAGTCGATCAACTAAAGGATAATCCGAACGTTGCGGGGATGATCTTCACCGGCTACAACGGGCAGGGACAGGGAACAGCCATCGCGAAGATCCTATTCGGTGAGGTCAATCCGGGGGGAAAAACGAACGTGACATGGTACAAATCGCTTCGTGATCTCCCGGATCTCACGGACTATTCCTTGAGAGGCGGCGCCGGAAAGAACGGCAGAACGTACATGTATTTCAACAACGAGGTCTCCTATGAATTCGGGTTCGGATTATCGTACACGACATTCGAGTACAGCAATTTCAGAATCAGCAAAAGGAGGATCACCCCGAACGATAAGGTGACGATCACTGCCGACGTGAAGAACACGGGGAGCGTCGACGGAGATGAGGTCGTGCAGGTGTACGTGGCGACTCCCGGGAGTCCGGCATCTCTCGAAAGACCGGCGAAGCGGTTGAGAGGATTCCAACGAGTGACGATTCCGCGCGGACAGACCAAAACCGTCTCGATCGATATCGATTGCGCCGATCTTTGGTTCTTCGATGCCGCCAGCAAGAAGATCACGTTCGATCCGGGGAAATACGTCTTTGAAATCGGGGCCTCATCGAAGGACATCAGAGGAACGGTCGGAGCGACGATGAGCGGGGCGTATACCCCGGCGCTGGAGACGGTCGTCGCCGATTGCGACAAGGTAGTGCTCAGGCCCGGCAACACCGCGCAGACACGCGTAACAGCGTCATTGTCGGACGACTCGTTCGTGAACCTCAGTGATGCCAAGATTTCCTACAGAAGCGACAATCCTTCGGTTGCCGCTGTGGACGAAAAGGGAAAAGTGACCGCTACCGGCGTCGGCGTGGCTTCGATCGCTGCCGATGTCACGGTGAACGGAAAAACAGTCTCGGGCAGCTATCCGCTTAAGGTGATGCCCGACCTGAGCCCCGCATCGGTGACAGTCGACGGGAAACCGATTGAAGGCTTCAGAAAAGAGGTGAAGGCGTACAGCTATCTTTTGGAAAGCGGGTCGGCAATCCCGACGGTAAAGGCATCCGCGGCCTCTCGTGATATCGGTGTTGAGGTTACACAGGCGCATGGCGTCCCCGGAACCGCCGTGATTGATTTCGTCGACAACGTCACACTCGAAAAAAACAGATACTACCTGAATTTCGACGCTCACTCCACGAACGACGAGTTCAACGGTCCATCCGTCGGCAAGCAGTGGGAATGGGTCCGGGAGAACCGGGCCACCTATAGCCTGTCAAAGAACCCGGGCTCTCTCTCAATCGTCAGCGAACCGGGAGATGTCTCCGAAGGGAGTAACAACGCCCGGAATCTTCTTCTGCAGAGCGCCAACAACGATTGGACTATCGTCACTAAGCTCGTCTGTTCAAGAATTCCATCTCAACCCGAGAATGCGGGAATTCTGGCGTACGAAAACGACGATAATTTCGTCAAGTTGATGCTCAGAGCCGTCACAAAAACAAACCAGCCAGGAAGGATGCCGGGCTCGGCGCAACCTCCGGGAACGATAGACCTCATTATCGAGGAAAACGGGATCGCTAAGTCGATGGCGGCCGTCGACATCAGACAAGCGGCGACGGGGGATAACGCGCTGGTGCTCAAACTTGAGAAACACGGGACCACATACACGGCATACTATTCCTGGGACGGCGTCAAATTTGACAAGCTTGGAACGGCCGATCTTTTGCTCAAAGACATTAAGGCGGGATTGATCGTTTGTGACGGAGTGATCCTGCAAGGGATGAAGAGCATTTTTTGGTTTAATCCGGACACCACCAAACCGGGAACTCCGTTCGAGGTCGCGTTCGATTATTTCCACATCACGAACAGCGGACTAAAATAGGATCCTCGCAACGACGGTTCAAATGAATTCAGCATGGGCATTCGTACTGTCAGTGAGGGGAATGCTTGTTTCAACCGCGGACTTTCATGATGGATGAAGGAACGCTGTGAAGGTGAGTGAGGCGAAAGACAATTCGCGGCACTGCCCGATGTCCGGGCAGCACAGGTTATGAAAAAAAGGGAGCAAGCATGAGAAAGTGGAGGTACTTCTTGATGTTCTTTTCAATCATCTCCGCATCGATGACGGTCCTTGCCGGCAATTGTGACAAGGATACCACCGACCCGCGCGGGAAAATGGTGCCATGGGAGAAGGGGGCATGGGAAACGGGTAAATATCGTAACGTCTTTCTGGAGGCCGGGTATAAGCAAGGCGAGATCGACGCAAAATTGGCGAAAGCCTATGCTGACGTGTTTGAAGGGCCAAACAAGGTCTACTTTCAGGTGGGTGATTCCATGGCCTATCTTTCGGATGTCAAGAATCATGATGTCCGGACGGAAGGGATGTCGTACGGTATGATGGTGGCAGTCCAGTTGGACAAGAAAGAGGTCTTTGACCGTCTGTGGAGATGGGCGAGGACTTATATGCAGCACCAGGGTGGAGCCCGGGATGCCTATTTTGCATGGAGCGCGAACCCACAAACGGGGAAACACAATTCAGAGGGCTCTGCCTCCGACGGCGAATTGTACTTCATCACCGACCTCCTCTTCGCATCCAATCGATGGGGAAACGAGACCGGGATCAATTATTACGCCGATGCGCGAAGGATTCTCGATGCGATGTGGAGCAAGGATGGGACGGACGGAGTAATGAATGTCCTGAACGTCGGTCAAAAAAAGATCGCCTTCACACCAGATAAATTCGGCTATCAATGGACAGACCCATCCTATTTCCTGCCGGCCTTTTTTGAGGTGTGGGCTGAATACGCGAAAGATGGAAGGGAACAATTTTACAGGGACTGCGCCGATTCGGCGCGCGTCTTCCTTCACCGGGCCTGTGACGCAACGACAGGGTTGAACGCAGACGCTACAGATTTTAACGGCGCCCCACGGGGTTGGGGGAGGTTCCACGCGGCATTTCGCTTCGATTCCTGGAGGGTTCCTGCGAATATTGCCATGGACTATTCCTGGTTCGCCAAAGACAAAGAATGGCAGCAGGAATACTGCAAACGGATTCAGAATTTTCTTTTCTGCAGAGGGATCGATTCTTTCGAAGATCAATACAACCTGGACGGAACGCTTCCGGAGTTCATCCTTCCTGCAGGCGGACACCAGAAACTGCGTCACTCTTTAGGATTGGTATCCACCGCCGCCGCGTCATCCATAATGGGAACACAGGCCAAGAGTTGGAAATTTGTCGACGGAATCTGGAATGCCAGACTCGAGCCGTACGCCGACGGATACTTCGATCCGTACTACGACGGCCTTTTGTACCTCTTCAGCCTGATGGAACTAAGCGGGAATTACCGGATCATCCTGCCTCATGCACAGAGGTGAAAACTCAGGTGTTGAGGGACCGGGCCGGCAGCGGCGATCCCCGGATTCCTTCGGCCGACGCCTGAAGAACAAAACATTTTTCATTCCCGGAAATCCGGGATCGGGCTTTCCCGCAGAACATTCCGGAGCCGCGGTTGCTCGGTCATAGGATGAAGCAGCCCGATCTATGGATTCTGAGGAGCCCGAAAAGCGTCGATTTCGTTTCGCATATGACAACTTACCATTCTTAAAGGGTCCCACTATGAGCACATTCTGCAAGATCATGATGTCGGTAATTGGCTCTGTGGCCGTGCTGGCGTCTCAAGGTTGCTCCGCTCCATATGACGGGGTCGTGCGCAATGTTACGCCTAACGACACTGTCCGCAGCCTCGCGCCATACTTTACGGCTGCCACGTTGTCTCCAAAAGCGCCGGACGCCGACGGTTTTCTCCAGCGCTGGCTCCTTCTCGAACCGATCAGCAAACCGAACCGCAGCAACACCGTCTTTACCGACAGCTACCTCTGGAAAAACCTCGACACGGCATATTTTGCCGGCCAGTTCACGGTGGTTCCTCATGACGGCGACAAGGTGACCGTTGCAGACAAGGAACTCAAGTGGCACGCCCTGGAATCTCCAAATTTTGATATGAAGCTCTTCCGCTTCGCGTACGGTTTGAACAAGCAAACATACGGGGTCCTTTTCTGGGCCGTTACCGTTGTCGACTGTCCGCAAGAAATAAAAAACGTTCGGATGGCCGTCGGCTCCAATTCAGCATCAATGTGGTGGCTCAACGGCGACGAAGTCGTAATTCTCTCCGGCGACCGGCGGATGGTGATGGACGACTGCGTCTCCAAACGGCTCACGCTCAACAAGGGCCGGAACGTCATTCGCGGTGCCGTCATCAACGGCCCCGGGCTGAGCGATTTCTGCGTACGCTTCATCGACGAGAAGGGCGATCCGATCAAGGATCTCACGCTGAGCTACTAGAACGGCGAATCGCGACGAGTTATCCAATTTTTTCTCATTGTTTTGATCCTGGAGGATTTATGAAATTCCGTATGACGGCAGTATCGGTTCTCATCCTGCTTTCGGTCCGGTTGTTCGGCCAGGCCCAGGCGTTAAATGGCAAACCCTACATCCATGACCCCTCGACCGTCACCTTTTGCGACGGCAAGTACTACACCTTCGGCACGGGAGGCGGAGGGTTGATTTCCGACGATGGATGGACCTGGAACGGCGGGGCCGTGCGCCCGGGGGGAGGAGTTGCCCCCGACGTCATTCATATCGGCGACCGGTACTATGTGTCGTATGCCCGGGGCGGCGGCGGGTTGGCCGGCGGCCATGCCAGTAATGTCCATGTCATGTGGACGAAGACGCTGGATCCAAAATCCCCCGACTTCGGATTCAAGGATGACACGGTTGTCGCTTCTTCCAACGGCGTCGAGGACTGCGATGCCATCGATCCCGCATTTCTCCTCGATCCTACCGACGGTCGGTTGTGGCTGAGCTATGGCACCTATTTCGGCTTCATCCGGCTCGTTGAACTCGATCCAAAGACCGGCATGCGTATGAAAGACAACCAGCCGATCAATATCGCCATCGATTGTGAGGCCACCGCGATGATGTATCGCGACGGCTGGTACTACCTTCTCGGCACGCACGGCACCTGCTGCGACGGAGCGAACTCCACCTACAACATCATCGTGGGCCGCTCAAGAAAGGTGACTGGACCCTATCTTGACAACATGGGAGTGGATATGCTGAAAGGCGGCGGCAAGTTTGTCGTGGGCGCCGGCGGCCGGTTTGTCGGGGCGGGCCACTTCGGTCACATGGATTTGGGCGATGGGGTCGAGAAATTTTCGTGTCATTACGAAGCCGACCTCAATCGGAGCGGCCGGAGTGTGCTGGACATCCGTCCACTCCTCTGGAATAACGGATGGCCCGTTGCCGGGGATAACTTCAGGGAAGGAACGTACGAGATCCAGTCCGAGCGGAGTGGCTATGCCCTGGAATTGGCCGTCGATTTCGTACGGATGCCCGGCGGCATGCGCTTCTTCGGGCGGGCTGACACATTGCCCGCGAAGCCGATCCCTGCGCAGACGCTCGCAGAAGTATCAAAGGATTGGCCGGCCGGCAATATCGGAGTGCGCATCAGCGACTACCTGTTCCGCCCGCATCAGGAGTGGACCGTCACACCTGTTGACAGCGTCGGTGGATACCCCGGCTCACCTTATTTCAAGATCACTATTGCCGGAACGGATCGCGTCCTGGCAGCCACGCCGGATGCGGAAGTCGTTACGGTTCCCGCCTTCACCGGCGCTCCCGAACAACTGTGGCGCATCGATCAGTTGACCGACGGTACGTACCGCATCATGCCGAAGGCTGTGCCTGGTTCGAAGGAACCATTGGTTCTTACCGCGATCGGCAACAGCACGCCGACACTGGCAAAGTTCGATCCGAACAGCGACAAGTCGCGCTGGAATTTCAGAACCCTCTGAAACACGGGGGTGAGACGACCAATGTTCCGAAGACTGAAGTTTGAATGATCTTGCTCAAAGACTCTCAGAATAACTGACTGAACGATCGCATCTCTCAACCACAAAACTGGAAAGCCTATGAAAAACCTCTTCGTTCTTCTTCTGATAGGCATTGTCTCTTCATCGGTCATCTGCCAGGAGAAGGATTCGAACCCTGTGTTGAACATTGAAGGTGGAAGGGTCATTGGAACGACGACTCCGACGAAAGGAGTCATTGCCTATAAGGGTATTCCGTTTGCGGCGCCTCCGGTCGGCGATTTACGCTGGAAGGAACCTCAACCTGTTGTGCCGTGGGAAGGAGTGAAGGTAGCGGACAAATACGGCGCTGCCGCGGAACAAGTGACCTGGGATCCGCAAAGTTTCTACGGCAGGGAATGGCGGGCGAGCGGCTCTGTTCCGTTCGGCGAGGACTGTCTCTATTTGAATATCTGGACTCCGGCCGCGGGTCAAACGGAGAAGAAACTTCCCGTTGCCATGTGGATCCACGGGGGCGGCTACCGCGAAGGTTTTGCCTTCGAGCCGGAAATGGACGGAGGAGAGGAGTGGGCTACGCGTGGTGTCATCCTTGTCTCTGTGACGTATCGTCTTGGCATACTCGGCTTTTTCTCGCACCCTCTTCTCTCTGCCGAAAGCCCCCACGGCGTGTCGGGGAACTACGGCTTGCTGGATCAGGTTGCCGCGCTCAAATGGCTCCACAATAACATCGGACAATTCGGAGGAGATCCAAACAACATCACCATCTTCGGTCAAAGCGCTGGTGCAGGAAGTGTTCAGGCACTATGTGCTTCCCCGCTCTCCCAAAATCTCGTCAGTCATGCGATAAGCATGAGCGGCGGCGGATTAAGCGATTTTCGGCTGGGTGGCGGTTCGCTCGATACGGTTCAAGCGGCGAACAAGAGCTTCATGGATCATTTCAAGAAAACGACACTCAAGGAAATGCGCGCGCTTTCGTTCGATGAACTGCTGAAAATGGCGAAGGAATACGGAGATGAGACAAAGAAACCGATGTTCTGGGGGCCTGTGACAGACAATTATATGTCGAGAGGCACCTTCACCGAAGAGGCAAAAGCAGGAAGGATTGCCGATATCCCATATATGTTTGGATACACAGCCAACGACTTGTTTGATATGACCAAACCGATTGAGGATTTCTGCGCCCTGCGTGCGGAGAAAAGCAGCAAACCGGCGTACGGCTATCTGTTTGCCCGTCAACTACCGGGTGATACGAGCGGTGCCTTCCATTCCTCTGATTTGTGGTATGTGTTCCATTCGTTCAGGCATAGCTGGCGGCCTTTCACCGCCGGCGACCAGGCACTGAGCAATCAAATGGTTGCCTTCTACACCAATTTTGCCAAATTCGGTAATCCAAACGGAACTGATGCCGGTGTCTGGACTCCCTACTCTCTGAAAGTTCCGGAAATCATGGTACTCGACGTGAATGGAAACAACGCGAGTTGCACCATGACCAGCTCCCCCAAATACAAAGGGAGCGCATTCAAATGGGGAAGATAGAAATCCACATAAGGACGAAAAAAGAATTCGTGACCCTGGAATGGAAGTTGAGGCCTCTTCTCTTTGGATTCAAAGATATTTCATGAGCACCCGGGAATGAGGTAACTCTTAAAGACGTCATGTCATGAAGCGTCGCGAGGGGCCGCTTCATGACGGCGTTGCGACACTCGACTTGTTGAGCATCCGGCCTACGGCCCCGCCGGATGTTTTGCCTGTACGTAACGCTTTTTGTAACTTTCATCATTCGGATGAAAGAGAGGATCGCCATTGTTGCTGGATTCACCGCGCACAAGGAGACGGCGGTGCTTTAGCGAGTTCACATTTCTCACCTCAACGGAACGAATCATCTTCCTGCCGAGGAATCCAACGAGAACTATTTCCTTTTAACTCCTCAGGAGACTGGTCATGAGATTCAAGCTTCTGGCTTTTCTGCCGATAGGATTGCTTCTTATGAGCACAAAAGCACTTTCACAAGACCCCAATTTTTACCTCTTCCTCTGCTTCGGGCAGTCCAACATGGAAGGATTTCCCGGAGTTCAACCGCAGGATACCGTGAACGTCGATGATCGTTTCCAGGTGCTGGCGAGCGTTGATTTTCCAAAACTCGGCAGAACAAAAGGGCATTGGTATACGGCGGTTCCACCGCTCTGCCGACCGTTCAACGGCCTGTGCCCCGCGGATTACTTTGGAAGAACGATGGTCGCCAACCTGCCGAAGAATATCAAAGTGGGTGTCGTGATCGTCGCAGTGGCCGGGTGCAAGATCGAGTTGTTTGAGGAAGAGAAATACCGGGCCTACGATTCCACAGCTCCGTCCTGGATGAAAAATATCATTAAGCAATACGACGGGAATCCCTACCGGTATCTGGTCGACATGGCAAAGCTTGCGCAGAAGGAGGGCGTTATCAAAGGAATCCTTTTGCATCAGGGCGAGTCGAATCCGAACGACAGCGCCTGGACTCTAGAGGTCAAAACCATTTACGACAGCCTCGTGAAGGATCTGAACCTGAACCCCCGGCAAGTGCCTCTTCTTGCTGGGGAGGTCGTGAATACGGACCAGCAAGGCGCTTGTGGAGGGATGAACAAGCTCATCGACGAACTGCCGAAGACCATTCCGAATTCCTATGTCATTTCCTCTGCGGGATGTCCCGCCAGACCGGACCATCTGCATTTCACTCCCGAGGGTTACAGAGAGCTTGGGACGCGATACGCTGAGAAGATGCTTCCTCTGCTGGGGTACAGCATTGTCAATCCCGATTCAACGCGACCCGGGCCGCAAATCAAATAGTTTAATCAGCCGAAGAAAATAGGTATCCATACTTTTCTCATTGATGCATATGAAAAAGGTCAACGAAACAAGCATACAGGATATTGCAAAGAAAGCGGGGGTTTCCAAGGCCACCGTTTCTGCAGTATTGAATTTCAAAAGTACAGTAAAGCCCTCGACCAGAGAGAAGATCCTGAAGGTGACGGAAGCCCTGCAGTACCGTCCCAAAAGGATGGTGGGGATTCCAAAATTCGGCGACGCCGAAAAGGTGATCGGCATTATTATCAAAGAACTGAACTATCCTTTCTACACGACGATTGCAGAAGGCGCGACGGAATATGCCAACTCAAAAGGCTATTCCATGATCGTGGCGAGTTCCGATTATAACCACGAGAAGGAAAAGAAATACACGCGCCTGTTCTCCGTGCTGGGGATCAAAGGGACAATCATAGCGCCCCTCATAGAAGGCAATTCGGAGATCGAACATCTTCTGAATTTGCAGATGTCAAATTATCCGTTCGTTCTGTTAGCCGACGTCAAAAACATTTCGGCAAACGTTGTGGAGATCGACAACATCAAGGCAATCAAAAAAGCGGTGCAATATCTGATCAGCAAAGGTCACAAAAGGATCGTCCATTTTACGGGTCCTCCTCAATCGGCGCATGCGAAAGAGCGGATCGATGGATTCCGCATTGCCTTCAGCGAAGTCCCGTTGGCTTTTTCGAAAGAGATGATTATTCCAATCGGCGCCGATAAGGAAGGAAGTTATGAACGGTGCATAAATTACTTCAGCAGGAAGAAAGCAAAAGATTACCCGACGGCCATCGTATGCTTTAATGACCTGCAGGCACTGGCAGTGATGACCGCGCTGCGCGATCTCAACATCAAGGTTCCGGACGATATATCCATCATAGGGAACGATGATATTCATTTCACCGAGACATATTCCGTCCCCCTGACGACGCTCAAGTCTCCGCAGAGAGAAATAGGCCGCAAAGCCGCCGAAATACTCATTAGAAATATTGAGTCGAGCACTCTGCTTCCGATCGAACGGATCGTCCTTGAGACCGAATTAATAATCAGGAAATCGACCAAAAAACTGAATGCCGAGTAATTCCATTCACTCTGAAAAGCTCTCGTTACTCACGGTTCGCAAAAGCCTCGGTGTCGCTTTTTTCAGCGTACTGCTCACCGTTCATCTCGTAGCGCAGAACACCGACCGCACGACACAGATCCATGTCGAACAGGGTTGGCTCGCAGGCACGCCCGGATCGGATTCTTCTGTCATGGTGTTCAGAGGCGTTCCGTACGCGGCGCCGCCTGTCGGTGCATTGCGTTGGCAGGCACCTCGCCCACCGGCATCGTGGCGGGGCGTGCGTACGGCTGACAAATTTTCTCCCAACCCGATGCAGGTCATGGTGAATAGCTATGGCCCCTGGACTGCGGAATATCAACCTCAAGGCTCCGTAAGCGAGGATTGCCTGTACCTTAACATCTGGACATCGGCGAAATCATCAAAAGAAAAACGCCCCGTTATGATGTATATCCCGGGAGGAGCATTCACCGGCGGATCCGGCGATGTCCCGGTCTACGACGGCGAGCACCTCGCGAAGAAGGGGATCATCGTCGTTACGATCAACTATCGGGTATCGGTCTTCGGATTTCTTGCGCTTCGGGAATTAACGAAGGAATCGGGGAACAACTCTTCAGGAAACTACGGATTGTTGGATCAGGTGGCCGCGCTTCGGTGGATCAGGAGGAATATTGCGGCCTTTGGCGGGGATCCGGATCGCGTGACGATCATGGGACAGTCGGCGGGGGCGGCCTCCGTAAACTATTTGACGGCATCCCCGCTCGCAAAAGGGCTCTTCGTTCAAGCCATTGCGGAGAGCGGCACGAACGGCGTGATTGGTCCCGGGGAGAATCTGAAATCGGCGGAAGAGAACGGGTTGAGATTCGAGAAAGCCATGAGGGTTTCTTCGTTGGCCGAACTACGGGCGATACCGGCGGCAGCACTGATCGATTCCACAACCAACAGGTTCCACTTTCTCCCGATCGTTGACGGCTGGTTTCTACCAAAGAGCGCGGATGAGATTTTCACGAAGGGGGAGCAGAGCGATGTTTCGACCATCACCGGCTGGGTTGCAGACGAAGGAAGTTTCATGGGCAATTATGGCAAGGTGCCTGCTGAAGAGTTTCGGGAAGGAGTGAAACGACGAGCTGGCGGGTTCGCGGATGAAGTTCTGAAACTGTATCCCGTGTTGACTGAAGAAGAAGCGGCAGAGTCGCAGAAAGCGTGGGCCCGCGACATGTCGATCGTTTCGACCTACTCGTGGGCGTCAAAACGTGAAAAGACCGCCAAAACGAACATCTACACATACCTCTTCGTGCATCCTCAGCCCGGAGCAACGGAGGCTCGCTATGAGACATTTCACTCCTCGGAACTTCCGTATGTCTTTGACAACCTTGACAAATCGCCCCGGCCCTGGACGATGAAAGATACTGCCATCGCGGAGACAATGTCCCGCTACTGGGTAAACTTCCTGACGACAGGAGACCCGAACGGGAAGGGATTACCTGTGTGGCCGGCGTTCAAGGATGCTCCGGAAAAGACTATGGAACTGGGCGACACAACGGAATCGAAGGAAATGATGAGCAAGGGAAAATTCGAATTGTTGAAAAAGCTAAGCGGGGACGGAGAAGAGTGAAAAGATTCGCGATCGTTTTCGCGTTCATCGGGTCGGCGGTTTCTATCCTTCGTGCCCAGGATACCACGACCTCCGCCAAGACAGGCTGGGAGGTCAAGAGGCCTGTCATGGCTGCCGCCTGCGAGTGCGGATGTCCATGGGGAGAACTGGGAGATTTTGTCCAGGAATCGATGCGGCCTTTCGGCTATTCGGTGATCCTCTGCCGCAACTGCAACCGTTCGTACGGCCCACGGCTCGTCTCCGAGCATGACTATCCTCCTCCGCTCGATGAGGCAAATCTTCGCGACGGAGTCACCGCGCGGGTCGACGCCCGAGTTGATTTCGGTGTGACCTCCAGCGCCATGCTGAGCGCGGCGTATGAGGGAAAACTCGGCAACAAAGCACCCTATCGCAACCTTCGCCTGATCGCTAAAATTGAAGACCCGTTCTATTTTTTGGTCGCCGTGAGGAAGGAATCGGGAATCACGGACTTCGCCGGCATCAAACAAAAACATCTGCCCGTGAGGATCATGGGTGCCGACGGCAACCTGATGACCATCCTGAAGTATTATGGAATCACTGCAGGGGAGATTGAAGCGTGGGGCGGCACGCTGCGAGTCACGCCTGAGGAGGCGTTGAAAGGTAACTTCGATATTCTCTCCGGCTTTCTCGCAAGCCCGTCGTTGAACCCCGAGTCTGCTTCGTGGACGACTCTAAGCCAGAAATTCGATCTCTGTTTCCTGGAATTGCCGGACGATTTGCTCAAGCTCATTGTGCAACAAAATGTCGATGCCGACACGGTCGAGGCACGCTGCGGTCTGTTGAAAGGCCTCAACCGTACCATAAAAACCCTCGGTAGATCGGGCGAATCCATCTTCGCGCGTGATGATACTCCCGAACAAGCAGCGTATGACCTCGCCAAAGCTATCGGCGACAATCATGGGGCGCTGAAATGGTTTATCAGGATCTATACTTACGATCCGAGGACGGTCACCCAGAATTTTGGCGTGCCGTTACATGCCGGCGCTGAGAAATATTACCGGGAGGTCGGTTACATCAAGTAACAGACTTTACCGATACTGCCCGGTCGTGGTGGAGAATTGGCCCGGGCATCAAGGCCAGACTCGATTCGGCCGAAACAGAGAATCTCGACGAAAGATAGGAGAACATCCATGAGAAAGAAGAATAGTCTGATCGCACTTCTCGCGTTGGCGCTCACCCTGCCCGTCGCCATGATGATGATCGCAATGTCCTGGAGGGGAAGTAACACTAATCCATCCAGACCCGAAGGACCTTGTGATCTCTATGCCGCGGGAGGCGCGCCGTGCGTGGCGGCCCACAGCAGCACACGCGCGCTGTACGCTTCCTACAACGGCCCACTCTATCAAGTGATGCGTCAATCGGACGGAAAGTCTCTTGACATCGGCGTGGTCCAGCCGAGCGAAGGCGATCCGGGCGGATACGCCGACGCGGCCGCACAGGATGCATTCTGTGCCAACACGTACTGCTGGATCACCACCCTCTACGATCAGTCCGGCCACGGCAACAACCTTGTCCAGGCCCCTCGTGGTGGATTCAGCGGCCCTGCCATGGGCGGGTTTAACAATGTTCCGCTGGCCGACATGGCGCCGGTCACGATCATGGGGCACAAAGCCTACGGTGTCTTCATCGAGCCGGGGATGGGTCTCCGCCAGGACGACGCAAAAGGGACGGCGGTTGACGACCAGGCGGAGGGTCAGTACTGGGTTATCAACGGTCATCACTACAACAACGGCTGCTGCTTCGACTACGGCAATGCCGAGACCGACAGCCGTGACGACGGCGACGGTACGATGGAGACGACCTACTACGGCAACGCCAACTATTGGTATCATGGACAGGCCCCCGGTCCATGGGTGATGACCGACCAGGAAAACAACCTTGTCGGTTGCGTGAACCAGTCTCCGGACGACAAGGATTGTGCGGACCTGCCCAGCGTGACCTGGCGCTTCGTGACAGGAATGGCGGATGGAGAGCCGCATCATTGGAGATCGATGGGGGCCAATGCGCAGCACGGGAGCTTGAGGGTGATGTTCGATGGGCCCCGCGTGATCAACGACAGAAAAAGCTATGACCCGATGCGCAAACAGGGAGCAATCCTTTTGGGCAACGGCGGTGACAACAGCAACGGTTCGCAGGGGACCTTCTATGAAGGCGCAATGACTGCCGCCGGCACTTTCCCGACGAAGGAAATCAACCAGAAGATTCAGGATAATATCGTGGCGGCCGGGTACGATGTGCAGCGGCTGAGCATCGCGCCGGCGAACGCAGCGGCCATGCCTCCGGGTCTCCAGACCTTTTCGCCGCAATCCTCGCAGAACACCACCGTGACGTTTACCAACACTACCGGTGCGCGCATCAAAGCCGTCAGCGTGAACATTTCGGTCCCCAGGGGATGGACGTCCGTGGTGTTAGGCTCCAAAGAGGTTTCGAAGAAGTTTGTCGATCCGGTCGAGGTGGGTGCCAGCGTCACAGCGACGTTCACAGTTACCTCGGGAACGGAGTCTTTCAACGGTGATCTCGTGGCCAATGCTTCATGGACGAACCTTTCGGGCGGTACGACAGGATCCGAAATCGTAGCCGAGAAAGTCCGCAACGTCAGCCCGGTGAAGATCAACGAGTTCCGCGTTGGCAGTGGTTCTTCCGGCAACCCGACAGATTCGTTCATCGAACTCTATAATGCCGCGGACAATGTCGTTGATATATCGAACTGGACATTCACCCATCACGCAACTCAGTTGCCGATCTTTTCGTCTCTGTCAATCCCGGAGGGGACGAAGCTTGCGCCGCGCGGTTTTTACTTGCTGGGCCTTTCGAACTCAGGGCTTGTGGTTCCCGCGAAAAAGGGTGAATCCATACTTTATGTCAGGGATACGAGCGGCATCTCGGTTGGAGACAATATTGAAATCGATGACGGCTCAGCGAGGGAAATCCGGATCGTTGCGAGTGTCGGTACTGCCGCGGGTTTGGGGGAATCCAGAGCGCCCGGTCCATTCCGCCGAGCTGTCGAGCCCGGCACGCCAACGACCATATGGCAACCTCTGCCCGATGGTCCCGTGATCACGATTCCCCAAGGATCGACAAACATTCCTGTCACGAGCGTAGACGGCTTTGAGGTTGGTCAGAAGATGGCCATCGGCTATGGTGCCACCTATCCAACCGTCGCTCAGAGTGTTGAGAAATACGAGACAGTGACGATCACGAAGGTTGGTAAGCCGGGGACGCAGGCCTACCTCACGGCGAATGCCAAAGCAGGCGACACCAACATCAAGGTCTCTTCCGTTGGAGCAATTTCAGCCGGTGACAAAATCAGGCTGGATATTGAGAGCAAAGATCACGGGATCGAAACCGTGACCGTGAAACGAGTCGGAACACAATCCGCCCGGAGCGGGTTCAACGGTCCCATCACCGATCCGGGCACGGGACTCGATCTGGCCGAGCCGTTGAAGTTTAACCATTCCTCAAACATACCCTTTAGCATCAGGGGGACAGGGATCAGCTTCAAGCCGGCCACCGTGTTCGCTCACTCGAGCAACGAGCCCGTGCTCCCTCTCGGTACCGGCATCACACTCGACAAACCCTTGTCGACGAACCACGGAATCAACGCGGTTGTGCGCGATGAGAAGGTCGTAACCGCGGGCTACCAGGGATCTCCGTCGCCCGACCAGTGGTTTGGGGGACCGTCCCTCTCTTCGAACGCTGGCGCGATGGTGTTACGTGACGCTTCCGGGAATGTCGTTGACGGTCTCAATTACGGCGGAATCGTTGATCCATGGGTTGCTGAGGGTTACCAGGGAGCATCCGGAACCGGGGAGGGCGGATCCAGCGTCTCCTCCCCCGCTGTGAGCAGAGGCTCCAGATGGTGGCTTCCTCCACCATCCAACCAGCCCAACCGAAGCGCCGGCAGGCTCCCGGATGGATTCGATAGCGACAACAATTCCCGTGATTTCCTTCTGCAGAACACAACCATCCTTGCGGCCGCCTCCACGGCCGGTTCAGACAATATCAAGGTTGCAGGCGTGGGAGGTTTTGGCATTGGTCAGAAGATCATCATCGGGACCGGTGCGAAAAGCGAGGAGGCTGTTATCGCAATCGTTGGTACAGCGGGAGGGACGACGGTGAGCGCCCCCACGAAGGCGGGCACGACAGCAATCCCTGTTGTCGACCCAGAGGGCTTTAGTGCCGGTCAATCTATCGCCATCGACAATGACGCCAACCGCGAGGTGGCCGTCGTAACATCTGTTGTTTTCGGGCGGCCTCGTTTTGCCGGAGGCAGCTTTGTCGCCCCGGTCGATTCCATCATGGTCGCCGCCCCGCTTGTGAGGGCTCACGACGCGGGTGTGCAAATCTCCGGCAGTGGCATCACCGTGGCCGCGCCTTTGACCAGAGCTCACGATAGCGGTGCGCAAGTCGCCGGCAACGTTCCCACGCCGGGTAGGCCTAATCAGTATTACAGGAAGCCCTGACGAGGAGATAATCGCTCTTTTGTTGGAATGTCTGGGTCGCTCCGCGGTCGTCTTCGTCCCGAGACCGCGAAGCCTTTAGCGTCTCGATGGAGGAGGAGTGAATCATCGTTACGGCCACAATAGGATCCGTCATCAAGGCTTCTGGCCATGGTGGCGTTGGCTTCTGACGGCATTGAACATCCTGGCTCTTGCGCTGAGCGCCGTTTTGAGCTGGCATTATATAGAGGGGGGACCGATGGCCGGTTGCGGCGGCGGAAGTCCGTGTGACCGGGTGCTCAACAGCCGCTGGTCAACGGCGGCGGGAGTCTTGCCTGTCAGCGGTTTGGCGATGGGAGTGTATCTCGCCATGATCGTTGCCGGACTCTTTATCGGTCGGACAACGGAGGGACCGATCGAGCGTGCGGCCTGGAGCGCGATGCTGGCCCTGGCTGGAACGATTGCGGGATCTGCGGTATGGTTCATCATCGTGCAGAAATGGATTGTGGGCGAATTCTGTCTCTATTGTATGTCGACTCACATCACCGGTCTTTTGTTGGCGGTCCTTGTCATCTGGCGGGCGGTCGCGCACTCTCGCAGACATTCCAATGATATCCCATCGGCGAATCGTACCTCGAATCAAGGCGCTCCCACGGCTGGTCCGGGGAGGCTGAGCGGTCCATTGCCCACGATTAGACTTACCCTCATCGGTTTTGCCCTGGCGGGTATCCTTGCGGCCGTTCAGCTTGGCTTCACTCCATCATCCGTCCAACGCTTCGGGGAATCTGAGAATAGCCTGCCTCCCGTTGATTACCACACGATACCGATGGTCGGTTCTCCGGATGCCCCTACCATTGTCACCCTGCTATTTGACTATGAGTGTCCCCATTGTCAGCAACTCCACCTGATGCTTGATGAAGCGATCCGGAAATCGGGCGGAAAACTGGCATTTGCGTTGTATCCGACTCCGTTGAATACCGGGTGCAACCCTTACGTCACCAGAGATGAAGATGCCTTCAAAAACTCCTGCGAGCTGGCAAAGATCGGGCTGGCAGTTTGGGTGGCAAACCGTGCGGCATTCACTTCGTTTGACGACTGGATGTTCACCTATGATTCGGGCGACAGCTGGCGTCCGCGAACTCCTGATGCCGGCAGGGCAAAGGCGGTTGAATCAGTCGGTCGGGCAAAGTTCGAGGCCGCCTGCGCCGATCCATGGATTGAGCAATATTTACAGACCTGCATTCGGGTTTACGGACAGAGTGCCCGGAACGGCAACGGGGGAGTCCCCAAAATGATCTTTGGCACACATTGGGTCATCCCCGAACCCCATAATGCGGATGACCTTATCGTGATTTTGCAGAAGAAACTGGGTGTGCCCGGGCCCTGATCATCAAGGGCTCGATTAAGAGGAGAGGTCTGTTATTTGGAGGGAAATCTTTTTATGATGGAGATAATAATACTCTCAAACGGGAAATATTCTTCCACACTAACACATCGATCAAAACCTGTTAAGGAGATTCCGGAATGAAACAAATATCACACTCTGTTCTCCTCATCGCGCTTCTGCTGAGCGGCAGTTGCCTCGCTCAAACGAACCAGTCTGTCGTCCAGGACTTCAAGCCGTCATCTGCCAATCAACCCGGGAGGCAGTATCCTCAGGTAAACTCTGAAGGTCGCGTTCGCGCAAGCATCTCGGCACCCCAGGCTCTCAAGGTGCAGCTCGATATCGGTGCCGTAAAATACGACATGGTCAAAGATACGGGCGGCGTCTGGACCGGCGAATCGAACCCGCAGGACGAAGGATTCCACTACTACCAGCTCTGGATTGACGGGGCCGCGGTACCGGATCCGGGAAGCCTCTACTTTTACGGAGCGGGCCGCTGGGGGAGCGGAGTTGAAACTCCCGCCAGGGACCAGGACTTCTACGCTCTCAAGAATGTCCCCCACGGCGAGATACGCGAGCAGCCATACTTCTCGAAGAGCAACAACAGCATGCGTCGTTGTTTCGTCTATACGCCCCCCGGATATGAAACTGAAGCCACGATGCGTTATCCGGTACTTTATCTTCAACACGGAGGGGGCGAAGATGAAACCGGCTGGCCAAACCAGGGAAAGGCCAATCTCATCATGGATAATCTGATTGCCGAGGGGAAGGCCAGGCCCTTTATCATCGTCATGGACAACGGCACCTGGAGCATGCCCGCGCAATCCCGTCCGCCCCGGCCGGGCGAACGCCCCGCGGGTCCGTGGCCCCCGGCAGGCTGGGCCGACGGTTTCAAGAAGACTCTTCTGGAAGATGTCATTCCGATGATTGATGCGAATTATCGCACCCTTGCGGATCAACCTCACAGGGCTATGGCCGGACTTTCGATGGGCGGTATGCAGACCCGGGTCATCACCCTCGCGAACCCGGATGTCTTCTCGTATGTCGGCATCTTCAGCGGTGGCGCCATCAGCGTGTCGGATATCGCCAATTCGCCCGGATTCAAAGAAAAGATCAAACTCGTCTTCGTAAGCTTTGGGAGCCGTGAACTGGAGAACCGGAGGCCCGGCGGTCCTTTTGGCGGAGACCCCAGGGCGATTACCGATTCTCTCAAAGAAGCAGGGATCAACACTCATTTTTATGTCTCACCGCAAACGGCTCACGAGTGGCAGAGTTGGCGCCGAAGCTTGCATGAATTCGCGCCGCTGTTGTTCAAAGACTAAAAGAGAAGGAGATCGAAACGACGTCTTCCTGCACCGGTTTATTCTGCCGGCATTTTCATCTCCGTTCCGCTTGTCTCAGAAAGATCAGGCGCCGGTGAAGGAAGAGTTCAAGCCTGGATTAGCCGGGGCAGGACTTCTACGCACTCAAAGATGTCTCACACGGCAAGGTTCAACAGAACCTCTCCCCCTCAAAGCGCAGGAGCACACCCCGCCCGACGACGGAAAGGATCGGACCGCACACTATATTGAACGAAAAAGCTCCTTCGGTGACAGGATCCGGGGTGAGCGGTACGGTGTGTCAACCAGAGAATGGAATATTCGTCTATGAAAACAACAATACGGTGTTGTCTATTTCTTCTGCTACTCTCGCCTCTCAGCGCCCAGGAAATCATGCAGTTATACCCGGGGGCAATTCCGAATTCAAAACAATCCAACGTAAAAGAGGAAGCGCGTCCCGGAATGTTTGCCGGTGTCACCGTGCCGACTCTGGAAGCCTTTCTGCCTGAAAAAGACAAAGCAACCGGCGCCGCCGTTGTCATTTGTCCGGGGGGCGGATACTCGGTGGTCGTGTATCAGGGTGAAGGGGTGAGGACCGCAAAGGAATTCGCCAGAAACGGGATTGCGGCGTTTGTCCTGAAGTACAGACTTCCGAGCGATTCGACGATGATCGATAAAAGGATCGGCCCGTTGCAGGATGCAGAGCAGGCAATGAAAATTGTAAGAGAGAGGGCATCGGAGTGGGGAATCGATCCGCACACAATCGGAATCATGGGGTTCTCGGCAGGCGGTCATCTGGCATCGACGGAGGCCACGCACTACGATCGCGCGCTGATCGAAAACGGCAATCAGACCAATCTGCGTCCGGATTTTCAGATCCTGGTCTATCCGGTCATCAGCATGCAGGACAGTCTCACCCATCAGGGATCGCGGGACAATTTACTCGGCAAGCATCCCTCGAAAGAAGACATTGACGAATATTCAAACGAACTTCAGGTCACGGATCAAACGCCGCCGGCGTACATCATTCAAGCCGGCGACGACAAAGTGGTCGATGTGGACAACAGTATTGTGTACTACGAACACCTTCGCCACCACAACGTCTTCACGGAAATGCATCTGTATCCGAAAGGCAATCATGGGTTCGTTCTATTTATGCCTTTCGATCAGTGGCTGACTCCGATCGTCGCGTGGATCGAGAAAGCACAATGGAAGACCGGGAAGTGACCGAGTGATGTTTCTGACCGGAAGCCGAAGTCCGGATGCTCGTGAACACGCTTCAAGCGCCGGGTGACTGCATTGTGACTTTCAATGCACAAGAGCTTGCAAGCGGGAAATTTCGCACAGACGAAGTAGCTGATGCTCGTAAAATAGCGGAAGAGTCTAAGATATCTGTTATCCAAAAAAGCTTCATTTCCTCACTATTCGATACCATATGTAACATAAGATCCCAGGAAACAACCTAACTTCAGCGGGGGTTTGCCATGGAACATACTGCTTTGAGGCGTCTCAGTCTCGGGGTTGTCACCATAGCTGTATCGTTCTTTGTATCCTCGACGAGCATCTGACCTGCCCCTGATTTATGTGGCAGGTTTTAGTTTGGTCTCTCCCTCTCAGGCACTGGCAAGCTGAAAGTGAGCTGTGCGGCCTGACCTTGTTGTAGATGCTCCTCCATCGTTCGGTCAAGACTCTCGCCTCCGTTACCGTATCAAAGATCTCACCGTTCAAGAACTCGTCTCTGAACTTCCCGTTGAATGATTCAATGTATCCGTTCTCCCAGGGACTTCCTGGTTCGATGAAGAGCGTCTTGACTCCGAGCCTCTGAAGCCACGATCGTACACTCTCTGCAACAAACTCTGGTCCATTGTCCGAGCGAATGTGAGACGGTGTTCCTCTCTTCACGAACAACTCACCGAGCGATTCAACCACATCGCATGAGCTGATCTTCCGGTCGATCCTGATTGCCAGGCATTCTCGGGTGTATTCATCAATCACAGTGAGCATCCTCAAGGGTTTGCCGTTGCTCGTTCTGTCTGCAACACAATCATAACTCCACACATGATCGCTATGCTCTGGCCTCAGTCGAAGGCACGAGCTATCACCCAACCACAGCCGTCGTCGTTTGGGCTGCTTTTTGGGCACTTTCAGCCCTTCCTGACGCCAGATCCGCTCCACCCGTTTGTGGTTGAGCTTCCATCCTTCGGCTCTCAGCAGTGACGTGATCCGTCGATATCCGTAGCGTCCATACTCACAAGCTAACTCCGTTACACGACCTCTCAGAAGCTTGTCTGCCTGGGTGATGCGATGTTCGAGCCTCTGCGTTGATCGCGGCTGCTCCAGGACCTTGCAGACCCGGCGTTCAGAGCAACGTGTTTGCTCTTGCACTTCCTCTACTGCCCGGCGCTTCTTGGCCGGGCTCAGAAGTTTCCCCGTGCTGCTTCCTTCAATATCGAGTTATCGATCGTCAGCTCCGCCACAACCTTCCGCAAGCGGCCGTTCTCCATCTCCCGCTCCTTCGAACCCTTCGCCTGATCGACTATCCAGCCCCCGTACTCCTTCCGCCATTGGTACTACGTCATATCGCTGATCTCGATCTGACGCATGATCTCCGCCATCGTCTTCCCCTGGCTCTGCAAGACTTCTGCCTCATGCAATTTGTTAATGATCTGCTCCCGCGTATAACGTCTACGGCTCATTCATGGCCTCCTTTTTGATGACTTCCAATATACTATATTGGATCATCTTTTCGGGGGCACGTCAATGCACTTCCTTGTCGATAGTGCAACGTGCGCAATTTCCCGATTGCACCATTTGTCCGTTTAACCT
>DATJQP010000003.1:0-50271 GCA_035505655.1 Bacteroidota bacterium
TATCACGGGATGACAAAGAAGAAGAGACCGCGTAAGGTACTCGCTCCTCCAGAGACTGGAGCGCTCTCCCGGTTTCTGATAGCCGGCGATGTCCGCATCAGCGACGATCGGGACCCGTGGAGATCGCATTGGAGCGGGGGAATCTCAACCGACACTACATCATGACGACCGACTATTTTCGACTCCTCAGGGATGTCGAGTTCGATCATCTTATAAAAGTTCTGCCCAAAGCTCGTCCATGCAGGCTGTTGGAAGTCGGGGCCGGTGCGGGGTGGCAGGCGAGACGTTTCCACGATCTTGGCTTTGAGGTGGCTGCGGTGGACGTCCCCGGAAGCGCGTATGAAAGTTCAAGAGTCTGGGATGTCAGATTGTACGATGGAATGACATTGCCGTTTGAGGGATCCTCCTTTGACATTGTCTTCACGTCGCACGTTCTCGAACGCATTGTCGACCTCGAGCGCTTCGACGCAGAAATTCGGCGTGTTCTAAAGCCGGAAGGGAAGGCGATTCACGTCCTGCCGAGCGCGGGTTTTGGCGTATGGAACATCTTCTTGCATTATCCGTTCGTTTTCAAACTCGCCCTCCAGTTTTTTCGAGGAAGGTCGTCAACCGCCGCATTCCAAACGTATGCCGAGAGAGCAAGAACACGTAGTTTTCTCAAGAACGTGCGTGGGGTCGTCTTCCCCTACGTTCTCTCCGTTCGAGGCAATGCTGCGACGCAAGCCTACTTTTTCAGTCGGAGGTATTGGATCCGTTTTTTCCGAGGCAATGATTGGATCGTAGAAGATGTCTCCCCGGGCGGAGTATTTTGCAGCGGGAACAGCCTTTTTGGCCTTACGCTCGACGCAGCCGCCCGAAAAGTGCTCGCGGCGATCTTCGGGAGTTCCTCGACAGTTTACAGTCTCAAAAGAGGAGGCGCCTAGGTGCGAAATCCCCTGATCCTCGCGTATCACAGGGTGCTGCCGGCATCGCTCGCACGGGCACGCGGTGTTCTGGCAGTAACGGTCGAACAGTTCGAACGCCAGATTGCCTTTTTCGCCGGCAGAGGCTGGCGCTGCACCACGCTCCGCCAACTCCACGAGGAATATCTTGTGAGGGGGACCTCCACCCGAAAAGTCTTCGTCGTGACTTTCGATGACGGCTACCGTGACAACTATGACTATGCTTTTCCCATCCTGCAGAAGTTTCGGATTCCCGCCACCATCTTCGTGGTCACAGGTCGGTTGAACAGTTCGCAGGACCTCTACTTCACCGACGTTCAGCGCCCGTACAGCGTCATCGATGCCGACCGCGCCCTCACGAAAGAGCAGATCATGGAAATGAAGGCGGCAGGAGTTGAGTTCGGTTCGCACACGGTCACTCATCCCCGCCTCACACGCCTCGACCTCTCGAACTTGGAAGACGAAGTGTCTGCCTCCAGAAGGCACCTTGAGAATATCGTTGGAGAGAACGTCGCGTCGTTCTGCTATCCGTACGGAGATGTTAATCGGCAGGTTATTGATGCAGTACGAAAAGAAGGGTACACCGTCGGCGTGGTGACTCCGCACGGCCCCGGAGTTCCCAAAGGACCGTATACGCTGCGAAGGACGGGAGTGTACGGAAGTGATTCCCCCCTCTCGTTCAGGATCAAATGTTCGAGTTTTTTTTATGCGGCGAGAGAATCTCCGTTTTGGCGTTTGGTGAGGTCATGAGTTCGGTGCGCTCCCGGCTTAAGGTGCTTCACCTCATTACCGGCATCGACACCGGCGGTGCCGAGAACCTTCTCCTCGCGACGCTGAGGCGCCTCGATCGTTCGGCATTTAATGTGACCGTGGCGTACCTCAAGGGAAGGGGAGACTTGCGCGAGGAATTTGAAAAGGAGGGCATCCGGGTGTGCCGACTCCGACCCGGATCGCGATTCGCGTGGCTGAAGGCGGTCGATCTGTTCTGGTTGATGAAGCGTGAACGGTTTGACATCGTCCACGCCCACCTGATTGCGGCGGTGCTGCTCGGCAGGGTTGTCGGGATGTTAGCCGGTGTTCGGATTGTCGTATCAACCGAGCATAACACGTCCAATTGGGAGCCGGGCCATTCAATTGTATCGAGACTCTACCGATGGTCGTCGAGGTGGTCGGCAAAGATCTTTGCGATCTCGGAAGCGGTGAGACGATGCGTCGTGGAAATAGGGGGGGTGGACCCCGCGAAAGTTGAAGTGCTGTACGACGGTGTCGACCTTGACCGCTTCTCACCCCGCGAACCCGACACCGCTCTCCGCGGAGAGCTTCTCCCGGCCGATTCTTTCCCTGTCCTCGGGTGCGTGGGGAGATTTGATATCCGGAAGGGGCAACGAACTCTCATCGAGGCTGTCGGGATTGCCCAGAAGCGCTTCCGCGGCATGAAGCTCCTCCTTGTCGGGGACGGTAAATTGTCAGAGGAGCTCCGCGACTATGCCGCCAGGCTCGGAGCAGCCGACGCAATCGTCTTTTGCGGGATGCGGAAGGATGTCGAACGGTATCTCTCGGTCATGGATTTTTTTGTGCTTCCTTCGTTCCATGAAGGGCTGTCCGTGGCGCTCCTCGAAGCAATGGCCATGAAAAGGTTGGTCGTTGCGACCAATGTCGGGGGCGTTCCCGAAGTTGTTGAAAGCGGGGTGGAAGGGATCCTCGTGCCTGCGGGAAATGCACTCGAAATAGTTCGGGCAATTGAGTACATTCTTGATCATCCCCAAGTGGCTGCAGCAATGCGTGAGGCTGCGCGTCGCAAGGTGGAGGCAAAGTTCGACCTGTCAAAGCTCGTCTCGTTTCTGGAGAAATCCTATCACGAGCTTTACGCGATGTACGCTTGTCAACGCACATAAGTCAACCGACCTCGTAAAACTGAGCGACTGATGGCAACTTATCTTATTACCGGTGGCGCAGGATTCATCGGATCCAACATCGTCGGGGAATTGGTCAGGAAGGGGGAGTCTGTGAGAGTGCTGGACAACTTCTCGACGGGAAAACGTGAGAACCTTCTCCCGTTCAACGGCAGGATTGAGATCATTGAAGGCAGTCTCACCGACATGGAGACGGTGAAGGAAGCGATGGGTGGGATCGACTACGTGTTACACGAGGGAGCTCTCCCCTCGGTCCCACGCTCAGTGGAACAACCGATCAACAGCAACGACGTCAATGTTGGCGGAACGCTGAACATTCTCGTTGCAGCGCGGGATGAAGGGGTGAAGAGAGTTGTTCTGGCATCCTCGTCTTCAGTGTATGGCGACACGGAAGTGATGCCGAAAGTCGAAACGATGCGGCCCGCTCCTCTATCGCCATACGCCGTTTCGAAACTCACGGGTGAACTCTACGCAAGAGTCTTTTCTCAGCTCTACGGCTTGCAGACCGTCGTGCTGAGGTATTTCAACGTCTTCGGCCCTCGTCAGAATCCCGATTCACAGTATTCAGCCGTCATCCCCAAATTTATCAATGCGATGATACACGGGAAGCGTCCCACCATTTTCGGCGACGGCCTCCAATCGAGGGATTTCAGTTACGTTGAGAATGTTGTCGATGCGAATCTCCTTTCGGCCACAGCACCGCCGACGAACGGGGAGGTCCTCAACATCGCGTGCCAGGAATCCCATACCCTCCTCGATCTCGTGCGAGTACTGAACGACCTCCTCGGGAAGCACATCGAACCGGAGTTCAAGCCGACCCGTCAGGCAGATGTCAGACATTCGTTGGCAGATATTTCGCTCGCACGGGAGGTGATAGGGTACAAGCCGAAAGTCCGGTGGGAGGAAGGGTTACAGAAGACTCTCGTATGGTATCAACAGGAGTGGCAAAGAATATGACGGTCGCTCCTGAAACAGCGCATTCTGGAACATCTCCTTCGAGCGGTGAGCGACGTCCCCCCAGGATTCTTCACGTTATAACGCTTTTCAGCATTGGCGGTGCGACAGAAAACACACTCCTTTCTGTCGAAGGTCTGAATGATCTCGGGTACGACACGCGGATACTCACCGGTCCCAACATCGAGACCGAGGGAAGCATGTTCGAACGAGCTGCGAAGCATGGAGTGCATGTCGACGTGGTGGCGGAACTCAAGAGAAGCATTCATCCGATCTTCGACGCTCTTGCTTTCGTGAAGTTATTCACCTATATCCGGCGGGGACGATTTGACATAGTGCACACGCATAGCTCCAAGGCGGGTATTCTCGGACGACTGGCCGCTCGGACGGCCGGTGTGCCGATTGTCGTGCACACCGTCCATGGTCTGCCTTTCCACGGCTATCAGACTGCATTCATGCGACGCGCGTTCATTGTGGCAGAACGATTCGGTGCCCGACTTTCGCACAGGCTCGTCGCAGTGTCCAAAACGATCGTCCAAAAAGCGCTTGCAGAAGGCGTCGGGAGCACGGAGCAGTTTGTCGTGATACGGAGCGGAATAGAGCTTGGGCACTACGCGCCCGAGCACGATCACCGCGCCGAAACGCTTCGCCGTCAGTTAGGGGTGGAACAGGGTGACCTTGTGGTCGGAACGATTGCACGATTTTCGATCCTCAAGGGACACCAGTACATCATCGACGCGATCCCCCGGGTTATCGAAGAAGTTCCCCGGGCCAAGTTCCTGTTTGTCGGCAGCGGTGAGTTGGAAGACGAGTTCAAAAAGCGAGTCGCCGACGCGGGGATTGCAGACCACGTCATTTTCGCCGGCCTGGTCGAGCAGGCGAGCATTCCACTCTACATCGCCGCGATGGATGTTGTCGCCCATACATCGCTCCTGGAAGGACTCGCTCGGGTGTTGCCGCAGGCACTCGCTGCCCGCAAGCCCGTCGTCTCGTTCGATATCGATGGCGCACACGAGATCGTCATCAATGAAAAAACGGGATATCTTGTCCCGCCGGGTGATCGTGACCGCCTCGTAACGTCGATCGTCTCTCTCCTCCGCGACGAGGCGAAGAGGAGGAGGTTCGGAGAAGCTGGGGCAGAGATCGTTGCGAGGGAATGGTCTGTCGAAAAGATGGTCAGCGAGCTCGACGCCGAGTACCGCAAACTCCTGGCGCAGCACCAGTCGCGCGGAAACGGACACAATGCGACGCGTTAAGATCTCAGACAAAGCCAAAGATCGGCTCATTCTCCTGGGGTTGGACTTCACGTCAATCACCCTGGCGTTCGTGGTCTATTTTTGGTTCAGAGTGTTGAGCGGCATTGTCCTTGTGCCGCTCACGCCCGATTATGTCGCCCCGGCGATCATCGTCGACATCTACTGGCTTTCAGTCTTCGCACTCGTCGGGTTGTACCGCCCGTGGCATGCGGACTCACGGCTCGATGAGTTCATTTCTCTCTTTAAAGCGATTACGTACGGCTGTCTTTTCCTGTTCTTTATCATCTATATCGATGATCTCAACACCCAAACGAACCTGGCTTCCCGCCTTCTCATCCTGGTGTATTGGGGCCTCATGATCCTTTTCGTGGGAGCATGGAGGATGCTCTACCGGAGCGCACGAAGGCGACTCCTCGAAGCGGGTGTCGGGCTTCGAAAGGCTTTCATTGTGGGATGGAACGCGAAGGCGAAGGATCTATACGACCGAATTCTCGATCATCCAGCCCTCGGATATCGCGTTGTGGGATTTCTCAAGCTTGACAGGCGGAAGCCGGGAGTTGACTATAAGGGGGTACGCCTGCTTGGGAGTGTTGACGATCTGCAAAAACTTGTGGGTCGTTATGCTGTCAAAGATATCTTCATCGCTCTCGAGTCGGCGGACCACGACAAACTGTTGGATGTTATTGCGAAGTGCAACGGCAACGATGTCAGTCTGAAGATCCTTCCGGATATGTACGACATCATCAGCGGCCAGGCACGAACGAACCAGCTCTATGGGTTCCCGCTGATCGAAATCATGCCGGAGATCATCAAGCCGTGGGAACAGAGCATGAAGCGGCTCATGGATATCGTGGTCTCCACCCTCATCCTTGTCTTCTCATCGCCGCTTTGGATCATTATCTCGATCGCGATTAAGATGGATACGCCCGGGCCCGTGGTCTACAGCCAGGAGCGGGTCGGGAAGGACGGGAAGAAATTCCGGATGCACAAGTTCAGGTCGATGCAAGCCGATGCCGAGAAGGAGACCGGACCCGTCTGGGCCCCGAAACACGATATGAGAGTGACAAAGGTGGGGCGTTTCCTGCGCAACACGCGGCTCGACGAGATTCCTCAGTTCATTAATGTCCTCGACGGGGATATGAGCCTCGTCGGTCCGCGTCCCGAGCGGCCATTTTTCGTCGAGAAGCTGTCCAAAGAGATTCCGCTCTACCACCGAAGACTGAAAGTCAGGCCCGGCATCACGGGCTGGGCTCAGATCAAGCAAGGCTACGACCGGACGATCGACGACGTACGTTCCAAAGTGCGATACGACCTGTTCTACATCGAAAACATGTCGTTCCGGATGGACTTGAAGATTCTCCTTTTCACCCTCTACATCATGATCATGGGAAAAGGTCACTGATCCGCATCCATCGCCTATGCCAAAAGCCCTCGTCATAACGCCTACGTACAACGAATCCGCGAACATCTCTTCGCTGATTCCGAAAGTCCTCCACCAGTCGAGCGACCTCGAGATCCTTATCGTCGACGACAATTCACCGGACGGGACGGCTGCAACCGTGAAGTCGATGCAGGAGAAAAATCCGCGCATTCACCTTATCGAGCGTTCGGGGAAGATGGGGCTCGGGACAGCCTACGTCGCGGGCTTCAAGTACGCCATCGAGCACGGCTACGATTATATCTTCGAGATGGACGCGGATTTTTCGCACAACCCGAAAGAGCTTCTCAACTTCCTGGTGAAGATCGAGGACTTCGACCTCGTCATCGGGTCGCGCTACTGCAGGGGCGTCAGCGTCGTCTACTGGCCGTTCCGTCGTTTGCTCCTCAGCTATTTTGCCAATCTCTATACCCGGATCGTGACCGGGATGCCGGTCCGGGACGCCACCGGCGGCTTCAAGTGCTACCGGCGCGCCGTCCTCGAGAGCATTCGTCTCGACGATATCCGGTCCAACGGATACGCGTTTCAGATCGAGATGAACTTCAAGGCCTGGAAGAAAGGTTTCCGGCTCTGCGAGATTCCGATCATTTTTGTCGACAGGGACAGGGGTGAGTCGAAAATGTCGCAGGGGATTGTCTACGAAGCCGTCTTCATGGTCTGGAAGCTCAAGCTGCGCAGCATGTTTAATTTGCTGTAGCCTTCCCGAATGGATATCTCGGTTGTCATCGTTAATTACAACGTCCGCGAATTCCTCAGCAACTCCCTCGTTTCGGTTTCGAAAGCCCTGGAGGGGTTGGAAGGGGAAATCTTCGTCGTCGATAATGCGTCGGACGATGGCAGCTGTGACACGGTCCGCCAGTCTTTTCCCTCCGTTCGGCTGATCGCGAACGGGACGAACGTCGGATTCGCCCGGGCGAACAACCAGGCACTCAGCCTCTCGAGCGGCAAGTTCATTCTCCTCCTGAACCCGGACACCATCGTCCAGGAGGACACTTTCCGGACCCTCATCAACTTTTTCCGTGCAAATGCGGACGTCGGGATGGCGGGATGCAAGATCCTCAACCCCGACGGTTCGCTTCAGCTTGCCTGCAGACGGAGCTACCCCACGCCGTGGGTGGCCTTCACCAAGGTGACGGGCCTGAGCAGGATCTTCAGCTCCTCCCGGATCTTCGCCCGCTATAACCTCACGTACCTCGACCCGGACGAAAACTACGAGGTCGACGCGATCAGCGGGTCCTTTATGATGATCAGGAGGGAAACGTACGAGGCGGTCGGCGGTCTCGACGAGAGCTTTTTCATGTACGGCGAAGACCTCGATTGGTGCTACCGGGTGCAGAAGGCGGGGTGGAAGGTCTTCTACGTTGCCGACACGAAGATCATTCACTACAAGGGGGAAAGCACACGCAGAAGCGACATCGACGAGTTGAGGATCTTCTACAAGGCGATGCGCCTTTTCGTGCAGAAACACCACCGTGGATCGCTTCTCTTCGAGTCGGTCATTGAGATCGCGATCGTCGCGCGCGGCCTTGTCGCCATGATAGCGAGAATCGCGAAGCCGTTCGCCGTGGCGGTCTTTGATTTTATTCTCGTCACCGCGACGATCCTCGTCGGGGCCTACCTGAGGTCCGGCCGGCTCTTCTCGTTCCCCGGCTATGCGTACCCCTGGGCTCTCATCATTCCGTCGTTCATCGTTGTCACCTCCCTCTACACGGCCGGGGTCTATTCCTACCGAAAACTTTCAATCTCACGCTCCTTTACCGCCACACTGCTTGCCTTTACGGTGATCTCCGCGGTAACGGCGTTCGAGAAGAGTTTCGCCTTCAGCCGTGCGGTGATGCTCGTCTCGGGGGCTCTGAGTCTTCTCATTCTCCCCGGATGGCGCCTCGTGATCAGGCTCGGAGGAATTGGGAGTGCGACCGGGACACGGAAGACCCTCTTCGGCCGGCGGACTCTCATTGTCGGAGTCGGCGCGGCCGGACAGGAGGTGCTCCGAAAACTCCGGAATCGCCCCGGGGAAGGGTATACCGTCGTCGGGTTCATCGATGTCAACCGCCAGCGCCTCGGGGAGAAGCTCAACGGTGTCGAGATCCTCGGGAGCGTCGACACGATCGGGAAAGTCATCAACGACTTTCGGATCAGCGAGGTGATTTTTTCAACCGACGCTATTCCATACTCGACGATCCTTTCGGTGATCAGCAGGAGCAGGAACCGGATGGTCGATTTCAAGCTCGTGCCGAACTCCCTCGAGGTCATCATCGGGAAAACGAGAGTCGATCAGCTCGACGAGATTCCGTTCATCGAGATCCAATACAACATCGACCGGACGCTGAACCGCCTCACGAAGCGCGTCGTGGACATCATTGTCTCCCTCTTGCTTTTGATTTTATGCGGTCCTTTTGTATATTTCCTGCGCCTGTTTTCACACTCGCAGCCTTCCGCATTTTCATCAGCGGTTCTGTCCTTGCCGAAGGTCCTCCGGGGATCGATGTCGCTCGTCGGCCGCCCGAACCAAAGCGACGTTGCCTCTGCCGCCGAAACTCACGCCGGCATCTATCTCGGCAAGCCGGGGATCACCGGCATCGTCCAGATTCACGCAGACCGGCCCATGAGCGGCGAAGAACGTGAGCAATACGAGCTCTATTACGCCAAGAACCAGTCGCTGATGCTTGATTTCGAGATTTTTCTGAAGGCGGTGGCCTACGCGGCCCGCCGAGGTTCCTGAACAACCCGGAGTTGCCATGGGAAAAGTTGTCCTGGATTTTGAAAAGCCTATCGTCGAGCTTGAACAGAAGATCGAGGAAATGCGCGGGCTCTCCGACAATCTCGACATCGCGGACGAAATCACGACACTGGAGAAGAAAGTGAGCCAACTTCGTGAAAATGTTTTTTCAAACCTCACCCGCTGGCAGAAAGTCCAGCTCGCCAGACACCCGGAGCGGCCGTACACCCTCGACTACATTTCGATGATGACGACCGGCTTCATGGAGCTTCACGGAGACCGCCTCTTTGCTGACGATAAGTCCATCGTCGGAGGGTTTGCGAAGCTCGACGGGAGGGCGGTGATGATCATCGGCCATCAGAAGGGGAGAGACACGAAATCGAACCTCTTCCGCAATTTCGGGATGCCACAGCCCGAAGGGTACCGGAAGGCCCTGCGGCTCATGAAGCTTGCCGAGAAATTCGGGAAACCGGTCATCACACTTCTCGACACTCCCGGAGCCTACCCTGGGATCGAGGCGGAGGAACGAGGACAGGCGGAAGCCATTGCCCGCAATCTCCTCGAGATGTCGCGGCTTAAGGTTCCTATTATCGTCGTCGTCATCGGTGAGGGAGCGTCGGGGGGCGCGCTCGGCCTAGGATTGGGAGACAGAATCCTCATGCTTGAGAACACATGGTACTCGGTCATCGCCCCCGAGTCGTGTTCCAGCATCCTTTGGCGGAGCTGGGAGTACAAGGAGCAGGCCGCCGAGGCGCTCCGCCTTACGTCGAAAGACCTGCTCGAACAGAAGATCATCGATGCGATCGTTCCGGAGCCTCCCGGAGGGGCACACCGTAACCCGCAGCAGGCGGCGGCCATCCTGAAGGCGACCCTCATCGAGGAGCTTCAGCCTCTGTCGAAAATGAAACCCGAAAAGCTCGTCGAGCGACGTATAGAGAAATTCAGCGTCATGGGTGCGTGGAATGAGTGACGGTGCGATCTCGATTATCACCGACGTCCGTGTCCGGTACGCGGACACTGACCAAATGAAGCTTGTCTACTACGGCAAGTTCTTCGAGTACTTTGAGCAGGGGAGGTCCGACCTTCTCCGGGATATCGGAATGCCCTACCCGGAGGTCGAATCCATCGGGATCTACCTGCCTGTGATCGAGGCCGGCGCCAAATACAGAAAGTCGGCCCGCTACGACGACCTTCTCCATGTCCACACTCGTCTCGCGGAGATGCCGGTCGCGAGGATCAGGATCGAGTACAGAGTATTCCGGAACGACGAAAAGGATCCGATCGCCGAGGGCTTCACGGTGCACAGCTTCATCAATGCCCAAACCGGCAAGCCGACGCGTGCCCCTCTGAAGTTCCTCGAGGTCCTTGAGGAGGGCTTCAGGAGAGCGAAAGCGAAAGGAAGCAACGATGGTTAAGCCGGAGCTGCTTGAAATTCTCTGCTGTCCGAAATGCAAGGGGGATCTTGCCTACAAGGCGGAAAAGAAAACCCTCACCTGCAAGAAATGTGGAAAGGTCTACGAAGTGAAAGACGATATTCCGATCATGCTCCCCGAAAACGATGAGCGCTGATTCACTCCAGGATAGTCGTGTCGGCCGCCTGATCGAGCAAGCGCTCATGGAGGATATCGGGTTCGGAGACATCACGAGCGAGTCGCTCGTCCCCGAAGAAAAGCTCGGGAGGGGGGTGATCCAGCTTAAGGAGCCCGGTATTATCTCGGGTATCGAGCTAGTTCCCCTGGTCTTTCAGTATGCGGATCCGCAGACAACTGTGACGCCGAAGATCCGGGATGGGATGATGGGGACTCCGGGGCAGATCATCGGGGAGGTGGACGGACCCGTGCGGGGAATTCTCCTTGCGGAGCGCGTCGCCCTGAACTTTCTCCAGCGCATGTCCGGCATTGCCACGACCACTCACCGCTTCGTTCACGCCGTCGAGGGAACGGGGGCAAAGATCACGGATACACGGAAGACTGCCCCCGGCCTCCGGATGCTCGATAAGAAAGCCGTGCGCGACGGGGGAGGAGTAAATCATCGCTTCGGTCTTGACCAGATGGTTCTTATCAAGGACAATCACATTGCCGCCGCGGGAAGCCTCACGAAGGCAGTGGCTGCGTGCAGAGAGTATCTTCGGGAGAGAAAGATCAAGATCGAAGTTGAAGTCGAGGCCACATCGATTGCGGAGGTTGCCGAAGCGGTTGCGTGCGAAGGGCTGTCGAGAATTCTGCTCGATAATTTCTCCCCCGAACCTATGGCCGAAGCAGTGCGGTTAATCAATCACAGGGTTGAAGTCGAGGCATCGGGGGGTGTGACGCTGGCGACCGTACGGCAAATAGCGGAAACCGGCGTGGACTTCATCTCCGTCGGCGCCCTGACCCATTCCCCCAAAGCGCTCGACATTTCTCTGGAAATCGTCTCCTGAGTATGTTCTCACAGATCAAGCGGCTCGGAGCCGATACCGCGATCTACGGGATCAGCACGATCGTCGGCCGTTTTCTCACCTTTCTCCTCGTTCCATTCTATACCAACGTCCTCTCGACTTCCGAGTACGGCATTGTCGCGAACGTTTATTCCTACCTCGCTTTTCTCAATGTGTTGTACAACTATGGGATGGAATCGGCGTACTTCCGCTATGCCTCGGCGCTCGAGGGAGGCGACCCGAAGGAGCGGTTCAGCACGCCGTTCTTTTCGATCCTTGCGACATCCGCACTCTTCTCGGGATGTATCTTCGTTTTCGCAACTCCGCTGACCCATGTGTTTCTCATCAGGGAGAGCCTCTTTCGTCTCCTTCGGTACAGCGCCGGGATCCTCTTTTTCGATGCCATCGTCATCGTGCCGTTTGCTTCGCTCCGCCTGGCGCATCGTCCGCGCCTCTTCGCGCTGCTGAAGATCATCAACATCGCCTCCAACGTCGCGTTCAACATCATCTCGATCGTCTGGCTCAAGTGGGGGATCGAAGGAATCTTTCTGAGCGGGTTTGCGTCGTCGGCTCTCACGTTCGTCCTCCTTGTTCCCCACATCGTGCGAAGCTCCGCCTGGAAGTTTTCGTTCAAGCTGTTCGGATCGCTCCTCAGGTTCGGGCTGCCATACGTTCCTGTCGGCCTTTCCGGGATGGTCCTGCAGGTGATCGACCGCCCGATGCTCAAGGCGATCACGAACGACAGCAATGTTGGAGTCTACCAGGCCAATTACCGGCTCGGGATCTTCATGAACCTCGTTACCTCGATGTTCGACTATGCCTGGAAACCGTTCTTTCTCTCGCACGCAAAAGACCCGGATGCGAAGACCCTCTACTCGCGGATCATGACCTACTTTCTCGTCGGAATGTGCGGCATCTTCCTTGCAATATCGTTCTTCATCACCGACCTCGTGAAGATTGAAGTCTACCATCATCATCTCATCCATCCCGATTACTGGGGAGGATTAGGTGTGGTCCCGGTCGTCCTTCTGGCGTACATTTTTGGAGGGATTTCCATCCACCTCAACGCCGGCATCTTCATCGAAAAGAAAACCGCCTATCTTCTTCCTACCTCCATCCTTGCGGCAGTATCGAACGTCGTCGCCAACTATTTTCTCATTCCGATTTACGGAATCATGGGGGCGGCATATGCGACCCTCATCGCTTATGCGCTCGGGGCGATTTCCCTCTTTCTGATCGTCCAGAGATTCTACCCCATTCGGTACGAGTATGCCCGCATTTTCAAGGTCGCTCTTTCGGTAGCGATCGTTTATGGGGCCGAACTTGTTCTTGGTGGAAGAGGAGGGAATGGGGTCGCGCTCAAGGCTCTCGTCCTCTGCCTGTGGCCCCTCTTCCTTTTCGCTATGCGCTTTTTCGATAAGGGCGAAATCGCGGGTCTGGGCCGGCTATTCCGGATCGGGACCCACCCGGCAGGCTAGCCCGCTCTCCCGGTGACAAAAAGTTGTCCCCACGTTCCCGAAGAAAGGCAACGATGAAGATTCCAGCTTTCCGCACGCTGTATTTTCCCCTCATCCTGATCCTCTCACTCCTCGCGGCTTCAACCCTTCATTCAGACGACGGGTATCGGCTGTGGCTGAACTACGACCCGATACCGAAGAGTCCGGAGCTCACGGCTTATCGCCAAGCTATCGGGCAGATTGTCGTCCCATCAAACTCCGCGACCTGCGGAATCATCAGAGAGGAATTGCGGCGGGGGCTGGAGGGCTTGCTGACACAAAAGATTTCCGCCTCAGGCTCCGCTCAATCGGGCGGCCTTCTCCTCGTCGGTACGCCCGGGAGTAATCGAAGGATCAGAAGCCTCGTGGCTGGGGAAAAGATGGAGCAGTTGGGAAAGGAAGGATTCATCATCAGATCCATCCGGAACAAGGGTCAACGAGTGATTCTGGTCTCCGCGAACGACGACCGGGGATTGCTGTACGGTGCCTTTGCTTTGCTGAGACTCATCGAGACGCGGCGTCCTGTCGATTCGCTCAGCATGACTTCCGTCCCTCGAATCCAGTACAGGCTCCTCGACCATTGGGATAACCTCGACGGTTCGATTGAGCGAGGTTACGCAGGCAACTCTCTTTGGAAATGGGATGAGCTTCCTTCCCGTCTCGATCCCAGGTACACGGATTATGCTAGGGCGAACGCGTCGATCGGAATCAACGGGGCGGTTCTCAATAATGTCAACGCGGATCCGCGGATTCTCGACGGCGAGCACCTGACCAAGATCGCAGCCCTGTCGAAGGTCTTCCGCCCGTATGGAATAAGGGTGTTCCTTTCGATCAATTTTGCTTCCCCTATGAAGGGGAAATTCGAATTGGACGGAAATCGCACGGGGGGGATAGGAAATCTTGCGACCGCCGACCCTCTTGATCCAAAAGTACGGGATTGGTGGAAGAAGAAGGTCGCGGAGATTTACAGGGCGATCCCGGATTTTGGAGGATTTCTCGTCAAGGCAAATTCCGAAGGAATGCCGGGGCCGCAGGACTATCATCGCACTCACGCGGACGGTGCGAACATGCTCGCGGAGGCGCTCGCTCCGTTCCATGGCGTCGTGATGTGGCGGGCATTCGTCTACGAACAGGACGTAGACTTCGACAGGGTGAAGCGGTCCTACAAAGAGTTCGTGCCTCTGGACGGCCAGTTCCATTCGAACGTATTCATCCAGGCTAAAAACGGCCCTTTGGACTTCCAGCCCCGCGAACCGGTGCAGCCGCTTTTCGGAGCCATGCCCAGAACCCCGCTAATGCTCGAGCTTCAAATCACGCAGGAATACCTCGGTCACTCGACTCACCTCGTCTATCTGGCACCGATGTGGAAGGAGTACCTCGACTTCGATCTTCACGCTAAGGGGCCGGGGTCGACGCTCGCCTCCATCATTGACGGCTCTCTACAAAAATACGCGATGACCGGAATCGCCGGAGTGGCAAACACCGGAAGCGACCGCAACTGGTGCGGACATTTCTTCGCCCAGGCCAATTGGTACGCGTTCGGTCGGCTTGCGTGGGATCAGACGTTGAGCGCGAGCGCCATCGCGGAGGAATGGATCAGGATGTCCCTTTCGAACGACCCGAAGGTGGTCAGCTCCATCCGGTCAATGATGATGGGTTCGCGCGAAGCATGCGTCAATTATATGGAGCCGCTGGGTCTTCATCACATCATGCAGACAGACTTCCACTACGGACCGGAGCCTTCCTACGATAAGGGTCGCCCCGACTGGACTCCCGTCTACTATCATCGTGCCGACAGCATCGGCCTGGGCTTCGACAGGAGTTCGACCGGCTCCGGCGCGACGGCGCAATACTTCTCGCCGCTGAAGGAGCAATTCGATAATCTGGAAACCTGCCCCGAGATCTATCTCCTCTGGTTCCATCATGTCCCCTGGACGTACCGGATGAAATCAGGTCGAACGCTGTGGGAGGAGCTCTGCACGAAATATTATGCGGGAACCGCTTACGTCGACTCGATGCTCTCGACGTGGAATAGTGTAAAACGATCGATAGATCCGGAAATTTTCGGACAGGTGGAAACACGGCTCGAAAAGCAGAGGATAGATGCGGGGATCTGGAGAGACACATGCCTCACCTATTTCCAGCGCTTCAGCAAGATGCCGATCGTGCGGTAGCCACGACGAATCCCGGTTGGGTGGTAGGAGCGTTCGCGCGGCGCGATTCTGCCGACGCGACTTGACAAACGTGCCGCGACGTAGTATATTCATCTCAGTATCGCGTTCTTTCCAATACAGCGAAATTGGTGTGGTGCCGTTGGCACCATGAAAAGGGAATTCTGTGAAGCTCAGGTCCTTCGTGAAGGATCGGGGCAATTCAGAAGCTGACCCGCAACTGTAATCCCGCAAGTGCCGTCAGGCGTGAGGCACGTTCCGGCAACAGCGTCACTGTGGAACGATTTTCCACGGGAAGGCGCCGGATCGAGGGAGAGCCAGGAGACCTGCCAATTTCGAAACGCAAAAGCCTTCGAGGAAAAAGGTTTGGCAGTCAGGTGGACGCAAAAAAGTTCACGTCGTCATGGCCCCGGCTTTCTCTGAGAAGTTGGGGCTTTGTGTTTTCTGGGGGGAAACGAAAGAGTTGAGTCCAACTAATAGAAAGGAACTTCCAACATGAAGAACAGACATGCACTGATACTGCTGGGATCCGCCGTGCTTCTTGTCGTCGTCGCGGCGTTCTCACGTCTGTTGCCACATCCTGCAAACTTCACCCCCATCGGGGCGATCGCCCTTTTTGGGGGCGTCTATCTTGATAAACGGTATGCGGTTGCCGTCCCGCTTCTGGCAATGCTCCTGAGCGACTATTTTATCGGGTTCTACGGCGGGATGTACTGGGTCTACGGCGGATTTCTCCTTGTCTGCACCGTCGGCCTATGGCTGAGGAACCACAAGTCTCCCCTCGTCATTCTCGGAGGCACCCTCCTGAGCTCGGTCATTTTCTTCATCGTCACAAATTTCGGTGCCTGGTTCACCCCGGGTTCGATGTACGCTCCGACATGGGATGGACTTGTCGAATGCTACGTCGCAGCGATCCCGTTTTTCCGCAATTCGGTAGCGGGGGATGTAGTCTTTGTCGCGATTCTGTTCGGAGCGTATGAGGGAATCCTTGCTCTTCTCCGCAGGGCAGGAGAGAGCCGTCAGCCCATCGCAGGCTGATCGGGAGTTATCGTTCTTTCGCATCACGAAGCTGGTGTGGTGCCGTCGGCACCATGAAAAGGGAATTCCGTCAGTTCGGCCCCGAGTGATGAGCCGGACGAATCGGAAGCTGACCCGCAACTGTAGGTGGAATTGCACACGCTCTTTTCCACTGCGGCGGAATCTCCGTCGCGGGAAGGGATGGAGCTCGGACTCCACGAGCCAGGAGACCTGCCAGCGTCGTTCGTCATCGCCTTCGAGGGTTCGAGGCTTTGTGACCTGACTCCGCCGTCCGTAGTGGATCTCATCGGCACAACCTCAGCCTTCCTTCGAAGAGCTGAGGTTTTTTATTCTCCGTAATGCGATCCATTACCCAGGAGTTGGCATGAAACCGGTTCCGCTACTCTCTCTATTCCTCTCTTTCACCATTGGAGTTATCGCTCAGGTTCCCCCGGGTGCCGCCCGGGTTCCTTCCTCTCCCGATTCCACCAAGACATATCCAATGAATGAAGTGGTGGTGAGTGCCACGCGCAGTGAACGGGCTCCCGGCGAGATTGGACGAAGCGTCAGCGTGATTCCAAAAGAGATGATAGCCGGCTCCATCTACAACAGCGTCGCGGAGGTTCTCTCCCAGCGGCAGGGGGTCTACGTGGTCGGAAACGGGCAGAATCCAGGAATGCTCCAGAGCCTTTTCATGCGGGGTGCTGCAAGCAATCAGACCTCAGTCCTCATCGACGAAGTGCCAATCACCGATCCATCGACACCGACGCACGCGCTCGACCTTTCCGAACTCGCCCTGCTCGGGACCGATCGGATCGAGCTTGTGAGAGGTTCCCACAGCACTCTTTACGGATCGTCGGCGATCGGAGGTGTGGTCAACGTCCTATCGGCGAAGGAGGGGTTGCAGGGCTTCAACTCGGATGTCGAGTTCACCGGTGGAACGTTTGGCGCCAACACTTCGACCTTCGGCGAAAACATTCTTCTCAATTACACCGCCGCATCGGGCATCTATGCCAACGCCGGAATTGCCGCCGACAACGTCAAAGGGCTTGATGCGACGGTCGACACCCTGACCACTCCCGGCGCCTTCAAAAACCGGGACAGGGACGATTACAATCGACGCGACATCCTGGGAAAGATCGGCTACAAGAGCGATCCTCTTGAGCTCTATGCATCCTACAGGAACACCACCGGCTCGGCAGGGCTCGACAAGGGCGCCTTCACGGACGACAACAACGACATTCTGGGATTCCGCCGAAACCTTTTCACATACGGGGGGGAGGAGAATCTTGGCAGCGGATGGTCGTTGAAACTTATCGGGGGGTACTCCGACCTGCATCGTGCATCGGTCGACGATTCTTCGGTTGTCGATGCCACAGGCACAACGGATCATGCCTATTCGAGCGATACATGGAAAGGGTCGACGAACACGGATGAACTGCAGGCTAATTTCTCCGGCAGAGGTCTCGCGGCTGTCGTCGGCGGCGGCGTCTCGACAGAGACAATGGGACTTCAGTCGTTCTATTACTCGAGCGCGTTCGGGGGATACGAATCGACTTCCAACCTCGATACCCTCGACATTCACACCTCCATCAGGGATCTGTTTCTCCACGTCGACGCAAATGGTCTCCTCCTTGACGAAGCCCTTTCGGCCTTGTCGCTCGGGGCGGGGATCAGGTTCAACAGACACAGCACCTACGGAGACAACACGACGCTGGAGATCAATCCTTCGTACTCGGTGCGGCAGGGAGCTCTGCTCTATTTCTCCTACTCGACGGGGTTCAACGCCCCATCACTCTATGAGCTCTATGCGCCGGATGTCAACGATCTCTCAGGCATTGCGAGGGGGAACAGGAATCTCACCCCCGAAACATCTTCGTCGTACGAGGCGGGATTCAAACAATCGTTGAATGCCGTGAGCTACTCGGTCGATTATTTTGTTACCGTGACCGACAATCTCATCGAGGATGTCTATCTTTGGGACAAAAACATCGGCATCGATACTCTTGGCAACGACTATCTCCGCGACGATTTCCGGGGAGATACCTACCTCAATGTCGGGAAGCAAACGACCAACGGTTTTGAGGCCTCGTTTCATGCACTCCTTTCCCGCGACTTCTCATTGACGGGGAACCTGAGTATTGTTGCCGGAAGGCTCGACTACGCAACATCCGCCATCAACCTTCAACAGACTCATGGGAATCATGTCCAGCTCTTCAGCAACGGACAGTTCGTCACCGGTAATGTCGAGGTGCGCGGTCTCGCCCGAAGACCCAACAGCGCAAACCTTAGCCTGGCATGGATCGTCGCACCATCGGTAACGTTGACTTTCAGCGGAAGGTACGCCGGACGGCGGAACGACGTCTACTACGACGCCGCTCTCGGACCGTACGGGGCTCTCGGCACTCTTCCAATCGCCGCTTACACACTGTTTGACCTCGCCGGCCGATGGGATCTGGGAGAGCATGTGACCCTCCTCGGACGCCTGGCAAATCTCTTTGACACCCGATACTCCGAGATCGCCGGATATACCACGGAGGGAAGGGGCATCTATGTATCCCTTCGCTACGAGGGACAGCCTTTCTGAAAATCAGGCGGTGTTTTGCCTGCCCGGTCAACTGCAGGGACTCCCTCCGCAGGTCCTTTCTCCTATATCCTTTGTCTTTCTCTTTTCCGCTGTCTCCTGTATTCTGTCTCCTGTGCTCTAGAACTTTTTTCGTTTTTTCCCTACATTTCGTCACGAACACCGCTGGTTCATCACTCTCATATCGGACGAACTGCCATGTCGAAAACGAATTTCTATTGCGAAGAGCTCGGGCGTGCGATTGAAAAAAGGCGCACGGAATTCGAAACCGGTTCCATGATCGAGCGGCTCTGGAAGAAGGACTACACCATCTGGCGTTCTGAAGAGGCCCACAAGAAGTCGATTCTCAATCGCTTGGGTTGGCTGGAAAGCGTCGATCTTATGCAGGAGCGACGAAAGGATCTGACCTCGTTCTCTGAGGATGTCAGAAAATCGGGGTTCACCCATGCCGTTGTTTTGGGGATGGGTGGAAGCAGTCTCTGTCCCGACGTCTGCCGTACCACCTTTGGCTCGGCGCCTGGGTATCCGAAATTGTTTGTCCTCGACAGCACGAACCCGACATCTGTCCATCGGATCGAAAGCTCGATATCGCTGGAGAAGACCCTCTTTATTGTCGCGAGCAAATCGGGCGGCACCACCGAGACGAATATGTTCTACCGCTACTTCTTCGAAAAGGTAGGAAAGGTCAGGAAAGGGGATGCCGGTCCGAACTTCATCGCGATCACGGACGCCGGGACGCAGATGGAAGCCGAAGCGACTGAAAAGAAGTTCAGGAAGGTTTTCATCAACCCGTCTGACATCGGCGGGCGCTATTCAGCTCTATCGTTTTTTGGGCTTGTGCCCATGGCGGTCATCGGCATGGATATCGGTCGTATCCTCGGAGCCGCCCAGTCGATGATCGCTTCCAGCAGGAACCATGAGATCAAGATCAATCCTGCGGCACTCCTCGGCGTCACCCTCGGCGAAGCATGGAAAGGAGGGAAGGACAAGCTCACATTCGTCACCTCGAAGAAGCTTGAGAGTTTTGCCTATTGGGTCGAACAGCTTGTCGCCGAGAGTACCGGAAAGGAAGGAAAAGGAATACTTCCCGTCGAAGGGGAGCCGCATTTCGACCACAACTCCACCGACAGGATTTTCGTCTTTATCCGGCTCCACCAGGATGATCCTGGGATTGATTCGTTGCTCGGAAGACTCCGTTCTGAGGGTCATCCCACCGTGGAGATTGTCCTGGAGGATGAGTACGAGCTTGGGGGCGAGTTTTTCCGATGGGAGTTTGCCACCGCCGTCGCGGCAGTCGTCATGGGGATCAATCCGTTCGACGAACCGAACGTCAAGGAGAGCAAGGACAATACGGTCAGGGTCATTGAGGAGTTCAAGAAGACCGGCGCGTTGCCGAAACAGGAACTCCTTGTCTCCGGCTCGGGCGTTGAACTCTTTTGTGAACCCCGTTATCGGGAAGTGCTGACGGCAGTAGGAGACGACCACTCTCCGGCCGGCCTGTTCGACGCGCACCTCGGGCAATGCAAACGGGGACATTATGTCGCGCTCCTCGCTTACCTGGATCAGAATGAAAAGAACATGCGTCACCTCCAGGCTCTCCGGGGGGCCATTGGCGAGAAGACAAGTTGTGCAACGACACTCGGATTTGGCCCGAGGTATCTTCACTCAACCGGGCAGCTTCACAAAGGGGGTGCAGCGAAGGGGCTCTTCATTCTCCTGACGGCAGACGAGCCTTCCGATTGCAAGATTCCCGGCGAGCCATTTTCGTTTGAGATCCTGAAACAAGCGCAGGCGATCGGAGACTATCAATCCCTCGCGAGCCGTTCTTTGCCGATCCTGCGAATTCATCTTGGGAAGTCGATCGAGGCCGGGCTGGAGACATTGCGTCGTTTCGTCGATTGATGGCCTCCCAACCTCCGGAGAGGTGCTCGGGATGACGGTCTCCGCTTGGCAGACGGAAACGACCGACGTGTTGGTTGTCGGAGGCGGACCTGCGGGAGTCTGCGCAGCGATATCCTCTGCCCGCGCCGGTGCCAGGACCCTTCTCGTCGAACGGCTTGGTTATCTGGGAGGAGTTGCGACTGCCTCTCTTTTTCAGCCGTGGCGTGGGTTTCATGTGCTCGGGAAGCAACTGCAGGTTGGAATTGGAGAGGAAATCGCGAGACGATTGCAGGTCGGCGGAGGCAGCCCCGGGCACCTTGTCGATCCGACCGGAACAAGCCTGACGGTTACCCCATTCGATCCGACAAAGCTGAAAGCCGTCCTACAGGAGATGGCGGTAAGGGAAGGTGTCTCCCTGCGGTTCCAAACGCGAGGACGCGCTGTAGATTCCCGAGGGGGCGTTATTGAGGGGATCCGGTCGAAGTCACCGGGCGGGGACATTCTGTTCCGGGCGGGTGTTTATATAGACGCCACCGGAATCGGCGAACTGGCGGCCGCGGTGGGAGCACGGTCGGTCGTACCGCTGAAAGGCGCATCGTTCAGGTTTATCATGACCGGGGTGGATGAAAGGACGCTTCTCGAATACGCGGCGAAGACGCCGCATGAATTCTCGAAGGTCTCGGCCGTCGGCGGATCCTATCTGTCGGTCAAAGGATTCACCTCGATTTCTAAAGAGTGGTACGATGGGTCCCCCTCCGTCACGAGGAGCGATTCAATCCGAATAGAAGGAACCACCCATGCGGGAGAAGTGGTGGTTTCGATGATCGAACTGCCGAACGTCGACCCGGACGACCCCGGGAGCCTTGAACGGGCCGACCTGAGATGCCGTGATCTTGCTGCGAGGGGAGCGGAGTTTCTGGTGCGTCATCTCCCGGGATTCGGACGTGCGCGCCTTCTGGCAGTGGGGGAGGAGATCGGCTTCCACGCAGCGCGGCAAATACTCGGAGAAGAGCATCTCTCCGATTCCGACATTCTCTCCGGGAGGACATTTCGAAGCTTCTGTGTGACGTGCGCGCTTCCGGGACGTCCGGAGGGGACATTTGAAATCCCGGTCGGTGCGTTGAGAATTCCGAAGTGCAGGAATCTTTTCGTCGCGGGTCGGGCTGTTCTTCCCCAGACGGCCCTTTTTGAAACGAATTCCCAGGTCGCGAGCATGCAGATGGGAGAAGTTGCAGGAAAGCTCGCCGCTGAGTCGGCGGGGCGGTCCACGTAGTACGACCATTCATCCATGGAGAACCCGATTCCGGAACTGAAACAAGGTGTCATCGTCCTTTGTCATGCCGAAGGGGACGAGCCGTTTAATTTCCCCGACTACGTCGCAGCCTTCGCAAAGGCGGCCGAGATGGGGGGCGCAGTCGGCATTCGCGTTCAGGGGATTGAAAACGTGAAGTCGGTACGCAAAGCGGTGAAGCTTCCGGTCATTGGCCTGATCCGCGGGGCATACCAGGACGGATGGGCCCTTGTTACTCCGGATATCGCCGACATCGACCGTCTTGTCGATGCCGGAGCCGACCTTGTCGCGGTCGATGTCACACGGCGGATTCGTCCGAACGGATTGGATGGACCGAAGTTCCTCGAAATCGCCCGTCGACGAACCACCGTCCCGCTCATCGCCGATGTTTCGACGTTCGATGAAGGGATTCGCGCATCCGCACTCGGCGCGGACATGATCGCAACCACCCTGTCGGGATATACGTCGTACACGGAAGACCTTGCGGACAACTACCCCGATTTCAATCTCATTGAACGCCTCAATGCCGAGGTCCGAACGCCACTCATTGCCGAGGGGAGAATCTGGAGTCCGAGCGAGGCGGCTCATGCAATCAAATGCGGCGCATACGCAGTCGTCGTGGGATCCGCAATTACGCGGCCCCGCATCATCACCCAGCGCTTCGCTGAAATCCTCCGCAACCTGTAGCCGGGGTTCGGCATCGTTCTGGTCGTGGAAAGGAGTTCCTTATGCCGTTTTGTCCGCAGTGCAAAACTGAATACCGTGACGGGATTGCCGAATGCAGTGATTGCCGAGTTCCTCTCGTGAAATCCCTTCCGGAACCCCAAGCCGTCGAACAATGCGATCATTGCTCCGAGGAGGTAACCGCGGATAGTGAATTTTGTATCCATTGCGGTATTCTCTTCGAACCCGATGGTCACTTCTGCGACCTCCATCCTTCCTCTCCCGCCGTCGCCGTCTGTGTCCTCTGCCATCGCCTTCTGTGCGCGGAATGCCAGGTGCTCAAAGGGAAACGCTCCTTCTGCGCCGATCACAAGAAAGTGGAGACCTCAGAGGGTTGGGCGCTCGCCTTTCAGTCGGTCGACTATTACGAGGCGAATATTATCCGCGGGAAGCTCGAGAGTGCGGGCCTCACAGTGAACCCGAGGAACAATACGAGCATCGGATTCATCGCCGACGGTTTCATCGAGAGCGCAATCGGAAGATCAATCCTGAAATACCCCGTGAAGGTGTTTGTCCCCCTCGATCAATACCTGGAGGCCGTCGAGGTGATTGCAGATCAGACTCCCACGGAGACGGAATGACCGCTCCTCCGACACGGCTGGAGGGAGAGGAAGAGATACGATTCGTCGGGATCAATGAGCGGACACTAGGGGGGCCCGCCGGCGAGATTCTAGGTTGGCTTGAAACTCAGGATGCGAGGACAACCGGCGCTCTTATTGGCGTTGGGTACGACGGCAGGAGAGGGTCAGACCGATTGGCAAAGTTGATGGCGGAGGAGATGGCGGCCCATGGTTTGCAGGTGCTTCTGGGAGACGGAATAGTCCCTACGCCCGCCCTGGCTCTGGCCGTTCGCAAGGATGCTCTTTGGGCGGGAGTGATGTTCACCGGGGGCTCCGCCGCCGCCGACGTTCTTGGAATTAAGATCATCGATCGCTCCGGCTCGGTCATCAAAGTTTCTCATCCCCAATCTCCGCATCCGCCGGCATCGTCCGGCCCCGATCCTCGCCGACTTTCAACGCCCCCGGCAATTATCTCGAGCACCGGTTTCCTCAGGGACTATACTAGCTATCTCCGCAACATACTGGATCTTGACACTCTTCGTAGCTTTGCGTCCGATCCGATAAACAATCCCCTCGTCATGATCGATTCTATGGGAGGGACGGGGCAGACTATCATCGAAGAGATATTGAAGGAATGTGGCTGGCGGGCGCAGACCCTATTTGGAGTTCCCGAACCGGGCTTTTTCGACCGGGTGCCAAACCCCGTTCCAGAGAACCTGGCACCTCTGGAATATAATGTCAGCGTCGTTGATCCCCTGGTCGGAATCGCAATTAGCGGGGATGGCAGCTTGTGTGGAGCCGTCCTCCCAGGGGGAGCCTTTGTTGATCACCGAACGATTGAAATGAGCCTTGCACGCTACGTCGCTGACAGGCCGGGTCCTCTTCACAAAGGACCAGGCGGATCCGCGGGAGTAGAGGCGGGACCCGGTTCCCCGATACCGAGTTTCCCCCTTTCAATCCAGGATGGATTGATATCCGGACTTCTCCTCGTCGAAACGGCCGCACGGACGCGTCTTCCCCTCCGGAAGATCTTGTCGGTCTAAATCTTCACCTCCCACCGAACTGCCTCCAACAAGAACAAGTTCTGAGGTGAGTTTTTCCTGCCAAGGCGTCATCAATCATGCTAATTTAGCGCATTTTCATGAATTTTGGTGCCATCGTCACCCTTCTCTGACAATATTCGAGAAAGATTCCAAAACAATCGATTGACATTGTTCCCCTGCTTCAATACCTTTATTGCGCCCTTTCCAGAAATCAATTGTTACCGTACTACGGGAGGGATTTCAGACCCTCCTCTGCACCCATATAGCGCAGAGGAATATCCGCGAATATCTGAGGATTTGATGGGCAAATTTTGGGTGAATGTTCTCCTGATCCTACCCTGCATTATTTATCTGGGGTTTGAGAACATTTCGAGCAAAGACTCGGGAAAGGCCAATGAAACCGGGCATTTTGGATCGGCCCAAACCCTCGATGTCAGTTCGGCGCGATTCCTTCGTTCCTATGGGCCTACCCTTCGACGATACTCATCGAAATATGGGCTGGATTGGAGACTCGTTCTGGCGGTAATGAGGGCGGAATCCCGATTTCGTCCGGAAGCGTCGAGTTTTCGAGGGGCGGAGGGACTGATGCAGATCATGCCTGTCACCGAAAGCCAAATCGCAGAGGAACTGGGGCTGGAAGAAGATGCTTTTCGTGCGCCCCATACCAACATCAGGGGCGGGATCTACTACCTGGGGAAGATCTACAAATCGTTCGACAGGCAGGGTATTTCCACGGAAAACAGGATAAGACTGACCCTCGCCTCGTACAACGCCGGGGCAGGCCGGATCGCCGATGCCCGAACGATTGCCAAATATATGAACGACGATCCAAACGAGTGGGGCTCAGTGAAATCATCCCTCAGTCTCCTCTCAAGGAAATATTCCCCCCTCCATGCACTGGTGTGGGAGTCCGGCAAGCCGACAAGCGGTTACTATAGACAGTGGCAGCAGACGACCGGCTACGTCGACACGATCATGTCTTTTTACGCAGACTACTGCAAGCTCATCCCAGAAAATGCCTAGCCTGAAGCGGGCTGCCCTCCGGACGGTCCGCCGCAGTTGTTCCGCCCGGCTCTGTTCCGCGGCTTTTTTACTTTTCGTTCTTGCGATCCCCTGTTGTGCCCAGTCCGATCCGTCGAACCTGGAGGTTCGGCTCTTCAGGAGCGTCAACAACGCTCAAACCTCCTTCAAGACCTCCGTCATCAACGTCACCGACTACTCGGTGTACCCCCTGGTCGTCGCTCTCCCCGCCGGCCTTGCAACGTACGGCTACTTTGCTGACAAGGATGACGAATTCGGCACCGGTGTGCTCCTCGCAACAAGCGAGGTCCTGACGTACGGCGCCTCGACCCTCATCAAGAATATCGTGAGGAGAGAAAGGCCGTACGAGGCTCTCTCGGATGTCACAACGCATCACTTAGATCCTGCCGATCCTTATTCTTTTCCCTCCGGACATTCCACGGCCGCATTTGCCATCGCGACTCTTTTGACCCTTCGTTACCCGAAACCGGCGGTGTACATCCCGGCATACGCCTGGGCAGCGATTGTGGCGTACGGAAGGGTCTATTTCGGAGTGCATTATCCGGGGGATGTCCTTGCAGGGGCGATACTCGGTACGGCGGGGTCGATCCTCGTTTATGAGTGCAGAAATTCCATCCTCCCGACCGCCTTCAGGGTCGTGGGAAAAGGACAATCCGCAAACGTCACTGCGCTGGTCGTTCCAAGCAGGGGAGGAGCGTTGATGAGCGTCGCTCTGACGTTCTGATTATCGCAGCGCGGCAGGGAGGCCGGTCGAAGGACGGAACGTCTCAGGGGAGAAGAACTGCAACCGAAATCACCGTTGTCCACTTTCCATCTTTGTCCCCCTCGGCCGATTGTGTGATATTGAAGGACTTGAGGATCTTTCCACTCATCTTGTAGTGCTTTTCTCTTTCATCCCAGTCAAGGGTTGAATCGAACTCAAGGCCGAGCGTCGTTGCGAGCATCGTCGCCGCAAGGTCCTCGGAGTAGTCTCCCGCCTTTTCTTCCGTCTCACCGTACGGATGGTGCTCGGAAAGGTAGCCATACTGTGACTCGTCCGCGGCTTGCGCCACGCCGATCGACGCCGCGATAAGACGATTCGGTTCGTTCGTGGCATTGCGCGCCATCACCACAAAGGTTACGGCCCCCGGTTCGAGCAACTTCACCCCCTCAGCGGGAGAGATGCGCTTGCACTTGGGCGGGTAGATACTCGACACCGTCACGAGATTACATTTTTCGATCCCCGCGTTTCGCAACGCAAGCTCGAAGGATTGCAGGTAGTCCTTGTGGCGTCCCACGCCTTTCGTGAAAAACATCTTCGTCGGAACAAACACTATCTCATCTCCGTTTTTTGAAATTGCTGTTGATGGAAGTTGGCTAGAAATTCATTTCGATCCGGGAATGATCTTAAGAAACCGGCGCCGGCCGACTTTGAGGAGGAGAGGACGGTCGAGCTCCACCGACGCGTTGATGTCCCCCACCTTTGCCCCGTCGACCGAGACTCCCCCTTGTTCGACAAGCCGCCGCCCCTCTCCTTTGGATGCGGCGAGTTTCGCATCGACGAGGAGCTGAACGATGTTGACGCTCGCACCCGCGACGCCGTAGGGTAACTCGTCAATGGCATCCGGCACATCCTTCTTGACGAAGATTCTGTCGAATTCCTCCTCCGCGGAGACCGCGAGCTCCGGCGAATGGTACATCGATACGAGCGTTCGGGCGAGCTTTCGTTTCAGGTCGCGCGGGTTTGCGGCCTTCCCTTCGGTCCCTGATTGTCCCTCGCTGAATTCCGACGGTGGAAGATCTGTCGCAAGGAGGAAGTAGCTGGCGATCTGGGAGTCGGGGATCGAGAGGGTTTTGCCGTAGATTTCTTTCGGGGAATCGCCGAGGCCGATGTAGTTGTCGAGCGATTTGCTCATCTTTTCGGTGCCGTCGGTTCCGACAAGGATCGGCATGGTCAACGCGACCTGCGGTTCCTTTCCGAATTCGCGCTGGATGTCTCTCCCGACCAGGAGGTTAAACTTCTGGTCCGTTCCGCCAAGCTCGACGTCGGCATCGATGGCGACGGAATCCATCGCCTGGGCGAGGGGATAGAGGAATTCATGGACTGAGATCGGCTCACCTCCCCTGTAGCGGATCGTGAAATCGTCCCGCTCGAGCATGCGGGCGACGGTGTACTTGCTCGCCAGCCGGATGACGTCGGAGAAATTCATGGGCGCAAGCCATTCTGAGTTGTAGACCATCCTCACTTTGCTTGCGGAGAGAATTTTTGTCGCCTGGTCAAAATACGATTGACCGTTCCGGCGGGTCTCGTCGAGAGTGAGGGAGGGCCTCGTCTTGCTGCGTCCGGATGGGTCGCCGATCATTCCCGTGAAATCTCCGACGATGAGGATCGCCTGGTGCCCCAAGTCCTGGAACTGACGTAGTTTACGCAGAACGACTGAGTGGCCTAAATGGAGGTCGGGCCGGCTCGGGTCGCATCCCAATTTGACGTTCAACGGCTTCTTCGTCCGGATGGAATTTTCAAGCTTTCGAACCAGGTCGCTCTCGGGAATGATCTCCGAGACGCCTCGCTTGATCAGGTCCATCTGTTCGTTGACGGTCGGAAACAATGCTGCCTTCTGATCCTCTAAAAAATGGGGTGACGACGGATTCCAGCGTGAGAGTGTCTCATTCCAGCGCCCTAGCGTTCTCTCCGGGAAAACTGTCTTCTCATCTCCCTCTCGGTCTCACGTTTGGCAATCGCCGCACGCTTGTCATAGCTTCTCTTTCCACGGCACAGACCGAGCTCAACTTTTGCCAGGCCGCTCCGGAAGTAGACTTTTAGCGGGATTAAAGTTAAGCCTTTTTCGGATGTTTTGCCAATTAATTTTCTGATTTCTTTCCTGTGAAGGAGGAGTTTCCGCTCCCGCCGCGGATCGTGGTTGAGGATGCTCGCCTGTTCGTACGGGTTGATGTGCATGCCGGAGAGCCACACCTCGGAACCTTTGACGTAGGCGTAGCTGTCCTGGAGGCTGGCGTTTCCCTGCCGGAGCGATTTCACTTCCGACCCGCGGAGGACGACCCCCGCTTCAAACGAATCGAGGACCTCGTATTCGTGGCGCGCTCGCCGGTTGCTGATCGCTATTCGCTCTTCGGCTTTTTTCTGCTCTTCATTCACGCCGCAAAGTAAGCAAATCACGAGCGACAATCAACGCCGTCAAATACCCGTTTGGTTCTCCCTGTTCCTCCCGTCACCGAGTCTTGCTCGTCCGTCGCGCCTCCCGAATGACTTGCAGAAGGAGGCAGTGTTCCGTATCTTTGATGGCAAGGAAGGTCCCGCCGCATGCGGTGCGCGCACCTCCCCGGTCCGCCTCGCGAAGCCGGGCCGTTCTGCCGGCAATTTCATTGATCCACTCGATCGTGTTGCACCTGGAGGCGGGGGCGTGGACAATTTCTGTTCGCCCCAACCCTATCGTTTGCGGGCCCGGGAGAAGACCACATTTATTCGGAAGCAGATCCCTTGAGTTCAGAGAACGATTTCATCCTCATTCTCGATTTCGGCTCGCAGTATACGCAACTCATCGCGAGAAGGATCCGCGAGCTTCATGTCTACTGCGAGATCCATCCGTTCAACCTCCCGATCGACAGCATTCGCGCCATGAGACCGAAGGGTGTCATCCTCTCCGGCGGTCCGATGAGCGTCTATGCGGTGAACGCCCCGATCTCCGATCCCGGCATCTTCGAGCTGGGAGTCCCGGTCCTGGGGATCTGCTACGGGCTCCAGCTCATGGCGTTCCAACTCGGAGGAGAAGTCGACCGGGCCGCGAAGAGGGAATTCGGGCGGGCCCGGCTCGTCGTGGATACCGACAACGGGATTTTCTCCGGCGTCTCACGTTCGACGCAGGTATGGATGAGCCACGGTGATTCCCTCACGAAGATTCCGGCCGGCTTCGAGCCGATCGCTCATTCGGAGAACGCGCCGATTTGCGCCATCCGTCATGCGGGACGAAGGATCTATGGAGTTCAGTTTCATCCGGAGGTGGTCCATACTCCGGAAGGGCCGAAGATTTTCGCAAACTTCGCGCTCAGTCTTTGCGGATGCACCGGAGACTGGAACGCAGAGTCGTTTGTCGAACGATCCGTGCGGCAGATCCGCGAGAAGGTGGGAGAAGGGAAAGTGTTGTGTGCTTTGAGCGGTGGCGTCGACTCGTCGGTCGCCGCGCTCCTCCTTCACAGGGCGATCGGAGAGCGGCTGGTCTGCATCCATATCGACAATGGAGTGATGAGGAGGGGAGAGAGTGCGCAGGTCGTTCGGACGTTTCGCGACCGGTTCCGCATCCGGCTCGAATTTGTCGATGGCTCGGAACTCTTTCTTCAGCGTCTCGCCGGGGTCGTCGAACCCGAGAAGAAAAGAAGAATCATCGGGAAGACGTTCATCGATCTCTTCGAGGCCGAAGCGAAGAAGGTCGAGGGGGCGGAGTTTCTTGCGCAGGGGACCCTCTATCCCGACGTCATAGAATCAACATCCTTCAAAGGACCTTCGGCCACCATCAAGACCCATCACAACGTCGGCGGCCTGCCGGAGAAAATGAACTTGAAACTCGTAGAGCCGTTTCGCGAATTGTTCAAGGACGAAGTAAGGGAAGTCGGCCGGACCCTCGGATTGCCGGAAGAGCTTATTGGAAGACACCCGTTTCCCGGTCCGGGTCTCGCAATCCGCGTCCTCGGAGAAGTGACCCGGGCCAGGCTCGAGATCCTGCGGAGCGCCGACGACATCTTTCTGGAAGAACTCCATCGCAGCGGTCTCTATGATAAGATCTGGCAAGCGTTTGCGGTGCTCCTTCCGGTCCAGTCGGTCGGGGTGATGGGGGACGAGAGGACGTATGAAAATACCGTGGCGTTGCGCGCTGTGACGAGCGTCGATGGCATGACGGCGGATTGGGCGCATATTCCCTACGACGCGCTCGCGATTATTTCCAGCCGCATCAGCAACGAGGTACGGGGCGTCAATCGAGTGGTGTATGATGTAAGTTCCAAGCCGCCGTCAACAATCGAGTGGGAGTAGCTAACAGCCGAGGCCGGACGAAATTTCTTATATGACCCGATGATTACGCTCAAGAACCTTACCAAGAAATTCGGATCCTTCACCGCGGTTGACGACCTGAGCCTTGCGGTCCCCGAAGGAGAGTTTTTCGGCTTTCTCGGGCCGAATGGCGCGGGGAAGACGACGACGATCAAGATGATGACCGGACTCTTTACCCCCACCTCCGGCTCCATTGTCATCAACGGTTATGACGTCCAGAAGAACCCCCTCGAGGCAAAATCGACCTTCGGCTACATCCCCGACCAGCCATTTCTCTACGACAAGCTGACCGGGAGGGAATTCCTTTTCTATATTGGGGGCCTCTTCAACATGCCGAAGGAGGAGTGCCGGCGGGAGATCGAACAGCTCATCGAGCACTTCGAGATCGGGGATTGGGTGGACAAACGGACCGAAGAATACTCCCAGGGGATGCGGCAGCGGATCACGATCACGGCGGCTTTCCTTCACAATCCCCGCACCATCATCATCGACGAGCCGATGGTCGGCCTCGACCCCCGTTCGGCGCGCATTGTCAAGGATTCGCTGAAGACGAAATCGAAAGAAGGGGTCTCGATCTTCATGTCCACCCACAGCCTCGAAATGGTCGAAGAGCTTTGCGACCGGATCGGCATCATCAAGGAAGGGCGGCTGATCTTCCTTGACTCGCGCGAAAACCTTCACCACCACAAATCGAAGTACGACGGCAGGCTGGAATCGGTTTTCCTGGAGCTCACGAAGTGAGGAAGTTCTTCCACATCGTGACGTTCAAGAACAGGATGTTCTGGAAGGTCACCTTCTCCCGCAGCGCCCAGTCGGTGATCAAGAACACGGGGTCTTTCATCGTCTACGGATCCTTCGCGATCGGCGCATTCTTCTTCTCGAGGTTCCTCACGGCCTACCTCCTGGAGAACGTGAGGATCGGGCTCTTCCTTTTCCACCGGTTTATGTCGATGCTCTTCTTCGTGTTTTTCGTCACGATCAATCTTGGCAACATGGTCGTCTCGTTTTCGACGCTTTACCGGTCGCCGGAGGTCAATTTCATGCTTACGAAGCCGGTACCGCACCTGACGATCTTCATCATCAAGTTTCTCGACAACTTCTTCTACAGTTCGGGGACTCTCTTCCTCGCGGGGTTTTCGGTCCTTCTCGGCTACGGTTCGTATTTCGGTTTTCCGTGGCACTTTTATGTCTTCGTGATGTTCGGCGTTCTTGTTCCGTTCATGTTCCTTGCAGGATGCACCGCCGTCATCATCCTTCTCGGGCTCATGAAGCTCGCCTCGAAGGTCAATTTCAAGACCCTCGTGGCGGCCCTCGTCATTTTCTACATCGCCCAGATCTACTTCTACTTCGATGTCTCAAGCCCGATCCACCTTGTGCGGGAGGTGATGCGGTATTATCCGAACGTCGACCTTTACCTCGGGCAGCTCGATCCGCCGGTGTCGAAGTACATGCCGAACTTCTGGATCTCTCAGATCTTTTTCTTCTATATCGCCGGAAACCATGGAACGGTCGTCGGGTACTTCAGCCTTCTCCTCCTCTCGACCGCGGCGGCGTTCATCGCACTCGTGGTCGTTGGCGACAGGCTCTTCTATTCGACCTGGTTGACGTCGCTCTCATTCAAATCATTTTCGATCAAGAATTTCGAGCTTACGGGGAACATTTTCAGCTTTCGCTCTAGATCCCGTCTCTCGCCGCAAACGGAATCGCTCCTCAAGAGGGAATACTGGCAGTTCTTCAGGGATCCTAGCCAGTGGATTCACCTCCTTGTCATGCTTTTTCTTGTCGGGATTTTCCTTTCAAGCGTGACATCGATGGATTTCGGGCTCCAGGATCCGAAGTTGAGGACGGCGGTCTATCTTGTCGTGTACATTTTCGATGCGTTCCTCATCACCTCGATCGCCCTGAGGTTCGCCTTCCCGATGATGAGCCTCGAAGGGGACGCGTATTGGACGATCCGGAGCTCCCCGATCAGACCTTCGAAGGTCTATTGGACAAAGTTCTTTGTGGTTCTCTGGCCGCTGTTCATTCTTGGCCTTACCCTCGCGGTGTTGTCGAATTATCCGTACATTCTCCTTCCACCGCTTCCCCAGGTCGCGACGGTGGAGATGGCGCTCATTGCCGTTTCCCTCGTGAGCCTTAATTTTGGCCTCGGTTCGTACTTCGCCAATTATGACGAAAAGAACCCGATACGGATTGCTTCATCGCAAGGTGCGACGTTGACATTTCTTCTCAGCATCGTTCTTCTCGTTCTCCTGGTCGGCGTATTCTTCTTTCCGATCCTGGCGGTATTCAACTCCATCTATTTTCAGATCCCCCGGAAGGACTCATGGCTCTACGATGCCCTTGCCATCGTCGGCGTCTTCTCCGCGTTCGTCGCCGCGGTGGCACATTCTGTGGGAGTCAGGGCCCTCAGAAGGGATATCTAGGAAGGCTCATGTTCGCCGTCGTCTCGAATACTTCCATCTCGCTTTCACAATAATGAAATCACATTTCGCAGGATTACTCGCGCTCGTGTTTCTTGTGCTCTTGGCGGGTCCGCTCCGGGCACAGGATGAAGTGCTCTTCGATCAGGGAGCGGAGGATCAGTTTCTTGTCGGGACGAAACAATTCACTCAAGGCGACTTCAAGGCTGCTTACGTTTCATTTTCGAGGATCGCGGATCAGGTGCCGCGCAATCAGCGCTCGACGGCCGCGATGATCATGGGGGCGAAGGCGCTCTTTCAGCTTCGCAACTACCGCGAATCGATCAGGCTCCTCAAGGATTTCCTCGACACCTTTCCGCGGAGCGCGTATGCTGAGGACGCCCACTACACGCTCGCCATCAATTATTACCGCCTGAACCGGTACTCGGACGCGGCGAGTGAACTCCTCAGCGTCCTCGAAAGCGCGAAGGAGAAAAAAACGTTTCTCCGGGCTCAGAAGATCTTCGAGAACGTCGCGTCGGAATTCCTGACGACGGCCGAGCTCAAGGACCTGCTCTACTTTGCCAAGTCGGACAGGTCGAAGAAACTCCTCACCCTCCATCTCGCCGAGCAGGAGTTCGATCAGGGACTCTACTCGGATGCGATGGCACACGCGCGGGAAGTCCTCGCGGGGAAAGAGGAGCCCCTCGCGGCCCAGAGAGCCCGATCCCTTCTCGTCAGACTCCAGAACGGCACCTCGGTGAAACTGGGGGTGATCCTGCCGCTCATGCAGAAAACCGAAGGGGTGACGAGGGAGAAAAAGCTGGCCTACGAAGTTCTCGACGGGGTCAAGTATGCCGTGGATGAGTACAACGCGAAGAACTCGAAGCAGGGGGTGACGGTCGTGATCGACGTCCGGGACTCGGAAAAAGACCCGATCGTTGCGGCAAGGGAGATCCAGCCCTGGCTGGACGACAAGGAATTCATCGGGATCTTCGGCCCGCTTTTCAGTTATGAAGTCTCGCCGGTGGCAGGGATTGCGAACGCCCGGAAGATTCCGCTGATCTCGCCGACGGCAACCGACAACGGCATCGCCGCGGTCGGTCCGTATGTCTTCCAGGCGAACCCCGACTATACGACCCGTGGCAAGGCGATGGCGCAGTATGCTGTGCTGAAGCTTGGGATGAAAAACCTCGCCGTGGTCGCCCCCAGCTTTCAGCCGAGCAGCGCCATCGCGGACTCGTTCGTGCAGGAGGCAATCCGGCTCGGAGCGCTCATCATCTCCAACAAGCGGTACTTGCGCGGCGCGACCGATCTGCGGTATCTCTTCAGGGAGATGCGATCGGAGGCAGCCCTTTTCGGTCAGGAAGAGTCGATCAATTTCAAGGACTCGGTGAGTTATCCCGAGATCATCAGGCGCCTTACCTCGGCGGGGGCGCGGAAGGTGTCGATCGATTCGCTCGCGGAGAAGGACGGCAAAGTGATCGTTCAACGGCTCTTTCCGCAGAATGGGAAGGCGATCGCCGATTCGCTCGGCATCCCACTTCAGCCCGAGCCGTTTTACCTCGACAGTCTGCAGTATCCTGTGACGTCGATTCAGGGGATCTTCAGCCCGATCTCCGGTAGCAGCGAGATCGGGATTATTACGTCTCAGCTCATGTACTTCAACATTAAGGGACAGATTCTCGGGACCGGGGAGTGGAACGACGCGAACGAACTCGACCTCAACAAACGGTATGCCGAAGGGGTGGTATTCAGTTCCGACCGGTGGGTTGAAAACTCTTACGACTACAATCAGTTCACATCGAGCTTCACCAAGGCGACCCAGCGTCAGCCCACCGACAACGTCCTGTTCGGATACGATGCGATGTCGCTCGTTCTGACGCAGATCCTGAACGGAGGGACCACGCGCGAGCGCCTCACGGAGATGCTCGCAAAGGTGAACGACTATCCCGGTTTCCACTCGAAAATCTCCTTCACGGAGGACCGGGTAAATTCGTTCCTCCATATTCTCCAGTACAAAAAAGGAAAAATCACGAAGATCGACGAAGTGGAGTACCGTAAGAACGCTTCGCCCAGATAACACATCATCGGGGGGACACATGACCGAAGAAACTCGGGAGAGAGTGCTCGAGCCGTCGCACTATCACACGAAGATCAAAGATTGGCCGGCGGCCGAGAGGCCGAGGGAAAAGCTTCTCAACAAAGGGGCAGATTCGCTGACAGAGGCGGAGTTGCTGGCGCTTCTCATCGGATCCGGCACGGGGAAGGTTACCGCGCTCGACCTCGCCAAGACGTTGCTCGTCGAGCACCAGACACTCCGGGGACTTGCCGCTCTCAGCGCGGCAGACCTCAGAAAGTTCAGGGGGATCGGCGAGGCGCGGGCCGTTTGTATCGCGGCTGCGTTCGAATTAAGCCGAAGGCTTCAGTCGTCCAGCCCGGACGAACAGCCGATCATTCACGCCCCGGGGGACGTGGCGCGGCTCTTTATCCCGAAGCTTCGGGACCTTCAGCAGGAGGTCTTTGTCGTCGTCCTCCTCAACAGCGCCAACCGGATCACAAGAGAGGTGACGATCACCCGGGGGCTTCTCAACAGCTCGCTGACGCATCCGCGCGAGGTTTTCCGGGCGGCCATCGTGGAGCACGCGGCGAGCGTTATCCTCATCCATAACCACCCCAGCGGGAACCCCGAGCCGAGTTCGGAAGATCTCTCCATTACGAGGCAGCTCGTCGAAGCAAGCAAGGTGATAGGAATTCCCGTCCACGATCATCTCATCATCGCCGGCGGGGTCTTCACGAGCCTTGCCGAGCGAGGATACATGACGTGACCCTCGCCGTGCGCGGACGAAGCCGGAGGTTGAGCTTTCCTCATTAATACTTATTAAGGAAGGGGGAAGTGAATTCGGGCTTGATTGAGCGCATTGGCGGGGCGCTGCTCACGTTCCAGTCCTTTTTTTCTTGACTTCATACCCCCTTTTCGCTATTTTTCTCCGGTAGTAGATGGTGGTTTCCCAGATTCTCAACTCTACAGCATACAGGTATACACATGAAGAGAGCTTTGAAACTTACTGTGGGTGCGGCTTTCCTCGGATTGGTGTTCGTCATCGCGGGTTGCAGCAGCGGACCGAGCGAAGAGGAACTTGCCCAATTGGAGGCGCTCAAGGCCGAGGTTGCGTCGTTGCAGAAAGAGGTGAGTGCGAAGCAGGCGGAGAAGGAAGGCCTGCAGAAGCAGATTGCCGACAAGAATGCGGAGCTTGCGGCGGCGATGAAGGAGCAGGATGCGACACGCGAGCGGTTAAAGAGCCAGCAATGATCAAACCCAAGGAGCACCTCATGAATTTCAGAAAACTAATGATGTGGAACATCATCCTCCTCGTCGCGGTCGCCTTCTCGGCCCCTTCAGCATTCGCCCAGGAGAAGATGACGAAGGAGGAGTGGCAGAAGCAGATTACCGACTATACGGCACAGCGCGACAACCTGAAGAAAACCCTCGCGCAGCTGACGAAGGATGTCGATAGTCTCAAAGCTCTCCTCGCCTCCCTAGACCAGAAAATTTCCAGTACGAAAGCGGAGACGAACAATCTCGCCGGGGCGAGCGACGCGCTCGTGAAGGCGTTCTCCGCCCAGCTCGCGGCGCTCGAAAACTGGGTGAACGAGCTCGCGCGTCTTTCGAACCAGGATCTCTTTGCGCGAAAGGCCGAGATCGATTCTGTCCAGGCAAAGCTCGACGAGATGAAAAAGTCGAAGATTTCCGCCCTGCAGGAGTATCATGATCGCATCGTGGCTCTTCAGCAGAAGATCGACGGCCTGAGAACGGCACTCGCGAAACCCGAGTTTGTCGCCAGCCTCGAAAAGACCTACGTCGTCGGCTCGTGGCGCAAGAACCGCGACTGCCTCTGGAACATCTCGAAGAAGAAGGATATTTACGACAATCCGTTTATGTGGCCCAAGATCTGGCAGGGAAACCGGGATCAGATCAAAGACCCCGACATCATTCACAAGGGGCAGAGGCTCAAGATCCCGACCGCGGGACCTCTGACGGATTCGGAGAAGAAGGCTGAGCGGCGGTACTTCGCGAAGAAGGCGCATAGCAAGTAAGGAGCAGACAAGAACTCTTGCTGAGTTTCGTTCAAAGAAAAGTCCTTCCCGCGGGAGCATCCGCGGTTGAAGGGCTTTTCGTTTTTGGGCACTCCGAAGGAGGAACGCGACGATAGAAAAGAAAATGAAGATCGAGGGGGTTGACACATTCTCGCTTCTCGGCATCAATGACCGTCACCTCCAGCTCATCGAGGAGCGCTTTGACGCCGACATTATCGTGCGCGGTGAGAATGTGACACTGCGGGGGGAACCCTCCGAAATCCAGCAGATCGAGCGTATCTTCAAGGAGCTCACCTTTCTCCTCACCAAGAACGGAACACTCACGTCGAACGATGTCGACACCGTCCTCGACCTCGTCGCGGTGGATTCGATGCCTCTGACCCAACTCCGGGCCCAGATTCCGAAGGACGAGATGGATGCGATCATCCTCTTCACGAAAAACGCCATCATCAAGGCGAAGACTCCGGGGCAGAGAGAGTACATCCGACGGCTTCAATCCAACGACATCGTTTTCGCGATCGGACCCGCGGGGACGGGGAAGACATATCTTGCCGTTGCCATGGCGGTGGCGAGCCTGAAGAATCGGGAGGTCAACCGGATTGTCCTTGCAAGGCCGGCGGTCGAAGCAGGGGAGAGCCTCGGATTTCTTCCCGGAGATCTCAAGGAAAAGGTCGACCCCTACCTCCGGCCGCTTTACGATGCGCTCGACGACATGCTGCCGTCGGAAAAGCTCAAGACTTACCTCGAACGAAGGGTCATTGAAATCGTTCCGCTTGCCTACATGCGCGGACGGACCCTCAATAATTCATTCCTGATCCTCGACGAGGCTCAGAACGCGACCGCGATGCAGATGAAAATGTTCCTCACGCGGCTGGGGAATAATTCGAAGGCGATCATCACGGGGGATGTCACCCAGATCGACCTCCCCGCGAAGACGACCTCCGGCCTGGTCCAGATCCAGGAAGTGTTGAAGGATGTCGAGGGGATTGACTTTGTCTACTTTGACAGGAATGATGTGGTCCGTCACCGGCTCGTGAAGGATATCATCGATGCATACGGGAGGTTCGGGGAGAGGCAGGAGAACGGAGGAAAATAGGTCAAACGATCTTTTTCGCTTCATTCCACAAGACGTCAAGCTCGGCGAGAGTCGACCTGGAAATGTCAAGGTTCCGCTCGGCCATCTTCTCCTCGATGTAGTGAAAGCGCCGGACGAATTTCTCGGATGTCTCGTGGAGCGCTTCCTCCGGATTCACGCCGACGAATCGCGAGTAGTTGACAAGGGAAAAGAGAAGATCCCCGAACTCCTCGCGCGTCTTTTCCTCTTCCTTCCGCGACGCGGCTTCCCTAAGCTCGCCGAGCTCCTCGGTCACCTTCGACCAGACATCGTCCGGAATCTTCCAGTCGAAACCCACTTTTGAAGCCTTCTCCTGGAGCCGTTTGGCCTGGAGGAGTGCCGGCATCTCCCTAGGGACGCCGTCGACGACGGAACGCCTTCCCTCCGAAAGCTTTACCTTTTCCCAGTTGCGGATCTGTGTGGCGGCGTCAATGCTCAACCGCTCGCCGAAGACGTGCGGGTGACGTCGGATGAGCTTTTCATTGATGTGGTGGATCACTTCCTCGAGGGAGAATTCGCTCTTCTCCTCGCCGATCGCGCTCTGAAGCGCAATGTGGAGAAGGACATCACCGAGTTCGTTCCTCAGCTCCTCCCAATGAGCGTGATCGATCGCTTCAATTGCCTCGTAGGTCTCCTCGATGAAGCTTTGCCGGAGCGACTCGTGGGTTTGTTCTCTGTCCCACGGGCACTCGACGCGCAGCCTCTTGACGATCTCGACCAGCCTGGTAAATTCATCCTGGTAGCTCACGACCCGCTCCTTTCCGTTGGTGCCTCAACATAGAGAAAGAAGTTCAAAGTTCAAAATGCAAAGGGCAAAGTTGCATTTCAAAATGAAAAACAAGTGAAGGCTCATCGATCGCACCTCGCTCCCAGCGAAGCTGGTTGAAATCCTTTGAACTTTGCAGTGTAAGTCTGCCCTTTGCACTTTGATATTTGAACTCGCTCCCTGGCATTTCAGCCGGTTCTTGGCTATATTTTCCGCACGTGAATTTCCAACACTATCCCTGCGGTCAGACATCCGATGAAAAAGTCGTTACAGATCATCATCCTTCTCTGCGGTGGAATCGCCGTGTATCTCTGGTTCACCACCTCCACAATTCAGCATGCCGACATGCTTATCATTAACGCAAAAGTGTACACCGTCGACCCCAGGAACACGATCGCGGAGGCCGTGGCGATCAGCGGCGACAGAATCGTGGCGGTGGGGACGACCTCCGATCTCAGAAGCCGCTACTCCTCCGAGACCGTCATCGACGCCGGAGGCCGCCCCGTGTACCCGGGTTTTATCGATTCCCACGGGCACGTGAGCGGCCTCGGTGAGAGCCTCATCGAGCTCAACCTCACTGGAACGACTTCGGTACGGGAAATCGCCGCAATGGTGGAAGATAAGGCCGCGTCAGCAAAACCCGGCGCATGGATCCGGGGGAGAGGATGGGATCAGAATCGGTGGAGTGGGTCCGGGAAGGAAAAACCTTTTCCAACCGCTGCGATGCTCGATAAGGCCTCTCCCCGCAATCCGGTCGTTCTTTTTCGGGTTGATGGACATGCGGTATGGCTCAACTCTCTGGCGCTTTCGATGGTGAAGCCCGATTCCGGGGCGCGCGAGCTGCCGACGACGATTGAGGGGGGAAGAATCGTCCGCGACAAGGGAGGCAAACCGACCGGCGTTTTCATCGACAACGCGGTGAGCCTCGTGATCAAGCAGGTCCCCGATTACACCAAAGATGAGATCCGGCAATCGTATGCGCTCGCCTTCAAGGAATGTCTCCGGTACGGCCTGACGAGTATCCAGGATATGGGGATCGATGAGGAAGACTACGGAGTCTATAGAGATCTGTTGGCTGAGAACCTCCTGCCGATCCGCGTCTATGCAGCGATCGGCGGCGACGGAGAACTCTGGCAGAAATTTCTTGCGACAGGTCCATTCGTCGACCGGACGCGAAGCCGACTTGTCATCCGCGCGGTCAAAATGTACATCGACGGAGCGCTCGGGTCCCGCGGAGCAGCCCTCATCGAGCCGTACAGCGACGATCCCGGAAACAGAGGTCTTACCGTCAATTCTGCGGAGGCCATTCGGATGGTGGCATCCGAGGCCCTTGGACACGGATTCCAAATTTGCACACATGCCATCGGCGACCGGGGAAACAATATCGTTCTCAACGCCTATGAGGAGGCCCTCCGGCAGAATCCAAAAGCGGCCGACCCAAGACTTCGCATAGAGCATGCACAAGTTCTCGACCCTGCCGACATCCATCGGTTCAAGCAACTCGGCGTCATCCCGAGCATGCAGCCGACTCATTGTACTTCGGACATGTATTGGGCTCAGGCCCGGCTGGGACCCGTCAGGATCCGCGGAGCTTATGCATGGCGCTCTCTGCTCGACGACGGAAACATCATCCCCGCGGGATCCGATTTTCCTGTGGAAAGTCCCGACCCGCTCGCCGGTTTCTACGCTGCGATCACGCGGCAAGACAAGAACGGCATTCCGCAGGATGCGGCTGATGTGGCACGGCTGTTTGAGCTCTCGGCCGACGGGATCAAGGATTCCGCCGCCTTCAACGGCGGCTGGTACGCCGCGCAGAGGATGACCCGGGAGGAGGCGCTGAAAGCGTTTACGATCTGGGGCGCCTATTCGGAATTCGCGGAGACCCAAAAAGGGTCAATCGAAAAGGGAAAGCTCGCCGACCTCGTCATCCTCTCTGATGACATCATGAGGATCCCCCCGAAGGAGATCCTCACCACAAAAGTGTTGAAGACCATCGTCGGGGGAAAGGTCGAATATTCGGCAAGGTAGCATTGCTTGATTTTCTGAAAACTTAGTGTAACTTTGCGTTCAAAGTCTCTCCCCGGAATTCTCTCGACCGCCAAACGATATGTACGAACAACTCCTGAAACAGACCGAACGATTTCTTGAGAGCAAGGCGGATCCCGGCGTCCCCGTGAAGCAATTGTGGGATGCCATGGTGAAGGAGGGGGCGAAGAAGGGCTTTGCGGTGCCTTCGTTGATGGCGGATTATGAGTGCCTCCTTGAGGGGGATGCCCGGTTCGAATTTGTGGCGGAACATGGCCGCCATTCGGGCAACACTCCCGGCATCGAGGAGCTGCTCGAACATGATGAGCTGGAGAAGCTGGGTTTCCTCACCACCCAGAGAGTCAGATTGAGAAGAGCCGCCTCTTCACTCTTTGGCCCGGAAGGGAAGAGTGAGGATGCTCTCGACCTGGCCGTGTCGCTCGAGGATCTCGGGGACAATTACCCCGATTCGGCCCTCCTCGATTCCGAACCGGCTCCATCTCCCCGCCGTCCCGGAGGAGGAACAGACGCGGTGCGGTCTCTCGCGGCTGCCATCAAGGCCGCCGGCGCCCCGAAAGGGAAACGGCCGACATCCGCGAAGAAGAAAACGCCGGCTAAGAAAAGAAAGAAGTAGTCGTTGACCGGCGGAGATCCTCAAAAGAAGGTCTGGACAATCCTCGAGTTGCTTCAATGGGGGACGACGTATCTCAATGCAAAGGGGTTCGACGAAGCTCGCCTTACCGTAGAACTGCTTCTGGCTCACTCCCTCCAGCTTAGTCGCGTCCAACTTTATACTAATTTCGACCGTCCGTTGCGTGAACCCGAGCTCTCCGCGTTCAAGGCGCTTTTTCAGCGAAGGCTCCGGCACGAGCCGGTTCAATATATCCTCGGCCGCACGGAATTCATGGGTCTTGAATTCGAAGTGGATCGTCGCGCTCTTATCCCGAGACCCGAAACGGAAGTTGTCGTTGAGCAGGCGATCACCCACCTTCGCGAGCATCACAGCGGGAGGGAATCGACTGTGCTCGAAATCGGAACCGGCAGCGGTTGCATTGCCGTTTCTCTCGCGAAAATGGTGGAGGAATCCCGCGTCCATGCCGTCGACATCTCCGACGACGCGCTCGCTCTCGCGAAGCACAATGCGTCGAAGCACGGGGTGGAGGGGCGGGTGAACTTCCGGAACCTCGACATTCTCAGCGCCGGAACGAACGGGTTTGCGGAAAAGTTCGATCTGATCATTTCGAACCCGCCGTACATCTCGGCAGAAGAGTTTAAGAAGCTCGACGCCGAGATCCGGGATTTTGAGCCGCACGCGGCGGCGACGGACGGAGGAGACGGGCTCGTGTTTCACCGGTACATCGCGGAGAACGGCCGGAGCTGGCTTCGCGACGGCGGGCTGGTGATTGTCGAGTTTGCTTACAACCAGTCGGAACGTGCGACCAAGGTATTTCGTGAGAATGGATGGACTGAATGCAAGGTGGTCCAGGACTATAGCGGCGTGCCCCGCTGTCTCCTCGCCCTCAATACCGGAGGTGCATCATGAGAGCTCTCGTCCAACGCGTGTCAAGGGCCAGAGTGACGGTCGACGGAACGGAACGTGGCGCAATCGGCATCGGATTGCTCATTTTTGTCGGCGTCAAAAACGGCGATACCGAGGCGGACGCCGAGTATCTCGCCGCGAAATGCTGCTCGCTAAGGGCTTTTGAGGATAAGGAACAAAAAATGAATCTCTCCGTGCAGGAGGTCGGGGGTTCCGTTCTCGCCGTTTCGCAGTTCACTCTCTACGGCGATACGCGGAGGGGAAACAGGCCGAGTTTTGTCGAAGCGGCGCCTCCGGCAGAGTCGGAGCCTCTCTACGAAGCGTTCCTCCGGTTTCTCCGGGCCCGGCTCGGCGCGGAACACGTCTCGTCCGGAGTTTTCCGGGCGATGATGGATGTCGAGCTGACGAACGATGGTCCGGTGACGCTCATGATCGAGAGTAAAGGATAGGGGATGGCCTTCCTCATGATTTTCTGGGATGGGGTCGGGTTGGGGAAGGAGGACTCGCACACCAATCCCTTCTTTGCCGCGAGCCTTCCGAATTTCAGGGGCCTCCTGGACGGGGCGCTTCCATCGTTAAGACGAAGCAGAATTCATTCCGCCGTCGCATCCGTCGTGCCGGTCAATGCGACGCTGGGTGTACCGGGCCTCCCCCAGAGCGGCACGGGGCAGACCGCCATCTTCACCGGAGTCAACGCCCCGCGAAAGATTGGAAAGCACTTTGGGCCGCATCCGTATTCGACGCTGGTGCCGATCGTCAAGGAGCAAAACCTCTTTGTACGGCTTCGCGACCGGGGCAAATCCTTTTATTTTGCGAACGCGTACCCTCAGCGGTACTTCGACTACATCAGTTCCCCGCGGGGCAAGACACCGGTTGTTGCGATGTCGTACCTCGCAGCGGGGGGCGAGCTCAATACTCTCAAGGAACTTGAAAATGGTGAGGGCCTCTCAGCCGATATTACCGGTGAGGGACTGAAAAGTTTCAACAGCGCAATTCGTCCGATGTTGCCGCAGGAAGCCGGAGAGCGGTTTTACCGCCTTGGCCGTCCGCGTGATCTCATCCTCTTTGAATATTTTCTCACGGACAAGGCCGGGCATGATCAATCGATGAGCCGCGCCGTCGACGCCCTCGAACGGATAGACGGTTTCCTGGGGGGAATCCTCCGGCTCATCGATCCTCGGAAAGACACGATTCTCTTTGTCAGTGATCACGGGAATATCGAAGATCTCACAACACGCTCCCATACCCGGAATCCAGTGCCGATGATAGTGTTCGGGGAGGGGCGCGACTTCTTTTGCAGCCGGGTCAGGAGGCTTACCGACATCACCCCGGCGGTGACAGGTTTTCTCGCGGGATAGTGCTCCACACGTTCAGGGGGGACCGATGTGGAAGAACATGCCGGCGGTGGCTGCCGGCCTTCTTGTATGCGCCGGAACCGTTGCGGCACGGGGTCTGACAATCTCCTGGCGGTTCTGGGGAGCCGGAGCAGTACTCTTTCTTCTTCTCTCCGTTTTTCTCTACCTTCGTTCACGGAAGATAGCCGGCCGCGAACTGTTTCCTTCGATCGTCTTTCCCCTTCTCTTGTTCTGCTCGGCCTCGCTCTTTGTCTCGGTTGAGGAGCAACTTCTGCCTCCGGCGCACATATCAAGGTATCTCAGCTCGGTATCCCCATTCCGGCTTTGCTGCGAAATCGCGGACGAACCACGGCTCATCGATAACAAACTCACCACCCTCGTTCATGTCTTGTCGATCGGGAACGATCGCGACTCCCTCCCCGCCGAAGGTGATGCTCTGCTGACGGTGGTGCCGGACAGGAGGCACGAAGACAATCCGGTGGCATACTCCTACGGCTCGCTCATTACTTTCTCGGCGTCGTTGGAGATGCCGATGACCGCACGAAACCCTGGAGAGTTCAGCTACAGGGATTATCTTGCGCTTAACGGGATCTTCGCAACGATCCGTGTTCAGGGATTCTCGCGAGTCACACTCGTCGCCAGGGGACACCCCAACCCCTTTTTTCGATACGTCATCTTTCCCTCGAAGCACTTTGTCCTTGATGTCGTGAACGGCAGCATGACCGGCGACGAGGCGAATTTCCTCGTCGGGCTCCTTCTCGGCGACCGGACCGATATGTCGAGGGAGATCAAGACGGCCTTCATCAACACCGGGACGATTCATGTACTTGCGGTCTCCGGCTCGCACGTCGTGCTCGTCGTCGCCATCATCTACACCCTGTTTGGCCTGTTGCGTTTGTCCGAGCGGTGGAAAAACCTCGCCACGATCGGAGCGATCGTCTATTACATGGAGCTCACGGGGGCGACTCCCTCGGTGGTTCGCGCATCACTGATGGCGATCGTTGTGCTCCTCTCGAAACTCTTTCAGGAAAAGACCAACGTTTATAATTCCCTCGGCGTCTCCGCGGCCCTTCTTCTCGCCTACGACCCTCTTCAGATGTATGACGCTGGGTTTCAGCTTTCCTATGCTGCGGTCTTCTCTATGGCATACTTCTATCCAAAGCTGAAGACGCTCATCAAAAAGATTCCGGAGAGCCTGGAAGAGGTGAAAGGTGTCGAGTTCGTCCTTGAGCTCGGCGCGATCTCGCTCGCGGCGCAGATCGGAACAATTCCGTTCACGGCGTACTTCTTCGGGCGTGTGTCGATTGTATCGTTGGTGGCAAACCTCGTAGTCGTCCCCCTCGTCGAGTTCATCGTCACGATAGGATTTATTTCGGTCCTTGCCGCCATTGCCTCAGGATGGGTGGCGGCGTGTTTCACCGAGGCCAACAAGCTCCTCACCTGGTTCACGCTCAAGTTCGTTCTCCTGGCCAATGCCGTTCCTCATGCAACCATCCCCACCCCATCGTTTGGCCTCGAGGAGACCTTCTTCTACGGCCTCGGTGTCGCACTACTCTTTGGGTGGAGGAGCCCGACCCTCGTGAAACGCTGCGGAGCTCTTCTCATCGCCGGGTTGGACTTCGCGCTGCTCTCATCGATTGCCTCCCAGATGAACGCCGTCCCGCAGAACCTCCGCGTGAGTTTCATCGATGTCGGACAGGGAGATGCGGCCCTCATCGAATTTCCGACCGGCGAACGATACTTGATCGATGCCGGACCGAAGACACTGAACGACGACGCCGGCGAACGCATCGTGGCCCCGTTTCTCAGAAAGAAGGGGATCTCGATGCTCACCGCGATCGTCGTGACACATCCCCACAGCGATCACCTGGGCGGAGTTCCGTTCCTGCTCCGCAGCGTCGGCGCCGATGAGGTGCTGGATGGAAGTCAGCGTGCGCAATCCGACCTGTACTACGACTACGAATCGCTCATCCCCCGCATTCACCGCGTCGTAAGCGGCGGGATGCTGTTGGCCAGAATTCCGGGCGTGCGTCTCTATACTCTTCATCCGGTTCCTGAGTTCCTGGAAGTCGATTCAGCAAACGGATTTCATCATCTCAACAACAGCTCGGTGGTCGTCAAGCTTCAGTACGGGCATACCTCGTTCATGCTTGTCGGAGACGCCGAGATTCCCGTGGAGAATCACCTCGACTCGGTCTATGGCACATTTCTCAAAAGCGACATCCTCAAGGCCGGCCACCATGGCTCGAGCACGAGCAGCTCCGAGGAATTCCTTCGAACAGTTAATCCTCGGGAGGTCGTTGTTTCGGTGGGAAGGTTCAACAAATTCCATCATCCTTCGCAAAAAGTCCTGGCGCGCTTCCGGAGCCTCGGCATTCTTATCCACCGTACGGATGAAGAAGGAGCCATCGTCTACGAGTCGGACGGCGAGGCGATCACCCGTATCAATTGGAGGAGGGAATAAGTATATTCCCCTTATGTCAAGGGACGGCGACGCGGACATTAGAGGAAAAACGCGGTTCATCTCCTTCGTGGTCATCCTTGCCGGTCTTGCGCTCACGGCCGTTCTCTACTTCGTCTTTCATCTCTTCGTTCTCTTGATTATTTTTGTACCGCCTTTGATCTATCGGATCCTTCAGCGCCGGCGACCCGCAGAAGGAGACGATTCTCAACGTCACCGCCTGGATGAATAGCAGATCCAAAAAATACCTGACTGATTCGGGGATTGAGATCGGGCGGCAGTACGGCCCGTCCGATTCGGGGAACCCGGAGCGCCTCGGCACCGCGGGCGAGTACCCGTTCACGCGGGGAATATACCCGGAGATGTACCGTACCCGCCTCTGGACGATGCGCCAGTATGCGGGGTTCGGATCGGCAAGGCAATCGAACGAGCGCTACAAGTATCTCCTTGCGAACGGGACGACGGGGCTGTCGGTGGCGTTCGACCTCCCGACTCAGATGGGGTACGATTCGAACAATCCGCTCGCCGAGGGGGAGGTGGGAAAGGTAGGGGTAGCCATCGATACGCTGGCGGACATGGAAACCCTTTTCGACGGAATTTCCGTCGCGGAGGTGACGACATCGATGACCATCAATGCCACGGCCGCAATTCTTTTGTCGATGTACGTCGTGCTGGCGAGGAAGCAGAAGGCCGACCTCACCCGCCTTTCGGGGACCATTCAAAACGATATCTTAAAGGAGTATTTCGCCCGCGGGACATACATCTATCCGCCGCGACATTCGATGAGGCTTGTCACCGACACCTTCGCGTGGTGCGGAAGGAATCTCCCGGCGTGGAATACCATCTCCATCAGCGGTTACCACATTCGCGAGGCGGGCTCCACCGCAGTGCAGGAGCTGGCATTTACTATCGCAAATGCAAAGGCCTACGTCTCGGCCGCCGTGGACGCCGGCCTCAACGTCGACGAATTCGGTCCGCGAATCTCGTTCTTTTTCAACGCACACAATAACTTCTTCGAGGAGGTGGCGAAGTTCCGCGCGGCACGCCGGTTGTGGGCGTCCATCATGCGGGACGAATTCGGGGCGAAGAATCCCGACGCAATGAAGCTGAGATTCCACGCGCAAACGGGAGGATCGACCCTCACCGCGCAGCAGACGGAGAACAACATCACCCGCACGACATTGCAAGCGCTCGCTGCGGTCTTGGGAGGATGCCAGTCTCTCCACGTCAACGGCAAAGACGAAGCACTCGCCCTGCCGAGCGAAGAGTCGGCCCGCACCGCCCTCAGATCGCAACAGATCCTTGCGTTCGAGTCCGGTGTCGCAGAGACCGTGGACCCGCTCGGAGGGTCGTTTTTCGTGGAGTCTCTGACGGAGAGCCTTGAATCGAAGGCGCGTGAATACCTGAAGAAGATCGAAGCCCTCGGCGGCGCGGTCGGCGCGATCGAGGCACACTACTATCAGTCCGAGATTGCGGAAAGCGCCTACCAGTATCAACGGGGGATTGATGCGAAAGAGAAGATTATCGTGGGGATGAATGCGTTTGCCGAAGGGAAGGAGGCGCCGATTCCGCTCCTTAAAGTCGATGAGAACGTGCGCACTGAACAGATCCGGCAGCTTAATTCAGTGAAGCAGTCGCGGGACAATATTGCCGTGTCGCGTGCACTGGACGAACTTCGGCGGGCTGCCGAGTCGACTGAAAATGTTATGCCGCCGCTCCTCAAAGCCGTGGAAGTGTACGCAACCCTGGGAGAGATCTCCGACCTCTTTCGCAAAAGCTGGGGAGAACACGAAAGCTGAGGATCACCAAGGAAGAGAGACGGCAAACGGACCGGTCATCCGTCCAATCAGGCAAGACACGATAAGGTTCATCCACACAGAAACCCTGCCATGCTCACCAAGGCGAAGCTCCACTATTTGAAAAGCCTCGGAGTGAAGAAGTTCCGAGACAAGGAGGGGGTGTTCCTCGTTGAAGGGTGGAAAACGATCGAAGAGGCCGCCGCGGCCGGAGTCAAATTTGAGCTGCTTCTCTTCACCAGGGGCGCAAGGGAAGAGGGAAGGTTCGCCACACAGTTCGGATTGGCCATGAAGAACTCCAGGGAGTTCTCCGAGGTTTCGTCCCGCGAGTTCGAGCAGATTGCCGACACCGTCGCGGGCCAGGGGATTGCCGCCGTTGTCCGGAAATTCGGAGACGACCGCGAAGCTGAGATGGCGAGCGCTCTTCGGCGCGAAAAGGTATTCGCGGTCGCCCTGGATGAGGTTTCGGATCCTGGTAACCTCGGAGCCATTATCCGTTCCACGGATTGGTTTGGCGCAAACATCCTGATCCTGAGTGACCGCTGCGTGGAGCTTTACAACCCCAAGGTCGTCCGTGCAACTGCCGGATCTCTTTTCCACATCCCCATCATTTCGGCACATGGGGGAGATGATCGGTTCGGATCTCTTCTCGACCGATTTCGCTCCTCCGGGTTCAGGGTGTTTGGGGCGACGGTCGACGGACACACGAACCTGAGGGATCTCCGGTGGCCCGATAAATCGGTTCTTGTCATCGGGAATGAGGCACGGGGGATATCTCCGGAGACCGCACGCCTTCTCGATGAGACAGTCGCAATTCCGAAATTCGGCAGGGCGGAGTCGCTCAACGCGGGTGTCGCCGCGGGGATCTTCCTTGCACATGCCTCTTTCCAAGTCAAACGCTGACCACCTTCATTCGATGAGGCGACCATGATCACCGACGTGCCCGGAATTCTCATCGGTCACTACACCGACGGCGCGTCCCTGACCGGGTGCACCGTCGTTCTTTGTCCCCCGAAGACGACCGCGAGCTGCGAAGTGCGAGGAAGTGCACCAGGCTCACGTGAGTTGGCTTCCCTTGCGCCGGAGAAACAGGCTCAGGAAATTCATGCGGTGCTTCTCACCGGCGGGAGCGCTTTCGGGCTCGGAGCGGCAAACGGCGTCATGAAGTTTCTCTCGGAGAAAGGGATCGGATACCGGACTCCGTGGGCGCTCGTCCCCATCGTGCCGTCGGCGGTCATCTTTGACCTCAACGTCGGCAACCCGCTGACCTTTCCAACCGCCGAGAACGCATACGACGCCTGCAAACGCGCGGGTAGCAGCTTCGAGGCCGGACGAGTCGGAGCGGGGACGGGAGCCACCGTTGGAAAATGGGGAGGCCTGTCGTCGGCGATGAAAGGGGGAGTCGGAAGCGCATCGCTTCGGCAGAAGGATCTCGTCGTCGGTGCCATCGCGGTGGTGAACGCGGTGGGTGATGTTATCGCTGCGGACGGGACCATTCTTGCAGGAGCTCAACAGCAGGGTAAGTTCCTCGGGAGCGAGAAAAGGGTCGTCTCATTTCTTGACGAATCGCTTCTCTTGAGGAACATCAACACAACGCTTGTGGTGGTCGCGACGAATGCCCGGCTCAGCAAAGTAGATTGTTTCCGCCTTGCACAGCGGGCGCACGACGGTATGGCGCGTGCGATAATGCCGGCTCATACATCCTTCGACGGCGATACGACCTTCGGTCTCAGCGCCGGTGATCTCCACGCACCGATTGACCTTGTCGCTGAGCTGGGGGCTGCAGCGACCGCAGAAGCGATTCGGGCGGCCGTCCGGGATTCCACGCCTATGAGTGCTGCTCTCTGAGATACTCTTTGCCCCGGTCGTTCATCGATATCCGGCCCAAGTCTCGATCGTGACTGAAGGGTTCCTTCGTTTTGCCGCCTAGTCTTACAAAACCGCGACGGTTTGCGGCAGCCGTGTCTCCTTGTTTGTGGAAGAATCATTTTTTCTCTATATTTTGCGGCGGCGGAGGGATCTCATGAGGGTTTTCGTGACGGGAGCAACCGGCTATGTCGGACGTCAAATCGTCAGAGATCTCGTGGCGGCCGGACATGTCGTTACAGCGCTTGTCAGGAAGGGATCGGAAAAGAAGCTTCCTCGGGAAATAGCCGAGAAGATCAGCCTGGTCACTGGGACGACTGCCGAGCCGACCTCGTATGCTCAAGCGTTGGAATCGTCCGAGGC
>DATJQP010000004.1:0-6467 GCA_035505655.1 Bacteroidota bacterium
TTGATATCTGAAGTTGAGTCGCGTGGCGCAACCTGCATTATTGCGATCAACAAGGTTGATCTCGAGCCGACAGCCGGTGATGTCTTTTCCGATCTTTCGGAAATCCTTTCGAATCATACGGTGTTACGAATATCAGCCACGACGCTTGAAGGGTTTCGCGGTTTGGAGGCGGAGCTATCCAGAATTGCCACCGGTGGCGGGCTCTCGAAAGGGGAAACCGGATTACTGATTTCCAGCGCCAGACACCTGTCGGCCCTGCAACGGGCGAGGAGGTCGCTCGATCTTGCCTTGGGGTCGACAAAAAGCCGAGAGAGCTCAGAGTTTATTGCTGTTGACCTCCGGGCCGGGCTTGACTCCATCGGCGAGATCATCGGCACCGTGACCACAGAGGACATATTAAACCAGATCTTTTCCAAATTCTGCATAGGAAAGTGAACAGCGTTCCACGTGGAACATTGGGCTGAATGGACAATCAGACAGTCAAACCGGATGTAATCGTTGTAGGGGCTGGCCACGCCGGGATCGAGGCCTCGCTTGCAGCCGCGAGAATGGGGTGCAGCGTTCTCGTCATAACGATGAGCAAGGATGCCATTGGCCGGATGTCCTGTAATCCCGCCATCGGAGGAACGGCAAAGGGGCACCTTGTCCGTGAGATCGACGCCTTGGGGGGAGAGATGGGAAAGATAGCCGATGCCACGGGCATACAGTTCAGGCTTCTGAATCGATCCAAAGGCCCCGCCGTCTGGAGTCCAAGATGTCAGAATGATCGCGAATGGTACTCCAGAGAAGCAAGACGAAGACTTGAAACCCAGGAGAACCTCGCGATACTCGAAGATTCAATCTCCGCCGTTGTTACCGAACCAGCAGGCCATCTGGGGAGACCGGCGATCACCGCCGTTCTCACGAGTTCAGGTAGAACAATCAGTTGCAAGACGGTCGTGCTCAGTGCGGGGACGTTTTTGCGGGGCCTGATGCATACAGGATTGAGAAACCGGGAAGGGGGGAGATACGGCGAGGCGCCGGCAAAGGGACTCACAGAAAACCTCTCCCAGCTCGGGATCGTCAGCGGAAGGCTCAAGACCGGGACCCCTCCAAGGATCTCTCTGGCAAGTCTCGATCTGACAAAAACAGAGGAGCAGCAGAGCGACAATCCCCCTCAGCCGTTTTCGTACTCGACCAACTCAATTACCAATCGACTCATTCCGATGTACCTCACGTACACATCAACGGAGACCCACAAGATCCTCCGGAAAGGATTCGACCGGTCACCCCTCTTCACCGGGGTCATCAAGGGGGTTGGTCCAAGATATTGTCCGTCGATTGAGGACAAGGTTGTTCGATTCGAGGAGAAGGAGCGTCACCAGATTTTCCTGGAGCCCGAGGGATATGAAACCGACGTTGTCTATGTCAATGGATTCTCGACGAGTCTTCCGGAAGAAATCCAGCTTGAGGGATTGAGAACGATCCCAGGTCTGGAAAAAGTCACGATGCTTCGCCCGGGATATGCCGTGGAATATGACTTCTTTCCACCGCACCAGGTGAAGCTGACACTTGAATCCAAGATTGTGGATGGTCTCTTCTTTGCCGGTCAGGTCAACGGGACGTCGGGATATGAGGAGGCTGCGGGCCAGGGACTGATCGCCGGCATCAACGCTGCGCAGCTGGTAAGAAAAGGGGAACCATTCATACTCAAAAGGTCTGAGGCGTATATCGGGGTCCTCATCGACGACCTGGTGAACAAAAGTACAGACGAGCCTTACAGGATGTTCACGTCAAGAGCCGAGCACAGACTGCTTCTCCGCCAGGATAATGCAGATCGCCGTCTCATGAAAAGGGGGTACGAACTCGGCCTTGTCGGAAGCGGACAAATGGAAAGGTTGAAGAGAAAAGAGGAACTCATCGCTTCCCTTGTTGCAACGGCAAACGAGGTGTCGTTGACGCCCGAAAGCGTCCGCGAATACTTTGCGCGAGTTTCAGAAGGGACTCTCGAGACGAAAGAGAAACTCTCGAAAATCCTAAAACGCCCGGGAGTCAAGCTGGAGGAAACGCTCAAGCTCGGTTCTCTGCCGGAGCAGCCGGTCGTCAGGGAGATACTCTCCATGCCGGATCAGAAACTGGCGAGGGAGGTGCTTGAGCAGGTAGAGATCGATTTAAAATATGAGGGATACATCCAGCGACAGAAAGAGCAGATCGAAAGATTCGATTCGTTCGAAGACAAGAAGATTCCGCTGGACTACGACTACTCAAAAATCCGCTCTCTTTCGTCAGAAGGGCGGGAGAAACTTAGCAGAGTACGCCCGGAGTCCATAGGCCAGGCTTCGAGAATCAGCGGCGTCACCCCTTCGGATGTTTCGATCCTTCTGGTCTCTCTTCGCTAATGGCGTGTTTCACGTGAAACAGCCGCAACGCGTTGATATATAACAACTTATGGGAACCACAGACAATAGAATTTGGTTTTCCACGACGTGCAGCCAAAACGGCCTGCCTCTGAACGAAGGGCAACTGGACCAGTTTGAGCAGCTCGCGCGAAGACTGCTCGAGTGGAATCAGAAAATCAACCTCATCTCAAGGAAAGACGAAGAGAATTTTTGGACGAACCATCTTCTTCATTCGCTCTCAATTCTCTTCAAGATTCGCATCCGGACCGGCACAAAAATTTTGGATCTCGGAACCGGCGGCGGACTCCCCGGCCTTCCCCTGAAGATTGCCCGACCCGATCTCGCGTTCACACTCCTTGACTCTACACAGAAAAAAATAAATGTTGTGAACGATCTTATTCAGGATCTCGAACTCACCGGCTGCAAGGCCGTGTGGGGACGCGCCGAGGATGTTGGACGATCAAAGGAGCACCACCGTCAGTACGATGTCGTGGTAGCGCGGGCGGTGGCGCCGATGAAAGACCTTGTTCAGTGGGCTGCGCCGTTCCTCAGGACCGACCAGGTGAGCGAGTCGAGCATCACAGATTCAACGCAGCAGGCGGGCGACCCTCGAGTCTGTCTCACAACGCCATCGCTCGTCGCCCTCAAGGGAGGAGACCTCGAGGGGGAGCTTGGACAGATAAGAAAATTGCCGTCCCTCGGTTCCATCACAACGCTGGCCCTGACCCTCCGGGGAACCAGCCAACTCGAAGAAGGGGAGAAGAAAGTTGTCGTGGTCGAGATGGCATCACACTTAAAGCAGAAAGCGACACACGCGTGACAGATCAGAAAAAACTTTTCGAGCAGCTGACAAGACTCAGCACCGAGCAGCGAAATCCCGCGAGCATGGATATCGACGCCCGATCGATCGAAGAAGCTCTTCGCATCATCAACACGGAAGATAAGCGTGTCGCACTTGCCGTGGAAGCGGAGCTTCCGTACATCGCGACCGCGGTCGAGCTCGTCGTTCGCGCATTCAAAAATGGCGGACGGTTGCTTTACGCCGGCGCGGGGACGAGCGGACGTCTCGGTGTGCTCGATGCCGTCGAGTGCCCGCCGACCTACGGCGTTCCATTCGAGATGGTTCAGGGGATGATTGCCGGAGGAGAGAAGGCGATGTTCAGGGCACAGGAGGGGGCCGAGGACAAAGAAGAGAACGGTGCGAATGACATCGACGCCAGGGGGGTTACAGAGAACGACGTTGTCTGCGGGATTGCGGCGAGCCTTCGGACCCCGTACGTCATCGGCGCCGTGAAGCGTGCCAAACAGCTCGGAGCGAAAACGCTCTACGTCACGACCAACCCCCGCAGCCGGATGTATTCGCCGGAATTTGCGGAAGTGGCGAATTCGCTCGATATTGCAATCTGTCCCGAAGTTGGCCCGGAAGTCATCATGGGATCGACGCGGATGAAATCCGGGACAGCGCAGAAGCTCGTACTCAACATGATCACAACGACGGCGATGGTGCGCCTGGGGAAGGTGTACGAGAACATGATGATCGACCTCCAGATGACCAACCTCAAACTCAAGGAGCGGGCGAAAAGGGTGGTGATGACGATTACCGGGGTCGGGTATGAATCGGCGGCGGAATATCTCGAAAAGGCGGACGGTCACGTAAAGACCGCACTTGTCATGATCAAGGCCGGCGTTGGCAAGGAGGAAGCCCACGAGCGCCTTCAGCGCGCTGACGGCTTTGTCCGCGCAGCAATCGAAGGAAAAGAATACAAGGCAATCTAATAAAGGAAGGAAGAGAGTATGTCGGCTGCAGAGAAGGTTCCCTTGTCGGACATGGATTTCTATCCCCCCTTTGACGGGTTTCCGCCGGAGGGACTGGATTTCCTCAAGCGGTTGAAGCGGAACAACAACCGTCCGTGGTTTGACAAACACAAGGAAGAGTACGAGTCGCACGTCAAGCTTCCGATGCTCTCGCTCATCGCTGCGCTTCGTCCTCATTTCGAGCGATTTGCGCCCGAGTTTGACATCAATCCGAAACGGTCCATCTTCCGTATTTATCGCGACATCCGGTTCAGCAAAGACAAAACACCCTACAAGACACACGTAGCGGCCCACTTTGTGCTTCGCGGGAAACCGAAAGGCGTTGAAGGATCCGGATTCTACATGCAGATTGAACCGGGGGGAATTTTCCTCGGTGGCGGACTCTACATGCCCGACGGAGACCAGCTCAAGGGCATTCGACGGGCGATTGCTGCCAGGCCGGATCAATTCCTCTCCATCCTCAACAATCCGCGATTTAAGAAACTCTTCGGCAAGCTTGAAGGTGAAACACTCCAGCGCGTCCCAAAAGGGTACGAGCCGGATCACAAAATGGCGGAGTGGTTGAAATTCAAACAATTTTTCGTCGGCGTTGAACTGCCGGAGTCGAAATGTCTGAAGGAAAAATTCGCATCCGACGCGGCAACCATTTTCGAAACGGCAACTCCGCTCGTCCGATTTCTCAACGAGGCGGTCAGCTGAGAGAAAAAATCAGCGGGAGGTGCTGCCGTCAAAGCGACTCCGATCGACTGCGTCGCTGCGCCGGGGACAACCTTGCTTATCCCTCCATTTGTGGGTATATTTCATAAACTGACGCGTGTCCCGCCCCCCGGGACTCTTTTTATTTTTGGGATGGACAACGAAGTGACGAAGGACCATGAGTGAGACTCCCCTAAAATTCAGCGATGCAACCGTAGAGACGCTCGACAACATTCCGAAGACCTTGCCGGTTCTGCCCCTGCGCGACGTCGTTCTCTTTCCATACATGATTTTCCCGGTTCTTGTCGGGAGGGAAAGTTCCCTGAGGGCCGCCAACGAAGCCCTCGAGCGAGGAAAGAACATCTTCCTCGTTGCGCAAAAGAGCGCCTCGATCGACGAGCCGACATCTGACGACGTTTACATCCACGGGACGGTTGCGAAAATCATCCAGATGTTGAAACTGCCGAACGGGCTGATGAAGATCCTTGTCGACGGGGTGGTGCAGGCGACCGTCAAGAGATTCCTGCCGACCACGTCATACCTCGAGGCGGAACTTCTCATCAACAAATCGGAAGTGCCCGCCGGGCACGACATCGACGCCCTTGTGAGGCACGCCTCGACATTGTTCCAGGAGTATGTAAAACTGAGCCGGAACGTCCCTCCGGAAGTGCTCATGGCGTTTGAGGGCATCAAAGAGCCGCACCGGAAGCTCTATTATATGGCGGCGAACCTGGTCCAGAGCGTGGATGTAAAACAGCGCATCCTCCAGACGCAGCATCTCCGCGAGCAGTTGTATGAGTTGTCGAAAATTCTGACCACCGAAATCGACATCCTGAAGATCGAGCGAGAAATTGATACGAAAGTTCAGGACAACATTCAGAAATCGCAGCGGAAATTTTTCATCCAGGAGCAGATCCGCATCCTCCAGGACGAGCTGGGCGAAGACGAGGCGTCTCCGGAACTCGCCAAGCTCAAGGAACAGTTGCTGAAGGCAAAGATGCCGAAAGAGGTTGAGACGAAGGCGATGGAGGAGTTCAACAAGCTCAAGAAGACTCCGCCGATGTCGCCGGAGTTCACCGTCACAAGGAATTATCTCGACTGGCTGATCGCGGTCCCCTGGGCGAAAAGGACAAAGGACGATCTTGACGTCGAACACGTCAAGCGCATCCTCGACGAAGACCATTTCGGACTTGAAAAGCCGAAAGAGAGGATTCTGGAGCACATTGCCGTCCTCAATCTCGTCAAGGAGATGAAAGGGCAGATTCTCTGTTTCGTTGGCCCCCCGGGGGTCGGCAAAACCTCGCTGGCGAAATCGATCGCGCGAGCCCTGGGCCGGAAATTTGTCCGCATTTCCCTTGGTGGCGTGCGGGATGAGGCGGAGATTCGCGGCCACCGGCGGACGTACATCGGCTCGATGCCCGGGAAAATCATCCAGTCCATGAAACGGGCCGGTGTCATCAACCCCGTCATGCTCATGGATGAAGTCGACAAGATGAGCATGGATTTCCGCGGCGATCCGTCGGCCGCGCTCCTCGAGGTTCTGGACCCCGAACAAAACAGCACGTTCAGCGATCACTA
>DATJQP010000005.1:0-24597 GCA_035505655.1 Bacteroidota bacterium
AGATCACAGACCGCGCCTACGGCGCTTGGAAGCCGCTTGGCATCGTTCGTTTTATGGACGGTTCGCGCCTTCGGCGCTCACAAGAGTCGGCGAGAGTATCAGAGTGCGGACAAGATTGTCCACGAGGATAGTTCAATTGGGCACACAAGCCGCTCCGTCAGAAGCGGCGCCGTTCATAGGCGAGCCTTCCGTCAACGGTTAGAGCCCCGTAGGGGCGATGTGTGCTTTTCGAGACCACGAAAGGGGGTTGTGGTTCGTATGCGAGGGGATGGTACTGAGAAGGGTTCTTTCGGGGTGCTTCGTCTTCGGCTTGGCGCCTTAGCCAGAAGAATCTTCTGTCGGGGTGATAGGATTCCCCCTAAGGGGTCCCTTCGGGAGAACCTACGACTCGACTCCTAATTGACCGTGCTCTGGCCAGAATATGTTGTCGGGGTGATAGGATTCGAACCTACGACTTCTTGCTCCCAAAGCAAGCGCTCTAGCCAGGCTGAGCTACACCCCGTTGGAGTTATTGTAACTGGTTTCAGCGAAGGATATCAGTTTCAATATACGGATTGGTCCCGGACGAAACAATACGCAAACAGCCGCGAAACTTCCCGATGAGCAACGAAAAATACCTTATCCTCGGATCAAACGGCCAGCTCGGAAAGCAATTCACAGTGGAATTGACCGCCCGGAACGAAAGGGTTATTTCCCCCGATGAAAAAGAGTGCGATATCACGAACTTCGATTCGCTCGCGCGCTGCATCGAGGAGATCGCTCCGACCGTAATCCTCAACTGCGCGGCGTACAACGCGGTCGAGACGGCTGAGGAGCAACCGGAGATCGCCCGCCTCGTCAACGGGAAAGCGGTCGACCATATCGCCTCCCTGGCGAAACTCCACAGGATTTTCCTGGTTCACTACAGCACCGATTACGTCTTCGACGGGAAGAAAGGGGACCTCTACACGGAGGCAGACCGGCCGAACCCGCTCAACATTTACGGAAAGAGCAAACTCGAGGGGGAAGAAGCGGTGTTGCGGCACGGCGGGAGTTTCCTTCTCTTCCGGACCAGTTGGGTCTTCGGGAACGGCCCCCAGAACTTCATCCACAAATTTCTCCAGTGGTCCCGGAAGACTCGCATCATCAAGCTGAGCGCCGATGAAGTCTCTGTCCCCACGAGCACCGCCGACCTTGTCGGGCTGACCCTCGATTCGATCGGGCGGGGACTCACCGGTCTCTTCCACCTGACGAACAGCGGCTACGCCTCGCGCTACGAAGTCGGCAAACTCGTCGCGGAGACCCTGTCGCTCGAGAACCTTCTCATCCCCGTGCCGATGAACAGTTTCGCCAGCTCGGTCCCCCGCCCCGCCTTCACCGCGATGTCAAACGCACGGCTGCGCCAGCATCTCGGAAAGCCGATCCGGGAGTGGCGCAGCGCTGTTGAACAATTCCTCAAGGAGTATCCCCCCGCGTAGCACCCCCAAAAAATCTCCGCCGGTCAGGGACGCTTCCCCTCGAGGGCGGAGATTTCCTGGAGCAGGTCTTTCTTCGTGAAGCCCGATTTTTTCATCAACCCAACGACGAACCCCTGGAGTTGTTCCTTCGTCTCGTCGTCAATCTCCATGCTCGTCATGACGATAACCGGGATGTTCTGGGTCTTCTGGTTGTGCTTCAACTGGTAGGCGACGTTGAACCCCGAGATCTCCGGCATGACGAGGTCGAGGATGATGAGGTCGGGGAGATCTTCCTGCGCAAGCCGCAGTCCTTCCCTCCCGTCGGTCGCCTTGAGAACCGTGCACCCTTCCGATTCGAGGATCACCGTGACGAGGTCGATGACCGACCTGTCGTCGTCGATGACGAGGATCCTCGCCGACTGGGTCGGTTTGATGACCGAGGTCGCCTTCCTCAGCGATTCAAGGAGGGCATCCTTCTGTACCGGCTTGACGAAATAGTCGACGGCGCCGAGACCGAATCCCACGTTCCGCTCGTCGAGCATCGATATGATGATGACGGGGATGTTCTTGCAGAGAGGATGCTGTTTGAGTTCCCGGAGCACCTGCCATCCATCCTTCACCGGAAGAAGAATGTCGAGGGTGATGACGTCCGGCTTCCATTGCTTCGCCTTCTCGAGAGCTTCGATGCCGTTGATCGCCGTCTCGATCTCGTAGCCGGCCTCCGAAAGGTACGACTGGAGAATTTGCCGGGCATGAGGTTTATCCTCGACGACAAGGACGCGCTGCGGGGTCTTCCGGGGCGTCACGAGCCCGGCTATCCCCGCCGCCACTTCGGCTCCTTCGCCCTGCGAACTGACCATCATCGGCATCCTCACGACGAAGGTGCTTCCCTTCCCGAATTCACTCGTCGCGACGATCGAACCTCCGTGGAGTTCGACAAGCTTTTTGGTGATCGAGAGTCCAAGCCCGGTCCCCTCCTTTTTCCGGCTCCCCGACGCCGTCTGCTGGAATGGCTGGAAGAGACGCGGCAGCTCATCGGCCCTGATGCCGACGCCGGTATCCTTCACGGCGAATTCGACGGTGTTCTCCACACGCCGGATTGAGATCCCGATCGTTCCTTCGGGATGGCTGAATTTGATGGCGTTCGTGACGAGGTTGAGGACGATCTGCTTCAGCCTCATGTCGTCCGCGACAATGTCGTCGAGCTCTTCGGCGACCTTGATGTCGAAGTTCAGGCGCTTCTCCTCCATCTGCGGCCTGAGGGAGGTCGCAAGACCGTCGATGAACCGACGGATGGGGATGCTCATGTAGTGGAGCTCCAGTTTCCCGGCCTCCAGCTTCGAGAGGTCGAGGATGTCGTTGATAAGCTGGAGAAGATGTTTGCCGCTGTCGCTGATCGACGTCGTGTACGACGTGATCGTCGCGGCGTCGATCTTCGGCATCTCCGTGAGGATGAGCTCCGAAAAACCGATGATCGAATTGAGGGGCGAGCGGAGTTCATGGCTGAAGAACGCGAGGAACTTCTTCAACGTTTCATGGGCATCCTGGGTCTGCGCGCGCTGGATTTCGAGGTCGACGTTCTTGACGCGCAGCTCGTCGATGAGTCCCCGGCGGCTGATCCCGACCGAGAGCTCGTTCGCGATGAGGGAAAGGAAAGATTGCTCGCGCTCGGCAAACGACTGGTCCGCATTGAGGAGCATTTCCAGTACGCCGACAAGCTCCCCTTCGACTTTGAGCGGAATTGCAACGATCGTCTTCGGATCGGTCGAAAGAAGCATCTCGGGGGCGACCGCATAGTACGAACTGCGGGACATGTCGGACGTCACGACAACAGATCCGGTGATGACGGCATCGACGGACGCGACCGGGTCCTGCTCGTTCACGGAGCGGGCTGTCAGCTTCTTCTCCCACTCGAGCGAGGGGAGCTCCGGGGCGACGAGGATGATCCGCTCGTCCTGCGGGCGGAAGATGTACATCAGGACATGGTGGAAGGGGAGGTCGTACCGGGCAGCGAGCGTGTGGACGACCTGCGCGCAGAGGTCGTCGAGCTGATTGCTCGTGTTGATGACGTGAGAGATCTCGAGGAGCGTCTCGCGCTGACGCTCCTGCTGCTTTTCGCGGGTGATATCCTGGAAGAAGACCGATAGCCCGTTCTCGTTCGGGTAGATGCGAATGTTGTACCAGGCCTCGAACCGCGGGTCCTTGTAGCTCGTCTCGAACGACTGGAAGGTCTTCGTCTCCATCGCCGCGCGGTAGCGGTCGCCCAATTCGGCCTTTTCGGCATTCGGAAAAATCTCAAAGACATGCCGGCCGAGGACCTCGCTCCGTTTGAATCCCGTCCCCTCTTCCGCCGCGCGGTTCCAGTAGGTAAACCTGAACTCTTTATCCAGCGCAAAAAAACCGCCGGAGATACTTTCTAAGATTTCTTCTGGTTCCATAGCAGGAGTGCGTTGTTATAGGCAGCCGGACAAGTTTGGAGGAAGATTAGAGAGCAAATAGGAAAGAGCAAAAATAGAGATGAAAAATGAAAGATCGTTCCAAAGGATCGCGGCAATCATGTGCCGACCTCCTGTGTCGAACGTTTCTTATCTTCCCTTTGAATTTTTCCTCTTTGCTTTTTGATCTTTTATTTCCCCTTAAGGTGCGGTGGCTTGAAGCCCCTGTACGTATCGAACTGGGAGTCGTAAAAAACAAGATTGAACGTGCTGTCGCGCAGAGTACCCCCCGAGGGATAGAGATAGAACTCGGAAAGCGTTTCGGTCGGATGGTTGGCTGGCTTCCCCCCGTCGATGTAAAACGTGAGCGTGTAGAACCCCTGCGTGAACGGAGCAGTCTGCAATTGGCGGTGTATGTTTGCTTCGGAAAAAATATGAGGGTCGTCGGCGTCCGCGGGTTCGCTTCGGCGGATCGGACTCATAAACCGATCTCCGGAAACACGCCGGGCCTGAGGAGCATGAGGAGCGACGACTGCTGGACGATAAGGTACTGCTCCCCTTCATACTCGATCTCGATCGCCGCGTCCCGAAGGAATATCGCGTAGTCTCCTTCTTCGGCCTGCAAAGGGATGTACTTTACCGGCTCCTTGGGCGTCGTGGACCACGGTTCCTGGTCGACGAAATTCGGGTTGACGACCGGGTAGCCGGGACCCACCTTCACGATGTAGCCGCTCTGGACCTTCTCTTTCTCTTTCACCCCGGGGGGAAGGTACAAGCCGTGCGAAGTCCGCTCCTGATCCTTCTCCGGAGCGATCAGCACCTTGTCCCCTACAAGGACGATCTTCTTCTTGGTCGAAATCTCCATGCCCATGGTGGGGATAATATACAAAGAATTTCCAAAAGATAGAATACAGAATACAGGAAACAGGAGACAGAAAAACAAGAGACAAGATAAAAGAGAGAAGAGACGGACCTGAATTTTGATAGTATCCCGGTCTGATGAGCAAAAAAAGTTGAGAAGCCATCCTGCGAAGACGTCCTTTGGATCCTCGAGAAAATCCGAGGAGGACTAGCGCATTCGTTCGAAAGCTTCGATCCCCTTCTCGGCAATCTCGAAATCCTGCTCTCCGGTTGCTCCGCTGAAGACCGCCAGGAGGTACCCTTCGGCGGTCTTCCTGATCGAGCCACCCTGGAAGCCGTACTCCCCCTGGTACGGAGGACGCACCTTGCTTCCGCTGTTGATCCTGGTGTCGGCCATCTCTGCCGCCTTGGAATATGCTATCCCGATGAAGTTGTAGCCGGGATACTCGGACTTCTTTGGATCCTCCGCGATCGATTTGATGGCCTTCACCGCTTTCATGGATGACTCCCATGCGCCTCCGGAACTGTCCATGCCCGCCACGACGATCACTCCTTTCACTCCCAGTTTGAGAGCGTGCTCTTCCATCGCTTCGATCATTGCGGATGCCAAAGATTGGAATTGTTTCATGACGAGTCCTCTCGATTAGTCCATACCCAGCGCTTTGCGATTCTCCATCCGCTCGAGGGATGATGATCGCATCACGCCCGGTTTTCAGATCCGGCGCGGAAAACCTTCAGCTCTTCAGCAATCGTGGAGAGGACCGACTCCTTCAACGGATAGATGAAAACGAAGGCGGCGGCAAGAAGCGCGCCCACTCCGGGATAGAAGCTCAGCATCATCCGGATTCCCTGTAAAGCGGTGTCGGCCTGTTCGACATTCGCGCGGTAGCCGTAGAAAGAAAGGATCCATCCAACCATCGCAATGCCGACCGATGCTCCGAACTTCTGCGACATCGACGCCGCCGAGAAGACAAGCCCCGTGGCGCGGCGCTTGTTCTTCCATTCCGAGTAGTCGGCGGTATCGGCGAACATCGACCAGATGAGCGGAAAGATGATACCGGCGTTCACGCTGATGAGGAATTGGAAAATAAGGATCATCGTCACGTCGGTTCTGTTGAGAAAGTAGAAGATGAAGCTGAGGAGCGCCGCGTTCACCATCGCGATGAAGAAGGTCTTCTTCTTGCCGATCCTGTCGGAAACCGGCTTTGCCATCACCACGCCGACGATGTTCGCCGCCTGTCCCAGGAGGAGGTAAAGCGTACTCATCGCCAGGACGACCGACGAGCTGAACTCGATGTTGGTGAGTCCTTTGAAATAATACGTGAAGTAATAGACGGCGGCCCCGTCGCGGATCGTGTTGAGAAAGATTGTGAAGATGCTAGCGCCGACAAGGATGAACCAGGGGGAATTCCTGCTCAGATCCCTGAGGTCAGACTTCAGCGAGGTCTGCGCGGCAATCGGCTTCACCTTCTCGACCGTCCATGCAAAGGTGAAGAGAAAGAAGACAACGGCGATAACCGAAACGACCATGACCGCCTTTTCGGTCCCCGAACGATAATCGATCTCCTTCAACGCCGCACTTTCGACCTTGATGGAATCGGCGCCGATCCCTTCGCACGCAAGCTTCAGATGCGCGAAGTCCGCAAGTCTCCCTGTCGTCAGCCCCCTGTCCACACGCAGGCGAATGTCCACCGTCCCTCCTCCTCTGACGAGGCCGAGGGTATCTTTTCCCTCCGCAAACCTGAATCCGTCGAAGTGTTTCGACAGCGGATCGAAGAGCCCTAGGCTGAATGCCTCCCTCGAACGGGTGTGCACCTTTGCCGTTATATAGAGCAACGAATCAACCCGGCGTGTCGTGTCCAGCGTGGCCGCATCCCAGACCAGGAGCGATTCAGGACGGGACGAGCTGCGCTCCGCAATGACGACCGGGTGAGAAGATGAGTAGGTGACGAGGGTTCTGGTGCCGAAGCCGTCGAAGAGGGGCTGGAAGAGGCCGAGGACGAGGAAGCTTCCGCCAAAGGCGAAGATGAATCGGTACGTCGCGAGGGTCGTTCTTTCTTTGCCGTCGTCGCTCATCACTCCCATGAGCGATGCGTACGGAACATTGATCATCGAGTACACGGCCATCATGAGGCCGAACGTTACGTACGCATAGATGATTTTCCCTGATGTGCTCAATGCCGGAGTCGTGAAGGTCAGCACGGCGAAAAGGCCAACCGGAAGAGCGATCCAGAGCAGGTAGGGGCGGAACTTTCCCCAACGCGTGTTCGTCCTGTCCCCAAGGATTCCGACGAAGGGATCAAAGGCGGCGTTCGCGAGTCTCGTGACAAGGAACATCGTCCCAACGACGGCGGCAGGGATGCCGAAGATGTCGGTGTAGAAGAAGAGGAGGTACATCCCGAAGAGTTTCCAGAACATCGAAGAGGCTGCGTCCCCGAAGCCGTAGCCGATTTTTTCCCTGAGGGTGAGAGGGGTGACCATTGTCTTCGTTCCCGGTGGATGAAGATTTCAAAACGAAGGAAGGTACTCCACGATTCGACGAATAACAAGCGCATAGTTAAGTTGGTACTGGCAATGCGATCGAATGCTGGTGTGCCAATGTGCTGGGGTAGTGTCATCATTTGTACCACTCATCAATGGCCACGCCATCCTTCTGCCGAAGGTATGGTTTTGCCAGACTCTCTCCGCGCCAGAACCAACGCTTCGTTCGCTCAGGATGTCAGTCTCTCCTTTTGGATCGGGCAAATTCGGATACTGCCAGTGCTGGAGTTCTTCTTGCAACCGAAATCAATTTTTCGTAGATTGGTGAGTCGTTCCGCGGAACCGATCAGCCGTCCTCTTTTGACAGCCGGGTTGATCTCACCGGACGCATCACTGAAGACCTCCAGGCGCCATCGTCTAACGGTTCAGGACGGAGCCCTCTCAAGGCTCAAATACGGGTTCGATTCCCGTTGGCGCTACTTCCTCTCCGTCTCCATCCTCGCAACGGTCTTTGACCATGGGGAACTTCCTCACGAAATCAGCGGCTCAATCCATCATGCTGACGCTTCTTGTCTCGACGATCTCTGCGGCGCAGCAAGACCTCTTCTTTGGATTCAAGGGAGGGGTCAATTTCGTGTCGTCCGGGGAACAAGCCTCACCTTCGTGGGTCAGCGGATATTCAGTGGGCGGTTTCGCGGAATGGAGACCCTTCTCCACGGTGGCCTTTGAGCCCGATCTCCTCTACAGTATCAAAGGGATTCAGGCGTTCATCCGCGAAGACGCCGCCGAGAAAACGAGCGGTTCTTCGTTCACACAGAATCTGGCGTACCTCGATTTTCCGGTGCTCGTAAAATGCTACCTCCGATCCGAAAGTCCATCGGTGAATCTCTGCATCGGACCGTCGGTGAGCTGGATCGTGAGCGCGCGTGCCAACATCGACAGGCTTTTCACCAGGGGGGACGTTCTTAACGGAAGCATTCATACCGACTTCGGATTCATGGTCGGTAGTGGAATCTCAGTTTCGACCCCGCAGACGATGCTGACTCTCGATCTGCGTTACAACTACGGGTTGAGACAGTTGCAGGGCGCGAACGGCGGCGGGCACAATCAAGCGATCTCCATCCTTGCCGGAGTCGGATTATAGGACGACCATCGATGACCAAAGTGCGATCGAGAATGGATTGAGCTCGGCACGCCTCGACGTCTGAAGGTTCAAAGTGGATCCCGGTCAAAGAAGACGGTTTCGATTCCCGTTGGCGCTCGCTGGTTGGCTCCATCCGTCTCCTGAGTCTTCGTTCACCGAGCCTCACGAGGCCAAGCCCGGAATGTTACACTCCAGTGACCCCTTGACTCCTGTTCTCCACAGTCCAGTCCTTCCGGTGGGATGCATAGCCGTGAGCTTCGATATCGCACCGGCTTCGCTTCGTTCCATCTCTCTCCCATCCTCATGACATACGAAGAAACCTACAAGCATCTGCAAAAACTCTATGATCCTCTCGCGCCGGTGATCAGCGTGCCCGGAAGCGACCTTGCCATCTACCACGAGAGATTCTTCTCGCAATGGTGGGAAATGCTCCCCGGCGCAAAGGAATATCGCTGCGCGGAACACGACATCGTCTTCCAGGAGGACCTCGAAGCGCGCCAGCGGACGATAGCCGCCCCCTATCCGGAGTCGCTGAAGCATGACGATATCGAGATCGTCGAGAACAAGGAATTCTCCTACGTCGTCTTCAGAAAGGCCGATCCCCGGAGGTCAACCGGAGTCATCCTCATGTTTCATGGGTTGAATGAACACTACTGGTTCAAGTACCTGCCGTGGGCGAAGAAGCTTGTCGAGCTGACCGGCAAGGCGGTCGTTCTCTTTCCGATCGCTTTTCACATGAACAGAACTCCTCCGGCGTGGAGCAATTCGCGCTCGATGAACGTCGTGACAACGACCCGGCGTGCGCAATCGGAGGCCATTATGAATTCCAGCTTCGCCAATGCCGCCATCAGCGCAAGGCTGGAGATGATTCCACAACGATTCTTCTGGTCCGGCGCTCAGACCTTCGACGACGTGGTCCGTCTGGTTTCGGGGATTCGTTCGGGGAGCAATCCGTTGATCGCCGCGGGGAGCAGCATCGATATTTTCGCATACTCCATCGGCTCTTTCCTGGCCGAGATCCTGCTCATGGCGAACCCGGACGACCTTTTTACAGCCTCGAGACTGTTCATGTTTTGCGGCGGCCCCACGCTGGACAGAATGTCGCCGAGCTCAAAATTCATCCTCGACAGCGATGCAACGATCGCGATCTATTCCTTCTATTCGGAGCGGCTTGAGAGCGAACTTCGGCATGATCGCCGGATAGAGCACTTTTTCAGCGAACATCCGGCGGGGATCATGTTCAAGGTGATGCTGAGCTACCAGAAGAACAAGGAGGTGCGGGAGAAGCGGTTCCGGGAATTGCAGAATCAGATTTACGCCATTGCGCTGAAGAAGGATGAAGTGATACCGCCGAGCGAGGTGTTGAACATCCTGAAAGGCGATTACCGGGACATCGGAGTGCCGGTTGAGGTGCTGGATTTCCCCTTCCCCTACGATCATATCACTCCGTTTCCGCTGGATCAGAAGAACGAATGGCTGGTCGACGAAGCGTTCAATAGCGTGTTCAACAAAGCCGCCTCGTTTTTTCTCACTCCGTGACGCGGGGCCGTCGAGAGCTCACTCGTTTTTTTCGAAGTCCTCGTAGTGATATCCTGCCCTCAGTAACGCCCGACGGGTTGCGTCAAGGACAAACGGTTCAGATCGGTGGGGCACGACAGGGACCTCTCCGATCGCTTCGAGCTTGTGCTTCATCTCCTCGATCACCCCTTCCTTCATAGCATCGCACTTTTCGTACAATCCCTCCGACGCCTCCTCCAGTGCATTGTGTCCCTTCAAGATGAACCGGATGGCGCGAAGGATCGCCGGCGACGGAGGAGGAACCATGAGGGCGGTCAATGCACCATGATCCAACCTCAGTCGTCCGATGAGCGCCGGCACATCCCCTGAATTCGATTTCTGAAAGGCCGGGAACACGATCGTCTCTTCCATCTTGATGTGTTTCAACAGCCCGACGCGGAATCTTCTGTAGGCCTCCGGATCAAAATGTTCCGGATCCGCTGTTGCCCGATCCAGAAGCTCGTCAAGTCTCCGGTGGTCGCCGGCAAAAAAGATCTGCAGTGTGTCATTCATCCCTGTCTCCCGGCTCTATTTCTTGATCAGATGGATAAGCATTTCGAAATCTTCCGGAAACGGATTCCGGGGGTTGAATGAGGCACCGCCGTCAACAAAGAAGATCTCTCCTGGAGTTAAGGTGAGTTCCTTGCCGTCTCCAAGAGACATGATTGCCTTTCCCTTCAGCGGTTGGAGCGTAACCTCAAACCCGGGATGAGAATGGGGCGGAACGGAGAGGCCGGCCGAGAGACACAGCAGTAAGACCTTTGCCCGTTCGCCGTTGAAAAGAGGTACATGGATATGTTTCTCTTTTGAAAACCTCTCAACGTCCTTTAGTGTTTTTTGTTCCACGGTTCTCTCCTCGTTAATAGAATGTCCAGTTCCGGCTCGCTTTTGTCAGGAGTATGACATGTTTCTCGTGAATGGCGGTTTTCAACAACCGTCCGAGAAACCCGATGAAGGTGACTTTCTTCACCAGGGGCAAGGCGAACCAGCCGACCGCGAGATGTCTTCCCAGGCTGATGACTTCACCCAGCACCCGCGGGCGGTATGGACGAAGCACTCCGTTTGTCGCCAGCGCGTGGACATTCCCGGCTACCAGTCTCCCTTGCTGCAACGCGAACTGTGCTGCTGCCGGGACCGGTTTCCCCGTCCGTGGATTGATGATGAACGCATTGTCGCCGATGGCGAACAGATTCGGCACATCGGTCGAGCGAAGATATTCATCGACTTTGATCCGGCCGAGTGAGTCCTTCGTCAGGCTGGCTTTCTCGATGAGATTCGCTATCCGAATTCCTCCGGTCCAGACAATCGTCGAGGTCGGAAGCGTTTCACCGGGGGACATCGAGACGGAGTTTTCCGAGGCGTTCATAATGCGGGTGTTCGTGTGAACGACGATCCCCTTCTCGTTCAACTTCCGCTGCAGACGCTCCCGGTCCACGTCGTTGAGGGTGGGAAGGATCTCGGCTGCGGCCTCCACGACGTGAACTTCAATCTCATCCCGATCCAGTCTGTAGTTTCTCGCGGAGATCCTGAGACGATCGGCGAGCTCCGCCGCGAATTCGATGCCGGAGAGGCCGCCCCCTCCGATCACAAATCGGAGCATGGTCCTTCTCGCCGATTCATCCTTTTCGGAGGATGCCCGTGCACAAAGCCCGGAGATGTGTTTGTAGATTCTCTCCGCATCGTCCAGCGTCTGAAGCGGAAAAGCGAACTGCTGCAATCCGGGAATGTTATAGAAATTTGCCTGACTGCCGAGGGCAAGGATCAAGTATTCGTAGGGAAGAAGCTGATCGCCGATACGGAGAGTGCGGAGAGCAGGATCAATGGCCGAGATTGTGCCGAGATGGAATGTGATATTATGCTTCCCGATAATCCTTCCGATATCGATCGTCACTTCCCGTTTATGGACCGCGGCTTCGTGCAGCCGGGTCTTGAGGGTGTGAAAGGGGTTCTTATCGACGAGGTGAAGTTGAAAACCGGGCGATGAGCGAAAAAGTCTCGCCAGGCGGAGAATCGCCGTGATCCCGCCATACCCTCCCCCGATGACGACAATATTTTTGTTCCCGCGCTCCATCATTGTTGAGGTCCGTGAGGCGTTTCAGCATCCTCTTTTTGCATGGGAACAAAGTATTTCGGTATTAGGATTGAGAAGACTCTTGCGAACTCCTTTCGCGCGACGATGTGCTCTCTTCCTTTGTACAAGATAAACATGAATTCATCGTTGAATTTGTCCAGTGCCGTTTTCATAGGATCATCCATAACGACCTCTCCCGCAATATTGAATGGTAGCCAGCCGAATCGGGGCATTTTCTCCCGTGGGTGGCGAAGATTTCTTTCCGGGTCGCATCCTGCAGTTAGCCTCCATCATGTGGCGGATTGTCAGGCCCGCAGATTAAATCGGAGTATTTAGTCTTATTTGATAGTATTAACCGACGGGGAATTCATTTGGTTCCCTTCAAGAACAATTGGTTCGGAGGCGCATTCGGGGATCTGCGCCTTGAATATTGCGGTTCACTGACCGAAGGGCATCCGATTGGCTGGGGATCATTAATTCGCAGGGACCGGGCTCAGAACCTTCCGTTTCAACGCTTCGAGCTGCAACTCTTCCACCGTCGTTTTGACCTCAAAGCGAAATCTTGCTAACTTTGTGGAGAGCGCTTCGAACGAAATGAAGACCAGCCCTAGACGGTGATGCCCGGGAAACCGGAGAAGAGATTCGAGCAATCGGAGAAACGATGATGAACATGATACCCGAGAAACTCCTGAAGAAATATGGCTCCACGGTGGTTCGTTACAAAAAAGGAGCTATGGTTTTTCAGGAGCACGAGAGGGCAAGCTTCTTCTACATCGTGAAGTCCGGAAAGATCAAGATGGCGAATTACAGCGATGACGGCCGGGAGTTTGTGCAAGGATATTTTACGGCCGGACAAAGTTTCGGGGAGCCCCCCTTCTTTTCCGACGTGCCGTATCCGGCCTCGGGCATTGCCGTGGAGGAGAGCGAAGTGTGGAAGATTCCCCGGGTGGAGTTCCTGAGGCTCCTGAAGGAGAATTCGGAGATCCATCTTTCTCTCACGCGAGCGCTCTGCGACCGTCTTTTCTACAAATCGACGATGCTTTCCGAGTTGGCGATCGAAGAAGCAGAGCACCGGCTTACCACCCTCATACGATACCTCGTCGCACACGGCGATCTGCAGCAGAAAACTCCGGCGCAGCTTGTCTTTACCCGCCAGCAGCTTGCCGACATGACCGGCCTCCGCGTCGAGACGGTCATCCGTTCCGTGAAACTCCTCGAGCAGAAGAAGCTCCTTGAGATCGACAGTCACGGCAAGATCTTCTGGAAACAACCGTTGAAGTAAGGCCACCCCTTCCTGGCGGCAATTCAGCCGGCCCGCCTTCCCTTCACGCTCACCTACGCGCTCGGCACCCTCCCCCTTATGATGTATGTCATAAACTCCTGAACTCCGGATTTGGCAATCTTATGACAAGAAAGGGAACACATTTCACCACATCCATCCGGAGTAACCATGTCCACACAAGAGCTTGTCACCCTGAGTTTGAAAGAGATCGTGACACACGATTTCCATGCCGCCGCCGTCTTCGAGAAGTACTCCCTCGACTTCTGCTGCCACGGTGGAAAGACGATTGATGAAGCCTGCAAAGAAAAAGGGGTACGATCGGAGAAGGTCCTGATCGAGCTGAAGGAACTCGAATCTCAGCCGCAGGGATCTTCCGTGAGGTATGGAGATTGGGGAGTCGATCTTCTCGTTGAATTCATCGTCAGGAATCATCATGCGTACGTCACGAAGATGGTTCCGGTGATCTCCGCGCACACCCAGAAGGTCGCTTCGGTCCACGGTGCGCGCCATCCCGAGGTGATTCAAATCGCGGCTCACTTTGAAGCGGTCGCGCAGGAACTTCTCCAGCATATGCAGAAAGAAGAGCGCATCCTTTTCCCTCGGATGAAGGAGCTCGCCCGGTCGAAAGAGAGCGGTCATCAGCTGGCCCCCTCTCCGTTCGGAAGCCTTCAGAATCCGATCCGGATGATGGAGATGGAACACGCCTCCGCCGGAGACGAGATGGGAGCAATCCGGCAATTGAGTTCGGGCTACGCTCCTCCGGACGACGCATGCACGACCTATCGCATTTCCTACCAGGAGCTCCGGGATTTTGAGCTCGACCTTCATCAGCACGTGCATCTCGAGAACAACATCCTCTTCCCGAAGGCCATCCAGTTGGAAAGTGAGCTTCTGGCGACGAATTAGAGCCGGCGAAGAATCCGAAAACCGGCCCGTGGACTTCTCGATCTCCGCGGATGAGGTGCCGTGACTCGGGGATGGTGGCGAAGGAACTCTTCAGAGCGGATATTCATTGCATCATGATCAAAGCGTAAGGAGGATCCATGTCACGCACGACAGAAATTCTCAATGGGAGGAACATACTCTGGACAGCCGCGATTCTTCTCGTCGCGGCTGTCGCCTATTTGGTCGGCAATTCCTCCGGCGAGAAGAAGTATGAGCATATCAGCGGTTTCGCCTGGAGCGCAGATGAATGGGCGGCCCGCTCAAAAGGGATCCGCACCAGCTACAACCCCGATCACGATCTGAGCACGACCGAGTTGACGCTGGTCCCCGGCGACGAACGGTGGCTCGATTTCGTCTTCTGGTGCTTCAACAACAAGCTCGCCGAGCACCAGGTTGAAGCCTACGGCGGAACCGGTTGGAACGGCCCGAAGGGAGGCGTCATCTTTCATTGGGCGCCCGGCTCGCGGTGGGAAACACACACGCTCGCAAGCTTCGGGTTCACCATCGGTCACACGGTCGGCGAACATCAATGGAAGGATACGCAGTTTCCGGAATTCTTCGAGAAGTACGGCGGCGTGTACGGAGTGAACGTCAAGGACCGGCTGGTGGAAATCGATTCAAGCTCCCCCGCTCCGTGGATCGATTTTCTTGAGTACTGCGGCGGAGCAAACAGTCCGTACTACCGGTACCTCTTTCATCAGGAGGCAGTCGTCGATCCGGTCCGCGACAGAATTTATCTCATCGGAGGACAAGGGGTCGGATTCGAGTATACCTTCGAGCGGTACTACCACGAGGTAAGAGAGGTCCTCACTGATGCGAGAGCCTACCAGTTCTTTCAGCTCTACGATTTGTACGGACCGGGGTTCGCCTCCATGGGAGGATGGGCAAAGAACAAGCTCACTGCCGCGATCCATGGAATCTATTTCACCGATGACACCAGCAAGTGGTCGACCAAACCCGGAGTTGCGAAGGCGGTGAAATATAATCCCAACCCGCCTTCACCGCCGATTCCCGAAGGAATCCCCGAGCGCGACGCGGCTTTTCGGGGGCAGACCCTCTACAAGAAACAATGCGCGCCGTGCCATGGGATCGCCGGCGACGGGAACGGTTTTCTCGCCGCAGGCTTTGACGTAAAGCCGAGGGACTTCCGGGAGGGGCTCTACAAGTTCCGCTCAACGAAGACGGGCGAATTTCCTCTTGTCGGAGACATCGAACACACGATCCGAGTCGGCGTGCCCAACACGACGATGCCGGCCTGGGGCCAATTCCTGGACAAGGATCAGATCCACGACCTGGCAATCTACCTTATCACTTTTTCGGACCGGTTCAGCGAGGCCTGGAAGGCGGGCGCGAAACCGGACATGCTGGCCGTCTCCGCGGTGCCGTCAGATCTGAAGGCGCTGGTGCCAGCGGGGAAGAAACTCTTTGCACAATTTCAGTGTGCAAATTGTCATGGAGCAGATGGAAGAGGAGACGGACCATCGGCCGCAGGGATGACTGATGAATGGTCTCATCCAATCGCTCCGACCGACCTCACGTACAAGTGGCTGTTCAAGAACGGGCATTCACCGCAGGATGTCTACCGGACCTTCAACGGCGGGTTGAACGGTACGCCGATGCCTTCGTATCTCGACAGCTTCGTGAATGAGGGTGATCGTTGGGCGCTCGTGGCGTACATCCTTTCGTTATCCCCGGAACCGAGGCCGGTTTTGCGGCTGGCACAATTCAAAGAGAATGTGCACAAGGTCCTTGACGCGAACGGAATCGTGAGGTAAAAAATGCGGAAGATCTTCATCAAGCCAGTCGTGAGGTCAACCCTCCTCGGGATTTTGCTCGTAGGTCTCCTCTGGTTCTTTGACCGGTCCTTCGGGCAAAAGCAGACACACATGGCTCATGTCGGCGGAACGCCCAACCAATGTAATTGTACCGACAGGATAGAGAAGTAGGGGCGCCGGGAGCGGAAGTCCGCTCCCTCTTCACTCCGCCTGACCGCTCGGGGGCAGTGTTCACGGCGCCTGAGCGCAGACACACCGAACGAGCAAGGCGCATGCCGCCTGGCGGCGCAGGCGCATCGAAAAAAGGTGCCCACACGTCCGCCTGATTTCGACACTCTCTAGCGGCACGGTCCTCGTCCTCCGATCCGAGCCGGAACGATGAAGCAGGCATTGCTCTTTGCCGCCCTCTTGCTTGTCGCGTGACAAAGAACTAGATTGGCTGCCGAACTTTCGGGGGAAACAAGGCGTCGTCTTCTCAGCTTACGATCGCTCCAATTCGCCCGTTTGGCCCATCAATGATCTCCCGGGGGAGAGGAGTCTATCCTCTACGTCCGCCTTTCTTTTCAAAAAGTGGTATCTCGATTGCGTTTCCGAAGAGGGAACTGCGATCTTCGGTTATGCAGCAGAGTTGAAATGGAAAGCACTCTCACTTTGCTACACCAACATTTTTGAGCGTTCGAATGACGGCAAAACCTGTTCCCGATCCTCTTTCCGGCGTCACGAGTTTCCACAACGCAACGGTCAGGACATTCGATGGAGCTCGGAACCGATCGGTATCGACGCTCAATGGAACGGGCTGCAGGATCCCATTGAGCGGGAGATCTACCGGGACGAAAGAGGGAGCGTGCTCTGGTCTTGCATCGCACCGCTCGCACACGCACGGATCAGTCTCGTAAACTCCTCTCCGCTCCGTGGACTCGGGTACGGTGAGTGCTTGTCTCTGACGGTTCCGCCGTGGCGGCTTCCTCTTTCGAGCCTTCGGTGGGGCCGCTTCCTTTCGGGAAATGATTCCGTTGTGTGGATAGACTGGCAGGGTTCGGGGCACTTCGCACTCCTTTTCCACAACGCCAAAGAGATCCACGGCGCGAGGATCAACGACTCGGATATCACCGGCGGAGGTTGTATTCATCTGTCGCTCTCACGACCGGCTCTACTGCGGTCCGGCCGGACTGTTTCGGAAGCGCTCTCCCGCATCCGTGGTGTGTCATCCATGTTCCCCTCAAAGATCCTCCGGCTGCATGAATCGAAGTGGCTGAGCAGGGGTGAGCTGCGCGTCGACGGGAAAACATGCGGCAACGGATGGGCAATCCATGAATTAGTGAGGTTTCAATGAATACCATCAGAAAGGAAACTGTCGGAAAAGTCCTCTACGGTTTTGTTTTCATTGTCATCCTTCCGGTTTCTCTTCTCCTCTGGGCGAACGTCACGCAGGCCGTTGTCCGGATTCAGCCGATCAGTTCGGTCACGCTTGGAGCCGTGCTCGGAGCGCTTGGCGTGGGGTTGCTGCTTGCCGGGATGATTTCGCTCCGTGTTTACGGCAAGGGGCTTCCCATGAATCTCTTTCCGCCGCCTCTTTTCGTACACTCCGGCATTTACCGCTTCACGCCTCACCCGATCTACACCGGATTCTCGCTCTGCTGCCTGGCAACGTCTGTTCTTCTTCGTTCTTCGAGCGGCTTTTGGTTCATCTCTCCGATTGCAGCCCTTGGATGTGTCGCACTTGTCCTCGGCTTCGAAAGACAGGATCTCGCCGAGAGGTTCGGAGAACATTCTGACAGATGCTTTCTCTCGCTGCCCGGCAATGAGATCAGAAGACCGACAGCGTCCGAACGGATTTCCGTCTATCTCCTGGTTCTTCTCCCGTGGACGATGGCGTATGAGGCCTTCGCGTTCATTGGAGTTCCCCCGGATGCCGTCAACGGCCTTCTTCCGATGGACCGTGAGATTCCGGTCGTTGAATGGACAGAGTTTTTCTACGCGGCTACATACATCTTCGTGGCCCTTCTCCCGCTTGTCGCCGGAAGCGCCCGGGCGCTCCGAAGATTCTCGATTGCCGGTTTGACTGCGACTGTCGCCATGGTCTTTTTCTTCATCGGCATCCCTCTTATCGCTTCACCTCGGGATTTCATCCCTCACGGCATCTTTGGAAAACTGCTTCTCTTCGAGCGAAGCGTCGATACACCGGCGGCCGCCTTCCCCTCATATCACGTCATCTGGGCAATCATCGGAGCCCATGCCTACACAGAGAGTTTTCCACGGCTGAAATGGATATGGCGGACTCTGGCGGGGTTGATCGTTTTATCGTGCATGACAACGGGGATGCACACCATCGTCGATGTCGCCGCCGGCGCCGTCGTCGGTGTCGCAGCGGCGCGGTACGACCAGATGTGGGAGTTGCTGCGATCGATCGCGGAACGAGTTTCAAATTCCTGGAAGGAATGGCGCTTCGGGAAGGTGAGGATCATCAATCATGGAGCCTATCCGGCGGTGGGAACCGCCCTCGGCATCGCGATTGTCGGGACATTGCTCGGATCCGACTCCATAGGGTACATCATCTTGGTCGCCTTCGTGTCGCTGATCCTGGCCGGTCTGTGGGCTCAGGTGATCGAAGGATCGTCGATGTTGCTTCGCCCGTATGGTTACTACGGCGGCGTGCTCGGGGTAATTCTCGGCGCATGCATCGCTTATGTCCTTGGGGGAAACGTGTGGGGATTGCTGGGCGCGTACGCCGTCGCGGCGCCGGTGATACAGGCGTTCGGTCGCATCCGTTGTCTCGTTCAAGGATGCTGCCATGGTCGTGAAGCTCCCCCGTTCATCGGGATTCGGTACACCCATCCGCGATCGCGTGTTGTCCGTCTCGCGAACCTCTCGGGCGTGCCCGTTTATCCGACGCCTCTTTATTCGATACTGTGGAACGCGGGACTGGAACTTGTTCTCCTGCGCCTCTGGTCGCTCCGGGTCGAACCGTCGTTCGTGGCCGGGGTCTATTTAATTCTCAACGGTCTGGGGAGGTTTGTGGAGGAGGCGTACCGCGGCGAGCCGCAGACGCCGATCCTTGGCAAGTTGAGGCTCTATCAGATCATGGCAATTCTCAGCGTCGTCACCGGAGCCGTCTTCACGTCAATCCGGTCGGAGCCAGCCCGGGCGCCGAGCCCGAACCTCGCCAGCGTCGCTGCAGCGATCCTCTTTGGACTGGTTACCTGGTTCGCTTTGGGTGTTGATTTTCCGGAATCGAACAGACGGTTTGCGAGGCTGACGTAACGCTCGATGAGTTGAACAATCGAAAAGGCTGAGGGGTCTCAGGATCGCTGCCTCCACAGCAAGCGGAGAGTCCAGAATCTGAGCCGTTTTCCCGCTCCTCTGAAGCGGTGTTCCCGCATTGCATCCGATCCGGCCTTTCATTACATTCACCACAGGACTTGCAGGGCTTCGGGGGAGGGGGTGCGGGGTACCTACCATCCAACAACTCTCCCTGACGCACCACAAGCTTTGTCGCTCAGACCGGTGGATCATTCCCTTTGGGAGGCCAGCCATGAAAAAGATCAGTCGCACGGGGATTCTCCTCACTCTTTCGCTCTCTATTCTGCTTCTTACCGGTATCGCCGGCGCGGCAGAACGGGGGCAGAACAAGGCCACAGCACAACCCGCAAAGGTTGCGGTTCAGGAGTGGAAGTTCTTCGACGGCAATACCATTCAGTGCACGATCAACAGTGCCGGACCGTATTGCGACTACCTCAGGACAGAATCCGCGGGTTTGTTCTGGCCCAAGGGGACAAACAAGACTGCCGTCTACACCGCGGGCATATGGGTCATAGGAGTGCACCATCCTAGCGGTGCGTTGAGAACAGCGGTCGAAGATTACCTGACCGAATATCAATCCGGGCCGATCCTGACCTCCTTCAATACGACAACCAACGATCCCAGCGCTGCTGCTAACCCCAATGATGCGAAGTATCATCTCTATAAGGTCAACAAGAGCGACGCATCTCTCCCGGCCGGTCAAAGAAATCCCGACTACGACAATTGGCCCGGTGATTTAGGGGCTCCGTACGTCGACGTAAACGGCAACGGTGTCTGGGACCCGGGGATCGACCAGCCAAAGCTTTACGGCGACCAGGAATTGTGGTGTGTCTATAACGATGCGAATGTTTCGAATCATCTTCCGGTGGGCGGGACAGCCCCGATGGGCATAGAGGTGCAGGCAACATACTTCGGATTCAACCAGCCGAACGCCCTCGGGAACACGATGTTCGTCCGGTGGAAGATTATCAACAAGAGCGATGCCGATTACGACAGCCTCTTCATCTCCATGTGGTCGGACATCGATCTGGGAGATGGAAACGACGATATGATCGGTTGCGATACGACGCGAAGTCTTACGTACGTTTACAACGGCGATAACGATGATGCCACCTCCGCCGGCTACGGCACAAAGCCTCCGGCGGACGGCTTTGTCTTCTTTGAGGGGCCGATGGTAAAAGGCGGTCCCCTCGACAGCGCGATCTCGGAGGGAAAATGGAAGAGGGGATACAAGAACCTGAAAGCAACTTCGAACTCGGCTTTCTTCAATACGCACATCGGCGACTTTCAGGACCCTCCTCTTGGCAACGTATCTTTTGCGCAGAGCGCCTATGAATATCAAAATGGAATCAGCGGCACCACGCATCAACCGATCATCGACCCGACAACAAACCTTCCATGCAAGTATGTCTTTCCCGGCGATCCGGTGACCGAAACCGGATGGACGATGACCAGGTCCGGCTATTCCCCGCAGGATGTCCGTGGAATGATTTCGACCGGACCAATCAATCTTGCGAAAGGGGATACCCAGGAGGTTGTCGGCGCGTTCGTGATAGCACAGGGGAAAGATCGTCTGCAGAGCGTCACCTTGCTCCGCCAGTACTGCGACGAGGCACAGGCGGCGTTCAACGCGAACTTCGGCGTCCCGGCAGTGAAAGTGACGCCGACCTACGGCAGCGGCACAACGCAGCTCGGGTTTTCGGCCGACGGCAGACTCCTCGGCGCCACGCAAATGTCCGCCAAGATCACCGACGCGAGCGGCTCACAGGTTGCCACGTTCAATCTCTATGATGATGGTGCACATAACGACGGCGTTGCCGGCGACAAGATCTTCGGCAATTCATATTCATTGACGCCGCGGGCGGAAGGATTGTTCCTCAATCTCTCGGTCGTGAATTCGTCCGGCCAGAGCTCGTACTGGCCCTGGGTCGCGGAAAGGCTCCCCACAAGCCCGGTGCACCTTGACACTCCGGTCGTTTTCTCCGACAACCTGAACGACGATGGGGAGGTCAACAATGGTGAGAATGTTCGTTACGGATTCACCGTTCAGAATTCAAGCTCTTTTTCGTTCACGAACGTGCAGGTTGCCCCGGCTGGGGCGGTCCAGGGAATCTCGTTTGGCACACTTGCGCCGGGATTAGCGAGTCTTCTCTACAACGCGAGCGATCCGAACACCTACCTGTCGTTTGACGTGCCGGCAGGATACACCGCCTCTCAGTATACCAACTACCTTACGATCGCGGACGACAACTACAATTTGTGGCAGGACAGCCTGAGCTTCCCCGTCGTCCCCTATCAGCAGAAGCTTGCGGTGCTTCAACATATCAGGGGGATGGCGTCAGGATCTCCCGTCGTGAGCATCATTTCGCCCCAGCTCGTGAAGAGCGATCTGTATCTTATATCCGGGGTCGATTCAGTCGACGCTTACGGCAATTCCGGTATCACGGTCTTCGATTCCACGCAAGGGGAGATCCTGCTCCAGAACTCTCCCCTCCCGGATGCGCTGGGACAATCGAGATCCCTCATTTTTGACGGCTTCAAAATCTTCCCCGGAGCACTGCAATCGCTGCTCACCGCGCAAGCGCTCCTTCTCTCTCCCGACAGCCTCCGGTGGTTCACGGGAGCAACCGGATCGACCGGCGCCATGCTTTTTGGAGGAGCGTACCTGGGCCCGACCTGGAACAACGTCAGCGGTCCGAGCAGTCTGACGAAGGGTGACTACAGAACCGTGGAGATTCGTTTCAGTCCGAAGAAGTCGTACACCGACCTCAATTCCAACGGGAGATACGATGTCGGTGAACCGTACGTGGTTGATTCTCTTAACACCGGCGCCGCGCAGAAGGCATTCTTCTACGCCAAACCGATATTCGGTGCGGCGCAGTACACAGGGTTCCATTGGGTGCCGTTCGCGGTCTACGACATGGATGTCACTCCGCCACGGCAACTCACTGTTATCGTCCTCGATAATGAGAAGAACAATCAATGGGACGTCGACCCGCTCACCGGAACTCCTTTGAGGAATTATGTCTGGATCCTCGCGAACAGCTACGATCCGAGCGGGACATTGTACGATCCGACCCAGGGAGGCGCGGATTTCGGAGCTCTCTCGTTGACGAAATCTGTTCCCTACTTTGACGTTCTCTGGTTGATGGCCGCCTCATCCACAAAGGAAGCATACAGCTCGAATTTCTCCGTCACATTCGTGCCGAGCCATCCTATCTCTTCGAAGGATGCGTATCTTTTCAACCCGACAATCTATACCGGAGTAGTGAGCCGGCAGTCGAACCTTCCGGCAAGCTTCTGGCTGGATCAGAACTATCCCAACCCTTTCAATCCTTCGACGTCCATCCGATATCAACTTGCAGCAACGGCGCATGTATCGCTCAAGATCTATGATGTGCTTGGACGCGAGGTGATCAATTTGGTTGGGGGGCCACAAACCGCGGGGACGCACGAAGTCGTTTGGAACGGTAAGAACAGCCGTGCGGCAGAAGTGGCAAGCGGCATTTATTTCTACGAACTACGAGCGGGAAATTACCGGTCCGTGAAGAAGATGGTTCTCCTGAGATAAAGGGATCGGGCACGCGCCTGGGTCTATTTCGTTCGTTGACCTTACTATCGATTAGCGCCACATTCTGTTGCGCGCGCACGGAGGGGGCAGTGTCACGGCATCACAGCCATCACCTCACGCTGCACGTGACACCCACCTTTGTCCACGGGGAGGTACCTCATAGGACATGAAATCACTCAACCGTCATCAGCCTGGGCCGGAAGACGAATGCCGGTGCGTCTGGCCAGGACTCATCCAAGAATAGGCTTATAGCAATGGACATTGGCCCCAGAAGAAAGCACGGAATAGTCCGGCCCCGTCTCTTCAGAGCAAGCCTGACCTTGCCTGCTGCGGTCATACTCATGATTTGCCAGGCGTCGCCTGCCTGGTCTGGTGGATCGGTAAAATCAATCCCTCCTCTCGATCGGGCCCGCCAGGTATTCCGGTTGGCCGGCCACGATGCTCGTTCTGAGCGCCCCTCTTTCATGCACCCTGTCCGGCCTGGACAGCGGAGAACGCCTGGCACACGGTCGGCTGCTGATATTTATGTCATCGACACGGCGATTGCCTATGGCAGCGGCTCCACGGACTGGAAATACTCCTACTCATATGACGCCAACGGGAGACGGCTCACGGAACTCGATCAGGAAGTCGCCAACGGTATTTGGGTCGACCAGTTCTTGTACACCGGGACGTACGATGAAAGAGGTGATCAACTCACGTACCTGTTCCAACAATGGCAAAACGGGGAATGGACGGAGAGAGAACGTTGGAGCTCCACCTATGACGACCGGGGAAACCAGACTCTCCTCCTCGACGAGCAGTGGGACAACGGGCAGCTCCAATTTGCAACCCGCAACACGATGACCTATGATTCCCTCAATCAATTGACGTCAAACCTGACTGAATTTGGGGGGACCGGAACATGGTCCAATTACCTGCTCGCAACATTCACGTACGATTCACACTCGCGAGAACTCTCGGAACTCGATCAACAATGGGACGGCGCACAATGGGTCAATTGGGACAAGGAAACGTTCGCCTACGATTCAAGCGGGAACTTCCTCTCCCTATTGTACGCAACCTGGGACGGCGGGCAGTTCACAAATTCCAGTTTGATTAGTAACACGTACGACGGGGGCGGGCATCTCCTTCAGTATCTCCTTGAACTCTGGAGCAACGGTCAATGGGCGAACTCCCTGCGACAATCCTATAGTTACTCCGCGGGCGGAAAGTTGCTGGTCGAGGAGTACGATGAGTGGCTGAACAGCGGGTGGACGGGCACGCAACGCATGACCTGCACCTATGACGCAAACGAGAGGCTTTCCACGACACTCTGGGAATCGTACAATGGCGGCCAATGGTGGAACGGGACGTTCGAGTCGTATTTGCGCAATCCAAAAGGGTACATCTCGACTTTTTTCGCACAGAAATGGCAGGGTGATTCTCTGGTTCCATCGCAAGGCGATCTTTGGATCTCGGACAGTTCCGGAAACACCTCAGGCTTTACGGGGTACAAGGTGGAGATCAGATACACGGGGGAAGCGTGGCCGTCGCTGGTCGAACCACAGTCATTTCCCGAAGACTTCGGTCTTTCCCAGAACTACCCGAATCCTTTCAACCCGTCGACAACGATTTCCTTCAATTTGCCCCGGAGAGCCCGCGTGAAGCTTAGGATCTTCGACATTCTCGGGCGTGAGGTGGCAACGCTTGTCGATGAGGAGAAACAGCCCGGCAGATATTCGGTCAGGTGGGATGCG
>DATJQP010000006.1:0-49362 GCA_035505655.1 Bacteroidota bacterium
GATCAATATCTCCGGACTGGCGATCGGTATCACATCGAGCATTCTCATTATGCTTTTTGTCAACTTCGAAAGAAGTTATGATACGTCCGATGTCAAAGCAGGCCGGGTATACAGGCTGGCCGTTAGCGCTTCAATCGGAAACACCAAGATAAATCAGACCTATTCGTCGGCTGTTACCTTCTCACGCTTGCTGCAAGATTTTCCGGAAATTGAAACCGGCACAAAAATGCTGAAACTGGGGGAAACGCCCGTCGTCAGCCGTGGAAGAATCTTTGATGAGTCAAGAATTTATGCAGTCGATTCAACTTTCTATAATGTATTTACGGTTCCTCTGATTCATGGGATCTCCCAAAAGGTACTGACCGAGCCAAACGCAGTCGTGCTCTCCAGGAGCACTGCTTTGAAGTATTTTGGAACAACCGACGTCGTTGGGAATCTCATGACACTCCATCTATCGGCAATCGACAAAAAGATTGATTTCACAGTAAGTGGCGTTTCCGAAGATATGCCTGTGAATTCCCACTTTCATTATGATATGCTGGTCTCCCTGACGAACTTCCCGGAATTGATCAACAACAAGGGATGGACGGCGAATAATTTCATCTCCTACATTGTGTTGAAAGAAGGTGCTTCTGAAAAGAGCTTTGAAGCGAAGCTAAAGGACTTCACGCGAAAATACATGGGCGGCGAGAAATTTGACGAATGGACCGCAAAAGGAAATTATTGGACCTACTACCTGCAGCCCCTTACTGATATCCACTTGAGGTCCGATCTCAACGGAGAATTGGAACCGAACGGCAACGGCACGTATGTCAATATCTTTTCGCTCATCAGCATCATTGTCTTATTGATCGCGTGCATAAATTTCATGAACCTTTCGACCGCGAGATCCTCATTGCGCGCCAGGGAGGTTGGGATCAGAAAGGTTGTCGGTTCCGGCCGCAATAGGCTGGTTTTGCAGTTTTTGTTTGAATCGATGCTGACAACATTTATTGCTCTGGCATTTGCCTTGGCGATGGTTGAGATTCTCCTGCCGTATTATAGGGACCTCATAGGCAGACCGGTAACAATGGACTATTTCGACAGCCTCTCGGCGCTGTCTATTCTGATCCTCTTCGGAATCATGGTTGGTGTGATTGCGGGTTCATATCCGGCATTCGTCTTATCTTCATTCAAACCGATTACAGCCCTGAACAACACCGCCGTGCAGAGATCCGGACGTTCCACGTTCAGAAGTACACTGGTGATCCTTCAGTTTTCCATTTCCATTTTTCTGATCATCGGTACCGCGGTCATTTATCAGCAGTTGAATTTCATGCAGAAGAAGAATCTGGGCTTCAGTAAAGAACAGGTACTTGTCATCAAAAACCCCGGAGCAATCACGAGGAATATTTCCGTCTTCAAGAGCGCATTGACGAATGACGTCAATATCGTGGATGTGTCGGGATCGGCCTCACTCCCGGGCACCCGCTTTGATAACTCCGGTTTCAGGGCCGAAGGTGTGGACGGCGGTTTCACCCTAAACCTTTGCGTGTGCGATGACAATTTCCTCAGGACGCTGAGGTTGGAATTAGCGAAGGGCAGATTCTTTTCAAAACAGTTTCCTTCTGATTCAACCGCCATGGTATTAAATCAGCAGGCCGCCGATCTGCTGGGATGGAAAGATCCGATAGGCAAAATTCTGATGCAGGGAAGTGAGAGCTTCCATGTCATCGGGGTGGTGAAAGGTTTCAATTACGAATCTCTGCATCGTCCGATCAGACCGATGGCTTTGCTCAATATTGATGGGTATCCTTCAAGAGAGGAATATATTTCGGTCAGAGTTCGGACAGGAGCGTTGGCAACGACGGTGCGTCACATCGAAAGCCGATGGCATGATTTTGCTCCCGATTCACCTTTTGAATATTCATTTTTGGACAGGGATTTCAACAATCTTTATTTGAACGAGGAACAGACGCAACAGATCTTCTTGATCTTTGCTTCCCTTGCAATATTCATTGCATGTCTCGGCTTGTTCGGTCTCGCTTCCTATGTCGCGGAACGAAGGACCAAAGAGATAGGGGTGAGAAAGGTCCTCGGCGCCTCTGTCGGGGGAATAGTCGTCTCATTGTCGAAAGAATTTCTTCAGTGGATTGTCTACGCGAATGTCATTGCCTGGCCAGTGGCATACTATTTTGCGGAACAATGGCTCCAGAATTTCGCGTACCGCACAGAAACGAGCTGGGTGGTCTTTGCAGCGTCCGGCGCAATAGCCCTGGTGGTTGCATTGATCACCGTCAGTTCCCAGGCAATCAAAGCGGCGACGGCAAACCCGATCGAAGCACTTCGGTATGAATAATATCGAAGCGCGAAGATCCACCTCCGGCGGATGGAGGCACTGCACCATGAGTAGCGCCACAATCCCGCCTGCGGGATCGAGAGCCCAAATCAAGAGCACACGCGACAGACAATGAATGATCATTCGCGATTGTCGAAACCCGGAGAAGCGGCATGCTGAAGAATTATCTTAAGACCGCGGTACGGAGCATCTCCAGGAACAAACTCTACTCTTTTGTCAATATCGCCGGGCTTGCCGTCGGGATGGCCTGTTTCATCCTCATCATGTTGTGGGTGCAGGACGAGCTGAGCTACGAGCTCTATAACAACAATGCCGGTCGTATCTGTCGCGTGATCTGGGATCTCGACGGTACACAGATCTTTGCGACCCCCGGTCCCTTTGCGAATTGGCTGAAGGAACATGTGCCGGGTATCCGGGAAGTGACGAGGGTGAACCAGGATGTCAAGAAACTTAAGTACGAGGACAAAAGGCTGGAAGCAACCTGCCGCTACGTCGAACCGCGCTTCTTCGACATCTTTCCCTTCCACTTTGTGAAGGGTGACCCTAAAACCGCACTGAATGACATTAACTCCATCGTCATCACCGAACATCTTGCAGAGGAGCTCTTCGGTCGGGACGACGCAATTGGAAGGACCATCACGCAACCCGACGTCGGGCATCCATTGAAAGTCACCGGAGTCGTAGGCAACATCCCGAGGCAGACGCATGAATACCTCAGGAAGACCGATTGCTTCCTCTCATTCGACCTTTTGAGAGCTTCGCGAGCTCCGGACAGCTGGCTGGAACAAAATTCGGATTACAAAACCTACATTTTATTGGACGAGGGCGTTTCCTACAAGGTTGTCGGCGATAGGATGAACGCGGAGTTCCAAAAACTCCTGGAACAGTACAGCCCGAATGCCGTCAATCATATGCAGTTCTTCCTGCAGCCGATGACCAGGACTCATCTCTACTCTCATTTCAAGTTCGAAACCAAGGAAGGGAATATTCACTACGTCATCTTCTTCACCATCATCGCTTTTTTCATCCTTCTGATGGCGTGCGTCAATTTCATGAACCTGGCAACCGCACGATCCATGAGACGCACCAGAGAAATCGGGCTCAGGAAGGTCGTCGGCGCGACTCGTTCACAACTCATACGGCAATTTCTCGGCGAATCGCTTCTTACTTCCGCAATTGCCATCGTCCTCGCCCTGGGGATCGCCGAGCTCTTCCTTCCGTCATTTGACAACTTTGTCGGGAAGCCGCTGTCCATCGACTTTTCAAACACCCACGTTCTCATCGGTTTGAGTTGTCTCCTCATCTTCACGGGCATCATTTCCGGGGGTTATCCTGCACTATTTCTTTCATCGTTTGCCCCGGCCAGAATCCTGAAGGGGGAGATCCCGGCACACTCCCGCTCGTCCTCGCTCAGGCGGGTCTTGGTCGTCGGTCAGCTTGCCATTTCGATCGCTCTCATGGTCGGAACCATCGTCATCTATCAGCAGCTTCAGTATATGAAGAACAAAGAGATCGGATTCGACAAGGAACACCTGATCTACCTGGAAACTGAGGATTTCGGGGGAAAATATGAATCCATCAAGAACGAGCTCCTTCAGCATCCGGACGTCGTGAGTGTGGCTGCTTCGGGAGATATGCTGCTCAACATCGGAACAAACAACGTTCTTGATTACGAAGGAATGGAGAGGAGCGCGAAGTTGATCAGTTTTCCGACTCTCTCTGTGAACGAAGATTTTGCCCGGACATTCAGACTGACGATGGCTGAGGGGAGATTCTTTTCAAAGGATTTTCCCTCCGATGAAGCAACCGCAATTGTGGTCAATGAAGCGGCGGTGAAAGCAATGCACATGAAGAATCCTATCGGCAAACGGGTGGGCGCCGGAAGGCAAGGACGGATCATCGGGGTTGTGAAGGATTTCAATTTCAGATCATTGCGGAGTGAGATCGAACCGTTGGTATTGTCCCTGTACGGATTTCAGCATCTCTACGTCCGGGTGAATTCCGGAGACCTTCGGAAGACGATTGGGATGGTGGAAGAGGTGTTTCATCGGCACTATCCTGATTACATCTTCACAACACATTTTTTTGATGAAGAGGTTGACCGACTTTACCAGTCGGAGGGGAGAATGGGAAGTGTCTTTGCACTGTTTTCAGTTCTGGCGATACTCATCGCCTGCCTGGGTCTGTTCGGGCTTGTCTCATTCATTGCCGAGAACAAGACCAAAGAAATTGGAATCCGCAAGGTGCTTGGCGCCTCCGTTGCGGGCGTGGTATCAACATTGACAATGGATTTTGTCGTATGGACAGTGCTGGCCAACCTCATAGCATGGCCAGTGGCGTACTTCGCCATGAATCAATGGCTGCAGGGCTTTGCGTATCGCATCGATGAAAGCCCATGGGACTTCGTTGCGGCAGGAGGATTGACTCTCTCGATTGTGCTCTTCGCGGTGTGCTATCAGGCAATCAAAGCCGCATTGGCAAACCCGGTGGAGGCATTACGATACGAGTAATGCCGGCATCCGGCCGAAGGCAGATCGAGAGTCCAAGATGCGAAGAGAAAGATCGAACAGGGCAGATCGGGGGCCGGAATATCGGAGATTTGCAGACACCATCATCGAGCCTTTCGCCTCAACTGATTTGAGGAGGAATGCATGTTCAGGAACTACCTCAGAGTATTTGTCCGGACCTTGCTGAAGCATCCGGGCTATTCGGTCAGCAACATCCTTGGCCTCGCAGTCGGAATGGCAGTCTGCCTGCTGATCCTGCTCTTCGTCCGGTACGAATTCAGCTGGAACGCGTCGAACAAGAATTACGAGCGGATCTTCCGGGTCCAGCAGAAGGTCCTGTTCAAGGATCATTCCGAGATCTACACTCAGACGGGATTCCCGCTGGCCTCCGAGCTGAAGAGACAGATCCCGGAGATCGAAGAGGCGACGGTCCTTCAGGAAGTCTGGGGAGAATACCTCTCATCGAGCGACAGCACCCAATTCTACGAGAAATACGGCTTCTATGCCGATGAGAGTCTGTTCAGAATCTTCTCGTACAATTTTCTCGAGGGAAATCCCTCCGACGCCCTGTCGGCTCCTTTCTCGATTGTGCTCACTCAGACACTTGCCCGAAAATACTTCCCCGGTCAGGACCCTCTTGGAAAGACGATCCGGACAACCAGGAACAGAGTTCTGAGAATCACGGGGATTATCGCCGATCTCCCCTTCGACCTGAACCTGAGGCCCGATTATCTTGTCTCGATGGCTACGCTCAAAGCGGTCTCTTTGTGGAAGGCCTATGACGACTTGAAGAACATCGACGCCGCGGCATTCCAGAATTATGTCCTGCTGAAACCGAGCGCTTCCGCTGCGGCCGTCGACGACAAGATCTACGAGATGGTCGGAAGGTACGATCGCGACAACGCCTTCAAGAAATTCTATCTCAAGCCTCTCGCCCAAATTCATATCAGCGCCGGCGAGGATAGCGACTACAAAACGGGATTGATCTACCTCGCCGGCACGGCGATCTTCGTCCTCCTGATGGCGTGCATCAACTTCATCAACCTTCAGACCGCAAGTTCCAACCTGAGGACAAAAGAAATAGGAATCCGTAAAGTCGTCGGCGGATCGAAATCGTCCCTCTTCATGCAGTTCATCGCGGAGTCGATCCTTTATTCTTTGCTGGCGGCTCTTGTCGCTTTCACGCTCATCGAACTCTTCCTTCCCTTCTTCAATACAACCGTCGAAAGGGATCTGAAGGTCGATTGCTTCGGGGACCGGGGCTTTCTCCTCCTCATGGCGGGAACCTCTCTCGCGACGGGCATTCTCTCGGGAATCTATCCGGCGCTCTACCTCTCGTCATTCAGCCCGATCGATGTCCTCAAAGGAAACCTCCGGAGGAAGGTCGGATCCGTTGGCACGAAGAGCCTGTTACGAAAGATCCTCGTCGGCTTCCAGTTCGTCATTTCAATCACGCTGATTATTACGACGACCTACGTCATGAAGCAGGTCGGATTCATGAAGAGCAAGGATCTTGGTTTTGACAAAAATGACCTTCTCCTCTGCAGGGTCTTCGGCGATCATCCGGAGGGGCGGTTCGAGACATTGAGGAACGAACTCCTCCGGAACCCCGAGATTCTCAACGCGACCGTTTCCCGGAACGCCCCTTTCAACGGCAACTGGGGAAAGGAAATCACCTGGCAGGGAGCAAATCCGGGCGAAAAGATGGGGATCAACTTCAACGCCGTGGATTACGATTTCGTCGAAACATACAGGATGAAGATCGTGCTCGGACGCGACTTCTCCCGTCAGCATCCGAGCGACACGTCGGCATGTCTGATCAACGAAACCGCCTGGAAGCAGATCGGATGGGGTGATCCTCTCGGGAAGAAGATTGACGGGAATCGCTACACGATCGTCGGCGTCGTCAGAGATTTCCATCCCTTCAGCCTCCATGAAAAGATCCCCGCCTATTACATGGTCTTGAATTCGGGCAACCTGAAGGAAGATGGGATCTACTCGATCAGGGTGCGGCCCGGAGCTGGAGAGACGGCGAAGAGATTCGTGGATCAGGAGTTCCGGAAATTCTTCCCCGGCGAGATCGTGGAGACCGCGGCCTTCGATTCCGACCTTAACCTGGGGACAAAGGGGGTTTGGGAAACGCTGGCGAAACTCTTTCTTGCGTTTTCGGTGATGGCGGTCGCGATCGCGGCGAACGGGTTGTTCGGGCTCGTTTCCTTCGCGGCTCAACGAAGGATCAAAGAAATCGGGATCCGTAAGGTCTTTGGGGCGAAGAGTCCGGGGCTCTTTCTGTTGATGTCGACCGAGATCCTTTTCCTCTTGTCGATCGCCGTTGCAATCGCCGCTCCGCTCGGTTTTCTAGTCTCGGTGACGACGCCGGGGGCGTACAAATATCATCTCCATGCAACCGATTATCTCCTTGCCATCGGGTTGATGTTCGCCACAGCCGCAGCGGCAATGCTCTATCACACGATGAAAGCGGTCACCTCCAACCCGGTCGAGACGCTGAAGTACGAGTGAACTCCGGGGGTACCTGACAGACGATGGCGGTCACCGGGCCTCCAGATAACAACTTCGATGAAAGACCTGCTGGAAAATCATTGAGGAGTGCCATCAGCACTTTCCTATGGTGATCCATCAGATCAAACCTGCATTGAGGAACCTCTTCAGGCATAAAACCTACCCACTGATCAATCTCCTCGGACTCGCTGCCGCATTTGCAGCCTGCCTTCTGGCATTCTTCTGGCTTCGCATCAAGTGCAGCATAAACAGGTTTCTTCCTGAGTGTGAGGGACTCCGCCGAATGAAGAGTCAAGAAATAAGATCCACGATGTAAGAGATAGGGAAAAAGAGAGAGCTTTCCGGCCAGAAGGTTGCTCAGCAGGGAAATTTCGCCTATATTCTTTCGTCGATTCGGACCTCTTCGTCATGCTGCTGAAAAACTGCTTCCTTCTGGCCACTCTTGACGGTCCTCCTCTTTCGGATGTCGACCTCCTGATCGAAAGAAACCGCATCGGAGAGATCGGCCGAAACCTCCGGGCCGGGCCGGGAGAACGCGTACTCGATTGCTCGTCGTGCGTCGTCATCCCCGGACTGGTGAACACTCACCATCATTTCTATCAGACCCTCACCCGCAACCTCCCCGAGGCGCAGAACGCAAAACTCTTCGACTGGCTCGTCTACCTCTACGACATCTGGAAAGGGATCGACGAAGAGGCGGTCTACTATTCCTCTCTCATCGCGATGGGCGAGCTCCTGAAGACCGGATGCACCCTCTCGACAAACCACCACTATCTTTATCCGGAGCGCTTTCAGGGGGATATCATGGGTCTGCAGTGCGAAGCGGCGGCGAAACTCGGCATGCGCTTTTCCCCATCGCGCGGATCGATGTCGCTCAGCAGAAAGAATGGCGGACTTCCCCCCGACTCCGTCGTCCAGACCGAAAACGAAATCCTCGAAGACAGCGCCCGGGTCATTGCGAAATACCACGATCCGGGCGAGAGTTCGATGGTGAAGATTGTCCTCGCCCCCTGCTCTCCTTTTTCCGTCACGCCGGAGACGATGAAGGAAACAGCCAAACTCGCCCGCCAACACGACGTGCGATTACACACCCATCTCGCCGAGACAAGGGATGAAGAAGAGTACTGCCGGGAAAAGTTCGGCAAATCTCCTCTCGGCTTGATGGAAGATGTCGATTTCCTGGGTGAGGATGTTTTCTTTGCTCACGGAGTCTTTTTCACGGACTCCGAGCTCGACAAGCTCGCCGCGACGCGTACTTCGATCTGCTATTGTCCATCCTCGAACATGCGCCTTGGCTCCGGCATCGCGCGCGTCAGAGAGATGCTCGACCGGGGAATCCGCGTCGGCATCGGCGTCGACGGCTCCGCATCGAACGACACCTCGGACATGCTGGGAGAGCTGCGGAACGCCCTCCTTCTCCAGCGGGTGAAATACGGCGCCTCCGCCCTGAAAGCCGACGAAGCTTTCCGGATGGGAACAACCAACGGCGCGGAGATGCTCAACTTCCGGAATGTCGGGAAGATCAAAAAGGGTTGGCTCGCCGACCTGGCGATCTTCAACGTTCAGAAGCTCGAATATACCGGCAGTCTTTCGGATCCGCTGGCGGCCCTTTTGTTCGCCGGCTACAATCATCAGGCGGAATTTACGATCGTTAATGGCGAGGTCGTCGTTGACCGGGGGAAGCTAGCCCGGCACGACGAAAGAGAGATCATTAAAAAGGGGAATGCAATTGCGGCAAAGCTTGCAAAAAGGTAATATTAAGGAATCTTGATAATCGGGTTACGATGCTTCCTTCTAACATTCAGTGGTTCTTCCCGTCGAAAAGTTCCGAGGCGATAAGGCTCATCCGGAAGAAAGGATTCATCCTCCATGCCGGAGGGACAAAGATCCTCGAACCGGAGCCGCGCGGCAGCGTAAAGGCGCTGGTCGACATCAGCGGGCTTGGCCTCGATTACATTCGTGCGGCAGGATCGACAGTCAGAATCGGTGCCGGTTCGACCTTTGCCGATATCGTTGAGTTTTGCCGGACGAAAGAGAAGCTCATTCTTCTTCGCGATTGCCTCTCCCATGCGGCGTCGAATCCTCTCCGCAACAGAATTACCGTCGGCGGCTCGCTCAACGCGTTCCCGATGTGGAGCAACCTCTACGCTCCCCTCCTGGCGCTTGATGCTTCCGTCGAGATCGTCGGCGCGCGGTCGGGAATATATCCTCTCGAACAATACGCCGATTCGAACATCATCGGGTCGAAACATCTCATCAAAGAGGTGCGTGTCGCCGAGACAAAAGGAGTGATCACCGCCGCCAGAACATTCCGCATCCTTCGATTCGAGTATCCGATCTTCACGATCGCCGCTGCGCTCGGAATAAAGAAACAGACGGTCCGTTCCGCAAGGATCTTCGTGACGGGAGTACGACGAAAGTTTGCGAGATTGGTGAGCGTCGAAAAGATGCTGGTGAATAATTCCCTCACCGACGAATTGATCGTCAAAGCCTGCGATCGGGCGTCGATGGAATTCGTCCAGGACTATCGTTTCAGCCCGGCATACAAAGAGAGGATCGCCCGGCTCTATCTTTCCGAGATTCTCCGGGAGATCGGAGGCGCTGGCAAATGAGAGCAGAGTTCACAGTGAACGGCGCAAAACGATTGTTAGACGTGAATCCGAACGAGACGCTTCTGCAGGTTCTTCGCAACGGCGGGTTCACGGAAGTGAAGTCGGGGTGTCAGGAAGGAGAATGCGGGGCATGTCTCGTCCTCCTCGAAGGGAAACCGGTTAACTCCTGCCAGGTCCTTGCGATGAGCGTCGGGGAGAAGCGCATCACAACCGTGAAGGGGATCGGATCCCTCCACGCACCGCACATCCTTCAGAAGACCTTCGCCCGGATGGGGGCCGACCAGTGCGGGTTCTGTTCCCCCGGCATGGTCGTCGCCGCCTACAGCCTCCTGAAAAAAAATCCGAAACCGACCCGCGAAGAAATTGCCTCCGCCCTCGACGGCAACCTTTGCCGCTGCACAGGGTATGTCAAGATCGTCGACGCGGTCGCACGGGCCGCCGAGGAGCTGGCGAAAGAAGGAGGCGAGCCCCATGTCTAAGTATGTCAATACATCGGTCGAAAAAGTCGACGGGCTGGCCCTCGTCACCGGCGAGGAATACTACACGAACGACTTCACCTTCGACGGGATGCTTCACATCTCCGTCCTGCACTCCCCCTATCCGTACGCGGTCATCGAAGAGATTGACGATTCGGGGGCAAAAGCGATGGAGGGGGTCGTAGAGGTCCTTTCGTTCAAGAATGTCAGGGAGATCCTTTACACTACCGCCGGTCAGGGGTATCCGGAACCTTCCCCGTACGACACAGTCCTTTTCGGAAAGGTCATGCGCTTCGTCGGCGACAACGTCTGCGCAGTAGCGGCCGAGACAAAAGAGATCGCCGACCTTGCGCTGAAGAAAATCAAGGTGCGGTACAAACAGCTGAAGCCGCTCCTCGACTTCGAGGCCTCCGAAGGTTCGCCGACGATTGTTCACGACAAGGACGGTTCCTTCCCGAAGATCCCGGTCTTCCATGATCCCGCGAAGAACATCGCGGCGAAGGTTGAGGCCGATATCGGGCAATTCGACAACGCGTTAGAACATTCAGAGCATCGGCTCGACCATACGTTCTACGTTCCGTATGCTTCGCACTGCGCGATGGAACCTCATGGCGCGGTTTCCTACCTCGACCGACGTGGGAGACTCGTCATCAGTTCCACGACGCAGGTTCCGTTTCATGTCAGAAGGATCGTCTCCGCGGTGGCCGAGATACCGGTTTCGAAAATCCGGGTCATCAAACCGCGGATTGGGGGCGGATTCGGCGGAAAACAAGAAGTTCTGCTCGAACCGATCGTCGCTCTCGTAACGTGGCGGACGAAACGCCCGGCGAAGCTCGTCTATAGTCGCAAAGAGGTTTTTGTCTCGACACGGACCCGGCATCAATACAGAACCCGCTTCCGTGCCGGCTTCAATCGGGACGGATCAATCGAAGCATTGCACCTCGACGCGCTCGAGAACTCGGGTGCTTACGGATCTCATGCGCTCACCGTCCTTGCGAATGCAGGCTCGAAGACCCTTCCTCTCCTCAACAAGATCCCAAACCTCCGCTTCACCGGAAAAGGAGTCTATACGAACCTGCCGGTAGGCGGAGCATACCGTGGGTACGGCGCTACGGAATCGTATTTCGGCTATGGGCAGGTGATCGACATGATCTGCGAGGAAACGCATAACGACATCGTCGAGTACTACAAGAAGTGGTCGATCAAGTCGGGCGAGACCTCGCCGATTTTCCGGGCGCTTGGAGAAGGAAAAGAAGGGGTGGCGATGAACGTGACGTCGACGTCGCTGAACGAATGTCTCGACCTCGGCGCGCGCCTCTCGGGATGGTACGAGAAAAGGAAACAGCACGCTCACTCAGCGGCGAGCGATGAGAGGTTCAGGCGGGGGATCGGAATGGCAGCGCTGATGCAGGGTTCGGCGATTCCCGAAATCGACATGGCGTCGGCCTACATGAAGATGAACGACGACGGATCGTTCAACCTCCTCGTCGGAGCAACCGACCTCGGAACCGGATCGGACACGGTCCTCGCGCAGATCGCCTCCGAAGTTTTGGACACGCCGGTCGAGAAGATCATCGTCACTTCCTCGGACACCGATCACACCCCTTTCGACAAAGGGGCGTACGCCTCATCGACGACCTACCTCTCCGGCCACGCGGTCAAGAAATGCGCCGAAGAGATCAAACGGCAGATCCTGGTCGTTGGCGCCGACATCCTGGAACTCCCCGTGGGAGAGCTCGAGATCGAGGATGGACGCGTCGTGAAGAAGAATCCCGGCAGGAACGAAGAAGTCCCCGCGGTCTCATTAGCGGAGATCTGCCAGAGCAGCCTCTACCAGAAACGGCAGGCACAGATTCAGGCAACCGCGTCGCACGTTTCACCGAAATCTCCTCCACCTTTCGCGGCTCATTTCGTCGAGGTCGAGGTTGATACGGCGACCGGCGTCATCAAGCTCCTCAACTATGTCGCCACCGTCGACTGCGGAACTCCGATCAATCCGACCCTGGCTGAGGGACAGGCCCAGGGGGCGATCGTCAACGGGATCTCCTATGCCCTCTTCGAAGATTACCATTTTTCGCCGCAAGGAATCCTTCTCAACGACACGTTCGGCAAGTACGGAATGCTCACGGCGTGCGACATCCCTCCCATTACGGTGAAGCTCGTCGCGTCGTACGAAGAGTCGGGGCCGTTCGGGGCGAAGTCGGTCTCGGAGATCAACATTAACGGCGCCCTTCCCGCGATTGCCAATGCATTTCATCACGCGACAGGGAAACGGCTTTTCCGCGCGCCGTTCACGCCGGAATATGTTCTCTCTGTGCTGGAAGGAAAAAAAGAGAGGCGATCCCCGAGGTAGAACCTACCCTCCCCCTACAGGAAGCAGCAGGGTCACCACGTCTCCCTCGCGGAGAAGAGTCTTTCGGCTCTTTTCTTCTCCGTTGATGAATGCAGTGACAAACCGCTGGTGATCGGGCTGAATCTTGAGAACATTGAGGAGCTCGGTGACGGTCGCCGCGGCGGGAAGCTCCACCACCCCATTGTTCCCCAGATCCTCAATGTGCAACAATCCCGTCGGTTCGACCTTAACCTTCACCGATCTTCAGGATGTGGTGGGAGAATGAGCGTCGTGTGCAATCGACTCGAAACTACGATAAGGCAACCTCGTTGTTGAAGGCTTCGATGAGTCCATCGATCTTCGGCGTCAGGGCTTGAATCGATGCCCAGTATTCAGGGTCATACCACTGAGCGTTGAGCTCACGGATATCCTTCTTCTGCTGTTCGACCCAGGTGAAGTACTTCAGATTATGGATCCGCTTTCTGTCGTCGTGCCGCAATTCAAGCATTGATGAAGTGTCAGCGCCGAGACACGATGCGTGGAAATCGCGTACGGCATCCTTCTCGGTGTAGGCCCCGTGCTCCTCGTTCAGCTCTTTGATCCGGGAACCATACAGCTGCATTGAATCGGTCAGCACGGTGACGACAACGTCGTGCTCTCCCAGCTCGAAGTACTTGGCAAGTTTGATCGAGGCGAGGACATTGCCGATTCCGGAGATGCCGAGAAGATCGAGTTTCGCGGCTGTTGCTGCGTCCACCCCTTCCTTTGACAGGTAATCCTTCCCCGCTCTTTCGTTGAAGAGTCGCAGGAGTCGGATGCAGTCGTTGTCGTCAACGTCGATGACAACATCGGTATTTCTGATGTTGTGAATCCACGGAACGTGCTTGTCGCCGATCCCTTCGATGCGGTGACTCCCGAAGCCATTCTGGAGCAAGGTCGGACATTGCAGAGCTTCAGCGGCACCGATCTTCACACCGGGATACCGCTGCTTCAGGAAATCGCCCGACGCAATCGTCCCGGCCGAGCCTGTCGAGGAGACGAAGGCCGAGAGATTCAACTTGGTATCGCCGGATCGGAGTTGATCAAACATTTCACCGATTGCGCTTCCGGTCACCTCGTAGTGCCAAAGATAGTTGCCGAATTCTTCAAATTGATTGAAGACGAGGACATCCTTTCGCTCCGCCTTCAGCTCCCAGCACTTGTCAAAAATCTCCTTCACGTTGCTTTCGGACCCGGGGGTTGCGATGACTTCTCCCGCCAGCCGTCGGAGCCACTCGAACCGTTCACGGCTCATCCCTTCTGGAAGGATTGCCACGGACTCGCATCCGAGGAGGGCGGAATTGAACGCGCCGCCGCGGCAGAAATTTCCGGTCGACGGCCAGACCGCCTTCTGCCAGGTGGAATCGAACGTGCCGGTCACAAGGGCCGGAGCGAGACAGCCGAATGTTGCGCCGACCTTGTGCGCCCCGGTCGGAAACCATTTTCCGACGAGCGCAACGATCCGGGCGCGAACCCCTGTTAACGATGACGGAAGCTCGATGAAGTTTACACCGCCGTAAAGACCCCCTTTTTCTTTCGGCTCATTCTTCCATGTAATCCTGAATAAGTTGAGGGGGTTGACGTCCCAGAGCCCCACCTCCTTGAGTTGCTGGTGGATAGCCGTCGAAATCCTCTTCGGATTCTTCATCTGGGCAAAGGTCGGGATGACGATCTTCTTTTCCCGGCATCGGACGAGGTTGTTCATCCGCGCCTTCTCGTTGAGTGTCAAAGGAATCATATCTCTTCAGTCGCTCTCTCGAATATTGAATTGATCCACTAATGGTCTTTTCAAATCTTTTAAATCGTCAACACCTCCGCTAACTCGCGGTTCAGCCTCGTTCCCCCAGGATTTTCAGAACCGCTTCGATGTTCGGCTCGACAGGGGCCGGAAAGGCGACCGACTTTGTCGCCGAGTCGACGTCTTTCAGACCATGTCCCGTCAGAAGCAGGACGACCGAAGCGTCGGCCGGAATTCTGTCTTTCATCTTAAGAAAACCGGCAAAGGACGCGGCGGAAGAGGGTTCGCAGAAAAGGCCGCTCCTTGCCGAAAGGATCTTTTGTGCGCCCAGAATTTCATCGTCGGAGACAAGGACGACCTCCCCTGAAAGTGCACGCAGGTCCTCGACCGCCGCATAGGCATTGCGAGCGATGTCGACCGAGATCGAATCGGCGATCGTGTGCGCCTTATACGCGAAGTCGAACGTTCCTTTGGTGAATGCCTTGTGGATGAAGGCGCTCCCCTCCGATTGGACTCCAATGACTTTCGGCATCGAATCGATCGCTCCGATGAATTTCAGATCCTGAAATCCTTTGACAACGCCGCTCAGGACAACACCGTCTCCGACCGGAACAAAAACGTAATCGATTTTCTCTCCGCGCATTTGATTCGCAATCTCAAAAGAGACGGTCTTTTTCCCTTCGATCGTCATCGGATTGTAGCCGGTATTCCGGCTGAGGCATCGGATGCGCGATGAGAACTGGAGAGAAAGGTCGAAAGCGTTGTCGTAGTTCCCCCGAACAGGAACCACGGTTGCTCCGTACTGAAGACATTGAACCAGCTTCGCCTTCGGTGCAGCGGCCGGCATGAAGATGACCGCTTCCTGACCCGCCGCAGCCGCGATCCCCGCCATTGAGGATGCAGCATTCCCTGTCGACGCCACCGCGATCTTCCCGATCCCGTTCTTTCGCGCAAACGCCGAGACAAGATACGACGCCCTGTCCTTGAGGGAGCCGGTCGGGTTGAGCCCGTCGAATTTCAGGAGGAGGTTGTTGAATCCGACCGAGGCGGAGAGGTTCGGAGATTCAACAAGAGGAGTGTTTCCAACGGGGACCGGCGGGAAAAATCTTCTCTCAACCGGAAGATAGTCATGAATATCGAACGTCGATCCGGGTCGTTTGGAATTCCGGAGAGTTTCGGGGAGCCTCACTTTGAGCACACCGCGGAGCGGCTTCCTCTCAAGCGAGGTATCGCGACACTTCGGACAGAGCATGAGATTCGCCGTGATCTCGTACTCGGTTTTGCATTGAGCGCAGAAGTATGTAAACGATTGGCGGTCCATCGGTTACATCGTCAGCGCCATAATCGCCTTTGCCGTGTGAAGCCGGTTTTCGGCTTCGTCGAAAACGATGGAGATGTCGGGGTTGTCGAGAATCTCGTCGGTCACCTCTTTCCCTCTGTCCGCCGGAAGGGCGTGCATCAGCTTCACCCTTTTGTCGGCGAGCTTGATCCTCCGTTCGTCGCAGATCCACGATTTGTACTTTTCAAGATTCGCCTTCATCTCCTTCTTGCACGCTTCTTCGTTCCGGAGATACTCCTCGACGCTGTAGTGGCCGAACCCGCCCCAGTTTTTCGGGATGACCACCTGCGCCCCGCGGAATGCTTCGTCCATGTCGTTCGTGAACTTCACGCTTCCGCCCCCCGCCTCCGCGTTCTTCATGGCCTTGTCGACGATCTCCTTGCTGAGGGGGAACTCTTTCGGGTTTGCCACCGTAACGTCGATACCGTAGCGCGGGAAGAGGAGAATCTGTGTCTGGGGGACTGAGAGCGGTTTCGCATGAGTCGTTGCATAGGCCCACGAGATTGTCACCTTGAGTCCTTTCGGGTTTCGGTCAAAGTGCTCGAAGATTGTCATGAGGTCCGCAAGTCCCTGGAAAGGATGGTAGACGTCATCCTGCAACGACATGATGGGAACGGTTGCGTGGGCCGCCATCTCATCGAGATATTTCTTTCCGACGCCGTAGAAGCAATTCCGGCAGGCGATCCCATGTCCCATCCGGGAAAGGATGATCGCAGTGTCTTTCGGCGCTTCGCCATGGGAGATCTGCATCTTGTCGGCGGTGAGGTCGTGGGCATGCCCGCCGAGCTGCGTCATGCCGGCTTCCATCGAATTCCGGGTGCGGGTTGACTGTTCAAAAAAGATGCAGAAGAGGGTCTTGTCCTGGAGGAGTCGGTGCGGTTCGCCCAGAGCAAATCGCCGCTTCAGGTCGAAGGCGGCCTCAAAGGCGGTGTCGAGCTCTTGTTTTGTCCAGTCGTCGTCGCTCAGGAAATGCTTCTTGTGAAGATCGGTTACCATGTCTGCCTCGTTTACATTTTAGGATCGGGTAATGCGCCCGGTTCAACGCGTCCACAGATCGCGCCTATGGCGCTTGAAAAATAATTCGATATCGTGCGTTATAGGACAGGCAGCGCCTACGGCGCTCCCGAGAATCGTGGATCGTCGTTTTGATAAAAGATATACATCGCTCCGTCAGGAGCATCGCTCTCAATTGTACCAATTCGCCGGAGCTAGTCAAGCCCCGTTAGGGGCGACCCATGATTCCCAAGCCGGCACCCATGGGCCGCGCGTTGGGAACGCAGGCAGGATCTTTTGGACGATCTAGTACGTCGCACAGAAATAGGCGTAGAATGCCGACGCCCTGACGAGGTGATCGACAGGCACCTTCTCGTCGGGCGCATGGGCGAGAACCTCGTTCCCCGGTCCGAACCCGATGACAGGAATTTTGTAGTATCCGTTGATCATGACACCGTTCGTCGAAAAGGTCCATTTGTCGACGACGGGGGGAGCACCAAAGAGATCTTTGTATGAATTTATTCCCTTCTGGACCGCCGGGTGGCTTTCTTCGAGCTTCCACGTCGGGTAGTACTTTTCCATCCCATATTCCACGCCGGTATATCCCTTTTCCTTATAATTCAGGACCTCGACCTTCGCCTTGACCCCTTTGACGAGCTCCTCGACCTGTCGGACGGCAAGCGCCTTGTCTTCCCCCCATGTGAGCCTCCGGTCCAGGTGGATTTTTGCATAATCCGATACAGCGCAAAGAGAGGGGCTCCCCGAGACAAACTCCGATATCGTCACGGAACCTTTTCCCAGGAACGGATCGGACATCAGCCGGTCGTTCAACTTCTCGATTTCCAGCGCGGCCCTTGACCCCATATAGATCGCGTTAACCCCTCGCTCCGGGGCCGATCCGTGCGCCGAAACCCCCTCGAAGGATACCTCGATTTCCATCCTCCCCCTGTGTCCACGATAGAGGCTGAGGTTCGTCGGCTCGGTGACGATGACGCACTCGGGCCGGATCCCGTCCTCTTCGACTATATACTTCCAGCAGAGTCCGTCGCAATCTTCTTCCATCACCGACCCGATGAAGTAGATCGTCAGATCGGCAGGTGCGCCGATCTCTTTCAAGATCCTCCCCGCGGTGACGAACGATGCCGGACCGCCCTTCTGGTCCACGCTCCCCCTGCCGCACACACAGCTATCCTTGATTTCGCCGCCGAGAGGGTCGAAGGTCCAATTCCGGGGATTCCCGATGTCCACGGTATCGATATGTCCGTCCAGCGCGATCACCCGCTTGCCGTTGCCGATTCTTCCGATGACGTTGCCCAAGCCATCGATCGTCACATTGTCAAATTTCGCCTCTTCCATCATTTGTCTTAATTCCTGAGCGACCTCTTTTTCCATCGTGCTCAGAGATTTTCGCCGGACCAATTTGGAGAGATTCTTTGCGGTATAATTTGTATATTTTTTTGAGCTTTCGTTGATCGTTTCTGCGAGTTTCATGTTCGTTTCCAGCTCCACAAAAGGTTTCACTGCTTCGTTTGGACTTATAGTACAAAACTTTCCCCGAAAAAGCACACGGCTTTCACGGGATGGTTAGGAAAAAAGTCAGGAGTAAGTAGAAAGAAGTAAGGAGAAAGAAAAACCACAGACCTTGGACCTTGGACTTTGGACCTTGGACCACGGACTTGGGACTTTCGACCACCGACTACGGACTCAGGACCCTCCGCACATGTCAGACCGAATGACACCTATACCGTTTGGAAAGCTTCTTGAGTGGATGTCTGCCGAGTTGCGGCATTCGGGGACGATCTTTGGGATTCCCTCGGTCAGGTTTTTCCGGAAGCGCTCAGCGAATGATTTCAAGATTTTTGACAGCCCACTTGACCTCCCGCTTGGACCGGGGGCGGGACCGCATACTCAACTGGCGCAGAACATCGTCGCGTCGTATCTTGCCGGAGGGAGGTTCATCGAGCTAAAGACAGTCCAGCAACTCGACCGGATCTCCGTCACGAAACCGTGCATCGATGCACAGGATGAAGGATACAATGTCGAGTGGTCGCAGGAACTGACGCTCGCGCAGTCGTACGACGAGTACCTGAAAGCATGGATCGCCATCGATCTATTGAACGCGGCACTGGACTTATCACCCACCCACTCCGGCGGATACCTGTTCAACATGAGTGTCGGCTACACTCTGGAAGGAATCAGGAGCGAAGGTGTCGACCGCTTCATTGATAGCCTCCGCGATGCTTCGGCGCATCCACTCTTCGAGACGTACATCTCCATCGCAAGGGACGCAGTCGCGAAAGGTGTCCTGTCTGGGTTGGTGAAGGACGACGCAGGTTTACGCCGGGTTCGCGGAAGAGCCGAAGCGATATCTCCGCAGGTTGCCGCATCTGTTACTCTTTCAACAATGCATGGCTGCCCGCCGGCTGAAATCGAATCGATTGTCCGCTACCTGATCGCGGAGAAGGGACTCCACACTTACGTCAAGCTCAATCCGACGCTGCTTGGCTTCGAGAAGGTGCACGGAATTTTGCGGGGATTGGGGTACGCGTACATAGAGCTGGAAAAGGAGTCGTTCCAGAAGGATCTCCAGATGTCGGACGCGATCCCCATGATCGAGAGGTTGCAGAAGTTTGCTGACCAGCATGGGAAGGGCTTCGGCGTCAAGCTTTCGAACACCCTCGGGGTGAAAAATAGTCGCCATCTCCTCGCAGGCGATCAGATGTATATGTCGGGCAGGGCTCTCTTCCCCCTTACGGTCGCACTCGCATCAAGCATCTCCGATGCGTTCGACGGAAGGATTCCTATCTCGTTTTCAGGAGGGATCTCCGAGCACAATATTGCCCAGGTTCTGGAAACAGGGATCGCCCCGCTTACCCTGGTTACCGACCTCCTCAAACCGGGGGGCTACCTTCGGCTTCACCAGCTGGCAGAGAAGATAGAAGATGAAAAAACCGTGATGCCGGCCGGCCGGCGATTTGTGGATCCGGCCAGGCTCGCCTCGCTCACAATGTCAGCATTGACCGACGACTACTATCGGAAGGAAAAGCGCGAAATCGATTCGGTCAAAGTCTCCGGAAATCTCGGGAAGTTCGATTGTTATGTCGCTCCATGCGCGGTGGCATGTCCGATCGGTCAGAATGTCCCTGAATACGTTCGCCTTGTGGAAGAGGAACGGTACGCCGATGCGCTCGACGTCATCGTCGAGAAGAATCCTCTTCCCAACATTACCGGCTACATCTGCGATCATCAGTGCATGAACAAATGCACCAGGTGGGATTACGACAATCCCGTGGAAATCCGGGAGCTGAAGAGGGTCGCGGCGGAACGCGGGTTTGATGAGTACATGGCGCGATTCCGCACGCGTCAAAGGGCGAAGAACAATCTGATCCCTGTCGCCGTTATCGGCGCGGGACCGTCCGGGCTGGCCGCCGCGTATTTCCTGGCGAAGGAAGGATTCAAGGTCACGATCTTCGACCGGCAGGCGAAGGCGGGGGGAACGGTTCAGCATGTTATTCCGGAATTCCGGCTCCCTCAGGAGGCACTCACACGCGATATTGAATTTATCCAACGTCATGGCGTCACCCTGGAATTGAACTCGGCGAACGATCTCTCCGTTGCCGCGCTGAAGCAAAACGGGTTCCGTTACATCTACCTCGCGGTCGGCGCGCCGACGCCGAACCAGTTCGTCCTCGCGGGGAGCAACAAGAGTATCCTTCACGCCGTCGAATTCCTTCGCCGGGTCCGGGAGAGGATCGCTCCTGAGCTTGGAAAGTCGGTCGCCGTCATCGGCGGGGGAAACTCTGCGATGGATGCTGCGCGCGCAGCGGCACGGATGAAGGGGGTCGAGTCTGTCTATCTGATCTATCGCCGGACAAAGGAGCTCATGCCTGCCGACAAAGAGGAATTCGACGCGGCATTGAAGGAAGGGGCTCTCTTCAGAGATCTTCTGACACCCGTCAGCTTCAACGAGCGGCGATTGCGGTGCCAGAGGATGAAGCTCGACGCAACCGGGGCGGATGGCCGGCGAACGGTCGTCCCAATCGACGAATCGTTCGAAGAGTTGGAAGTCGATACGGTGATCTCGGCAATCGGTGAACAGGCCGAAAGACCGTTCTTTGAACATAACGGGATTCCCCTCGATTCATCGGCGAAGGTTCGGGTCCGGGATGAGAGCAATGAGACCCTGGTCGATAACGTTTTCGTCGGCGGCGACGCACTCCGGGGACCTTCGACGGTCGTCGAAGCGATCGCAGACGGGAAAAAGGCGGCCGAGTCGATCATGCGAAAAGAGCGTCTGGCATGGGCGAAGTACTCCCCTCCCGGCAACCTCTTTGACGCCGAGGACAGACTGGGCGATCTGCGGAGAGTGAGAGGAGACGTACTTCCTTCGCAGCCTCACAAGCCCGAAACGTTTGCTCCAAAGATCGAGGCATCCCGCTGTCTCGGCTGCAGCTTCGTTTGCGACAAATGCGTCGACGTCTGCCCGAACCGTGCGAACATTTCCATCCCTTCGCCCGCGCCCGACGGCGGCCTGAAGAACATATCCCAGATTCTCCACCTCGACGCACTCTGCAACGAGTGCGGAAACTGCGAAACCTTCTGTCCGTACACCGTCGGATCGCCGTACAAGAGCAAAACGACGGTGTTCTGGAGTGAAACGGAATTCCTCGCGAGCGGTAATGACGGCTTCTTCATCGAGCGCCGTCATCATTCACAGAATCATTTTGCCGCAAGCGTTCGGTTCAACGGGGAAATGGGGAGAATTGTCTGCGACGCAAGTGGAAACATTCTTGAAGGATCGCTTGCGGGGAGCGAATCAAGAACGGAATTCGCAACGTTCGTCCGTCTCGTAGCCGCCGTCGTCAACGACTACTCCTACCTCCTTGGCACTGAAGCCTGACTGAGGCCCGCCCATGATAGCCCTGAAAAATGCCACCGCGATTCAACTGGATCCGCCGCGCGTGAAGGAAGGGATCGATATCGTCGTCGACGGCGGGACGATCGTCGACGTCGGGATCGGGATCTCGAGACACTATCGGCATGCGAAGACTCTCTCCCTCGCGGGCAAGTATGTCTCTCCCGGCATCGTCTGTTCCCACAATCACTTCTATTCGGCCCTTGCCCGTGGAATTCTTGCAAGGCTGAAGCCGTCGAAGAACTTCGTCGAGATCCTTCAACATCTCTGGTGGAAACTCGACCGTGCCCTCGACGAGGAATCGCTCTATTACAGCGGTCTTGTCGGCGCCCTCGATGCCGTGAAAGCCGGCACGACCGCGGTCGTCGATCACAACGCATCCCCCGCATTCATCAATGGTTCGCTGACGACTCTGAAAGACGGTTTTGAGAAAGTTGGATTGAGAGGGATCCTTTGCTACGAAGTGACCGATCGCAACGGCAGGGCTGGCATGTTCGAGGGGATTGAAGAGTCGGTCAGCTTTTGCGCTCAGGTGTCGAAAGAGAGCAGGAAGGAAGGCCGGCTCATTGAAGCCGCCATCGGCGCCCATGCGCCTTTCACGCTCAGCGATCATTCGATGAAGCTCCTGGCGGAGGCTGTTGAAGCAACGGGACGCGGGATTCACATCCATGTCGCCGAAGACCTGTACGATGTGACCCACTCCCGCAAACATTACCGGAAAGATCCCGTTGCGCGGCTGGATGGATTCGGTCTCCTCAACAATAAATCAATCCTTGTCCACGGCATCCATCTCAGCGACGGCGACATCGACCGGATCAACAAGCACGACGCGTTTCTCGCGCACAATCCGCGCTCGAACATGAACAACGGAGTCGGCGCGATGCGAAAGCTCAAACGGGTGCGGAACGTCGTCCTCGGTACCGATGGGATCGGGGCGGATATGTTCGAAGAGGCGAAGTTCGCCTTTTTCAAGAACAACGATCTCAAAGGTCCGCTTGGCCCGAACGATATCGCGAGGTTTCTCCAGAATGGAAATGAGCTGCTGGGAAGGTACTTCCAACAGAGCTTCGGCAGGATCGAAAAAGGATACGCCGCGGACCTCGTCGTCTACGACTATCGTCCTCCCACCCCCCTCACCGCGAAGAATGTGGCGGGACATTTGTTGTTCGGTCTATCGTCGCGGGACGTCGAGACCGTGATCGTCAACGGATCGATCGTGTACGAAGATCGGCAATTCCCGTTTGAAGTCGAGACTCTTTACAAAGAGGCGCGGAGAGCCGCACAACGGCTCTGGAAGAAGATGGACAGCCTTCGCTGAATTAAGGCAGGGCAGATGGAATGATCCACCGGCTGGCCGGTCCCATCCTGCCTGAAAAAGAATTTGCCTCACACCTCAACTCCCGCACCCCTTCTCGCCTTCACCTCATCCTTGATCCTTTCTACCGCAAGGAGAATCACCTCGTTCGTTGCGGGGAGGGAAAAGTCCGGTTCGAGGTCGTGGTTGCCAACGGCTGAGACCGCGTCTTTGATCGCAAGCCATGCCGAGAAACCGAGCATCAGCGGCGGTTCCGCCACTGCCTTGCTCTTTCTGATGGCGTTCGGGTTCGGCACATCCTTCAGCAACGAGACGCGGAAATCCTTCGGGATATCCTGGACCGAGGGGATTTTGTAGGTGTCGGGCGAATGCGTGAGAAGGTTTCCTTTTTCATCCCACTTGATCTCCTCCGTGGTGCACCAGCCGACCCCCTGAATGTATCCCCCTTCGACCTGTCCGATGTCGATAAGGGGATTGAGCGAATCGCCGACGTCGTGGAGGATATCGGTGCGGAGGAGCGTATGACCGCCGGTGAGAACATCGACCTCGACTTCCGACACGCACATTCCGAACGCGTAATAATTAAAAGGATGGCCCCACCCTCTGGCCTTGTCCCATTGTATCCCCGGTGTCTTGTAATATCCGGTCGCGCTGAGACTCACCTGCCGCGTGAACATCATTCCCATCGCCTCGACGAATGAGATCGTCCGGTCCGGATGTTTCGAATCCCGGATTGAATCGTCCTCGAAGACCAACGTATCGGGCCGCGAAGGATCCCCTTTGTGCTGCTCGGAGAAATAAAGAGCCATTGACTCCGCGATGCGTCCTTTCAACGTGTCGATGGCATTCTTCACGGCCATGCCGTTCAGATCTGTTCCGGCCGATGCCGCCGTTGCCGCAGTGTTCGGGACTTTCGAAGTGTTCGTCGCATTGACCTTGACCCGTTCAACACTTACTCCGAATTCCGCCGCCGCGATCCGCTGGATCTTCGTGTGAAGCCCCTGCCCCATCTCGGTCCCGCCATGGTTGACGAGAATCGTCCCATCTCCGTACACGTTGACGAGCGCCCCCGCCTGATTGAGAAAGGAAGTGGTGAAGGAAATCCCGAACTTCACCGGAGTAATTGCCATCCCCCGCTTCAGGAATTCGTGCGAGTTGTTGAAGGTATCCGTCTCCTTCCTGCGCCGGGCGTACTCGGAACTCGCCATCAACTGATCGTAGAGGAGGAACAGCCTGTTGTGTTCAACTGTCTGGCCGTAGTGGGTGACATTCCGCGAATCGATGCCGTAGAAATTCTTCTGCCGGATCTCGGAAGGATCCTTTTTCAGGACGCGGGCAATCCTGTCGACGACCGTTTCCATGACGGCGATCCCCTGCGGCCCGCCGAACCCGCGGAAGGCGGTGTTTGAAGGAAGGTTCGTCCTCCAAAGGTTGCCGACAACGGAGCAATGGGGGACGTAGTAAGCGTTGTCGACGTGGAGCATGGCGCGTTCAAGGATCGCAATCGAGAGGTCTGTCGCACACCCCCCGTCGCTGTTCAGCTCAACCTTCAGCGCGCGCAGCATCCCGTCGTTGTCAAAGCCGGCCTCGTACCGCGAAAGAAAACGGTGCCGCTTTCCCGTGATCTTCTGATCGTCGTCCCTGCAGAGCCTGATCTTCACCGGTCGACGCGTCACGCCGGCAAGAAGCGCCGACCAGCACGCTGTGTGATTCCCCTGTGTCTCCTTCCCTCCAAAAGCGCCCCCCATTCTTCTCACTTCCACCACCACTTCGTTTCGCCTGATCCCCAAGAGTTCGGCGATCAGCGCCTGCGTTTCGGAAGGATGCTGCGAGGAAGCATAGACGGTGAGCTCGTTTCCTTCCCCCGGGACTGCGAGGCAGACCTGCGTCTCGAGATACCAATGCTCGGCGGCGCCGGTGCGAAGCTCTCCTTTCAGGAGGTGTTCGGACTCCGAGAGTGCTTTGTCCGGTTCTCCGCGGAGCATTGTGCGAGGAGGAATGAGGAGGCTCTGGTGTTCTATCGCCTTTTCAAGCGTCAGGATCGGATCGAGCGGCCGATACTCAACCTTGATCCTCCGCTCCGCTTCGAGACATTGCTCTTCGGTTTCCGCGGCGATGAGGAAGATTGCCTGACCCACGCAGATCACTTCATCGGCGGCAAGGCAAGGCTCATCCTTCACCACCGGCCCCATCTGATTCGCTCCCGGAATATCCTTGTGACAAAGCACGGCGTGCACTCCCGGGACTTTCTGCGCCTCGCTCAGGTCAAACGAGAGGATCCGCGCATGGGCATGGGGACTGTAGACGACCCGGCCGACGAGGAGCTGATCGTTCACGAGGATGTCGTCTATGTAGACGGCTTCTCCGGTGACGTGTTTTGAGGCAGATTCGTGAGAAAAGGACATAACGTATGACTAGTGCTGCCTTGAGGGCTAAGCGCTCCGACTATAATTGTGCGTCATCTTTTCCGGTCGTATCCACCCAGAACTTCAACAGGAGGTTCCGGGCTGCAATCATGCGGAACTCCGCGCTTCCCCGTGTATCAGAGATTGGGTGGAAGTCGTTGTCAACAAGCGGCATCGCCTGCTCGACAGTGCGACGATCCCACGGTTTCCCAATCATGAATTTCTCGACAGAGACTGCGCGTTTCGTTTTCTCGGCCATTCCACCATAGGCAAGGACAAGGCCCGCAACCTTGCCGCGGGAATCAAGGTCGAGCCGAAAACCACCGCTGAGCGTCGCAATGTCGAGGTCTTTTCTTTTGGATACTTTGTATCCGCGCACAAGCGAACCATTCCTCAATTTCGGTATGACAATCGCCTTGATGAGCTCATCTTTCGCCATTGCGGTCTTGCGGTATCCGACGAAGAATTCGTCGAGCGGCACCTCTCGCTCGCGCCCCCCGTCGGTGACGACTACTCTCGCGCCGTACGCAATAAGTACCGGGGGCGTATCCCCGATCGGCGAGGCAGTGCCGAGGTTGCCGCCGAAGGTGGCGACATTTCTGATCTGTTTCGAAGCGAAGAGGGAAAGCATTTCACGGAGGGCCGGAAAACTCGTTTCGATTGGAATGATTGCCTCACTGATCGTCACGGCAGATCCGATCGTCAGCGACTCCGGGCGGTCCGTGATCGTCCTTAGTTCCTCCACACCCGAGATGTCGATGATCTTGCCGATGAGCTCATGCCGCTTCGTGACGCGCAGGGCGACGTCCGTTGCGCCGCATACGACGACCGCATCCGGATGGAGTCGCTTGAGGGAAACGGCCTCCCGGATTGTTGAAGGCCTGAAGAATGACTGCTTCCCCGTCTCGATCGCCATCGGTCCGCGTGGTATCGATTTGAGGAGGTTGACCGTATGGATCTTCCGTTCGGTGAATTGATCCAACCCATCATGCATACAGGAGTGCGCGGCTGCCTCGACGATCGGCCGGTAACCGGTACACCGGCAAAGGTTGCCGGTAAGGGCGCCGTCAATCTCTGCACGCGACGGAACATTCTTTTCTTTATAGAGAGAGAACAACGACATCACGAAACCCGGAGTGCAGAACCCGCACTGGCTCCCGCCGGCGTCGACCATCGCCTGTTGAACCGGATGAAGCATCCCTTCGCCGTTCTGAAGGTTCTCCACGGTGATCAATTGTTTCCCGTGAATCATCGGCAGAAAGAGAAGGCACGAGTCGACGCTCTTGTATCGGATTGAAGAGTCGCCGTCAAGTTCACCAAGGACTACCGTGCAGGCACCGCAATCGCCTTCCGCGCATCCCTCCTTGATCCCCTTGTGATTCGGCAAACCGCGGAGATAATTCAGCACGGTCGTCGTCGGCGAAACGGAAGGATCGGCGGCAAAGTCTACCGTTTCAAGGACATCGTCGAGCAGAAATGTAACTTTGGTGATCATCGGGGGATATCCAACAAGCCCAACAGGTTCAGCTCCCGCAAACAAGAGCTAAAGATTCTTGGAATGATTGTACCGATTCGCCCAGACTATTGCAAGACGATTGAGAAAGGGTGGGAGGTGTGGATGATTGGCAAGGAGCGCACCCGATTCCAACATGTGGCAAATGGCGAGAGATCTCTTACACTCGGGTGGCTCTAACGTCTTCCGTTGAGTGCGAACGCCCGCTGCTTCACCCGGACCGCATGCGCACCCTACTCGGCTCGTCATCCCGCACGTTTTTGGCGGGAATCCATACGATGCCTGATGACTTCTGGATTTTTTTGCAGCACTTCTCCTCTGGCTTCGCACCAGCGCTTGCGATGCCAGGGGTTTTCTGGATTCTCAGCGAGTCGAGTCTTCGACCCGCCCGAAATCCACAATGACATCGATTGCGTATTCTCGAGGCTGGTTCTACTCCTGCTCGAAGAGGAGCGTCAGCAACGCCATTCTGACGAAGAGGCCATTGCGGGATTGCCGGAAGTAGACCGCCCTCGGGTCCGCGTCGACCGCCGGATCGATCTCGACGGTCCGCGGGAGCGGATGCATGATGATGGCGTTCGGTTTCATCCCCCGCAGTACATCCGGTGTGATGTTGTAAGTCGAGAGGTCGATGTCTTTTTTCGAAAGCCTTTCACGGTCTATGTGCGTGCGATAGACAACGTCTACCTGGGAAAGGATCTTTGCGGGGTCCGCCGCCAACTCGTACTCCACATCATGGTGATCCAGGTAGGCGAGGATGTCGTCCGTGATCTGCATCTCGTTCGGTGCGACGAAAAAGAGTTTCACCCGATCGAACTTTCCGAGGAGATACGCGAGCGAACGGGCCGTCCTTCCCTTGTCGAGCGCTCCGACGAGGGCGACCGAAAGTCCGTTGAGGGCCTTGCATTCCCTGAAAATCGTGTAGAGGTCGAGCAGAGCCTGCGTCGGATGCTGACCGCCGCTTCCTTCCCCGGCGTTGATGACGGGCACCGGCGAGACGAGCGACGCCCGCTTTGCCGCCCCTTCTTCCGTGTGACGGAGCACGATCACGTCGGAGCAGTTTGCGATGAGACGGATCGTATCCTCGAGATGTTCTCCTTTGACCTCAGACGAGAGTTCGTTTGCCCGTTCCGTCGACAGAACGCCACCGCCGAGCCGATGCATCGCCGCTTCGAAAGAGAAGCGGGTGCGGGTCGAAGGCTTGTAGAAAAGCGACGCCATGATCTTCGCCTCGTAGTCCCTCGTGCCGCCGCGGGCTACGACCTTTTCCATCTCCTGCGTGCGGCCGAACAATTCCAGCAGCAACGGCACGGTGAATTGCTGCGATTCGATGACATGCTTCAGGTGCATAAGGTGCTCCGTCGCTGGATCTTAGGGAACGATGTGAGTTCCGGTTTTCCCGTCCACCGCATCGATGAGACATTCAAAGGAGGTGACGATCGCTTCCTGCCCGCCGTTCTTCAGAAATCGGATCGCGGATTCGACCTTCGGTCCCATGCTTCCCGCCGCAAACTGCTTCTCGGCAAGGTACGTCTCCATCTCCGCCGCGGTTGCCCTCCCGACCGCCCGTTGCGAGGGTTTCTTGAAATCGAGGTAAACCTGCCGGACGTCGGTGCTGATGATGAAGAGGTCGGCCTTGAGATTCGACGCGAGGAGAGCGGAGGCGCGGTCCTTGTCGATCACCGCCTCCGACCCGAGAACGAGGTAATGTTCCTTTTCAATGACGGGAATTCCCCCACCGCCGACCGCAATGACGATCATGTTGAGGTCAAGAATTTTGCGGATGATATCCTGCTCAAAGACCTCGACCGGCTCGGGCGACGGGACGACCCTCCGGTATCCGCGGGCCGAATCCTCGATAATGTTCCATCCGAGCGTTCGGTGCTTCTCCTCGGCCTCTGCCTTGGAGTAGAACGGGCCGATCGGTTTGGTGGGATGGCTGAACGCCGGGTCGTTTTCGTCCACCCGGACCTGGGTGAGGACGGTCATCACCGGCGTGAAGAGCCCGATCTGGCGAAGCTCATATTCCATGGCTCGCTGGATGATGTAGCCGATTTCGCTCTGCGTCGCCGCAACGCAGACATCGAGAGGGTGGGTGTAGACTTCCCCCGCGGCTCGTTCCGATCGAAGGAGCGCAGCGCCGACCTGCGGTCCGTTCCCGTGCGTAATGACGAGCCGCCATCCCCGCGCCACCAGTTGAACGATGTTCCTTGCCGTGGCGTGGGCATTAGCGAGCTGCTCGTCGATCGTTCCCCGTTCACCGGCTCGAATGAGGGAGTTTCCACCTATCGCTATGAGAGCGGTCTTCTGCATGAAAGGTTGTGGTTCGAGGTTCGGAGTCGTGGCTCCGATGCGAGGGCGCCGTCGCGAGAGGACGCCAGTCGCCTTCTGTCAGTCTGAATATCGCAACTTTAGGACAAAAATGCACAGGATCGCTCCCGACATCAGGAAATATTCATACCGAATGAAGGAAGGCAACCGAGGGTCCGGCAGTGCTGTGTTACCACGCGATCTTGTTATCAATGTGTCAATCGTGCAAAATGATTTACGCTCAGCTGACACAACCTCTCAACACTGTCCTTCTGCCTGGGACGAGCTCTTTGTGACGAATTGCCCGATGGTTCGCACGCCAAGACTCAGACCGGATGGATGGTCGCATGCTTGAGTCGGGCGACTTAAGATTGACATGCTTTCTGAACCCGGTGTTTTCCTGCAAGTGAATGACTTCGTAGTATCAACTCCATTCCTGGGGGATGCAAGGTGCCGCACTCGATCTCCGCGGCGTAGCAGGTTTCGCCGAGAGGTGCGGTCCTCTGCAGAAGGATCTCCCATAAGGTACCCCTCGGACTCTGCAATAGACCAGAGAAGCCGTAAGCGTCTCTTTAGTCCACATAACTTTCCCTGTCCAAATAGTCGATTTTGCTTGCATTTTCCCGCTCCCTAGGGTAATATTGTTTAGATTTAATCTAAATAAAAATAGACCCGGCGGACCTTCTTCGGTCTAAATAGGACTAAAATAGTCCGAATTAGATCGATTGACCCCCGCTATCATGAACAATAGAAAGGGCTGCTATGAAGAAAGTCTTTGCATACCTCCTGCTCGCGCTTTGCTCCTCTCCCCTCCTTTTCGCTCAACGGGGCGACACAACTGCTGAGGAGGTGCTGTCCCGGCTCACATCCATTCTGGGCGGCACTTCGATCGGCGGTTACGGCGACGCCGTTTACGAGAACAACTTCAACCAAAAGGAGGCGACCGTTGACCTCGAGCGTGTCGTGCTTTTTGTGGGTCACACTTTTGGATCGGTCTCTTACTTTTCCGAGCTGGAGATGGAGGACGCAAAAGTGAGCGGCGACGAGCTTGGAGGAGGTGAGATCGCGTTCGAACAGGCATACCTCAGATTCAACCTCGATCAGAGTCATTATGTGACCGCCGGACTTTTTCTCCCCCGCATCGGCATCCTGAACGAGAATCACCTCCCGACCGAATTCAACGGAAACGAGCGGACGCAGGTCGAGACGACCATCATCCCTTCGACCTGGAGAGAGCTCGGCATAGGGTTCTACGGCTCACTCTCATCCATGCCCCTCAATTACAGCGTTGCCCTTGTCAATGGCTTGAACAGCGCCGCTTTCGAGCACGGGAGCGGCATCCGGGAAGGACGATTCGAAGGGCGCAATGCGAGCGCGAATAACCTCGCTCTCACCGGTTCGGTTCAGCTCACGGAGAGCGACCTGAAACTCGAAGCCAGCGGCTACTACGGAGGGAGCGTCGGCCTTTCTCCGCAGGTCGCCGACAGTCTTCAACTCGCGTCCGGCCCGTTCGGCACGCCGGTCGTTCTGGGAGAGGCAGACCTTCAATATTCGCATGGAGGGTTCTCGGTCCGGGCTCTCGGGACTTTGATCTCAATTCCCAACGCATACGAAGTCAATCGCGCCTACGGGAAGAATACACCAAGTAAAGAGTATGGAGTTTATGCCGAGATTGCCTATGACATCCTTCATCCATTCAACGAGAAGCGTGGGAGACAATGCATCCTGTTTGCACGGTATGAGAAACTGGACATGAACGCCTCCGTTCCTTCGAACGGACTCATCGACGGCACGTTGAACCAGAATTACGTCGTCGTTGGTGTTAGCTATTTTCCTCTTTCCAGCATCGTTCTCAAGGCTGATCTCCGTCTGATCCATACGGGTCCTCAGAATCCTGCTCTGATCCTGTACTCCGGCACCGGGCTACCCTCCTACAATCAAGACAATACGCTTGTGGATATCGGCCTGGGATATTCTTTCTAGAGGGGTTCGGAATATGGACAGGAGAAATTTCCTCAAAACATCCTGCACCGCATGTGCCGCGCTTGGGATCGGCCTGGCGTTCAACTCCGTGCCGGGATGCGCTCCCTTGCCGATCTATGAAACCTCCGTTCGCGACAATGCACTTCGGGTTCCTGTCAGCCTCTTCGCCCAGAGCAGGGTGCAAATCATTCGGGCAGATGAGCTTGACAACGACATCGGATTGAGGAATGAAGATGACGGATCGTACCACGCATTCCTACTCCAATGTACGCACGCCCAGAATCCGTTGACATACACTGGAAACGGATACTCCTGTTCAGTCCATGGAAGCACATTCGACGAGGAAGGAAGAGTGACGCACGGACCGGCAAAGTTGCCTTTGCGTCAGCTGAAGACGCGAGTGGAAGAAGCAGTTATTGTGATAGATCTTGAATGACAGGTTGACCCGGCAGACTTCCCGGAGTTGATCTCATTTTTCCACGAAATCTACGGAGGTGCAGCAGTCATTGTTGTGACGTCATACGCCATTGCACCCCGATGCAACTGGCGCTCGAGGTGAGGAGCGGGCATTCTTTCCCCGTGGTCAGATCGAGGACCCTGAGCTCGCTTTCGTAGTAGGTCCATCGTGCATTGCCGGGGAGAAGGTCCCCTTCACATCCAATCAGATCTCCGAAAGGAGTCTGTCGGTATCGTCGAAGTAGAAGCGACCGTTGAGAACTCACTCGCTCAACCGTGACAGATCTTGTGCGTGAGGTCACGACTCCGCATCGGCTGCCTTGATTCCCGCGCGACTTTGGGCTACATTGTATGAGGTTTCCCGACCGAACTCGGGGAATGGCAGTCTTCAACCTCCGGAATCGAGATGATGACGGAGGTTTTTTGCTTTTGAAGAAGTTCACTGATGAAACATTCCATTACATTGAGTGGGGGCGGACGGACGAAGTGTCCGCCATCGGGCGCTTCGTCATCTCTCCCCTTTGGAGAAGCTGATCATGAAATCGAAGGTATTGTTAATTATTGTTCTGCTGTTGTCAACGTTTTCACTCTCCGCTTACGCAGGATCAATTTCCGGCAGTATATCATATTCTGGTTTCACTTCGGGAGAGCCTTTCGTCGCCCTCTTCACGAATTCAACCTTTACCGATCGTCCTCCCTACCAGTCAATTCTTTCATCCCCGGGACCTTTCAAGTTTGACAGCCTTCCCGACGGAACCTACTATCTCGCGGCCGTCATCTTCAGCAACTCATCGCAGACGATGACGCTGACAGATCCGTGGGCGATCTACGGAACCTTCGCCAACCCAACCCCCATCTCCTTGTCGGGCGGAGCCGCAGTCACCGGAATCAACCTCGTGCTCAACGACGGCTCGGCAGAGAATCCCAACCCGTTCTACCATGCAGGGATCACCCCGACGCTTACCCTGCATTTGTCGGATCCGGCGCGAAGCGGATCGAATGCCGCCATGGCGACCGACGGGAATTCCATTTTCCTCTATAAGCAAGACTTCAAAGGATCGGCTACGGCGAAGTTTTTCCAGATAGACCCGAGGACCGGAGCGACAACGAGTACCACATCCCTCTCGCTCCAGAGTCTTCCGAACAAAGCCTCCTGGATCGACGCTATGACCTTCTATAAGGGAGCACTCTGGGCGCTGGGAGGTTATGGCGACCCCTCAGGATTGACGGTAAAGACCGGCGTCTTTCAGTATGATATCTCGACAAGCACCGCCTCGAACGAGATCCCTGCCACCGGGACCGGGACGGCACTGACGGGGCTCACCACGGACGAGACATTGCTGTATGTCGGCATAGGCAACTCCGGAGCCGACACGGTCTGCGGCATCATTAAATTCGACCCTTCAAAGGTTTCCCAAATACCTTCACTCCCGAGCATCATTCTCGACGCCCAGCCCGTCGGGCTCTGCTACGGCAACAATGCTCTCTGGAGCTGGATGGAGAACCTCAGGAAGATGGATCCTGAGAGCGGCGAAATCATGTCGAGCTTTGCGGTGCCGGCTTCGGAGCAGACGATGTACCTCAACGGCATGTACTGGATTTACGACCAGTCGGACAGCACGATCAAGGCCTACAACCTGGAGGGGGCAACATCGATAGGTCAAAAGAGCAGCAAGGTTCCTGGCGTATATTCCCTGTCGCAGAATTACCCCAACCCCTTCAACCCATCAACGACGATCCGGTACAGCGTCCCGGTTCGTTCTCAGGTGACGCTTGTGGTCTACAACATGCTGGGGCAGAGAGTGGCGCAGTTGGTGAACGAGGTAAAAGAAGCAGGAGAGTATGCGGTGACATTCAGCGCCAGGAATCTCGCCTCCGGGGCCTACTTCTACAAGCTCAACGCAGGGTCCATGACGTCGACGCGGAAGATGATTCTGCTTCAATGACAGCAAGACGCAGGATGCTCTGCCGTCTGTCACCGGCGAGTGAAGTACCTTTGGGCAAATTGGATAAACGTCGGCCAGTTGGGGCCCGTTGTGTGGCCCCCGCTGTGCTGGCGAAAGGCGATGTCGCCGCCGATGAGCGGAGTTTCCATCGGGGGCATCTCCGTCACCCCCAGCCCCTTCTTCCCCAGAAGCTTGTAAACCGGCCCCGCATAGACTCCCGCGAGGAACATCCCTTTATCGTCGACCCAGTTCCCCTCGACATTCGGTGAACCGCAGCTGATGAAGACCGGACGGGGTGCGCACATCGCGACAAGCTCGTGGGCATCGACCGGCAGATCGTTCGCGGTGAGCGGCCCGGCGTACTTCACGAAGTTTCCCGCCATCCAGTGGTACTCCGCCGACGAAGCGACATTCTCCACCTGTTCGCCGAAATTGCGGCGAAGAATCTTCGCACCCCCTTCTCCCGATGAGCCGATAAATCCGATTGCGAACCTTTGGTCGTACGCCATCGTGACGAGCGCCGCTTTTCCATACCGCGACAATCCCTCGATTCCTACCCGCTTCGCGTCGACCGACTTGTCGGTCTGGAAATAATCGAGCGCCCGGCTCGCTCCCCATGCCCAGGCACGGAGCGCTCCCCAATCACCCGGAGTTCGGGGCCTACCTTTGTTCACAAGTCCGATAATCCCTTTTGTGAGACCGGCACCGTTGTCGGCCTGGTAACTCGTCGGAACGATGATGGCGTACCCCCATCCCTTCGCAAGGAGCTGCTGCTGCCACGTCGGGCCCGTCGGGAGCTGCATGCCGGGAGGCGGAGGAGGGAACTTGAATCCCGCAGGGAAAACAAAACCGAATTCCATGATTACGGGAACCGGCCCTTTCGCCTTCTCGGGGACCGTCAGGGTCAACTGAATATCGACCGTATCGGGCGGGTACGACGAATTGTCGACGTGGCCGACCAGTTTTTTGGTGATAACCTTATACGTTCCGTTTGTATCGTGACTGGTGCTTGCCACTTCCCATCTGACCGCCGGAATCGATGCCGGCATCCTGCCGTAGACCTCGTTGTCGAAATCCGCGACAATTTCCGGGCGCCTTTTCTTCCACCACATCTTCGCGGACGTCACCTTCGTCCCGCTCTTGAGGATGAGCGGATCGGGGAGAGTGGTATACGTCGTCGCCTTTGATTCATCCGCATTGGCGGCGTTGGGAGCTTTTGGATTGCCCGAGGGACCCGGACGGAGAGAATCGATATGAAGGATGTCGAGCAGACGTTGGTGATCCTGCTCGGAGGTGAGTTGAGCGGGAGGAGTCCATCTCCCCGTATCCGATTGCGCATTCGACCGAGAGGCGACACAAAGAGGAATCAACATCCAAACCAGAATCAGAGTGCAATGTTTTTGCATGGCAGCATGTCGGGGAATTTGTTTTGGATTCCTGGATACTCGGGAGAGTCTTCCGGAACAAGGTTCGGCTTCTGCATCCTTTCGCTACTTCATAAGGATCATTTTCCTGATCTCGGTCGCCAGTGGAGTGCCATCCTCATCCCGGAACTGCATTTCGCAAAAGTAGATGCTGCTCGGCAGGCCGGTCCCGTCGAATATTGCGCGGTACGTTCCCGGCTGGCGTATTCCTTCCGCAAGGGTTCCCACGCTCTGACCGAGAAGGTTGAAGACCCTAAGGCGAACGCGTCCCGCGAATGTGATCTCGTAGCTGACGGTCGTCGTCGGGTTGAACGGATTCGGATAGTTCTGGAGCAGGCCGAACGAAGAAGAACCTCCTGTTGGAGTCCGCCCACGGACGGGCGTCGCGCCGGTTTTGGTCAGCCAGGCCTTGCCGCTGTTGGGGACGATGTCGAAAACGACATACTTCGTGGAATCGATGTCGACGATCTGCGAAGAAATGGGGATTCCCCCCTGGCTGACGTTACACGAGCTCCATCCTTGCGGGAGCGGTCGCCGAATCGTCAGGGAGTCATGGTAGAGAGAATCGTTCAGGGTGTCCGAAAGAACGATCGCAAGGCTGTCGGGAGACGAAACCAGCTCCGAGAGCGTAGCTGCGTTCCGCTCGCGGATGTAGCGAACGGCGGCGCCAAAGCTCGTCACCCAGAATTCATCGCGGTGAGCGGCGAGATAATCGAGGCTGACCCTGAGCGTGTCGGAGGGAAGGGGAGAATAGCCGCCGTCGTTATCGATGCCGTGGATAAGATAGACGCACCAGCCGTTGATCCTTGCGGCGTTGTTGGCAGCGGTCATGAACTGCGCCCCGGTCTTGATCGATCCGAGGGCTCCGCACACGATTGAGCTGATGTTCAGGAAATTGGCGGGAGTCTTTCCTTCCACAACGCCCGAGCAGCCCCGGGCCGCGACATAGTACTGCCCGATGATCGCCGGATTTCCCTCCACGCACATCGGATACGCAAGCGTCCGGCATTGCCGGCCGGGGATATGGGTGTTGACCGCATCCTGCGAGTTCTTCAACTCGGCTATCTGCTGCGCATCGGTAAGAGTGTCGAGCGCCGGATGGCTCATCGTGTGGCTGGCAATCTCATGCCCTTGCGCCGCGGCCGCCTGGAGCCCGCTCCAATTCGGCCCCCAGTTGATGACAGTGAAGAGGGTCAGCGCGAATTTGTATTCATTGAACATCGGCACGGCGATGGCCAGCTGATTCGGACAGTTGTCATCGAACGTGTAGCTGATCGCCGCCGAGCGAAAGCCGGGCCACACGGCCACCTCGTACGGCGGGGGGACGGTTTGTGCGGAAGCCCACCCCGCCATCAGCGCGAGCATCAGGACAACCCATTTCATACCGCGGGTTTTCATCGCAGCGCGGCCCTGATGCCCGGTCCTTCCACCATGGATGGAATGAAGTGCATCACTATTTGAGAAGAATCAGCTTCTTCGTTTGGCTGAACGATCCGGCGTTCAGTTGATAGAAATAGACGCCGCTGGAAAGATGATGCGCGTTGAACGTCACGGTGTAGGACCCCTGCGGCTGAACGCCATTCACCAGGGTCTCAACCTCCCTGCCGAGGATGTCGAATACCTTCAGCGTCACCTTCGAGCTCTTCGCGATCGAGTAGACGATCTTTGTTGTCGGGTTAAAGGGATTGGGGTAGTTCTGCGCCAACGCGAAGCTCGAGGGCAGCTCAGAAGCCTTCTCCTCGACACCGGCCGGATTATCCTTCACGTATTGCGCCAGCCAGAGAAGAGCGGGTCTTGCCGTTCCGTCCGACCTTACAAGGTAGCATGTCGACTGCCATGTCTGGCCTTCAAGGTATCCCCAGAGCGTTATCCCCTTCACGCCGGGATGCTTCCACAAGATGGGGAATATTTTCTTATACAACTGCAGCTGCTGATTGTCATCCGGGGTTCCGGAATTGTTCAGGTTCCCCAGATCGAACTCGGAGATATAAACCGGCAAACCCGTTGCCGCAAGTTTATCGAGATTGCTCTTCAATGTCGCCGTATCAGCGCTTTCAAGTTCGAATCGATGACCCTGGACGCCGATCCCGTCGATGAGGCTCCTGCTCTTCAAGAGATTGATAATCTGAATGTAGGAGGTTGTGGCGCTGTTGTCGTTAATGATGCCATAGTCGTTGATGAGCAGCTTGGCGTTCGGCAGGTATTTCCTCGCCAGACCGAAAGCGGTGATCAGCCAATCCCAGCCGGTGGAACCGGTGCCTCCAAGAGCTTTTTCGTAGTTCGCTCGGGCCGGCGAACCGCCGCCGTCCGGCGGATTATGTCCATTAAGAGGTTCATTGACGACGTCGATCATGTTGATCTTGGGATACCGCTGTCCCACCATTCTGATCCAGGTGTCGATGTAACGATACTGCGTCGCAGAATCGAGGCTGGAGATCCACGAAGGCTGTTGCTGACCCCAGATGAGGTTGTGGTCCTTAAAGACCAGTCCGTTGTTGACAGCATAGTTATATTCCGTGTTCAGGCCCGTCCAATTCCAGCTTGTCGAGTCGCTGGTACCCGCAATGGAACCCCACTTTCCCGCATTTCCCGGCGTCAACTGCGTCCAATACTTGGCAAAGATGTTATCCGCAACATCTCCGTAGGCGTTGCCAAGAAATTTATCCTGACCGGTTGCCAGCGCCGGCCCGTTCCAGACGGTCCCTGTGTCCGGTGCGAGGCTCGTCGAGCCCGCCACGACGCTGTCCAGATCGTGCACGGTGAAATACAGGTTGGACTTTCCGAAGGCAATCTTATCGATGTCCAATCCATCTTCGCGGCTTCCGATCTGGAACGTCTTATTAAGGTCACCCAGGGCTACAACAAACGAATCCCCTTTTGCCCCCTGATAAGGATTCTTTGTGAGATTGACCCACTTCCAGACCCCCGTGCCAAGGGCGCCCGGCCCGTCGACAAACGCGGAGGAATCCGAGAAACCACCGCTTGCCAGACCATTGATGAAGATCCAATCACCTTGAGCAGTGTCGTTCTTCTGACCGAATCCATTCCCGTAGAAAAAGCTGTCGTCATTAAATCCACCGGAACCGACCCTGACTCTTGCGAAAAAGTTGTATGATCCTGAGTCGGCAAAGGGGACCTGGAATGTCGCCATGCGGCTGGTGTCTCCCGGACTCGTAAGACCCGTCCAGTTCGTGTCCGTGCTGATGAACGTGACGCCGCCGTCCTGCGAGAGCTTGAAATGACTGCCGCGCAGACCGGATTCTGCCTCGACCACGACAGGCCTTTTGCCCGCGTTCGGGTCCACGATCTGCAAATTGTCAATGTAGATGCTGTTGGCGGAATCGACCGTCCCGTAGAAGTGAATCGGTCCCCGGATAAACGTTTGGTTATCCGTCACGGTGAATTGCATCGAAAACTTTTGCCACTGAGTACTCAGCGTGGCGGGGCGTAACGCTTTGTACTCCGAGTAGGAATAATCCCCGATAGTGAAGTTTACGGTTGCTCCGGCTTTCGCAGCCTTCGCCCAGATGCTACAGTTGTACGTCGTCCCGGGCTTCACGGGAATACTATCCGCGGCCGCCTGGATATCCCATTGATTCGCCCCGAGCCCGGAAACACTCACCTTCATGGCGCGATTTCCTTCTTCAACCGTGTCGCCCACGATTTGGAAAACCGGCGGCGGCGTTATCCCCGCTGCAACGCTTATCACCCACCCCTTCGTCCCGGTCGCCGTAATGTCGCCGACGTTCGAGCTCTCGAATCCCCCGTTGGTGACCAGTTGTGCTTGGACGGGAGACGTATTGGAACACCAAAAGAGTATTCCCATGACCGCCGCAAGAACCCAACCTCGCTTAGTAGATCTTTTCATTTTGGCTTCCAATTTGTTCTTGTTCGTTTATAGAATCGATTATTACTCTACTATCTTGCTTTCTAACTCTCTGCGCAGCGAGCGGCAGAGCATACCCATATCAACAAAGGATCGTATGATTCTCAGAACAGCTCCGGTTCACACCTCATCCTTCCTGCGTTCTTCGGTTCCGCTTACCTGAAGAGAAGCGGTGCCATAGTATACAGATCGTTGCGCCACACCGGCCAGGTGTGTCCCCCGGGGAAGTCATGGAACGTGTACCGTATCTTCATCTCATCAAACTTCGAAAGCATTGCCTGGCAGTTTTTGTACGCAATATCCTCCTTGCCGCCGATGCCGATCCAGAGAAGTTTCAGGTTGCCGTTGATTGTGCCGGCGTTCTTTTGCAGGAAGGAATATTGTGCGTCCGCGATGCCGCTCTGCACCGGCAGAATCCACCCGGAGCTGAAGACTCCCAGCCAGGAGAAGAGATCCGTGTTGTTGAGTCCGGCGTAGAGGGTTTGCAATCCTCCCATCGAAAGGCCTGCTAATGCACGGTTCTTTGAATCGGTCTCAGTGCGAAAAGTCTTTTCAACAAAGGGGATGATGCTTCGCTTCAGCTCCGCTTCGAAGAGTCTCAGGCTGTTCTCACCAAAGCCCGGGGCGCCGACGTTTCCATCCGGCATCACAACGATCATGGGCCGTGCTTTTCCGGCGGCGATGAGATTATCGAGGATCAGATTTGTTTTCCCCTGAGCGGCCCAGCCGGTCTCGTCTTCCCCTCCTCCATGCAGGATGTACAACACCGGATATTTCCCAATCGTCCCCGCCTCATAGCCGGGAGGAGTATAGACGTAGCACCGGCGCCATGAATTAAGAACTGTCGAATAATACTGCTCAATTCGCACTTCCCCGTGAGGAACATCCTTCATTGCGCAGTAGTCTTCGCCGCGATACGGAATCTCGATGCCGCTCGCCATCCTCCCCATGCCGTAGAATGCCTCACTCGCGGGGTCGGCAACCGGCACACCGTCAATGACGAGCGAATAGTAATGGAATCCCGGACCCTGAGGTTCCGTGGTGACGGTCCAAACGGCCCCGGTATCCTTTTTCATATCATAGAGATGCCCGAGATCGATCTGCACCCTTTGCGCGTCTGGCGCCTTAACCCTGAAGATGACCCGGCTGTTCGGCAGAACCCGGGGATACTTCGCCCCTCTGACATTCGTCGACGCCGGCAGCCCAACGAGGCTGTATTCCGGAAAGGTCGCAATGTCGACGGGTTTGAACAGCAGCCGTGTGAAAAGGTAGAGGCTGTTCTTCCAGACTTTGAAGTCGTGCACGCCGGGCTGCACGTAGAAAATATGTGGGACGTTCTTTTCGACGAGATATTCATGGGTCCGTTGACTGAAGGTGATCAGGTTGTCGTCGTCTCCGCAGGAGATCCAGAGCAATTTGAGCTTACTCCTCGCGGCATCGGGATCGGGGAGAAGCAGCTCCGGTCTCTTTGTGTTCGGCGCGGATGAGAATCCTCCGATCCAGGCGAACTCATCGAGGTTCCCCAACCCGAAATTGAGCGACTGACCTCCGCCCATCGAGAGTCCCGCAATCGCGCGATGCTCACGGTCCGACAAAGCGGGGTAGTTCTTTTCGATGAACGGCACCAGATCGTCGAGGAGATCTCTTTCAAACGTTGAGAACGCCTGCACCTTGGCGCTGTCGAAGATGTTTCCGGTCGGACGATCGTCTTTCATGGCCCGTCCGTTGGGCAGGACTACGATCATCGGTTCGATCGCGTTCTCGGCGTACAAATTGTCAAGAATGACCTGAGGATGACCCCCGTTGAGCCACTCAGTTTCATCGCCTCCGATTCCGTGGAGAAGGTAGAGAACCGGATACTTTTTCTCTCTCGAAAATCCCGGCGGGGTGTAGACGATCGCCCTTCGCGTAGTCCCGACGGTTTTCGAGACATAGTGGACGGTGTCCAGCGTTCCATGAGGTATGTCGGCACGCAATGAATCAAATCCCGGCGGCGCCTGGATGACAATATTCTGCGCGACGGCACTCAGAAAGCCTCCGAGCAAAAGAGAGACAATGCGTAGAGAGTATTTCATGATATCTCCTTGGTATTCTGTGCGTGGTACGGAACGCGCGGTGTAAGGTCCTTTCATCGCCGGCCCGACAGACCTCTCATTTTGGCAGAATCGTCACGATCACCCGTTTGTACCGTGTGATCGGAGGACTACCCTTATCCGTAAGCCTCAGGATAAAGTGAGCAGTTTCCTTTCGTTCAACATCGGGGGCCGTCACAGACAACCTGGATAGGTTCTCTGCTCCGTTGATGGCTATGAGCTTCTTGTATGATCCGGCTTCCGGATACTGAAACCAGACGAAACTAAGGTTGTCGCCGTCCGGGTCGGTGCTTCCAAAGGCATCGAGACAGAATACTTCGCCGGATCGCACGGTAAATTCCTCCGGATGAGCCAGGACCGGTACGGGAGGATGGTTTGCCTCCGCGTAGGATTTTGTGCACCATGTCATCCGCGCCGCGAAGTCGTTTTGAAAATCCTCCCTCCAACGGAATAGGGTCGCTTTGTTTCCGGTGAACGAAGCAGTATCTCTTCGGAGCGCCCGTCCAACCTCGCCGCGAACGATTGGCGTGAACGTATCGCTCGCGTTCGTCCACATGGGTCGCGGCTCAGGCTCTACCGGCACGCCGCCTGTAAAACCGGCGGTGTCCAGCTCAACCGGTTCCGGCTTCCGGAGCTCATACCGGCCGCCCCAACCGCCCCAGTCCGGATGTTCCGGATTGCTCAGCCCGTTCGGAATCAATGAGAGCCAGGATGGCGTATCTCCTTCCATTCCGTATGCGACATCGGGGTAGACCGCACCGAGCGCGCCATGGCCCTGCTGGATGTTGCGCTCCAGCCAGGCGTTGCTGATCACCTCGTTGTCGATTCCCGGAATGAACTGATTGATGGCAATCCAGGTCGAGCTCCCGTATCCTCCGGGGCTCACGATGTAGAAGAGATCGGGGAAATTCCTTCTCATCCAGATGCCGCTGTCGTCCTGGTCGGAGATGGTGTAGACCCTGAGCCTCGCAACAAGCCTTTTCGCCTCTGGCTCCGGTTTGACCTTCCTGATCGTGTAGAGAGCCTGGGCAAGCGTATTGGGACCTCCCCAGACGCATATCCACAAGGGGCGGTCGTCGCGTTCTTCGAGAGTCCGGATGATCCAGTCCGATCCCTGCGAGTCCTTTCCGGGGCCCACGCCGCGCATCCCATATTCCGGGAGGCCGTGCTTGACAAGCCCGAGTAGATCCTCGGCAGACGGGAAGCCCGGCTCATGCTTCATAAGGTTCGCGCGCACCTTTCCGTACGCCCGGATAATTCTCTCGATCGATTCGGGGTGAACGGCCGTTCTTTGATGCGTCGATGTTGTCGCGATGAGCCCCTTGATGTCGATGACATTCGAATAGAGAAGCAGACGAACCATCGATTCGGTATCGTCGGGATCGGCCTCGATATCGGTCAGGACGATCATCCTGTTCTTATCGTGCGCAGTTCCTGCGTACGAGTGCAGTGAAAGGACGACTGCCCATAGCAGGAGCGCAAGGGTTGTCCTTCTCATCAGTGGCATCCTCGATGTCCGGACCGGCTATTCGACTCTTACTCTTATTTGCGTGAATGAATGGGGCGGGAAGGAGCAGGTCATCTGATTCCCGTCGACTTTCACCTCTTTCGTCACAGGCTTGTATTGATCTTGTTTGTCGAAGGCAAACGGCTCATCCAACGTTTTCGCGGCCATGAGACTGAGCTCGGCCTTCCCCGCAAAGGGACCCGCCGTGTTCTCTATTTCGGCGGTGATTGCCTTGTCCTTGTGCCTGTTGACGACGTTGATGGTGACGGTCTTCGTCTCTTTGGAATAGACCGTGGTAACGTCGAGGTAGGGGATGCCCTGATATTTCTCCGTGTTGAAGGTGTCACACGCTACGTAGGTGTCGACGGAATTGCCGCGACAATTTGTGGAGAAGAGTTTGTATGTCTGAAAGAGGGGCGATTTGTAGGTTCCTTTGTCCCTGTCGCTCCCGAGCAGGCCTGTGAACATGGTGAAGTTGGCCATTTTCACGACATCCGCGTGACGGATAAACGAGTTAAGACACTCCGCGATAGGCAAAACGGAGAGGAAGCTCCTCCCGAACGTTCCCCATTCGTCCACGGAGATGTAGATCGGGTTTTTGAACTCTTTCATCGTCCTGACAGCCTCGATCTCGGCGGCCGTCGTCGTGATTTTTTCCTCAAAGTCCGCGGCGCTCTGACCCATGAACGTGTAGTAGTCCGGGGAGTTTTCCCAATAGCGGTGGATCGAGAGATAGTCGATCATATCTCCGAGTCCCGTGAGGACCTTCCGGTTCCACTCGACCCATTGGCCGGTGCTTTCATAGTACGAGGAACCGGACGCCACGAATGCGATCGAGTGGTCCACCGATCGCATCGCCTTTGCGGCTTCCCGCGCGATTTTCACGTAGTCGTCGGCGTCCTTATGACCCAATTCCCACGGCGCACCGTCGACCTCATTGCCGAGGTCCCAAAGATGCACGTTGTACGGTTCAGGATGGCCATACTTTGCGCGGAGGTCGGAATAGTACGATCCTTTCGGGTAGTTGCAGTATTCAACCCATCCCACCGCATCGCTGATCGTCGCAAGGCCGAGATTGACGCAGACAACGTTCTCGCTTCCGATTGACTTGTTGAGCGCAATCCACTCGTCCGTTCCCACGTTGTTGTTTTCTGGTCCGCCCCACGCAAGGTTGATGCGCAAGGGTCGCTGGCTCTTTGGCCCGATTCCGTCCTGCCAGTTGTACGCCATGACGAAATTTCCCCCGGGCCAGCGCATGTTGGTGATGCCGAGCTCCTTCCCCGCCTCGATATAGTCTTTCCTGAAACCATTCCCGTCGGCCAGCGGCGAGGATGGATCATAGAGATTTCCATACACGGTGTTGAAGTTCGCCGTATCCGGCAATCCCATCCGCCGTCCGCTGAAGTGAATCGGCTCCATGAACACGCCGTAAATCTTCGGATCGATCTGTCCGATGGTTCTCTCGACGTCGATTTTGATCTTCGCCGTCTGGGAGTACGCGAACAACGGAAACAGGAGGAGGAGAAGGAGCTTTTTCATACCGGACCTCGATACAATGTAAGAGATAAGTGGGGCATCGTCTATTTCTGGTAGATCATCTTGATCGTTTCGGAGAAGTCTTTTGTCTGCATCCTGCACAGATAGACTCCGCTTGCCAGTCCATGGGCGCTCCATTGCAGGCGATGCTGACCGGGGGGAACTTCCCCGCTGATCAACTCCTCGACCATCCTGCCCGTGATGTCGTAGACCCGAAGTGTTACGTACTCACTCCGCGGCATGTAGAAGACAATCATCGTAGAAGGATTGAACGGGTTCGGGAAATTCGAGCAGAGCTGGAATCCTGCAGGCTGGGCCGATACGGTCGCCGGCCGCTCCGTGAGGACCGAACTGTCGCCGAGGATCTCGATCTCGCTCATCTGGTTCGTCCCGACTCCTTTTGTGTGAAGAAGGTCGAGATGATTGTCTGTCACCGACGATGTTGCGGAGCCGTCTGTGATCGCCGCAGGCAGCGGAAAACTCTTCGCTCCGGGATCCAACCCCATGATCGTTGCGGCAACGCTGTCCGCGGCCACCGGATCGAGCCCCGCAATAAGAGCGTGCTTGGAGCACGGCGCAAAGGTCGAGCACCAGGAACCTTCTCCACCTGTCGAATTCTTGATCGCGTCGATCACCGCAAGGTGAACCGGGCGCGCCGCATTCAAATCGCAGATCGTCTCGGGCAGGTAATTCCATTCGGACGCCGTACTGCTCGGATGATGGAGTGCTCCCCGGCGGCCGTTATCGTTCGTAATCGTATAGAGCGGTTGCGGCACCGCCCCGATCTGATTCTTCAACGAAGAGGTCAGGCCGGCTGCGGAGTGATGCTTCAACTTGGGGATCGAGACGTAAACGTCGATCGTTTGAAGAATTTTGTTCATCGTGAAGGATGGGAAGTTGAAGTGACCGCTCCCCGTCGACATCGTCACGATGTTGGCGGCGGTCGTGTCGTTGAGGTCGACGACGTTGCAGCCCAATGCCGTTTGAACCGCTTTGTAGCCGTAACTGTCGTTGGAACCGAAAGGGGCGGTGGATCCGGACTGCTGCCATTTCGTGTCCCAGAAGGAGTCGACAATATAAAGATCGGCCGGGTTGACGCCGGCGGCGAGGATATATTCGCCCACAGCCTGAATCACCGCAGGATGAGTCCACATTGCTTCGGTGATCGTATAGTCGGGAAACTTTGCGTTCTTGGTCGGCTTGAAATTGACGGCGTTTCCCGAGCCTCCGGTCAGATTGATTTTTATTCCAACCTTTTTCCCCTTGGTGAAGAGGGAGGCAACTCCGCCGGAGCTGTTTTGGTCGAGCAGGTCAAGAATATACTTCACCCTTTGTTTGACCCCTCCCGTCGTATCATCAACAACATAGGTGTCGGCGGGAAGATTCTTTGTTCCAGCGAGCGCCACTGCCGTGACAAAGGAAGATCCCTGCGTGCGTTCGTAGGCTAAGACTCCGGAGGGTTTCAGATACGGAATGATGAGCAGACCGGCGGTGGTCGCGCCGACCTTCTTTACGAAATCCCGGCGGGATGAATTGACATGATGAGAATCTTCAGATTCCTTGTGCATACAGTCTCCTGGTTGAAATTGCCTGAAAGCCTGTTGTGAGGGATAGGGTTACCTGCAAAACGACCGCACGGTCCCGGCGACAGAGTGCCTGGCGTTCATCCATCTTTGACCGTCCGTGCGAGATGTATCTCTTTTCTCCAATCTCCTAAACCTTAGCAATTCGATGAGGCAGAGCCTCCGTGTGGAAGAATCTTGGGACGGGGCCCTTGGCCGGAATGAGCTCCGGGAGTTTGCCTGTTACCCTCGGATGTTCATATACCGTGCCGAAATGCCGATCGTTCAGTTCGAGCGAACGGGAGGCACTATGGGGAGATATTTAAGCGGATTTCTTAGAATTGACAAATAAATCTCAACAATTCTCCTCCGCCTCTTCACCGGTCGTCACGGTCGGTCTCCCCTTCATCCCTTGGATCGCTGCCAACACTTTGTGATGGCGATGAAGGTATGATCCTCAGCACACCCTTCATTTCGTCTCTTCAAAAACCATCTTGTCGATGTTAAAGAAGTCGCCGTCCACCACAAGCTTCAGCAGATGCTGACCCGCGGGAAGGCTTACCGTTCTCTTCACGACTTCCCAGTTTTGGAATCCCGCTGAATTCGGTACCGGGACAATTCCGGTCTTATCCGTGCCATCGCATTCGAGATGGAGCTTCCCGCTGTCATACGCCGAGGAGACATAGAATGAAACCTCGTACGATGCAGCCGCACTCACCGTGACCGTATAGGCCATCCACTCTCCGGCGTGAGTCCATCCGACATTGTAACCTCCCGCTGAACATTTTTCGATATCCACTCCCTGATTGAGCCGATACTGTCCCCCTTCGTTATGATCGTCCCGGTCTTCATACGCGTCGCCGGGGCATCCGGTATCGAAGTCCTCCGCCTCGACCGTGCATGGGATGGTGTGCGGCAGGAACGCCTCCTGCTTCATTTCGCACACCTCGATGAGCGTCCATCGGTGAGGGACACCGTTCTTTGAATCGACCGTTCCAGTGGCACTCCCTTCGGCGGCGGAAGCGCCCGCAGACAACACCTCATCCGGATACTCTCTGTTGGAAATGGTCAACAGGCCGTTGTGCGCATGATCAATTCTCCACAACTGACTCCCCTTCCCGCTATCATCCGACAGCGTCGTCCGATGATCCGACGAATGGCATTCCAACACTTTGCCCCTGTTCTGACGGTTGATAATCTTATAGACACCGTTGTCTATTCGTTCTAATTTCCATTGATTGGAGAGATCCCCTTTCTTCCCGGTCAGCGTCAGGTCGGAGCCGAGCACCATCCCGCCTCTGGAGCTTTCCGGAACAAGGTAATAATTCGCCGAACAATCGAGGTCGGCGTAATCGTCGAGAGGCGAAATCGCGCCGTCAAAGGTAAGTTTCACGACATAGGCGAGCTCGTCAAACGAGCGCTCGGGCAAATTCACCAGCAGTCCCTTTGTATCCTGATGGTACACTAGAGGCAGGTATTTCCCTGGTGCGCCGTCGATCAATTCAACCGCTTTCAGATTGTGCAGATCGATTCTGCCGGAAGCCAATGAGGTGAGGAGGATCTCCTTCTGATCCTTTTCCCACCCAAGCAGGATTGCGAACAGCGTAGACCGATCTTTCGACCGCGTATACCGGACATCTTTCGCCGTTCCGGCAACCGGACCTCCCATTGTCCCGAACGCGGCTCCCATCGTTGTCGGACCTTCACCGTACCTGTCCCATGCGCGAGTTGCATAGATCGCCTCGCCATAGTTCTTCAGCCACGCACCGATCGTGTGCAGGACATCCTTCTGAGCCTGAGGGATCGTGCCGTCGGCTTTGGGCGATATGTTGAGGATCATATTTCCGTTCTTGCTGATCCTGTCGATGAGGGCGTGCAGCAACTGTTTTGTTGAGTAGTATCCGATCCCTTCCGTATAACACCAGCTCGACGAGCTGATCGCGTCGTCCGTGAGCCAGTAGTTATCGGTGATGTCGGGTGGACCTCCGCGTTCATAGTCCAAAACGGCGCATTTGGTGTTCAGACCGTCTTTGAACGTGGCAACCACCCCTTTGTTCCATTCGGATGCTCTATTATAATAGTAGGACAAGAACTGAAGGAGAATCGGCTGCGAAATAAGATGCAAATTGAAATCCTGATAGATGATGTCCGGCCTGTAGTTGTCGATGATTTCCTTGTGCTTGGCAAGCCAATAGGCCTCGTTCTTTTCTTTCCCCTGCTGTCCGAAAAGCATCTGAAGCTTCGGATCGTCTGTCTTCGGGACAGCTTCATAATATCCCGTGATGTTGTAGGCGTGATGCATCGAGAGAAACAGCTTCATATTTTTCTTGCGGATGGCATCCGCGAGCAGGCCGACCAGGTCGAGCTTCGGCCCCAGATCCTTCGCGTTCCAGGGATTGACCTTGCTTGCCCACATCGAAAAACCGTCGTGATGCTCGGCCACGGGTCCGGCAAATTTCGCACCGGCATCGGCGAAAAGCTGCGCCCACTCATCGGGATCGAACGCGCCCCCTTCCGATTTGAGCTTGGGCGCAAACTGCACAAAATTCCCCTTCTTGTCTTTTGCGCCCGTCATGAAATTGGTGTATGGCCACACCGACGGGTCGCCATAGGTTTCTTGATGATGCTTGTTCTCCGGAGTCCCTTTGATGTACATGTTGCGGGGATACCATTCGTTCCCAAAAGCCGGGACAGAGTAGACTCCCCAGTGAAAGTATATTCCGAACTTGGCGTCTTTGAACCATTCGGGAACGGGGTTCGCCGTATCGAGCGACTCAAAGGTGGGTTGGAAATTCTGGACTTGCGTTTGAGCTGAGGTTCGTCCGATTACTGCGGCGAAAAAGAAGGATAGAATGAAAACAATCCTGGATTTCATTGCAGGGCTCCTTGAGAGATAGTGACTTGTTCCATAAAATAGGTTAAACGGACAAATGGTGCAATCGGGAAATTGCGCACGTTGCACTATCGACAAGGAAGTGCATTGACGTGCCCCCGAAAAGATGACCCAATATAGCATATTGGAAGTCATCAAAAAGGAGGCCATGAATGAGCCGTAGACGGTATACGCGGGAGCAGATCATTAACAAATTGCATGAGGCAGAAGTCTTGCAGAGCCAGGGGAAGACGATGGCGGAGATCATGCGTCAGATCGAGATCAGCGATATGACGTAGTACCAATGGCGGAAGGAGTACGGGGGCTTGAGAGTCGATCAGGCGAAGGGTTTAAAGGAGCTGGAGATGGAGAACGGCCGCTTGCGGAAGGTTGTGGCGGAGCTGACAATCGACAACTCGATATTGAAGGAAGCAGCACGGGGAAACTTTTAAGCCCGGCGAAGAAACGCCGGGCCGCAACAGAAATCCAGGAAGTATTATCGGTCTCAGAGCGGCGAGTCTGCAGAGTTCTGGAGCAGCCGCGATCAACGCAGAGGCTCGAACATCGCATCACCCAGGCAGACAAGCTTCTGAGAGGTCGTGTAACGAAGTTAGCTTGTGAGTATGGACGCTACGGATATCGACGGATCACGTCACTGCTGAGAGCCGAAGGATGGAAGCTCAACCACAAACGGGTGGAGCGGATCTGGCGTCAGGAAGGGCTGAAAGTGCCCAAAAAGCAGCCC
>DATJQP010000007.1:0-11033 GCA_035505655.1 Bacteroidota bacterium
CAAGTCAAACGGCAACGGCAGCCCGACCCGCTTTGATCCCGAAAATCTCTTCCAGATTGAAAGTTATCTCCGGTATCAGGGAAAGAAACTCGTGGACCGATTCGATGCGAACACGTACATCTACATTTCTCGCGCGATGGACCTCCACGATATCGCTTACGGAAGGGGATCTCTGGAGCATGTCCTCTCTTCGATGGCGATGCCGGTGCTCTGCATCGGCATAACCTCCGATGTGCTCTACCCGGTCCACGAACAGAAGGCCCTTGCCGCTGCGTTGCCCAGGTCGGTTTACCGCGAGATCGATTCACCCCTTGGGCATGACGCCTTCCTCATTGAATTTGGTCAGATGGAGAAGATCGTCACTGAATTCCTCCGCGAAATTGCCTACTGACGGGAACCTTTAAGCCGTCTGACTCAGGGAAACGGATCCGCTTCGTATCCTGGGCCGTCGCATTATCTCCTCTGCTTCCTGGTGGTGTTTCACTCTGGCTGCCCAACGAGTCGAGTGTCGCAACGCCATGAAGAAGCGGCGAGAAAGCCGCTTCTTGACATGACGAGTGCTGGAGTAGCGTCATCCCGAATGTTTTTGTCGGGAATCCATCTGTGGGCATTGCGAAAAATCCCAACCGTAACACTACCCCCCCCGTCTCCCGCGATTGTAACTCACGCCGAATTTTCCTATTTTTCATCAGGAACCGCACTTCTGTGCCGAGCGGATACCCATGTTTTTCATCCCCGCATCCGTGTCATCATCCATGCCCGATCACCTCATAGCCATCATCGGCCGCCCGAACGTCGGGAAATCAACCCTCTTTAACAGGATCTTGGGGGCACAGAAGGCGATTGTCCATGACCAGCCCGGTGTCACGCGGGACCGTCATTACGCATCCGCGGAATGGAGTGGCAAATCGTTTACGCTCATCGACACCGGCGGGTTCGTTCCGCAATCAGAGGATGTCTTCGAAAGAGCGATCAGGGAGCAGTCGCAGATTGCGATCGACGAAGCGGACGAAATTGTTTTCGTAGTGGATGGAAGCGAAGGTGTCACTCACCTCGACAAGGAAATCGCGGGAATCCTTCGCAAGTCGGAGAAGAAGGTGATCCTCGCGGTGAACAAAGTTGACAACGGCAAACTGGAGTACAGGTCCGCGGAGTTTCATCGGTTGGGCCTTGGCGATCCGGTCGCAGTCTCCGCCCTCGGGGGGAGAAATGTGGGAGATTTCCTCGACCTGCTTACGAAGGACCTGCCGGCAAGCCAGCCTGAGGAGGGAAATGAGGGAGAGTTGAAACTTGCCGTTATCGGCAAGCCAAACGTCGGGAAGTCGTCATTGGTCAATGCTCTGATCGGTGAAGAGCGCACCATCGTCACCCCCGTTGCCGGCACGACGCGCGACCCGATCGATACTCGTCTCAACTACAAGGGGGAAGAGATCCTTCTCATCGACACCGCGGGGCTCATCAAGAAGAAGAGGATCCGGGAGAGTGTGGAATTCTATTCGACCGTCCGGACTCTCAAGAGCATCGAGCGGTGTAATGTCGCGATCATCCTTCTCGATGCGAGCGAGGCGCTGGAAAAACAGGATCTGAAAATCGTTGAATCGGTTGCGGAGCGAAACAGGGGAGCGATCATCGGCGTCAACAAGTGGGATCTCATCGAGAAGGAAACCGGCACGGCGAAGGAATTTGAGGATTCGTTACGCGCGAAGCTCCGGACGTTTGACTATGTCCCGGTCGTGTTCATCTCGGCGAAGACGAAACAACGCGTCTTTCGACTCGTGGAGCTTGCAAAAGAGGTCCACACAGAACGGGGGAAGAGAATCGCGACGAGCGAGCTCAACAAGCTCATGCTCACGGACATCCAGCATTATCCACCGTCCACGAAGACCGGCAAGGATATCAAGCTGAATTATGTCACCCAGGTGAAGACCCTCCCTCCGATTTTTACCTTTTTCGCGAGCCAGCCGGATCTTATTACGGAGCAGTACAAGCGATATCTCGAGAACAAGATCAGGGAACATTGGGGTTTTGCCGGCGTGCCGTTGGTGCTCCAGTTCAGGAGGAAACGCCAATGAAGCGCCGGATTCTTGTCATCGGAGGCCTGGCGGCTGGTCCGACCGCTGCAAGCAAGGCGAAACGGGTGGACCCGGATGCCGACGTTATCCTCTACGAGCAGGGAGAGCATATTTCCTACGGCATTTGCGAGATTCCCTATCTTCTGAGCGGGGAAGTGTCGGAAAACGAAAAACTCATTCTCTTTTCGCCCGCTGCCTTGCACGACAAAAAGGGGGTGACTGCTCACACCTCTCACGTCGTGGAAGAGATCATCCCTTATGCCTCGGAGATCCGGGTGCGCGACCTCCATTCGCGTTTGTCACGCGCTGAGAAGTACGACCGTCTCATCATCGCGACAGGATCCACTCCCAGGAAGCTTGGAATTGACGGGGAGGGAAGCAGAAATGTATTCATCATCAAGGACCTTGGCGAGGCATTTGCCCTCAAAAAATATTTGGACGAGGAAAAACCGCGGAGGGCTCTGATTATCGGGGGAGGCTTTATCGGCATCGAGATGGCCGATGCGCTGGTTCGGAGGGGAATTGAGACAACGATCCTTCATAACGGATCGATGCCGATGAGCAAGTTCGAGGAGGATGCGCGCAAGATTCTCCTTTCGGAAATTGAGACGCATGGCGTCTCGTTTGTGCCTCGATCGAAGGTGGAATGGTTGGGGAGAGGATCACGCGGCAATGTCGTTGCGGCCGGGACAAAAGACAGGACCATCGAGACGGACCTCGTGATCGTTGCCGTAGGAGTGGAGCCGAACTCGGGGTTGGCCAAATCTGCCGGAATTCATACCGGAGTCTCGGGGGGGATTTCCGTCGACGACAAGATGAGGGCATTGGGTGCCGAGCACGTCTATGCGGCGGGGGATTGTTGCGAGGTGAGAAATACTGTCACGCGGAAACCAATGTACGTCTCTTTGGCAACTCTGGCGAGTAAGACGGCGAGGATCGCCGGAGAGAATGCCGCCGGCGGGGGAGCAGTCTTCAAAGGTGCGTTGCGCGCGATAGGGCTGCGAGTCTTCTCGAAAGAAGCCGCTCAGGTTGGATTGAGTTCTGCGGAGGCCGAGGAAGCTTCGTTTGACGTGGTGCTGGAGAGTGTCACGACCGACTCCAGGGTGGCCATGATGCCCGGCGCGGGGAAGGTTGCGATTACCCTGATCGCCGACCGGAGGTCACGGAAGCTGCTCGGCGCGAATGTCATCGGCGAAAGCGGGGCCATTTTGAGGGCGAATGCGCTTGCCGTTGCGATTCGCCACGGTCTGACGATTGACGATGTCGAGCAATTTGACTTAATTTACACACCGCCGTACGCCCCTTTGTGGGACGGAATAATCATCGGAGCACGAAAGATGAAAAAACGGATCTAGGCGCCGCAAGCCGCCCCATCATCGCAGACAATCCTTCCATCGAACAGAGCAATGAAAAATCTCACAATCATCGACCATCCCATCATCCGGCGCGACGTCACCTTCCTGCGCGACAGGAGAACCCCGAACGATCAATTCAGGCTTATCCTCTCCCGCATCGCCGGCATGATGGCCTTTCAGGTGACGAAGGATTTTGCGTTGAAGGAGTTTCCCGTCCGCACGCCGCTCGAGGTGACAAAAGGATACGCGTTGAGAAAGCCCATCGTGGTCGTTCCGGTCCTGAGGGCTGGCTTGGGCATGGTGGAAGGATTCCTGAATATCCTCCCCGAGGCGCGAGTTGGGCATGTTGGACTTTACCGGAATGAGAAGACGCTCCAACCGGTCGACTACTATTCAAAGTTTCCGCCTCAGATCGCAAAATCGCTCGTGATCCTGATCGATCCGATGCTTGCAACGGGAGGAAGTGCCACGGCTGCGATTACGTTTCTGAAGAAAAAGGGAGCACGGAATATCCGCATCGCGTGCCTGGTGGCCGCTCCGGCGGGAGTAAGGACTGTGACAAGACACCATCCGGACGTGCGTATTTTTTGTGCGAGCCTGGATCGTGATCTCAACGCGAAGGGGTACATCCTTCCCGGTCTTGGCGATGCGGGGGATAGAATCTTCGGAACGGAGTATTGATGCGGAAGAAAATTATTGGGGCAGCAATCCTCGCTTCACTCCTTGCCGCACACGCGCAGGCCGGCATCGATTCCCTCCGGGCCCGATTGATGGACGGTATCGATCTGACGCTGAGGCAGGATTACCCTGCAGCGCGTCGGGTGTTCAACTCGGTCATCGCGGCTGAACCGACGAACCCCGCCGGGTACCTCTACCTTGCCGGGGCTGTCCAGGCTGAGTTTTCTGATTATGAAGATGGATTCGACGCCGGGTTGTTCGATTCGTTGATTGCACAGGGACGGGCAACGGCCGATCGGCTTATTGATACGAAAGACTCGGCCTCGTGGGGATATTACTTTGCAGGAACGGCGCTGTCATACAAGGCGTTTTCGGAGTCTGAGAGGAGCGACTGGCCTGGGGTTGTGCTGGACGGGATGAACTCCGCCAAGATGTTCGAACGATGTCTGGAGATCGATCCCTCTTTTTGCGATGCGATGAGCGGACTCGGGACCTATTACTACTGGCGGAGCAAAAAGACGGAGTTCCTCTCATGGTTACCCTTCGTTCGCGACAGGAAAACCGAGGGAATCGATATGCTTTCGAAGGCGTGTGAAGGAGCGACGTACGAGAAATTTCTTGCCCTCAACAGCCTGTCGCTCGTTCTCACCGAAGAAGGACGTTATGACGAGGCGCTCCGCTACATCCGAGAGGGGCTCGGTCGGTACCCCGAGAATCGCTCCTTCCTCTGGTGCCTTGTCGGAGTGCTCGAAAGGATGCCACACCGCGACACCGTTGCGCTCAAAGATGCTGTAAAGAAGTTGCTTGCAAGCGTCGTGGCTGCCCCCGTCCGGAACGTCTATTACGAAGCTGCGTGCAGACTGAAATTGGCCCAGTACGCCATGGATGCGAGGGACTATCCGGAGGTCCGCAGGCAGTGTCTCGCGATCCTCAATTACAAAGATCTCGAAGGGAAGACAAAACGCGACCTGGGGAAGAAACTTTCCGCGGCGCAATCCTTACTCGAGAAAGTGGACTCTTTGTCGGTCTCGAAATAACCGATGATTCAGCCGAAGTATAAAAGGAAGCTCGACGATCTTCTGGCGATCTGCCGGAAGAACCTCAGGTCCGTGAACGAGGACCTCATCACGAGGGCGTTCGAGTTCAGCCTCGAGGCACACAAACACGATATTCGTGCTTCGGGCGAACCGTATTTCTATCATCCCTACGAGGTCGCCACGGTCGTGGCGAAGGAGATTGCCCTCGACGATGTCTCCGTGGCCTGCGCACTTCTCCACGACGTCGCCGAAGATACGGAATTCGGCATCAAGGATATCAGGCAGGAATTCGGCGATACGATTGCCGACATCGTCGACGGGACGACGAAAATCACCGATATCTTCCGGAGCCATGAGATCACGAAGGCGGAAAGCTACCGAAAGCTCCTTCTTTCGATGGTCAACGATATCCGCGTCATGATCGTGAAATTCGCCGACCGGCTCCACAACATGCGAACATTGGAGTACCTCCCGGCGGAGAAACAGGAGCGGCTTTCGAAGGAGACGCTCGACATCTACGCCCCGTTTGCCCACCGGTTCGGCCTCGCAAAGATCAAATGGGAACTCGAGGATCTGGCCTTCAAGCACCTTCATCGGAAGGAATACGAAGAGATTGCCCACGCCATCAAGTCGAAAAGACGGGAGCGGGAACACTACATCCGGAAATTCACCATTCCGATTGAGAAGCGTCTGAAGGAAGAGGACTACACGTTCGAAATCGAGGGCCGTCCGAAACACCTCTACAGCATCTACAATAAGATGGTGAAGCGAGGAAAACCGCTCGAGGAGATCTACGACATGTTTGCCGTGCGGATCGTCCTGGACACCGCCGACGACAATAAGTGCTTCTCCGTTTACGGGATCGTCTCCGAGATCTACAAACCGATCTCCGAACGATTCAAGAACTATATCTCGATTCCGAAGAAGAACGGGTATCAGTCGCTCCATACGACGGTCATCGGTCCCGAGGGGAAGATGGTCGAGGTGCAGATCAGAACGAAGTCGATGCACGAGATCGCCGAACGGGGAGTCGCCGCGCACTGGATGTATAAGGAGAACGTCGCGACGCTTGACAAGGAGCTGGAGAATTGGGTCAACTGGGTGAGGGAGATCTTCGATCAGCGAGATGACGAGACTCCGAAAGAGCTCATGGAGAGCTTCAAGCTGAACCTGTACCAGGACGAGATCTACGTCTTTACGCCGAAGGGGGACATCAAAATCCTGCCGAAGGGGGCCACGCCGATCGATTTCGGGTTTGAAATTCATTCCAATGTGGGATCTCATACCATCGGGGCGAAGGTGAACGGAAGGATCGTTCCCCTCAACACGATTTTGCAGAGCGGGGATCAGGTGGAGATCATCACCTCGAAGAAACAGACGCCAAATGTCGACTGGGAAAAGTTCGCGGTGACCCACAAGGCCAAATCCGCGATCCGTCGCTGGATCAAGGAAGAGGAGCGGAGGCACATCGAGGCGGGGAAGGAGCTGTGGGACAAACGGATCAAGAAAGCCAAGCTCCACATCAACGAAGATGAACTGGCGAAATTTGTCCATCTTCAGAAGATTGCCAACACTCAGGATTTCTATCTCGGGATCAGCAATGACACGATCGATGCCGAGGCGATGGTCGGACTTCTGCTTGAGAAGACGAAACGGGCCGAGCCCGACGCCAAGGGAGGGAATGGCGCCGCCGTACTCTTCGACAGGTTCGTCAAGAGCGCGCGGAGCCTGACGAGCGGCATTTCGATCTTCGGGACGAGCGACAACTTCATGCATAACTATGCGAAGTGCTGCAATCCCATTCCCGGAGACGAGATCGTCGGGTTCATCACAACGGGCGAGGGTCTGAAGATCCACCGGAAGAATTGCCGGAACGTCGCCGCGATGCGGCTCAACGACGAGGAGAGAATCGTCGAGGTCTCGTGGCCGCCGACGAACGATATCGACTTCATCGCGGGGATCAAGCTTTCCGGCCAGGACCGTTCGGGCCTCCTCAATGAGATCACCCACGCGATTTCGACGTATAACAACACGAACATCAGAAGCGTCAACATTGCGACGAAGGATTCTCTCTTCGACGGTCAGTTCATCCTCTACGTGAAGAATACCGAACATCTGAGCGGAATCGTCGAACGGCTGAAGCGGCTCAAGGGAATATCGAAGGTGGAGCGGTTTGAAGACGCAGGCTGAAAAGAGGGTTCTCGGGATCGACTTCGGGTCGGTGAAGATCGGGGTGGCGGTGAGCGACCCGCTTCGCATCATCGCCCAGGGCCTTGTCACGCTCCCGAACGACAGGAACATCGTTGAGAAGATCGGTTCACTCGTCGTCGAACACGAGGTCGGCCTGATCGTCGTCGGAATGCCGTTCACGCTGAAAGGGGAGAAAGGGGTGAAGGCGAAGGAGGTCGACGCGTTTGTCGAGCGGCTCAAGGGCGCGCTCGACGTTGATGTTGTCACGCTCGACGAACGGTTTACTTCCCGCATCGCCGAACAGACGCTCCGCAGTATGGGCACGACCCGAAAGCAGCGGGCGAACAAGGCGAGGATCGACACGATGGCGTCGGCGCTCATCCTTCAAAGTTTCCTCGACAGAACGAAACACTCCGTAGGATGCTAGATCCCGCAGGTCATACCGGAACGCCACAAGCTCCTCAGCGAGGCTCAGCGGGGTTCCTCCGTCGTTCCTTCTCGCTCCTCATGAAACATCCGGTGCGGAGCGCTCTGATCGCCGTCGGTCTCTTTCTGGCAGGCGAGTACCTCCTCCTACCGAATGAACGGCTGAAAGCACTCGAGACTCAAAACCCCCGACGTACGGCGTTGATGGATCAGCGGGAGCGGGAAGCGGCCGAATCGGGAAAATCGTACCGGATTCGACAGACATGGGTCCCCCTCAGCCGTATTTCGCCGGACCTCGTCCACGCTGTCATCGTCTCCGAGGATGGGACCTTCTACGAGCATGGAGGGGTCGATTGGTACGAGGTGCAGGAGTCCATCGAGAAGAATATCGAAGAGGGAAGAACGGTGCGGGGAGGGAGCACAATTTCGCAGCAGCTCGCAAAGAACCTCTATCTTTCGACGTCGAGGGATCCGTTGAGAAAACTGAAGGAACTCATCATCACGCTGAGAATGGAGCGGATGCTTTCGAAGCGACGGATCCTCGAACTTTATCTCAACGTTATCGAGTGGGGCAACGGGGTTTTTGGCGCTGAGGCGGCGGCAAGAAAATATTTCGGCGTCTCGGCTGACGCCATCACGAGGGAACAAGCGGCCGAGCTTGCCGCGGTAATACCGAGCCCGCTGCGACACCAGCCTGACGGATCGTCGTCATACGTCGGGCGCAGGACGGCGACGATCCTGGAGCGAATGAATGCACGAGGATACTGATGAACGCACACGATCTTAAGGAGATGATCGAGGGGGGAGAGGGATTTCACATAGAGTTCAAGCGAAAGATCTCGTCGCCCGAGAAAATTGCGCGGGCGCTTATTGCCTTTGCCAACACGAAGGGGGGGACGATTCTCTTCGGCGTGGACGATGACGGATCCATCGTCGGAGTCGAAAGCGAGAAGACGGAGATGAATCTGATCGACCTTGCGGGCAACAGCTTCTGCGATCCGCCGATTGCTCCGCTCATCGATATCATCCCCATCGACAGCAAGGATGTCATCGCGGCGTCGGTCGAAGAGAGCGATGACAAGCCTCACTATTTTCTCAGCCGCGAGGATGGAGAGGAGAACAAAGTCTTCATCAGGGTGAACGACAAAACCGTCCTGGCGAGCCGTGAGGTGATCAAAGTGCTGAGAGACGAGCGGCCGGACAAGCCGCCACTCAAGATCTCAATCGGCGGGAACGAGAAGATGCTCTTCTCCTATCTCGACGGCCACGAGAGGATCACGGTGAAGGAGTACGCTCACCTCATCAACGTCTCGGAACGGCGCGCCTCGCGGATCCTTACGACACTTGTCCGGGCAGGCGTCGTCCGGATTCACACCCTCGAGAAGACCGATTTTTTCACTCTCGCCTATGAATAGCGCCGCCGCCGACTACACGCGCGCACTCGAAGAGTACAATCCCGAACGCGACGGCGACATTGAGCGATTGTTTGGTCCCCAGCATCGGAATCTCCAACGCCATATCGGCCTCGTCGATTACTTCCTTTGAAATCCCCGTTATTTCGTTTCCGAACACAAGGCAGAGCGGAAAATCGGCCTTGGTGAGAGAACTATACGGCCTGCTCGAGCTCGTCAATTCCACGGCGCAGATGCTTACGCCACGATTCTTCAGCGCGCGGACGGCCGCAACCGGATCCGCAGTGTACTCCCAGGGGACGGTCTCCGTGGCGCCGAGGGCCGTTTTGTCGATCTCTTTCCTCGGAGGATGGGGAGTGAACCCGGTCAGGATGAGTTTTTCGATCAGGGCGCCGTCCGCAGTGCGGAACATCGAGCCGACGTTGTAGAGGCTTCGGACATTATCGGCGAGGGCGTAGATTGGGAGGCGCGGAACCCTCGCCGCATCCGACTGCGGGATCCGTTTGGCGGAAATCTCTCCGTGAGTCAACTTTCTCATCGAGGATGAAGGTATGCCGGAAATCGTTCGGAATCAAGGAGAAGGCGCCTTTGGTCGAAGGGAAATATGAGTTGCCTCGGTGCCGGAAAAATAGTATATTTTATACCCGAAAAGAATTCTGGGATTTTGAAGAAGCTCATCATTGCGATCGACGGACCCGCGGCTTCGGGGAAGAGCACAACGGCTAAACTTGTTGCCTCCCGGCTGGGGTATTTGCACGTCGACACGGGAGCGATGTACCGGGCGATGACGCTGAAAGTCATCGAGCATGGCGTCGACCCGCGCGATGAGAAAGCCGTCGCGAAACTTGCTGCCGGTACCCGTATCGCCCTTGTGCCTGCCGACGGCGTACTTAAGGTTGAACTTGACGGGGTTGACGTGAGCGAGCGGATACGGCGACCCGATGTCACCGGCGCCGTAAGCGCCGTGAGCATGGTCCCGGCCGTCCGGCAACTCATGGTGAAGGAGCAGAGGGAAATGGGGAGAGCCGGAGCGATTGTGCTGGAAGGGCGCGACATCGGCACGGTCGTTTTTCCGGAAGCCGATCTGAAGATTTTTATGATAGCTCATTCGCGGGAGCGCGCTCTGCGTCGGGGACGCGAGCTTGCCGCGCAGGGGATTCCGGCGGAGTTGGAAGAGCTTGAAAAGCAAATCGTCGAACGCGACAAGAAGGATACAACGAGGGTTCTCAGCCCGCTGTCGCAGGCGACGGATGCGATTGTTCTCGATACGACCGCGCTGACGGTTGAGGAGCAGGTCGATTTCATTGTGAAGAAGGCGAAGGAGAAACTGAGCTGAAGGTCACCGTCGACACGAATTCAGGGTTCTGCTGGGGAGTTGTGCGGACCATCGAGATCGCCGAGCAGGAATTGGGCGAATCGAAGAAGCTCTACTCGCTCGGCGACATCATCCATAACCCGGTCGAGATCGACCGCCTTGCGGAGAAAGGCCTTTCGACGATCACGCATTCGGATCTGGAGCGCGTGAAGGATGCGAAGGTCCTCATCCGGGCGCACGGAGAGCCGCCGGAGACGTTCCGGAAGGCGAAGGAGCTCGGGATCGAGCTTATCGATGCTACATGTCCCGTCGTGACGAAGGTCCAGGAACGGATCAGGAAGTTCTACGACAACGGCTACCAGGTCGTGATCTTTGGAAAGAAAGACCACGCGGAAGTCGTCGGTCTTGTAGGTCACACAAACGGCACGGCCATCGTCATTAAGTCGGTTGAGGAGATCTCGAAGATCGACCTCACGAAGAAGACGGTGCTCTTCTCGCAGACCACGATGGACAAGGCGACGTTCTACGCGCTCCGCGATGAGATCAGG
>DATJQP010000008.1:0-10821 GCA_035505655.1 Bacteroidota bacterium
CAATCGGTAACCTTCACGGTGCCGAGTGTTGCTTCCGGCTCGTACTATATGGGTGCGTTGGTGGACATCAACAATGCCGTGACCGAGTCGGACGAGACAAACAACGGCGGCGTGCGGAACGGGCTCATCAACGTGAGCCCCGGCAATCTGCAGCAGTCGATCTCCCTCCAGACAGGCTGGAATATGGTCTCGGGATATGTCATTCCCCAACAAAGCACGATGGACAGCGTGTTCAAATCCATCCTCAGCAATGTTGTCATTGTGAAGAACGGAGCGGGGCTGGTCTACTGGCCGGCGTACTCCATCAACCAGATCGGCAACTGGCAATACAAAGACGGCTACCAGGTTTATATGAAGGCCGCCGGGACATTGACCCTCTCGGGTCAGGGAGTGACCCCCGCATCGGCGCCGATCCCGCTTGCGCAAGGCTGGTCGCTCTTTGCATACTCGCGATCCTCCCAGATGGATATCACCCAGGCGTTGACCACTATCGCCGATGCCGTCGTCATCGTGAAGAACAATGCCGGACAGGTCTACTGGCCTTCGTATTCGATCAATCAGATCGGATCGATGCAGCCTGGTCAGGGATACCTCGCATATCTTTCCAAAAAGGATACGCTGACCTATCCCGCCAACAGCTCATCCGGGATTGCACCGCCGGAGAAGGTTGTGGCGATCTCAAGAGTGCCGAAGCATTTCATCCCACCCGCCTCTCCGACCGTTGGGAGCGCGACGGTTCTTCTCTTTCTCGACGCCGCTCATGACGGCGATGAGATCGCGGCGTTTGCCGGAGGAAGGCTCGTTGGGTCGGGAGTCGTTGAGTCGGGCAAATGCGCCTTCGCGATCTGGGGAGACGATCCGCTGACCCCGGACGTCGTTGACGGAGCCGTCGGCGGCGAATCGATCGCCCTGGAGGCGTGGGATGCCGTGCGGGATGTTGAGACGCCCGTCTCGGTTGTGTCGACCTCCTGGGTCGCCGGCCGCCAGGCTTCGGCGGGATCCATCACCTACCAGGAGAATTCCGCGCTCGTCGTTTACGGTCAGGTCGACGTTCAGATCGTGCCGACCTCGGTTTCCCTGGAACAGAACTATCCCAATCCATTCAACCCCTCAACAACGATCAAATATTCAGTCCCCAGCGAGGAGCATGTCTCTTTGGAGTTGTACGATGTCTTAGGCCAAAGGGTCGGGATCCTCGTGGATAAGATGGAAGAGGCCGGAGTTCACGAAGTCGTGTTTGATGCATCTCACCTGGCGACGGGTGTCTACATCTACAGGCTCGTGGCAGGATCCTCCACCATCACCAAGAAACTCTTGTTGACCAAGTAACGAAGGGGCACTGAATGAAAACGAAAAATATTTGGCTCATCACCGTCATCGCATTGATGACGACAGGCCTGCATGATGTGGGCCTTTCACAGACGACCTCCCAGGTCCAGGCGCTCAAGGACCAGTCGGCGCGGCTTTCAACCACCTGGCAGCTTCACCGATCCGCGGCGGAGCAGAAGGCAGCCGCCCACGGCCTGCCCGTTCGCTTCACATCGCCTCGCGGTGTGGGGTATGAACTCGAGAACTTCTCAGGAGCGGTTCCGCAATATTTCAGGACCCTTAACCTCGATGCCGCGAAGACGATCGGAACGGCGAGGCTATGGCCGACAAACCCGCTCGGCGTCCAGTTGAGCGGACAGAACATCGTCCTTGGCCTTTGGGACGAGGCCCGTGTGTTGGCGACGCATCAGGAGTTCACGGGAGGAAGAATCACCCAGGTGGACAACCCGACTTCGTACTCCAACCATTCGACCCATGTCGCGGGAACGATGATCGCGTCGGGCGTCAACGCGCAGGCGCACGGGATGGCCCCAAGGGCGACCATCCGGGCGTACGACTGGAATAACGATCTGTCGGAAATGGCTTCGGAGGCCTCGAGCGGTCTCCGTGTCTCCAGCCATTCCTACGGATACGTGCGCGGCTGGGACTATAACGCCTTCGGCGACGGACTCTGGGCGTGGTTCGGCGATGTGTCGGTTTCCCAGGATACCGACTACGCGTTCGGATTCTATGATGATGAGGCAGAGGAGGTCGACCAGATTGCTCTCAACGCCCCGAACTATCTCATCGTGAGGGCGGCGGGAAATGACCGGGCCGATACCGGCCCGAGCCCCGGCACTTCGTACTGGTATTTTGTCGACACGACGAAGGTTCTCGGGACCACTCCCCGGGAACCTGACGGAGGGGCGTTGGGGTACGATTGCATCGCCGACGCGGCGATCGCGAAAAACGTCATCACGGTCGGAGCGGTCAACGACATTCCGCAGGGGTACGCCACGGCGGGCGACGTCGTCATGACCTCGTTCAGCAGTTGGGGTCCTGCGGACGACGGCAGGATCAAGCCGGACATCGTCGCCAACGGGTATCAACTGACATCGTCCGTTGCCACCGGAACGGCGGCGTACGACATCTACAGCGGCACATCCATGGCAACGCCGTGCATCTCGGGGTCGGTTGGATTGATCCTCGAGAACGAGAAGCGCCTCTACGGAAGCCAACAGTTCAGGTCCTCAACCATCAAGGGGCTCATCATTCACACCGCCGACGAAGCGGGGAGCTCCCCGGGACCCGACTATTCGTACGGATGGGGTTTGATGAATACGTATCGCGCGATCGATCTGATGGATAACGACAAGCTCGCAGGCGGCGGCGTTCTCTTACGCGAGGTGAATCTTCTCAACGACAGCACGGTACAGATCGCCGTGAAGGCAAAGGGGACCGAACCTCTCAGAGCGACGATTTGCTGGATCGATCCACCGGGAGGACTCCTGACCCCCGCCGTCGATCAGAGGACTCCTTCACTTGTCAATGATGTCGACCTCCGCATCGTGAACGGAAGCACGGTCTATTTTCCGTGGAAGCTCGATCCGAAGCATCCGGCCAACGCAGCGGTGCAGGCGGACAACAGCGTCGATAACGTCGAACAGGTGTTGATCGCGAGCCCCGTTGCAGGAAACTATACGATCAAGATCTCCCACAAAGGAACGCTCACCGGCGGCCATCAGGTGGTCTCCCTCATCATCTCCGGGATTCAGGCCACATCGACGACGCCGAGCCACTTTACCTTTACCTCCGGAACCGGGAACAACGGCACGGTATCCATCCCGGTGTCGGCGAGCCCGAAGATCGGCACGACGTCGCTCTCTCCTGGAGACGAGATCGGCGCCTTCACGCCCCAGGGGCTCTGCGTCGGTGCAATCGTGTGGACCGGGCAGAATCAGGCACTGACAGTCTGGGGAGACAACGATCAGACCACGTCGAAAGACGGATTGGCGGCGAACGATACGATCAGGTATCGCATCTGGCAGAGTTCGACGGGCACGGAATTCGCCAACACGCAGGTGACCTATACCCAGGGGGACGGTCTCTATGCAACGAACGGCATTTATGTCGTCGCAAGCATGACCGCAACGGCCGGGCTCGCCGTGCCGGTTCTGACATCGCCCGCGAACGGCGCTTCGGGGGTGGTGATTCCCGCGACGTTGCAATGGTACTCCTCGACGGGGGCGGTGTCGTATAAGGTGCAGGTCGCGAAGGACACATCCTTCGGGACGAAAGTCGTCGACACTTCGGGGATGACAACGACGTCGCTTCAGGTGCGTGCGCCGAAATTATCGGGCGGAACGACGTACTATTGGCGCGTCCAGGCCGTAGGATCAAGTCAGACGAGCGGATGGTCTCCCCGCTGGCAGTTTGCGACCGGAATATCGCCGGTGCATTTCAGCTTCACATCAGGCACCGGGAACAACGGTACCGTTTCAATCCCTGTCTTGTCGAATCCAAAAGTCGGATCAACTCCCCTGTCAACCGGAGATGAGATCGGTGCGTTCACTCCGGAGGGACTCTGCGTCGGGGCGATCGTCTGGACGGGGCAGAACCAGGCGCTGACGGTCTGGGGAGACAACGATCAGACAACGGCGAAGGATGGGCTGGCGGCGGGCGACACGATTAAGTACCGCATCTGGCAAAGCTCGACAAACACGGAATATGCCAACACGCAGGTGACGTACACCCAGGGGAGCGGCGTCTACGCGGTGAACGGTATTTATGTCATCGGAAGCATGACCGGCGTCGTGATGTCGGTAACCGATCAGCCGGCGCCCGATCCATCCACATTCGTCCTGGCGCAAAACTACCCCAACCCGTTCAATCCTTCGACCACAATCGGGTTTTCACTTCCCGCCCGAAGCGTCGTGCTGCTTCAAGTGATCAACACATTGGGCGAAGAGGTGACAACTCTTGTGAAGGGAGAGTTAGGCCCCGGGTATCACGAAGTCCTCTGGAACGGCAGGGTGTCGTCCGGGATCTATTTCTATCGATTGACGGCGACGGCGATCGATAATACGAACCGGTCCTTTGTCCAGGTCAAAAAGATGGTTCTTATGAGGTAAGGGTTTGACGACCGGGAGATGAGCAGGTCAGAGGCAAAAGAGCTCATCTCCCCCGGCGGGATCGGATCGTCGCATTCTTGCAACAGATCGGATAAGGAAGCCGGCATCGCGTTGATGCCGGCTTTTTTGTGTCACCCGATCCTACCTGAGCAACAGCATCTTCTTCACCAGAACATAACGGGCACCGGGGTCGGCTGAGTTCGTCGCTTCCAGGCGGTAGAAATAGACTCCGCTCGCCACGGAGATCCCTGCGTCGCTTCTCCCGTTCCACATCAGAGACTGCCCGCCTTCATTCTGGACACCGTTAAACAACGAAGCGACCCTCCGCCCCAGCAGGTCGTAAACGGTGACGAGAACCCTGCTCCGGAAGGGGAGTTCGTAGCGGATCGTTGTGGAAGGATTGAACGGGTTCGGATAATTCTGCATGAGCCGGAAGGCATACGGCACCCCGGCCTGCTTTACGTTGGTGAGGACGGAGGTGTTGAACATCCATTCATCCTGCGAACCGGGAAGATGGTTGGCAACAATCTCGAATTGATCTCCGGCGCGCCATGGACTCGCGTCGGCCCGGTCGCAGGTCATCACCCACATCAGCGGGGTCGAGGCTTGGTTGTGGAAGTCGATCTGGAGCGCCGGGTCGGGCGTTGTGCTGTACGGCTTGTTGAAGATGAAGCATACTTCAGCTGCGGACCAGTTGCTCTCGACCGCAGAGACGGGAGGCCAGTACCGCCCGTCGACAAACCCTGTGGAGATGTTGTCCTCCATCATTCCGACGGCCAGCCTCACCGGTGGGTTCTGCTCCATATCCCAGGCGGAAAAAGGAACGGCATAATTGAAATCCTGATACGGATACGTTCCAACGGTGTCGATGATCCACTGCGCGAACGACGGAGAGGCCGGACTCGCGTGCGCATTAAGCAGATATCGGTACGCCCGGGAGTAATTTGTGTCTGCGGGCGTTACTCTCGGATCCCATAAGGAAGCTCCGGTATCGACCTGGGCAAGCCGCAGGAGGACCGTGTGATACTGCTTCTGGTTTGTGAGGGTGGTGCCGATCTCTCCGAACAGAAAGTGACCTCCCATACCGATCGTCCCGCCTCCTCGATTGTAGTAGGATGAGTCGGCTAGTGTTGTGAATCCCTCAAGACCGAGTCCGTTATATCCTCCAACCGGAGAGAACCTCAGATTCCCCGACGGGACCGACCAGCTCCTCATGCCGGAGAGTGTGTCGATGGATCCAAGAAGAAGCTTGAACCCGTCGACTGTCGGACTCGTGTGCCCGAGCATGTCGGGGAGGGGATGATTTTGGATGAGCGTAGTTCCGAGGATCGAATCGACGAGGGTATACCCGTCCGTGGGACCCGGGGCGATGGAATCGACACCGTGGACCACATAAAGGTGATTGGTGACCTTCGATGAATCAACGATCCAGACGGCAAAGCTCCCTTTTGCATTGCCGCCCAAGAAGGTGACCGGCGACCCGTAGAGGTTGTGGCCGAGCGGAGCAGCGGGGAAAGTGAGAGTATCAATCCATTGATCATAGTAGAGGTCAGAAATTTCGAGGGCGACCTTGAAGCTCGAGCCGCTGTAGACCTTCGGCACCTGGAATGCAAGATACGTCGCCGGGTTATTCTGGTCGTAGACAAAGGCGGAGCTTGCGTTCGGATTCAGCGATGTGACGCTGAGTTGAGCTCCTCCGAAGACCGGGTTTGCCGAAATCGAGAGGTTGGAAAAAGTGAAGGAAGAGTTGTTCTTCAGCGTGAAAGTGTAGCGCACATTTTCCCCGGGGTTCGCAGTGCCGTCCTCGTTGATGTTATCCGAGGCGATGGAATATGCAGGCGCCGTGATCGATGTCGTCGTAATGTTATCGATGAGATGAGGCCATGTCAGCACCTTCCCGTTTGGATACGTAATGACCGCCTCCGCGTACAACCCTTCCGCCTGCTGGGCGATCTGGATCGTGTTTCCGAAAATCTTGTCTCCGGAGGCGCCGTCGCCGTGGAGACCATCGTCTGCAAGCGACGCTGAGGCGACGAGTGCGTCGCTGTAAGTTCTCAGGTTGATGACTATCCCCGTCGCCGGGACGCTCCGGGAATCGGCCTGAATCGAGACGGTGGCCTGACTGCCGGAAGTCCGGACGGAGGAACTGACCGTCGGGGGGAGTTCGGTGAAGAGATCGTGATAGACCACTTGCGTCGTTCTGACCGCCGCCTTCAGGGCGGTGACGCTCGAGAGATAGTCCGGACCGTAGGCCGCCATGCAGGCGAGAACCACCTCCTGCGTGTCTCCCGGCATCATCGTGAAGGGACCGCTCGACATCGCCATCCGGGCATCGGACGGGCCGACGACCATCCGGTTAAGCCAGCCGGTTCCGTTCACCGGGTCCCCGGTGAAAACAAATGTCGTCGGTCTCCCCGTCGTTGGATTGACGTACGGTGTTCCCGTGTTTCCCATCAACCCTTTCAGCAAACGATACCACATGGTTGTTCCCTGCAGTCCGCCGTTCCCGCCGCCGGGAGGATCGGTGTAAGAGTTATTGCCGTTGACGAAAAAGTTGAACGAGGTCATCGGAAGATTCTTATACCCCGGGCGGTACTTCATCTCGAAGATCGCCGTGTCGGTTGCGCTGCCGGGAACGACCGGTCCCTGGAAGAAATGATACCCTGCCGCCGGCGGCGGATAGCCGTACGTCTGGAAGTATGTGTCGCCGCCATAACCGTTGTAGTCGTACCCGAGGCTCAAGAGCGTGTCGCAGCCGACATAGTCGTCCCCCGGATTCCCGAGGTCCGGGTCCGACCACTGCCCGATGTACATCGAGTCCAGCTCGACTCCGCTCTTGTTGATGATGCGGGTCGTGGTGAAGATCGTGTTGCCGAGTGCTCCGCCCCGGTTGAATGCCCAGATCGTCTTCTGCATCTCTATCCCGATCGGCGTCGAGCCGGAGAAGTTGTTCACCCGTGAGGCATCGAGGTCGTTCGCGACGTACCACATGGTCTGGTCGGCGTACGGGACCCCGGGGATATCGATCGAGGGGTTGTAACTCCCGTCGTGATCGACGTCGGTGAAGATCGCCCCCTCGTTTGCCGGCCAGGCGTTCCAATCGTTCCAGTACTGCTGAAGAAGCTGTTCCGCCGTGATGCCGCTCTGGTAGCGGATGATAAGCGGAACTTCGGTGCTTTGAACATTGGCAAGCTCGACTGCCGCGGCGGGGTCGTCCGGATCGGTCACTCCGGGGATCGGGGGAAGATCCCGGCGGACGCGGTAGAGCCTGTTGGCAGGGTTACTCGGATCATCGGCGGTAGGAAGGGTTGAGGCGTTTCCGGAGAGAAGGATCGGTCCGGCCTGCAGTCCGAACCAATAGGTCGAGCCGCCGACATGGAGCGTTCCCTGCTTAAGGCAGCCCCAGACGGTTCCGTCCTGGTAAATGACTGTGGCGAGATTCTTTCCTTTCGGTACTTCGAACCCCTCCATGGTAGCCGTGTAGGGGTTCCAGGAACCTGAACCGTTGTTAGAATAGTATGTGAAGACATTGTTGATCAACATCGGGTAGTACATGTCGTTCATCGCAACCTTCGAAACGGCGGAAACACCCTTCGCGCCGGAAGGTTTTCCCGCATACAATCCCTGAATCGTTCCCGCAAGGAACAGCAGGATGACCGTACAGCACAGCAGCGTTCGTTTCATAGTAATGCCTCGTCATGCAAGAAGTGGTGGTCTTTCCGCGACAATCTCTGAGGATATCTGGAGGGGAGGGAAGCTCATTGTGAGTCTGCCGTTTTCGCGGAATGCCGGCACAATGGAGCCACCTATGCGAGCTCTTTGAATCGTTGCAGGTGACAAATAAAAAAACCTCTTTCATTCGTCCAAGACGAAATCCAGAGGTTCCACACTCGTATCCAACCCGACCGGAGTTCAACCTCCCCAGGATATCGGTTGGCAATACTGCTGCAAAGTTAGCGGCAATTGGAGGGATTGTCAAGGCGGGGGCGGCCGGAGGTGCTCTGCCTCACAAGTGCTTCAACGATGCCGGCAACTCCTTTAGTCGAGAGGTTGTTCCAACGATCAAGGGAATGCTTGAGAATAGGCAGCCTCTTTCGTCGTTCCTGACTTTGGCGCTCTTTTTCTCAAATTGTCATTGACGATCCAAACTCAGACACTACGGCCCCTTTCAACAATCCTTGCATATTCCTGTATTGAAATAACAACAACAGGAGGCCCCATCGACCGTTAGCGACGATTCTCTCACAAACATTCTCCGCACTTTTGAACGAGCTCTCCCACAGGACGTTCGTCCTTTTCCTTTTCGTCACTGCGTTCACTGCCGCACTCGCAATCTAAATCCGCAACAGTGATTATTACCTCTCTTCACTCGAAGAGCGACCATTCTATCCCCGGTACGAAACACTCAAATCGACATCTCGATGCGGCAGCAAACGATCGAGTAGAGCAGCTTCCCCCCAATCTTCTTTCCGAAAGAACCTTCCCCTAGTGACCCTTCTACTAAATGATCCTGTATTCAAATACGCACAGCGCCGCTTCAAACTGCACCAGCGCCACATCAGAACACAATATTACTTTTTGGAAGCGCACCGGATACTCCTGGAGGATTGCCGGGAAGAGCTCCCGGACATTGCCGGGGGGGCTCCGGCAACTCTTACCGGATCAGCAACATCTTCCGCACATCGGTGAAGGACTTCCCCGGATTGTCCGTCGCTTCCGCCTCTATCCTGCAGAAGTACATTCCGGATGCCACATCCGCATTCCACACCTGGTCGTGAATTCCCGCCGCGACCTGAGCGTCAACCAAGGTGGCCACGCACTGCCCGAGCGTATTGAAGACCTGCAGTCTCACCCTGCTCTCTTTTGGCAGAATGTAGCGAATTGTGGTGGAAGGGTTGAAAGGATTCGGATAGTTTTGCTCCAGCGAAAATGCTTTCGGAAGATCGGGTTGACCCGCCTCCCCTACAGCCGTCACTTGAGCGACGGGGGCGCGATAGATTCCAAAGAGACCCGCAAGATAGAGAGTATCGTGATAGATGAGGATCGCGGAGTAGTTGCTGTCTCCAAGAGTTCTGTCTATTCGGCTCCAATACTTTCCCTGGTTGGTGGAGATGTACGCTCCTCCCCCGTTTGTCGCCGCAAAGGCGTTTGTCCCGGAGACCGCCAATGAGGTGACGGTCCAATAGGCGTTGGCCGTATACGGCTCCTTCTCCAGTCCGCTGTCCGCAAGGGTCCATGAAGATCCGTCGGTCGTCGACGCGAGGATTCCTCCGTCGGCCATTCCGTTGCCAAGACTGATCCCCGCGAGAAGAGTCGTCCCGCCGCTTCCATTGTTGACGCTCACGAGGCTTTGCACAAGCGTGTCTTTCCCCATCCCCGTGCTGTGCGGACTCCAGGTCTGGCCATTGTCGGTTGAGGCATCAAGCCCGGAGCAGCTTGCGGCGAGGAATTCCGTGCTCGAGACATTCCAGAATGCGGAGACCCATAGGGAGATAATCGACACAGGATTGCTCCACGATGTTTTGTCGCTGCTGAGTTTGTAGAGGGTGCCGTCGTACTCCGTTCCGGCAAAGACATTCGATCCCGAGAAACCGAACGACACAACGGGATAATAAACGGAAGCCGAGTATGGTTCCACTGCCATCCCGGTGGAGAGCTGCGTCCAGCTCGATCCGTTGTCTGTCGATGTGAACGCTCCTTTCGTCAGCGTTCCTGCGTAAAGAGTCGTCCCGTTTGTGGCGAGCGTCTGCACCTCGCCGTCAGTGAGTCCGGAATTGCTGGTTTTCCAGCTCGCTCCGTTGTTCAGCGAAACATAGACTCCGTTTCCAAGCGCCCCCGCAAAGAGATATGTCCCCCCCGAGCCGTTCGAAATGGCCGCAAGAGAAGTGTAATTGAGGGAGAGATTGAACGGCGTGATTTTTGTCCACTGTGCGTTTGTGGACGCGATCCCGCAGAGAGAAAGCAGGACCGATTGCAGCAATAGGTTGCGGATCCTCAGCACGGTGTCACTCCTTTCTGGTTGTTATGCCGAAATGCTCTATTTGACAAGAACCATTCCTTTCGCATCAAGCCTTGCGGTTCTTGATGGATGGATGAGGAAGCCAATGTTTGCGAAGGGGGAAGCCGGCGACAGAGGAGGAGGAACCCAGCCCTACCTGAGTTCGTACCGGCTAGTATACCTAGGTAGAAGATGGGGCACAACTACATATCTGTGTAGTATTGAAGCAGGCGCATGGAGGAGAGGGCAAAGGGCAGAATTGTGGTGTGGGGAAGAAGCAAAAGGAACGGTCCGTATTCATTTTGATCAATTTCTCGTTCACTCGTGGCTTGTTCTTACCCCGTGGGCTCGCGCCCGGGGGAAGGCCATCCCTATTCTCATCGT
>DATJQP010000009.1:0-56497 GCA_035505655.1 Bacteroidota bacterium
CTCGCTCCTCGGAAACCTCTACACCGGCCTCGACAATGAAAAGGCGATTCAACATTACCGGCTCGCCTCGGCCCTTGCAAGGACGGCATCGGAAAAGACGCTGCTGGATGGATACGTTGCGCGGCTCATGGGAAGGAAGTAATATCCGAAGCCTGACTCGCCGGCACCCCTCTCTTTTGCTCAGGAGATCCTGAAGAGCAGAGACCTCCCTTCCAGACGTCCTGGAACCTCTGATTCGACAGGCCTGCCGGTTTAGCGCGCCTTGCCCACATAGATTTATGACCTGGAGCATGGGCCCCCGGAATCGCCGTGGTGTGCGCCCTTCGACTCGTCCACCGTACGGTGGACTCGCTCAGGGTGACTGGCTTTTTTCAAACTCACACTCTAATCAAAAAGTCATCCTGAGCGAGGAGTCCGACTGATGTCGGACGGCGAGTCTGGCAATCCTATGTCTTCGGCAGAAAGACGGACGCGGACGCTTGGCGACTCATCGAGCATTGAAAAGGAGAGTCAGCTTTCCGGACGCTCCGAAAGACAAAATCTCTTTACCCTTTGTGCCAACATCCTGGCCACTCTCTCAACTGATTGAATTCCATTCAATGTTTTGGTAGATTCAGCCTCGAGTATTCACTCTTCGACGAACCGGCGACTTTTCCACTGAAGACCTGCCGGAGCTTACCAATCACCCAAGATCTCGGATGACCGCCAGGATAACGCTTGCCATTCTTTTGCTCTCTGCCACGGCCCGCTCGCAGGAGCCGCTCTATAAGAATCCCTCCGCGCCGGTCGAGGCCCGCGTGCAGGATCTCCTCTCCCGCATGACACTCGACGAGAAGGTGGCTCAGCTTCAGGGGTACTTCTCACGCGACTCGCTCGCGTTCGATTCGAGCGGCAACTATGTCGGCGTGAAGGACTCCGCGATCCTCAACCGCGGGACCGGCACGTTCGGCACGTGGGCTCTCTTCCGGGGAGCGCCCGCGCGATACAAGGCCGAATGCATCAACGGAATCCAGCGGTACATGCTCACGAGGTCACGGCTTGGCATCCCTGTCTTTTTCTTCGGGGAGGCTCTTCACGGATACATGACGAAAGAGGCTACCTCGTTTCCGCAGGCGATCGCTCTCGGATGCACCTGGGATACGGTTCTTGCTGAGGAGGTTTTCTCCGCTGCGGCACTGGAGGCGAGCGCGGGCGGCATACGCGAGGTCCTCTCGCCGGTTCTCGACCTTGCCCGGGACCCGCGATGGGGGCGGACGGAGGAATGCTACAGCGAAGACCCGTATCTCGCTTCGCGGATGGGGATGGCAGCGGTTCACGGTTTCGAGGGAAGGGGTCCGCTCATCGACAACCATCATGTGGCGGTGACGCTCAAACACTTCGCGGGGCACGGCCAGCCCGAAGGAGGGAGAAACATCGCACCGGTGAATTTCTCCGAGAGGGAATTCCGCGAAGGGCCGCTCTATCCTTTCGAGATGGCGGTGAAGCATGCAAATGCCCGTTCGCTCATGGCCTCCTACAACGAATGGGATGGAATCCCGAATCATGTCAATCACAAATTGCTCACGGAGATTCTACGCGACGAATGGGGTTTCAATGGATATGTGATGAGCGATGGAGGAGGGATGGACGTCACCTACCTGGAACACCATGCGGCGAAGGATTCGGCCGAGTCGGGAGCCCTCTCGATTGCCGCCGGCCTTGACTACGACCTCGGAAGTCGCGGATGCTTCAGGGCGATGGCGGATCAGGTGAGGGATGGGCGGGTGCCTGAGGCGTATGTCGACCGGGCCGTCGCCGATATCCTCCGCGTCAAGTTCGAGTGCGGCCTTTTCGAGCACCCGTACGCAGATCCGGACCTCATGGAGCGCGTGATGCAATCGGCCGACCACAAATCCCTGGCGCTCAAAGCGGCCGAGGAAGCGATGGTCCTGCTGAAAAACGAGAACAAGACTCTCCCCTTTGATGAACGGAAAATCAAAACGTTAGCGGTCATCGGCCCCAATGCTCCGGAGATTCATCTGGGTGGGTATTCCGCCGTGCCGATGCACGGCATCAGCGTGCTGGATGGAATCCGGGAATTTGCGCGCGGGAAATTCGATGTGGTCTACGCGAAGGGATGCGTTCTTACCCTCAACAAGGAATGCAACTGGCTTGTGAACGAGAACCCGATCCTCGGCGACCCGAAGGACGACGCAAGGCTGATCGACGAAGCGGTCGCAACGGCGAAGAAGGCCGATGCCGTGGTGCTTGTCATCGGCGAGAACGAGCTCATCTGCCGAGAGGCATGGTCGGGAGCCCATCTCGGAGACCGCGACAACCTCGACCTTGTCGGTCAGCAGGAGCAACTTGCGGAAGCAATCCTCAAGACCGGCAAGCCGGTGGCGATCCTTCTCTTCAACGGGAGGCCCATCAGCATCAACGCCCTCGCGGCGAAAGCTCCGGCGATTGTCGAATGCTGGTACCTCGGCCAGGAGACCGGCCATGCGGTGGCAGAAATGCTATTTGGAAAGGTAATTCCTTCGGGAAAGCTCTCCGTCACGATTCCACGATCCGTCGGGCAACTTCCTTGCTACTACGATCACAAGCCGACTCGTTTCCGGGATTACAATCTTGCCGATTCGTCGCCCCTCTTCCCCTTCGGGTTCGGCCTCAGTTATGCGACGTTTGACTACTCGCACCTCGTCGTAATGCCAAAGTCGATCCCGGTCGGCGGGAGTGCACAGGTATCGGTCGAGGTGAAAAACAGCGGCACGACGCGGGGGGATGAAATCGTCCAGCTCTATGTTCATGAGTTGGTGAGTCTGCCGACAAGGCCTGTTCTCGAGCTCAAGGATTTCGTGAGGATCTCGCTCGACCCCGGGGAAACCAGGCACATCACGTTTACGCTTGGTCCCGACAAGCTTGAAACAATCGGCATGGACATGAAGAGGCGGGTTCCGCCGGGAATTTTTGAGGTGAAGGTGGGAAGGAATTCGACCGATCTTATCACCGACACGCTGACGGTGCATTGATTGACGACACTGAGTGAGGCAGGAGTGAACATCCAACATCGTGTGTTAAAAATGCTATGGCTCGCCGCGCTCCTTCTCGCGATTGCCTCGCCCAGCTATGCTCAGGTGAAGACAATCCACCTCTGGGAACACGGCGCACCCGGGGCAATCGAGAACCCTGCCTACAAGGCGGAGACAACGCTCGTCGACGGGAAGAAGCCGCGTATCTATAACGTGTGCGATCCGACGATGGCGTACTATCCCGTTCCGGCCTCGAATGCACCCGTGCCGGCGATCGTCATCTGTCCCGGCGGAGGGTACGGCCGCCTTGCGATCGATCACGAGGGATGGGATGTCGCGGAGTGGCTCAGCGAGCAGGGGATTGCCGCTTTTATCCTCACCTACCGGCTTCCGAGCGACGAGATCATGAAGGACAAAAGCATCGGTCCCCTGCAGGATGTGCAGGAGGCGATCCGCATCGTCCGCCGGCATGCAGCGGAGTGGAAGATCGATCCACACAAGATTGGAGTGATGGGCTTCTCGGCCGGCGGGCATCTTGCGGCGACGGCATCGACCCTCTATAATCGGAAGGTTTATCCGGTTTCCGATACGACGAGCGCAAGACCCGATTTCTCGGTCCTTGTCTATCCCGTCATCTCGATGGAGAACGGAATCACGCACGGCGGATCGAGGGATAATCTTCTCGGCCCCCTTCCCACGGCTGAGCAAGTCCGGAACTTTTCTGCGGATGAACAAGTAAACAGTGAGATACCGCCGGCGTTTCTTGTCCAGGCAGCGGACGACAAGACTGTCCCCCTCGAGAACAGCATCAATTACATGCAGGCCCTCAGAAAGGCCGGCGTGCCGTGCGAGCTTCATATCTATGAATCGGGAGGGCATGGCTTTGGACTCGGGGAAGGGGTCGGGACGAAGTCCGCGTGGCCTGAGACGTTGAAACGGTGGCTCCAGTCGAGAGGAATTCTGTAGAGCCGGAGTCTCTCGCCCCGACATATCCCCCATCACTTCTCCTTCCCGAGCGGAAGGATTTTTGCCTGAATCGAGGAAGCTATATCCATGCACATTTCCCGTCTTCTCTCCGTTACTCTTCTTCTTGTGGTAAGCACGGGACTCATTACCGCGAAATCCGTCGGAGGCACTCCCGTTCTCTCGTACACGCTCTCCATGCCAAAGCCCGCCACTCATCTGTTCGAGGTGGAAATGGAGGTCCGGTCGCTTCCCTCGGGGAGATCGCTGGACTTTCTTCTTCCCGTATGGCGACCGGGGAGGTATGTCGTCCTCGATTTCGCCAGTGGCATCCAGGATTTCGCGGCCTCCAACGGGAAGGATGAAGCGCTCACGTGGGAGAAAACCGCCAAGTCAACGTGGCATGTCGAGACGAACGGAGCGCCCTCCGTGCGCATCCGTTATAAGGTCTACGCAGACGAATTCTACCTCCGAACGCGCGGCCTCAACAGCGACCACGGGTTTGTCGACGGTTCAGCGGTCTTCATGTATGTCGAAGCGTTGAGGCATCTGACGTTGACCCTTACCGTCCATCCTTATCAAGGATGGCATGTCACGACGGGTCTTGACGGTGATGGAACGGTCTTTACGGCTCCGTCGTACGATGTGTTCGTCGATTGCCCGCTCGAGATCGGAACACAGAAGGATTATCCGTTTGATGTCGACGGCGTTCCGCATCTTCTCGGTATCGCCGGCGACGGAGACTGGAACAAAGATACTCTCGTCAGAGACTTCACAACGATAGTCCGCCAGCAGAAAGAATTCTGGGGCGGTCTGCCGTACTCACGCTATGTTTTTCTGGTGGAATGCACCTCCAACCCGACCGGTGCTACGGAGCACCTCAATTCGACGATCATTCAAACCTATCCCTTCAGCTTCCGGCAGCCCGACCGGTACCGGGGATTTCTCAGGAATGTCGAGCATGAGTTTTTCCACACCTGGAACGTGAAGCGCCTCCGTCCACGCGGGCTCGATCCGTACAATTTCCAGGAGGAAAATTATTCCCGGGAGATCTGGATTGCAGAGGGGACGACATCCTACTACGAAGAGATCCTCGCACTCCGCGCCGGATTTTCCACCAGGTCGGGCTATCTTGATGGAGTTGCTGAGAACGTCCGGAGTGATCGCTCACGCCCCGGAAACCTCGTCGAGCCGCTCAGCGAGACAAGCTTCGACGCATGGGTGAAAAACGGCAAAGGGAACGAACAGCGGATGAACGCGGAATCCGACTTCTATGAAAAGGGAGCGGCAGTGAGTCTCCTTCTTGACCTCACATTGAGGGAACGTTCGGCGAACGCGCATTCACTCGACGACGTCATGCGTGAGATGTTCAGACGATATCCTCTCTCCGGAGGCGGCTATACCCTGCGTGATTTTCAGTCGGTGGCGGAAGATGTTTCCGGGTGCTCCCTCAAGGAATTCTTCGAGGATTATGTCTACGGAGTGAAACCTCTTCCATGGGAGAAGCTCCTCCTTGGTGCCGGAGTGGATCTCGCTCCAAAAGACAGCATCAAGAAAGCCTGGCTTGGGCTGGGAACGTACGACGAGGGAGACAAGATCCATGTTTCGAATGTCGTGGCAGGGTCTCCCGCGGAGGAGGCGGGGTTTGAGGTGGGAGACGATATTCTGGCTCTCAACGGCTACCACGTCAACCAGAGAGCATTCTCGGACAGGGTCGGGTTGTTGAAGGAAGGAGACTCCGTGAAGGTGACGATCTTCAGGGACGAACGCCTCCGTGAACTTCAGGTGAGGATCGGCTCCGCGCCGGTTCCGGCGTATACGGCGACGGAGGTGAAGAACCCGAGCGAGGTGCAGAAGAAGATTTTTGAAGGGTGGCTGGGGACGGAGGGGAGAGAGAAGAAATAAGATATAAGATGTAAGAAATAAGTGGAGACAGAATAAAGAAAAAAGTAGAAAGCAGAAAGAACTGCGCACTTCGAACCGCCGACTCCTGACCTTGGACCTCGGACTTTGCACTTTGCCTGAAGGGGGAGAACTATAATGTGTGTTGTATTTTCTACGTGACAAAAAGAAAGAAATTGGGTATTTTGCAGAGGTGGAAACGCGGCCGGAAACACACACGCCCTGGTAATCTCCGGCTCCCCTCTCCGTTTGACGCCTCAACCACAATGCGTTTGTGCGGAAACATCCTGCTTCTCCTCGCGTGCGCCGCGCTCGTGCCTCTTTGTGAGGTCAAAGCGTCTGGCGGGAATGACTCCCTCGTTGCCGTTCAGGAAGGGGTGGTGCAGGAAAAGAATCCCGGTGTCATCACGACTTTCCTTGACGACGAGGCCGCGATCTGGACTTCCCCCTTGAGGATGGACGGCCAGGAAGCGATCACCTGGGGAGGCATCGCGGTCACGACGGTGGCGTTGATGAGCGTCGATCGACCCGTCGCGCGCGACACACGGCGGTTCCGGGATGAGTACGCCTGGGTCCAGGCAGTCAGTCCGGTTGCCACACAGTTCGGTCAGTTCTACGTACCGTACGGTATCGCCGCGGCTTTCTGTCTGGAGGGGATCGCCTTTCGCGATGACACTTCGGTCGACACCGGGGTTCTCGCCGTCGAGGCCATGCTCCACTCGGGCATCGTCGTCCAGGTGATCAAGAACATTTCCGGCCGAAGCAGGCCCTTTGTTACTTCCGACAGGAGCAAATGGTACGGGCCGAACGATCTCTTCATACGGTACTCTCGCCGCGGGTTCTCTCCGTTCGATTCGTTTCCGTCCGGACATACGATCACCGCATTTACCCTCGCCACGGTCATCGCGGGACGTGAGGAGCCGTGGGTCGGCGTCCTCGCATATTCCTGTGCCGGTTTCTGCGGCATCTCCCGTATGACCCAGCATGATCACTGGCTCTCCGATGTTTTTGTCGGGGGGACCCTCGGCGTGGCCATCGGGAAGCTCGAGCTCTCCCGGCACGACAACTTGCTCGCAGTCTATCCGAGCATCGGGAACAAATCCGCAGGGGTCACGCTCGAGCTCCGCAAGTGATCGAGGCTACTTCGTTCCACTCCGACCTCCTCCCGGCCACTGCCTCATCTTTTCCTGAAACTTAACAGTTTGGTCATTGCCTCTCGGCAGGCTTTTCAATATCTTCAGAGCAATCTCCGGCGCATCGAGCCGCCTCCGGCCGGCTCTCCGGTGCGCGAGTTCAGCCGTCACGCCCTCGTTCGGAATTTGTCATGCCTTCACCCGCATTGAATAATGTCGTCTCACGGCTCACTACTCCGTTGAAGAAGCCAGGCGCGAACATCCAGGTCTCGCCTCTTCTCATCGAAGCGTCCCGTCTCGATGCGTTGGATCTCCTGGCGAAGCTCGGGAGCTCCCCTCAAGGGCTTTCGGAGAATCAGGTTGAATCGCTGAAGGAGACTCACGGTCCGAACGAAGTTGCGCAGGAGGTGAAGCACGGATGGTTGTGGCGGCTTATGGTGTCGCTGCGAAATCCGCTCGTCGTTCTTCTGAGCGCCCTTGCCGCCATTTCGTACGCGACGGGAGATGTGCGGGCTGGCACGGTGATGGTCCTCATGGTCATCCTCGGGGTGATGCTGAAGTTCATCCAGGAAACCAGGGCCGATACTGCCGCAGCGCAGTTGAAGGCGATGATCAAGGTGACCGCCACGCTGATCCGCGACGGCCAGTTTGTGGAAGTTCCCCTCAGGGATATCGTGCCCGGCGATATCGTGAAGCTCGCCGCGGGAGACATGATCCCTGCCGACCTCAGGGTCATCTCGTCGAAAGATCTCTTCGTCATCCAGGCGAGCCTCACCGGCGAGTCGATGCCGATCGAAAAGTTCGACGCCCGCGAATCACGCGAGAACATTTCGCCCCTCGAGCTCTCGAACGTCTGTTACCTCGGCACGAGTGTTGAGAGCGGGACCGCCACCGCCGTCGCCGTTGCAACCGGAAAGCAAACCTACTTCGGATCGATGGCGGGAAGCATTGTCGGGCCGCAGATCGAGACGAGCTTCGACAAAGGGATCAAGCGGTTCACCTGGCTCATGATCCGCTTCATGATGGTGATGGTGCCGCTTGTTTTTATCATCAACGGCATCACGAAGGGAAACTGGGGGGAAGCGTTCTTCTTCGCGCTTGCCGTTGCCGTCGGATTGACCCCTGAAATGCTCCCGATGATCGTCTCCGTCGGGCTCTCGAAAGGGGCCATCCTGATGTCGCGGAAGAAGGTCATCGTGAAGCGGCTCAACTCGATCCAGAACTTCGGCGCGATGGATGTCCTCTGCACCGACAAGACCGGAACCCTTACGATCGATCATGTTGTCCTCGAGCACCATTGCGACGTCATCAGAAAGGAAGACGACGCCGTCCTGCGGGATGCGTACCTCATCAGCCACTTCCAGACCGGCCTCAAGAACGTTCTCGACCGCGCCATCCTCGACCACAAGAAGGATGTCCACGTTCCGCACAGCGTCGAGCTCTACAAAAAGGTGGACGAAATTCCGTTCGACTTCTCCCGCCGCATGATGTCGGTCGTCGTCGAAACCCCCGACGGGATTCCGAGACTGCTGACGAAAGGGGCTCCGGAAGAAGTCTTTGCGAGGTGCACACGCTTCGAGCTTGAAGAAGAATTACTTCCGATGGATCCGGTCCTCATCCAGGACCTTCGCGACGAATACGAGCGGTTGAGCGCTGAAGGTTTCCGCGTTCTCGCGGTCGCTTACAAGGATATGGAGCTCCGGCCGGCGTACTCGAAGGAAGACGAGCGCGACCTCGTTCTCCGCGGCTACGTCGCCTTCCTCGACCCTCCGAAAGAAAGCGCCGGCCCCGCCATCGCGGCTCTCCAGAAGCACGGCATTTCGGTGAAAATCCTCACCGGCGACAACGACCTCGTCAGCAAAAAAGTCTGCCACGAGGTCGGGCTGCCGACGGAAAAGATCATCCTTGGGACCGACATCGAGAAGATGACCGATGAGGAGCTCCTTGCCTCGGCGAACACGGCGACGGTTTTTGCAAGGCTCTCGCCCGCTCACAAACAGCGGATCATCCAGGTGCTGAGGGGGAACGGGCACGTCGTGGGCTTTATGGGGGATGGGATCAACGATGCGCCGGCCCTCCGTGCGGCGGACGTCGGCATCTCCGTCGACACCGCGGTCGACATCGCCAAGGAATCGGCCGATGTCATCCTCCTTGAGAAGAGCCTCCTGGTGCTGGAAGAGGGGGTCCTCGAAGGACGGAAGGTCTTCGCGAACATCGTCAAGTACGTCCGGATGGGGGCGAGTTCGAATTTCGGAAACATGTTCAGCGTCCTCGGCGCGAGCGCCTTTCTCCCCTTCGTGCCGATGCTCCCGATCCAGGTCCTCACGAACAACCTCCTCTACGACTTCTCGCAGGTGCCGATCCCGACCGACAACGTCGACCCGGAGCAGATCCTCAAGCCGCGCCCATGGTCGATGGATGAGATCAGCAAGTTCATCGTCTTCATCGGTCCGATCAGCTCGATCTTCGACTACACGACGTACTTCATCATGCTCTATGTCTTTCACTGCTGGGATCCGTCGAGGTCGTCCCTCTTCCAGACAGGGTGGTTCGTCGAGTCGCTTATGACGCAGACACTCATCATCCATATCATCCGGACGAACAAGATCCCGTTCATCCAGAGCTTCCCGAGCGTCCCGCTCGTCCTCACCTCGGTGATGATCATGATGTTCGGGATGTGGCTCCCGCATTCCTTCCTCGCGTCGTCGCTCGGGTTCACTTCGCTGCCGACGACGTACTGGCCCCTTCTTCTCCTCACCCTTATAGCGTACGTCTCCCTGACCCAGGTGGTGAAGGAGTTTTTGCTGAGGAAGAAATGGATATAGAAGAGGGATCAAAAATCAACCATGAAAGAGAATAAATACAAATGAGAGATCAAAAATCCGTGTCGCAGAGTCTTTGATCTTACGCTTTGTATTTTTCCTTTTTACTTTTTCATCTTTTCATCTTCCCCAATCTCTTGTCAGACACCAAAATCATCTTCTCGATGGTCGGCGTGGGGAAACTCTACCCGCCGAACAAACAGGTTCTCAAAGACATCTACCTTTCGTTCTTCTACGGAGCGAAAATAGGCGTCCTTGGTCTTAACGGCGCGGGGAAGAGCACGCTCCTGCGAATCATTGCCGGGATCGACAAGGAATACCTCGGGGAGATCACAGCGCAAAAAGGGATCTCCTTCGGCTACCTTCCCCAGGAGCCTGAGCTTGACCCCGCCAAAACCGTCAAGGAGGTCGTCGAAGAAGGAGCTCACGAAATCGTCGCGCTTGTGAAAGAGTACGAGGCGGTGACCGCGAAGTTCGGCGAACCGGATGCCGACATCGACAAGCTTCTCGAGAAGCAGGGAGCTCTTCAGGAAAAGATCGACCACCTCGGTGCGTGGGACATCGACAGCAAGCTGGAGCAAGCGATGGACGCCCTCCGATGTCCTCCCGGCGAAACTTCCGTGAGGGTCCTCTCAGGCGGTGAGCGCCGCCGCGTTGCGCTTTGCCGCCTTCTCCTTCAGGAACCGGATGTCCTTCTCCTCGACGAGCCGACAAATCACCTCGACGCCGAATCGGTGGCGTGGCTCGAGCATCACCTGAGCCAGTATCCGGGCACGGTTCTCGCCGTCACCCACGACCGCTATTTCCTTGATAATGTCGCCGGATGGATCCTCGAGCTGGATCGTGGGGAGGGAATTCCGTTCAAGGGGAACTATTCGTCGTGGCTCGAGCAGAAACAGCAACGACTTGCCCTCGAAGAGAAACAGGAGTCGAAGCGGCAGAAGTCGCTAAAGGATGAGCTCGAGTGGGTGAGGATGAACCCGAAGGGCCGGCACGCGAAGAGCAAGGCCCGCATCGCCGCGTACGAGAAGATGCTCTCCGAGGAATCGGACAAGCGAAATGAGGAGATGGAGATCTACATTCCCCCGGGCCCGAGGCTTGGCGACGTCGCGATCGAAGCTCTCCATGTCTCGAAAGCATACGGCGAAAACATCCTCTGCGAGGATATGAGCTTTGCGCTCCCTCCGGGCGGAATCATCGGCGTCATCGGCGCGAACGGGGCGGGGAAGACGACCCTTTTCCGGATGATCACGGGAAGCGAGAGTCCGGACCGTGGGGAGATCAGGCTGGGTGAGACCGCGAAGATCGCCTACGTCGACCAGGGACGTCCGCTCGATCCGGAGAAGACGATCTGGCAGGAGATCTCAGGGGGAGAGGATATCCTCAAGCTTGGAAACAGAGAGGTGAACTCGCGGGCGTACGTCGCGAGGTTCAACTTCAGCGGGGGCGATCAGCAGAAGAAAACCGCCGAGCTCTCCGGCGGCGAACGAAACAGGGTTCATCTTGCGAAGGTACTGAAGGAAGGCGCCAACGTCCTCCTCCTCGACGAGCCGACGAACGACCTGGACGTTAACACCCTTCGCGCGCTCGAGGAGGCCCTCGCGAGCTTTGCGGGGTGCGTTGTCGTCATCTCGCACGATCGCTGGTTCCTCGACCGCATCGCGACGCATATTCTCGCCTTCGAGGGGGAGAGTAAGGTCGTCTGGTTCGACGGAAACTACTCGGAATATGAGGAGAATCGAAAAAAGCGACTCGGCATCACCGCCGACCAGCCGCACAGGATCCGGTACAAGAGACTGACACGGGAGCAATAAAAGAGCAAAGAGTTACGAGGAAAAAGAAAAAATAGAGATCAAAGAACAAAAACATACTCGCCCCGCGGCAGCAATGACCCCGCATCTCTTTGAACGAAGGGTTTGCCGCGGCTTGACAATCAGAACGGATATCTCTATACTTGCCTCGTCCGTGATTCACGAGCCACCTCTTTCCAACTCATAAGAGGAGTCACCATGAAAAAAATGTTGATCGGATTCGTCGCGGTTTTCGTTACCCTTGAAGTGCTGGACGCGGTTATCCATGGCGGTATTCTCATGAGCACATACATGTCCATGCAAAATGTCTGGCGTTCGGATATGATGGCGAAAATGTGGGTGCTTCACGTCGTGAAGATTATCACGGCATTTTTCTTTACCCTGGTCTTCTCGAAAGGGTATGAAAACAAAGGGATCATGGAAGGTGTGCGATACGGTTTTTACCTCGGGTGCATCGTGGCGGCCGGGTTCGCGCTCGGCTCGTACGCGAGCTACCCGATACCGCATATGCTGGCGATCGAGTGGTTCTTCCTCACGCTGGCCGAATATGTCATCGCAGGAATCGTTCTTGCGTTGGTCTATGCGCGGAAAGAGGCGCCGGCCCCGCAGGCCTGATGTTCCCCCTTTCGAAACGGAGCCCCGAGGTCGATTCGACTCGGGGCTCGTTTGTTTCCGATGGGATTCCACCCCCATTTTCACCTGCTTGCCATTCGACGAAATCCCCCGTACCTTTGTATCAGTGTGAAGAGGCGGATCGGAGAGCTGTCTGCTTCTCAATGGGGAACCGATGCCGGGAGGGCATGGTCTAACTTTCAATCACCGGACAGATCATGATCATTCGATGCTGGGGTTCGAGAGGCTCGATTCCCGTCTCGGGGACCGAGTATGAACGGTACGGCGGCGATACAACGTGTCTCGAGATCATTTCTAAAGATAACGATCTCATCGTTGTCGACGCAGGGAGCGGGATCCGAAAGCTGGGACTGAAGGTCATCAAGTCACAGCGCAAGACCGTCAATCTGATATTTACCCATTCGCACTGGGACCACATTCTCGGCTTTCCGTTCTTCAAGCCGGCGTATGTACCCGGAATTACGCTGAACCTCTTCGGATGTCCTTTTGCGCAGGCATCGATCAGGAACCTTCTCTCGAGCACGATGTCGCCGCCGTACTTCCCGGTGAAGATCGAAGACCTCAAAGCCGAGATCGTCTATCGCGGTGCCTGCACGGGCCCATTCGACATTGGTCCCGTCCACGTCACTCCGATCCTCCTCAGCCATCCCAATCAGGGGATCGGATACAAGTTTGTCGAAGAGGGGAAGACATTCGTCTTCCTGACGGACAACGAACTCACGGTGAGGCATCCGGGCGGGCTCGGCTTCGGCGACTACCTGGAATTCTCCAAAGGCGCCGATCTCCTCATCCACGACGCCGAATATACGCGCGAGGAATACAAGGTGACGGAAGGATGGGGACACTCGGTCTATGACGACGCCCTCCGGCTTGCGGAGGAAGCGCACGTGCGTCGGTTCGGCCTCTTCCACCACAACCAGGAGCGGACCGATTGCGGAGTCGACGAGATTGTGGGAGAGTGCAGAATCATTCTCGACGCGGAACACAGCTCGATGGAGTGCATGGCGATTGCGGCAGGAACCGAACTTGTTCTTTGAGAGGAGGAGGCACCCGACGGAGACTGGATGGAAGCATTGAAACGAATTGCGCTGGTGGCGCACGACAACTGCAAGAAGGATATGGTGGAATGGGTGCGATGGAACAGGGAGACGCTTCTCGCCCATCGGCTCATCTGCACCGGCACCACAGGGAAGCTCGTCGAATCCGCCCTGAGGCATGCATCCGGGACGAAACATCGGCCGGAGATCGACATGACGCGGCTGAAATCGGGACCCTTCGGCGGGGATCAGCAACTCGGGGCGATGATTGCCGAAGGGGGAATCGACATCCTGATTTTCTTCTGGGATCCGATGGAGCCCCAGCCTCACGAAGTCGACGTCAAAGCGCTCCTTCGGATCGCAGTTCTCTACAATATCCCGACCGCGTGCAACAGGTCCACGGCCGACTTCCTGATCTCTTCGCACCTCATCAAGGAAGAATACCGGCCGGCGCCCCCGAAGGACTACAAAGAATACCTCAACAGGAAGATTCACGCGTCATAACCTCTCGTTCGGCCGTCGCAATCGGCAACGGCGTTCGCCGGCGAATCTCCCGCATCGTCATCACTCCAAACCGACATGAACCAGAAAATTTCCGTCGATCTCTCGGACGTCCAGAAGACGCTCCTCCTCCCCCTTTGGGGAAGAGCGGCCGAGGCGAAGAAGAAGAAACCGCTTCTTGTCGACAGCGCAGCCTCGAGGGTTATCGACACGATCGATTTTGATTTCTCCACCATCGCAAACAACATCAACCCCATTACCCGGCTTGCATGGATCGTCAGGAGTATGCATATCGACGACTGCATCCGTGCCTACCTCCGAAACCACCCCGGAGCCACCGTCGTGAACATCGGCTGCGGCCTCGACACGACCTTCGAGCGGGTCGACAACGGCTCCCTCCGCTGGTTTGACCTGGATCTGCCGGACGTCATCGAGCTTCGGCGCAAATTCATCGATGAAGGACCCCGCCGGCGTTTTCTCTCCTGTTCGTTTTTCGATGATGGATGGAAGCGGTTGATTTCCCCTGCCGGGGATGGAGTGTTCTTTGCCGCTGCGGGGGTCCTCTACTATTTTGAGGAGAGCGAAGTGCGAAAAGCCCTCACTGCGCTGGCGGGAGAGTTTCCCGGCGGTGAGATGATCCTCGATACTGCAACGCCGTTGGGGGTTCGGGTGTCCAACAAGAAGGTGCTTGAAGCGGGCGGAATGGACCGGGGGACCGTTCTCCGGTGGGGACTTACCCGCGCCGGGGAGATCCGGCGGTGGGACGACAGGATCCGCATCATCGCGGAGTACCCCATGTTCAGGGGCGCAAAGAAGGGCTTGAGCTTCGGGGAAAAATTCGGCACGACAGCTTCCGACTTTCTCCGGATCATGTCGATGGTGCATTTGGGATTCACCGGCTGAGTTGTGCGCCGGTCACTCGACGGTGAAGCAGCATTTTTGTAGATTGTAGGAGGAGAGAGTCGTTCGGGACTCACCGAGGGGCGGAAGGGGAACCCGGAAATACCTCCAGAGCCGCGCAGTACTCCAACAACTTGAAATTCATGTCCACACCTTTTGCAGGGTTACTTGAAATCGACGGTCAACGGCGGGCGCATGTTCGCGCCCTCTCCCTCGGCCTGTCTCCCGGACCTTCCGACGTACTAATCCCCCCGGCGGCGATCCAACAATACTCGTTGCGGAACGGAGCCTTTGTCGAAGGGACTGCCGAGGGAGGCGGTAAGGGAAGCACGTCCCAGGTGACGTTTGAACGGATCAACGGTCTGCCTCCCGCCGAGTGGAAAAAGGTAAAGGAGTTCTCTGCGCACGAGGTGATCTCCCCGGACGAAATGATCCGCCTCGAAGGTCCGAAGAGCAATCCTTCGATGAGAGTCGTGGACCTTTTCTGTCCGGTCGGGAGAGGACAGCGCGCGCTCATCGTTTCTCCGCCCAAGGCCGGGAAGACGATGCTCATGCAGCAGCTCGCCCATGCCGCGAGCGTCAATCATCCCGAGATCGACCTTCTCGTCCTCCTCATCGACGAACGCCCGGAGGAGGTGACCGATATGCGGCGATCGATTTCCGGGGAGGTCTTCGCAAGTTCGAGTGATAGCGAACGGGGAAGCCATGTCCGGCTGGCGCAGTTGGTCCTGGAGTACGCAAAACGAAAGGTCGAAGCCGGGAAGGATGTCCTCCTCCTTCTTGACTCCTTGACACGTCTCGGGCGGGCCTTCAACATCCACCAAAAAAGCAGCGGCCGGACGATGTCGGGGGGAGTCGACATCCGGGCGCTTGAGATTCCCAAACGCATTTTCGGAGCGGCTCGCAACTGCGAGGGAGGAGGGTCGCTGACGATTGTCGCCACCGCACTCATCGAGACGAACTCCAGGATGGACGAGCTGATCTTCCAGGAATTCAAAGGGACCGGCAACATGGAGCTCGTCCTCGACCGCGGACTCGCCAACGAAAGAATCTTTCCGGCCATCAACCTCACCGCTTCGGGGACCCGGAGGGAAGAACTCCTCTTTGGTCCCTCGTTGACGGAGCATCAGACACTCCGGCGCTCGATCGCGAGGATGGCTCCCAAGGAGGCGATGCTCTCGGTGCTTCAGCTCCTCAGTCGTTACCCGACGAACAAGCAACTGCTCGCAAAATTCTGACTCGATTCCGCGGCTCCTATGTCACGCTCGATGACTTTCTGGATTCTCGCGTTTGCTCTCACGCTGGGATCGGCAATCTACCAGCGAATGACCGGGCCGACCTACCCGATAGGCGGCACCACGACGATGCGGGGTGCGCGGATCGACTACACGTTCGAAAGATCTCATGGCGGCGCGGATGACGCCGTTGTGAGCGTGCCGGTTCGCGATACGTCCGTCCATCCTGTGCTCGAATGGAAAAGATTCAAGACTGACGATGCGTTCACCAGGACGGTGATGCGCGTCGATGCACGCGGTGCGAGTGCAACATTGCCGCATCAACCCGCCGGAGGGAAGGTCCAGTACCGCGTTCTTCTCGACGATGGCGTGGAAAGCATCGCCCTGCCGGAGAACGGGTACGTTGTCATGAGGTTCAAAGGGGATGTCCCCTCCGCTGTTCTTATCCCCCACATTCTCGCCATGTTTCTCGCGATGCTTTTCTCTGCAAGGGCGGGATTCGAAGTTTTCGCACGCAGTCCAAAATTCGGCCGACTTATCGGTTGGACCCTCGGCTTCTTGATTGCGGGAGGGGCGATCCTGGGTCCCCTCGTGCAGTGGTACGCTTTCCATGCATGGTGGACGGGATGGCCCTTCGGAGGTGACCTCACCGACAATAAGACCGCCGTAGCACTTGTCGCATGGATCGTGGCGGCGGTCGCGCTCAAAAGAAGCACGGGCCCTCGCTGGTGGGTCCTCGGTGCCTCGATCGTCACGTTGTTGGTTTTTCTCATTCCGCACAGTCTTTTGGGAACGGAGCTGGACTATAAGGCAATGCCGGAAGAATCCAACCGATCTTTCGGAACTCATATTTCCAGCCAAAACCGCGGGTTTTGCGCACTGAGCGAAGAGAGAAAAAAGCGTATATTAGGGGAAATTGGATCTTGCACATGAGAGTCGTGGAGAAGAAAAGAATGAGAGAGTCGCTGATCGGGGTCGGGCTGTGGATTCTCATCGGTGCCGTCACGGCGGCTGCGCAGAGCAGCACGCCCGCCGGACACCGCCATGGTGTCGAAGCGAAGAATCTTAAAGCGGCGATGGCTGCCGCTGAGTACTCCGCAAACTCGCCGGTCCATTCGTTCGACGTGCTGAGCTATACTCTTACCATGAATGTTTACAACTGCTTCCTTGCACCGTATCCACATTCATACAGTGCCACGGATGCGGTAAAATTCATGGCAGACTCGTCGCTCAGCATGGTGCAGCTCAACGCCGTCAACTCCTCGATCGTTGTCGATTCGGTTAAGGGAAAAACATTCACTCACTCCGGCGACATCCTGACGATCAACCTCGGCAAAGTCTACAACCCGGGGGATACCGGGAGCGTTTTCATCGTGTACCATCACAACGACGTCGCGGATGATGCATTTTATAGTTCCGGGGGGATGGTCTTCACCGACTGCGAGCCGGAGGGGGCGCGGAAGTGGTTTCCGTGCTGGGATCGTCCGTCGGACAAAGCTACGCTTGACCTGACGGCGAAAGTGCCATCTTCGGTAAAACTCGGCTCGAACGGAAGGTTGGTCTCGGCGGTGCAAACGGGGGATACGATCCTCTACCACTGGGCGAGCCGCGATCCGATTGCGACCTACCTTATGGTGATGACCGGCAGGGTCGGATATAATCTGGACCAGGAATACTGGAAGACTCTCTCCGACCCGAATGATAGTATTCCTGTCCTCTTTTACTGGAATACCGGCGAGGATGCCAGCTCTCTCCACAACATCGAGAAGCAGGTTCCGGCGATGGCGACATACTATTCGACCCTCTTCGGCGAATATCCGTTCGAAAAAATCGGGATGGCGACGATCGCGCCGGGAGCCGGATTTATCTGGGGTGGGATGGAAAACCAGACCCTCATCAGCATCGAGCCGAACAGCTGGGACGAATACCTTGTCGCGCATGAATTCGCCCACCATTGGTTCGGAGATATGATCAGTCCCGGGACCTGGGCGGATGTCTGGCTCAACGAGGCGTTCGCGACCTACTGCGAAGCGCTTTGGGATGAATACCGGTACGGCGAAGCGGCGTACCGGAGTGACATCCACAACGACGGCACCTACTACGTCGGGGAAAATCCGGGGTGGCCCATCTATAATCCACAGTGGGCGGTGAGTACGCCGGACCTCAGCACCATGTTCAACGTGGCGATCACGTACGACAAGGGGGCGTGTGTTCTCCACATGCTGAGATACACCCTGGGCGATTCGACGTTCTTTGCCTGCATCAAAGCCTATGCGACGGACACCGCCGGATTCCGCCTGAAGAACGTCGTGACGTCGGACTTCTTCCAGAAGATCAACACTGTTTCCGGACAGGACCTGAGCTGGTTCTTCAACGAATGGATTCTCCAGCCAAATCATCCCGTTTATCATAACGTCATCACGATCGACTCGGCAGGGAAGCATGTCGACGTTGTCTTTCGCCAGACGCAGCCGACCCCGTCGTTCTTTACGATGCCGGTTGAGCTCAAGGTCTCGTTCGTGACTGCTCCCGACACGACGATCCGTGTTCTGAACAATGCAAACGGCCAGGACTTCAACTTCACTTTTGCGGATTATCCGCGCAAGGTCGTCTTCGATCCGAACAACAATATTCCGCTGAAGGCCGATTTCACGACCGTCTCGGGGGTGAGTCCGTTGAAGCCTGCAACGCCCCTTGTCTACAGCCTCGATCAAAACTATCCGAATCCATTTAATCCGGTCACGACGCTGAAGTTCAGCATCGCCGAGGCGCAGAATGTCTCGCTGAGAGTGTACGATCTCCTCGGAAGAGTTGTGGCAACTCTTGTGGATCGGGGAATGAACCCCGGGGAATACACCGTGACATGGGATGGAAGCAACGCGTCAAGCGGGGTCTACTTCTACCGGCTTGAAGCGGGGCACTTTACAGAGACAAGGAAGCTCATCCTCGTAAAGTAGCGGCGACGGGCATCTCACCATCCAGTACGAAAGATGAACCGAATGAAAGCTACCGATTTTCTCACCGTCCGGGACATGAGCGGAAAAGAGATCCTTGCGACCTTTTCTCTCGCCCGCTCGATGAAGGCAAACCGGCGAAAGTACCGCAACGTCCTCGACGGCAAGACACTCGCTCTTATCCTTGAAAAACCCTCGCTCCGGACACGCACGAGCTTCGACGTCGGGATTCAGCAGCTCGGGGGCTTTTCCCTCTATCTCTCCCCGGCCGAAATCAGTCTCGGGAAGAGAGAATCGATCCATGACGTTGCGAAGAACCTTGAGCGGATGGTCGAAGGGATCATGATCAGAACCTTTGCCCATCAGATCGTCCTCGACCTCGCCAAGTATGCCGACGTACCGGTCATCAACGGCCTGAGCGATTACTCCCATCCGTGTCAGGCGATGGCCGATTTCATGACGATCCAGGAGAAGAAAAAGAGGCTCAAAGGATTGAAGCTTTGCTATGTCGGTGACGGGAATAACGTCGCCCATTCGCTCATGTTCGCGGGGGCGCGGCTTGGTGTCCACGTCACCGTCGCCTGTCCGCCGGAGTACAAACCGAACGCGGTAGCGACCGAACAGGCCAAAGAGGATGCCAAGGAAACAGGAGCGTGCATCGAAATTGTCCACGATCCGGCGGAAGGAGTGCGGGACGCGGACGCGGTCTACACCGATGTTTGGGCGTCGATGGGACAGGAGGCGGAAGCCGACGAGAGGAAAAAGATCTTTCTCCCGTACCAGGTGAATTCGAAGCTGATGTCGAAGGCAAAGCGGGACGCGATCTTTCTTCACTGTCTCCCCGCGCATCGGGGGGATGAGGTGACGGACGAAGTGATCGATTCCAGACAATCGGTCGTCTTCGACGAAGCTGAGAACCGGCTCCATGCGCAGAAAGCAATCCTGTACCAGTTGATGAAGAAGGCGAAAGGAGCAAGGAGAAAGAAGTAAGGAGAAGGCAGTAAGGACTTGGGACTCCAGACTTCCGGCTCATGACCTAGGACCTAGGACCTTGGACTTCGGATTTCGGACTCCAGACTTCCGGCTCAAGACCTAGGACCTTGGACTTTGGACTTCGGTCTTCGGACTTCGGACTCCAGACTCCTGACACTAGACCTTGGACATCGGACTTCGAACTCAGAACTCAGAACTCAGAACTCAGAACTCAGAACCACGAACCCCAAAACCCCAAAACCACGAACTAAAACTTACGACACCGCTTCACTCATACCACCCCTCGGCACGTCCTACGCCGGCGCTCTTTGACACGGCGCTCGTGGCGTACTATCTCAATTTGACCTAACGTTTCGCCCCTCCCGTTCCAAACCACCGTTTGTTCTTTGAGTCGCATTTTCGTTCACCAACACCATGGAGAGCATCTATGAAGACTCAGGACTACATCCTCCTCGAGGAGCGGTACGGTGCGCACAATTACCGCCCGCTCGATGTGGTGATTCACAAGGGAAAAGGGGTTTGGGTAACCGACGTCGAGGGAAAACGGTACCTCGACTGTCTTGCAGCGTACTCAGCCCTTAACCAGGGGCATTGCCACCCGGAAATCTTAAAGGCATTCACCGACCAGGCGCGCACGCTGACGCTCACGAGTCGCGCTTTCCGGAACGACCAGCTTCCGAAACTCTATCGCCTGCTCCACAAGCTCACCGGATACGAGTCGATCCTTCCGATGAACACCGGCGTCGAGGCCGTCGAGACGGCGATCAAGACGGCAAGGAAGTGGGGATACTCCGTGAAAGGGATTCCCGACGGGAAGGCGGAGATCATTTGCGCGGCCGACAATTTTCACGGCCGCACGATCACGATCATCAGCTTTTCCACCGAAGAGCAGTACCGCAAAGACTTCGGACCATTCACCCCGGGGTTCACCGTTGTCCCCTACGGAGACGCGGAGGCAATACGGAAAGCGATCACGCCGAACACCGCGGCCTTTCTCGTGGAACCGATACAGGGAGAGGCCGGAATCATCTCTCCTCCGGAAGGATATCTCCGACGTGCAGCGGCGATCTGCAAGGAGAACAATGTCCTGTTTATCGTCGATGAGATCCAGTCCGGGCTTGGAAGGTGCGGCAAGTTCTTTGCCCACCAGTACGAGGAGGTGCGCCCGGACATCGTGATCATCGGCAAGGCTCTTTCCGGGGGTTTCTATCCGGTATCGGCCGTTCTCTCCAGCAAAGAGATCCTTGGCGTCTTCAAACCCGGCGACCATGGCTCGACATTCGGAGGCAATCCGCTCGCCGCGGCGGTTGCCTGCGCATCGCTGAACGTGCTGGTGAGGGAGAAACTTGTCGACCGATCCGCGAAGCTCGGGGCATACTTCATCGAACAACTTCGCGCGATCAGCAGCCGGCATATCGTCGAGGTGCGCGGACGCGGGCTCTGGATCGGAATCGTCCTGGACACGGCGGCGAGGCCCTACTGCGAGGCTCTCATGAAGGAAGGGATCCTCTGCAAGGAGACCCATGAGACGGTGATCCGACTGGCTCCGCCACTCGTCATCACCCGAAAGGAAATCGATTGGGCCCTTGGGCGGATAGCAAAGGTTGTTCGGGAGAGGGAAGGGTGAAGGAAATCAACTATCAAAAAGCAGAGAGCAAAAATACAGAGCAAAGGTCAAAAAGGTCTGCGAAACGGACTTACGAGGAAATTCAAAGTGCAAAATGCAAACGGCAAAGATACAGGGCAAAATTCAAAAGGATAAGCAGCGGAAGTTGTGGCTTTCCGGACGCTATCGCTAATTTTGCATTTTGAAATGTAATTTTGCCCTTTGCACTTTTAACTTTAAACTTTCAGAGGCTATCATGGCTACCACGGACAGGATTACCACGATTATCATGGGGGCGGCAGGGAGGGATTTCCACAACTTCAACATGATCTACCGTGACAATGAACGCTACGACGTTGTTGCGTTCACGGCGGCGCAAATCCCCAACATTGCGGGAAGGAAATATCCCGCCGCGCTCGCGGGGAAACTCTATCCGAAGGGGATTCCGATCGTCGAAGAGAAGAATCTCGAGCGCCTCATCGTCGACCACCGGGTCGAGGAGGTGGTCTTTTCCTACAGCGACATCCGCTACTCGCGCGTTATGAGCATCGGCTCCCGTGCCACCGCGGCCGGAGCGCATTTCAAGATCCTTGGAGCCGAACGGACGATGCTCAAGAGCTCCAAGCCGGTCGTCTCCATCTGCGCGGTCCGCACCGGAAGCGGCAAGAGCCAGACCTGCCGGAAGGTTGCCAAAATTCTCCACGACATGGGATACCGGGTCGCCGCCGTACGACATCCGATGCCGTACGGCAATCTCGAAGAGCAACGCGTGCAGCGATTCGCCGCCCTGGCGGACCTGAAGAAACATCGGTGCACTATCGAGGAAATGGAGGAGTACGAACCTCATATCGTCAGCGGGACGATCATCTATGCCGGGGTCGATTACGAGGCGATCCTCCGTCAGGCGGAAACGGAGGCCGATATCATCCTCTGGGACGGAGGGAACAACGATCTTCCGTTCTATGTGCCGGATCTCCACATCGTCGTTGCCGATCCGCTGAGGGCGGGGGACGAACTGAGATACTATCCGAGCGAGGCGAACCTGCGGCTTGCCGATGCGGTCATTATCAACAAGATCGACACGGCCGCCCCCGAGGCGGTCAGGCGCCTCCGGAACAACATCCGTTCGGTGAATCCGACGGCCACGGTCATCGATGCGGCATCACCGGTCGTCCTTGAGAGGAGCAACCTTGTGGCGGGGAAAAGGGTTCTCGTCATCGAGGATGGTCCCACGGTGACGCACGGGGAAATGACGATCGGCGCCGGAACGGTTGCAGCCGAAAAATTCGGAGCCGCCGAGATCGTCGACCCTCGTCCTTATACAACGGGGGAAATCAGGAACACTTTCGAGATCTATCCAAAGATCGGTCGCCTTCTCCCGGCGATGGGGTACAGCGACCGCCAGGTCCGGGACCTCGGCGCGACGATCAACAAAGTTCCGTGCGATGTCGTCATCGTCGGGACGCCGATTGATCTTAAGAGGGTGGTGAAGATCAAAAAGCCTGCACTGCGAGTGACGTACGAGCTCGAAGAAATCGGCGAGCCGAATCTCATGACCGTCCTCGGCAAATTTGCCGCGAAGTTTCCCAAAGGAAAAGCGTCGTGAAGGAAAAGAAGGAGCGAAGGAAGAACGAGCCTGAACTTCCGGCCTTCTGCGATTTCCAGTGCCCGCACGCTTCCTTTCCGCCGGCGGACGCAGTCGGCGCCTGCCGGCGTGAGCAGGGGGTCTATTGCACCTTGTTCAAAGAGTTCAACAACAAGAACGCGGCGTGTATCGGTCACGCTCCTCTCGTTCCGAAGGGTCGCCATAACGCAAACCCCGGGTGACCCATAAGGCCGCAAACACGGGGGTGCAATTTACTCTTCGGGGACCAGATCCATCCTTCGACTCGTCGTCCCACGTCAGTCGGACGAGTCGAAGGGGGGCCTGATTTGTTTCCTCACTTCGCCATTGGATTCCACGATTCTCCCGGCAAGGTTTTCTCTTCTCTTAAACTTTTGACTCCTCCCGGTGTTCTAATCCGATAGCCCGATGAGACCTTAAACGACAAAGGACTCCCCCTTCATGAACAGATCTCTTCCATTTCCCCACGATTCAGGAGAAGGCACCCGTGGGGCCCACGATCCGCAGTGGAAAATTGTTGCCCCGTTTCTCGTCCTCCTCCTGATGAACGCGGGGTGCGGCATGATCGATCTCACGAGCCACTGGCGCACGGGTCCCGTCACGATCGACGGTCGAAACACCGAATGGGGAAACAACCTCGCCCTCCTCGACGACAAAGAGACCTCGATTGGATTCTTTAACGACAGCAGCTTCATCTATGTCGGACTCGTCTCGACCAGCCGTACACTTCGCACTCAAATTATGCGGCGCGGGATCGTCTTCTGGTTTGATAAGGATGGAGGGAAGGATGAGAAGTTCGGCATCCACTATCCGCTCGGGGGCGGAGGGTTTCGACCTTCGTACGAAGAAGGAGAAGGGGATGAATCCCAACCGATGCGAATGGACATTGACGCGACCGGACAAGAGCTGGAAATCGAAGGCCCAGGCAAGGATGATCACCATCGGATGACCGTTGCCGAGGCAGGCGGGATTGAAGCCCGCTATCATATCAACAGCGAGTTCGTGGTCTATGAGCTTAAGGTTCCCCTCAACGACAATGGCTCCCATCCCTTTGCGATCGGGACGAAAGCCGGAGAGAAGATCGGCATAGGAGTCGAGAATCCTACAACTCCCACCCCGGAAAAATCGGGTGAAGAAATGAGAGGTGAAGGAAGAGGCGGGGGGGGCGGCGGGTACGGGGGTGGAGGCGGGTATGGAGGTGGCGGTGGTCGCGGACGGCGGGGAGGTGGAGGCGGCGGAAGAGGATTCTCCGGTAGCCAGGGAGAACCGTTTAAGATGTGGGCAAAGGTACAGCTCGCCCTCTCTGATACAACCTCTCATTGAAATCGAGGAGTAAGGCTTCTGCACGATCCCGCGTCGCGTGGTTGCGCACGCTGTTTCATGAGAACATTCATTTCGGGGGTGAAGTGATCATTTAGCCGACGCTTCGCCCGGCACTCCTTTTCCTTTCAAAGGATTGCTCCTCGGTCATCCTTTCCCAGTTTCATCAACGACTTCCTTCTCTGTTTTTTCTTCCCCGAAAATGTGATAGATTGAATGGGCCGCGGGTATGGGGCGGCGCAAAGCGACCGGATCTTTGAACGGATCAAACCGGCCACCTCGCAGGACATTTCCACCCAGCATCGGGCGATGACGGAATCTCAACCACGGATCGCGATCGTTTGCTTCTCCCGCTCTCTCGGGGGGTTGGAGCTCTCAACGCTTCGGCTTGTCCGAACGATGAGCGCGAAAGGAGTCTTTGCCGAGGCGGTCGTTCCCCCCGATTCGCCTCTTTCCCGCAAGGCAAAGGAATGGGAAGTGCGATCGGTTACGATGGAGCCGAGGTGGAGGTACGGTGACTATTTCGCGGCCCGCCGGCTCGCCGCAATCCTGAAGAAGAATCGGATCGACTTCGTCATCCTGATGCAATCGCACGACATTCACCTCGCATCGCTCGCATCGCAATGGCTGCCCCAGGCGCGCCTCATCTTCTATCAACAGATGGATTCCCGCCACGACAAGAGGGACCTCTTCCATACCTGGGTATTTTCGAAGCTTTCTCTTTGGATCACCCTCACCCAACGGATGAGGGAGAACGCGCTTGCCTTCACGAGGATGCCGGCCGAACGGATGAAAGTTGTTCCGCTCGGGACCGACCTTGAGAGATTCGATCCTTCTCTCTGGGACAAAGCCGGAGCGCGTTCCGCCTTGGGACTTCCCCCCGGCGCGTTGATCGTCGGTGTCATGGGAAGGCTCGACCCGGGGAAAGGCCAGGAATTGGTCATGCGTGCACTTCCATCCCTTGTACAATCACATCCCAACCTTGTTTACGTGATTGCGGGGGAAGAGACGGCGGGGGAGTCGGGACACAAGGCGGAGCTTGAACGGTTGCGGATGGATCTCTTGCTCGAGGATCATGTGAGGTTCTTCCCCTTCACCGACGACGTTCCCCGTTTCATGGCCGCCCTCGACATTTTTCTTCTTCCCTCCTATGCCGAGACGTTCGGCCTCGTTGTCATCGAAGCGATGGCGATGGGGACGCCTGTCATTGCAACCGACGCGGGGGGAGTTCCGGAGATTGTCACGGACGGAAAAACGGGGCTTCTCATCGAGCCGAAGAGCATCCCCGCGGTCAGCTCGGCTCTTCAACGCCTCCTTGACGATGAGGGACTGCGCCGCTCACTTGGCAGTACGGCGAAGGAGGAGGCGCGCCGTCGGTTCAGCATGAGTCACTGTGTCGACGAGATCCTCAAACTCCTCGCAACCATTCCCGACAAAACTCCTTCCTGAATAAAGGAGGGTGCCCCACCGTTGGATTTTCAATCTGTCGTGTTCGTCACTTAGTGATCTGCTCCCTGCGCGGTCGCTTCCGGGACGGCGTTTGCCTGTGCCTGCATGACATCGCTCATTGTCAGGACCCCAATGAATTTGTTCTGCGAGGATTGGTCGACGACGGCCATCTGTCTTGTACCGAACTTTTTCATCAGGACGAGAGCCCGCACGAGCTTCTCGGTCGGCGAGAGGGCCGGCAGTTTCCGCAGTGCGCTTTCGACGGGGAGCCCGCCCCTGTCTTCAGCGAGGAGACGACGAAGGTCCGATTCGGTGATCAGTCCGAGGTAGGTGCCTCCGTTGTCGAGCACGGGAAACGAAGTGAAGGTATAGATCGCGATGAGCTCGAATGCCTCGGCGACCGTCATGCCGGCCCGAAGCGAGACAATCCGCTTTGAATGCACGGCATCGGCCACCTTCAATTGTTCGAATGCCGATACTCCTCCCGCCTGGGGATGGGGCAAATGAACGCCGTCCTGTTCCAGGAGCGCCTCGAACATCGGCAAGGGCCTCCAGCGACGGGCGAGCCCGTACGCGGTCATGTTTGCGATCATGAGGGGAAGGATGAGGGAGTAGCCGCCGGTCATTTCAATAATGATAAGGACGGAGGTCATCGGGGCGCGGATGATCCCGGCGAAGACGGCCCCCATGCCGACGAGTGCGAATGCTCCGACCTCATCCATCGAATGGTGGAAGAGAAGGATATCGACCTGCCCCATCGCCCCGCCGACCATCCCCCCGATGAAGAGGGCCGGTGCGAAGAGTCCTCCTGCGCCGCCGCTCCCGTACGAGAAGAGAGTCGCGACGATTTTCATAATTGCCAGAGCGATGAGAACCCTGAGCGTGAGATTACCGGTCAGGGCCGATGAGAGGGTGGTGTATCCGTCGCCGGTCACCCCCGTTGTGTGAAACCAGAGGAGCGCCGCGATGGCGAGGAGGCCCGTCGCGGCCCCACCCACCATCGGCTGGGCCCAGACGGGAAGGAGGGTCGAGCGTTTGAACCAGCCCCGCAAGCGGATGAGCGAGTCGGTGAAAACAACAGAGGCGATGCCGGCGACGATGCCAAGCGCCGCGTACAGAATCAGCGTCCGGGGCTCACGAAAACCGTAGACATGGAGTACTTCGAGGAGAGGGTGTTCTCCGAGGACGTTCCGCTCAATGACCGCGGCAAGGGCCGCTGCGACGACGACACCGGAGAGAACAGTCTGATCAAGCGTCCCGACAATCTCCTCGATGGCAAAGGTCACGGCCGCGATCGGTGCATTGAACGCCGCGGCAATTCCCGCCGCGGTGCCAACCGGAAGGAGCCGACGGATATTCTGCCGTGAAATGGCGGCGAACCTTCCGAGCTGAGAGGCGAGTCCGGCACAGATCTGGACCGTTGGTCCTTCCGGGCCGAGCGAAGAGCCGGTCCCGATCTGGATGGCGGCCATACTGAACTTTCCGACGATGTCGCGGAAGGGTATCCTGTCGCGCCGCAGGGCGAATGCGGCCTTCACCTGAAGTACGCCGCTCCCCCGAGCGTCCGGAACGAGTGTGGTGAGGACAATCCCGCAGAGAAGAGCTCCGAGCGCCGGGATGAGAAGAATCCAGACAGGTGCGGTGGCGGCGCTCGAGGTAAGAGCGCGGTTGATCGTGTATCCTTCGATGAGCTTGATCGAGAGGTGGAAGGCGACGGCGGCGAGACCGCAGACGGCTCCCGCAATTATCGTCACCCCAAAGAGGCGCTGACTCTCGGTTGGAACCAGTCTTTGATAAATAGCGAGTATTCTGACGCTGAGGCGTTGAGTCAGGGGGCGCAATCGCTTCATCCAACCGCCTTCGTTCGTGGAAGCCCCGCGCCCACGATTCTCTCCCGATTCCTCTCCTTCTTCGTTCATACCCTACTCGAATTGTGGATGATTGGCCGTTGAAGAATATAGCAAACCGACCGATGGCATCAAAATGAGGGCTGTTCGCCGGGCCGTCTGAATTATCGTCATCCGTGGGTATTGTTGCGACAGGTGGCTATCTTTGATACATTACGTGGCATAGAAGTGCCCCCCAGAGTTTCATCCTCATTTCATCTCATGAGGGGACCTTGTCTTTTAGCTTGAGGCCGGTATGAGAGTCCTCCTCGTCGAAGATGACAGAAAGCTTTCCGCCTCTCTCGCGAAGAGCCTTCGTGCGGAGGGATTCGTCGTCGACATCGCACGCGACGGTGTGGCGGGAGAAGAGCTCGCGAAGGTGAACGCGAACGACGTTATCGTCCTCGACCTCATGCTTCCGAAGCAGGACGGGTGGACGACGTGCGTGAATCTCCGGAAAGCCAAGGTCCTTACTCCGATTCTCATGCTCACGGCTCTCGACGACGTCGCGGACAAGATCAAAGGACTTGAAAGCGGGGCGGACGATTATCTTCCCAAGCCGTTCCACTTCGGGGAGCTTGTGGCCCGTCTTCGCTCTCTTTCGCGGCGGCGGACCGATGTGCGCACCCCTCTCATCGAGCGGTTCGGGTTGACGCTCGACGTCAATACACACAAGGCGTACCGACAAGGGAAAGAGATTTCCCTCACCACAAAGGAATTTGTCCTGCTCGAGTACTTTATGATGAACCCGGCAAGGATTCTCTCGCGTGAAGCCATCGCCGAGCATGTCTGGGACATGAACTTTGACCCGCGGAGCAACGTCATTGAATCGTTCGTGAAATTTCTGCGGCAGAAAATCGACCGCGGCTTCGACCGCCAGCTCATCCGAACCGTGCGGGGCTCGGGATATCTTTTCTCGGACACCGACGAATAAGCACTTTCATCCCTTTGACAATTCAGACAAAAATTTCTCTTTTCTCGACGCTCATTACCGCCATCCTGCTCGGCGCGTTTGCGGCTCTCGTTTATGAGGATGTCCGGAACGCGGAGATCGCCAAGCTGGACGACCGCCTCGAGCTGCAGGGAGAGGAAGTGCGGGCGGAGTTTGAGGAGGAGCAGGCAAAAGCGCCGGCCGAGGTTATGACGATCTACCTCTCTGAAAAGCCGATCGGCCTGGGGGAAACGCCGATGGAACTCCTTGGTACCAACGGCGAGATCTTCTACCGGGATACTCTCCTCCGTTTCGCGTCGTCGTCTCCGCCCTCCGGAGTATGGCAGGGTGGGGCGGTCCGTGGTGAGCTTCCCCTGCAAAGTGGTGCGTATCGATCCCTCTGGACGCCGGTCTTCCGCAACGGCCGGGTGATCTGCGTTCTTCACATCGTCTCTCCGATGAGCGCCGTGGAATCGAGTCTCCGTCCACTGCGCCTCCTCTTTTTTATCGTCATCCCCCTGGCCCTTCTCCTGACGGCTCTCTCCGCGATGAGCATCACCCGTATCGCCTTCATGCCGGTGAGGAAAATGATCGAGACCTCGCAGGAGATCTCCGCGCAGAACCTCGAGACCCGCCTCATCCTTCCGCCGACGCACGACGAGGTGCGTTTCCTTGGAGAAGCGTTGAACGGAATGATGGACCGGATCGAGGCGGCATTCAAAAGCCAGAAAAAATTCATCGCCGATGCTTCACACGAGCTGAGGACACCTCTGACGGTCATCGGAAACGAACTGGAATTTGCCGGGAAACGTACGACGGACCCGGCGATCTTAGAGAGCATCCACGCTTCGATGTCCGAGCTGAACACCCTCGCATCGACGGCGGAGAAGTTGCTCCTTCTGGCGCGACTCGACGCTTCTCCCGAAAGCCTTTCCATGAAAAAGGTGCGGCTCGACGAGCTCATGATGGAATGCGTACAGCGGGTCCGCAGCCTTGCGTTGCGAAAGAACATTCTGCTGCAGCCGGATATCGACGAAGCAGTGGAGATCCCCGGCGACGCTGGGAGGCTCACGAGCGCCCTCGTCAACCTTATCGAAAATGCCATCAAGTATTCGGGTGAGAATACCTCGGTCGGAGTTGCTCTGCGCACGAACGGCGCCCCGGACGGAAGGGTACGGATTCTCGTGAGCGACCGGGGATGCGGCATTCGCCGGGAAGACCTTCCCCATATCTTCGCCAGATTCTACCGGGCCGAGAATGTGCGGGGAGATATCGCCGGGAGCGGCCTCGGTCTCGCCATCGCCGAACGTGTCGTGACCCTGCACGGCGGAACAATCTCCGTCGAGAGCGAGGTGGGGAAGGGGAGCACCTTCACGGTCGACCTGCCGCGTGCGCAACTCGACAATCCCGCAGATTAAAACTCTTTCCACAGTCGATTCGGAGGATTGCCGCGTCGTGGTCCGCCCTACGTGGGGCTCCTAGCTCATCCTTCAACTCGTCGTCTGCCATGCGGCAGCCTCCTCGCTCAGGATGACTTTTTGATTAGAAAAGGCCTGCTACCCTGAACGACCCGCCGAAGGCGGGGAGTCGAAGGGCGAACAGCTATTCGTCCTCGGTTGTTACGCGCGTCGTTGACCGACGCTCATCCTTCGTCTCGCTCAGGAATGACATGCTCCTTATTGATTTAAAATATGAAGCCGGTCATTGCCAGGCGTCTGGCGCAAGGCAGACAGCGACAAAGCAATCCCCCTCTTCGAAGACCCGGTTAATCCCGCCGTCACGGGCAAAGCATTGTCGGCCTCGATCGCACCGATTGGTTTTGTGGGGAAATTTCAACGCCATGATTTCTCCACCCATGCCCGAACTTGACCTGTAATATTCCCCCCCATTTTCATCTTCATTTCATCTTCTCCGGTTATCTTCCAGATTGAAGAATTCCCCACAACCTTCCAACGAGCCGGGAACTACGATGAAAACCCTTCGCACTTTGCTTTTCGCACTGTCCGCCCTGTCGGTCGTCGCTTACGGGCAGACCACCTCCCACCTCCACCTTCTCAACAAAACCGTTATCGGCGGTGAAGGAGGATGGGACTACCTCACGGTTGACAGCCACGCCCGCCGTCTCTACGTAACGCACACGACAACAGTGGAAGTCCTCAACGCGGATTCTCTCACCGTCATCGGCAAGGTTCCGGAGGGTAACGGGCTTCACGGTGTCGCCATTGTCGAAAGAGCGGGACGGGGATTCGCCTCAAACGGCCGCACTTCAACGGTGACAATGTTTGACCTGAAGACCCTGGCCGTGATCAAATCGATCCCCACGGCTCAGAAGCCCGACGCGATTCTCTACGACCCCGCATCGAACCGGGTCTTTGCGATGTGCGGCGAGGGAGAATGCGCTTCGGTGATCGACCCGGAGGCGGGAGCGGTCGTCGATTCGATTCCCCTCGGTGGCGGTCCGGAGTTCGGGGTGGCGGACGGTCAGGGACACGTCTACGTGAACATAGAAGACAAAAGTGAAGTGGTCGACATCGATTCCCGGTCGATGAAGGTTCTCAAACGCTGGTCACTGGCGCCCGGCTCCGAACCATCCGGTCTTGCGATCGATGCCGATCATCACCGCCTCTTCTCGGTCTGCAGGAACAAGCTTATGGTCGTTTCGGATGCCGAGAAAGGGAGCATCATCACAACGCTTCCAATCGGAGCAGGAGTGGATGGATGCGCATTTGACCCGGGAACCTCGACCGCCTATAGCTCGAACGGAGAGGGGACAATCACCGTCGTCCGTGAAAAATCTCCGTCGGAGTTTGTCGTGCTGGAAAATGCTCCAACGCAAAGGGGGGCACGAACGATTGCCGTCGACCCAGTCACTCATTCGGTCTATACCGCGACGGCGGAATTTCGGATGCCGGCCGAGCCGAGCGCTCAAAGTCCGCGACCGAGACCGCAGATTATTCCAAACACTTTCGTCGTCCTTCGCTACGGACAGTAGACATGCCTCGAGTTGCACTTGCCGCCCTGCTCGTTACCCTCTTCACCTGCCTCGCGGAATGCCAGACAATCGTGACGCTGGATCAGTGTCTTTCGTCGGCGAGGGAGCACAACATGCAGCTGAAGATCAGTGAGCATGCATCGAAGGCCGCAGTCCTCTCGCGTGAAGAGCTGATGACGACAAGGTTGCCCCAGGTTGAGCTCGAAGGGACCGCACTCTACGCTCCGTCGTCGTCGCATTTCGGGTACGATCCGATCATTACCAACAGCGGGGAGTATGCCGGTCAGGTAGTCGGGAAGCAGTCGATCTATGACGGAGGGATCCGGAGTCTTCGTGCGGATCAACTCGGCGTTGAGATCGACCTTCAGGGGATGGAGGGAAGGGTGACGGCGCGCGACGTTGTCCTCGCGGTGAAGGAATCGTTCTACGAATCGCTCCGGAAGCAGGAAGAGATACGGCTTGAGCGGGAAAGCGTCGGCCAGCTCCGGGAGTACCTCGAGCGGGTGAAGGAGCTCGCCGGCGCCGCGAACGCGTCGACGACCGACATCCTCAAAACCCGGGTCCAGCTCTCCGAGGCGGAGATTTCGCTCAGGAAGGCCGAAGGGGAGTATGCGGCGGCGAAGTACGAGCTCTCCGAGGTCGCCGGTTTTCCCATCGACACGTCGTTTTCGGTCTCCGGGTCGCTTGGGGAAGATGGGATGTCCGATTCACTCGACACTGTTCTTGCGGACTCGGCCGACAACCTCGACCTCTCGATCGCGGCGCTCGCGGTACAGCGGAACCAGCTCGATATTGAGCTGACGCGCCATGAGCTGGCGCCGACGCTGTCGCTCGTCGCGGACGCGGGGCTCCTTACCTCGCGCGACAACCTCCGCCTTCCGTCGGACGAACGGATGGGAATCCTCGGATACTCGATCGGACTCCTTCTCGAAGTGCCGCTTCTCAACTGGGGAGCAACCGACTACCGGGTTCAACAGAAAGAGAGTCAGGGGAGTATCCTCCAGCTTCAGTCGAATCTTCTGCGGCGATCGGTCAGCGGTGAGCTGAAAAGGACGCGCCTTGAACTTGCTGAATCCCGCCGCAGGCTCCTCATGCTCCGGGAGAATACGAAGGCGGCGGAAGAGAATTTTACCCTCACCAGGGCGAAGTATGTCGCCGGAAACTCGCTTTCGCTCGAGGTTCTCTCCGCCCAACAGCTTCTCACCGACTCGAGGCTCGCGGAGCTCGAGACCCTGACCGGGATCAAACTCCAACAAGCAAAACTCGAACAACTGCTCGCGCGCTGAGTTGCCCGACTCTCCGGTATCCGCTGCAATCAAAAGATCAGGCGCCTGACAAACAACGAACGATCATGAAACGATATCCACACTTGTCTCCCACGCTTTACACGTTGATCCCCCTGACACTCCTGCTCCTTGCTGGTTGCAAGGGAAAGAGCTCGGAGGACGATGAGGAGGAGAAGCCGGCCGGGAAAGCCGTGGTGCGAGTCAGGATGGAAGAACTTCAGGTGCGCGATGCCCTCGTCACCGTCAATGCGCTCGGGAAGACCGAGGCGCTCCGAAAGGAAAAAATCTTCTCTCCGATCGCAGGAAGGATTGTGGCTCTCCGCGTTTTTGACGGAAGCGTCGTGAAAAAAGGGGAAGAGGTGGCGGTGATTGAATCGAAGGAGTCGGATGCGGCGATCATCGGCGCAGAGGCGATGATGAAAGCGGCAACGACCCCGGACGCAAAATCCGCGGCCGAGGAACGTCTGCGGCTCGCGAGAGAATCGCGGAACAGCGTGAGTGTCACGTCGGGGGTCGACGGTGTGGTAGCGGGAAGAGCCGTCGGGGAGGGAGAGCTAGTCGCCGAGAACGGCGAGCTTCTTACCATCATCGACCCGGCGTCGATGGTTTTCATCGCGGATGTGCCGGTGCAGGAGCTCGCCGCGGTGAGACAGGGGGAAAAGGCAATAGTGCGACTTCAGTCGTCCGACAGCGCAGAGCATCCCGCCGTTGTCGATGCGGTATATCCGCAAAGCGATCCGCAGAGTCAAACCGTGAAGACGCGCTTGCGGCTTATCGGCGAAAGCGCTGCCGGAAGACCGTTCCTGCGGACGGATTTTCTCGGAAGCGCGGAGATCCTCACGGGAATCCGTCATCACGCCTTCTTTGTCTCCAGACCTTCTCTCTTGCGGAACGACGAGAACAATACATTTTCGGTGGTCACCTTCACTCCCGATTCGCTGGCTCTCTCCATCCCCGTTTCGGTTCTCTCGATGACCGATTCATCCGTCGAGGTCTCCGGTCAGGGACTTCGCAGAGGCATGCCGATCATCCGCGAGGGGAACTACGCTCTCCCCGATTCGACCCGCATCACACTCTCCTGGCAGGAATGACGATGGGTCTTTTTGCTTTCGTCCGTCGTCACGTCAAGGCCGTACTCTTCTCGATCGCGGTTTGCGTTCTCTGCGGGATCGCGCTGATGCTCAACATGCCGATTTCCCTCTTCCCGGATATTACCTTTCCGAGAATCGTCGTCCTTGCGGACAACGGGGAAGAGCCTGCGGAAAAGATGATGGTGGAAGTGACAAAACCGCTCGAGGAGGCCGCAAGCTCCGTTCCCGGCGTGCGGGTCGTCCGCTCCATCACCGGGCGGGGGTCGACGGAGATCTCCATCGGACTCGATTGGGGGACGAACGTTCTCCAGACTCTCCAGACGCTTCAGGGAAGGATTGCGAATATCCGGAACCTCCTCCCGCCGGAGGCATCGATCCAGGCGCAGCAGATGAGTGTTGCCGTTTTTCCGATCCACGGCTACAGCCTTACGTCGGAGACGATGAGCCTCGTGGATTTGCGGGACCTTGCACTGTATCAGATCCGGCCCGCTTTGATGAAGGTGAAGGGAGTTGCGAGGGTTGAGATCACCGGCGGCGACACGCGGGAGTTTCTTGTCACCGTCTCCCCGGCAAAGCTTGCCGCCTACCGTCTCAACATCGGCCAGGTCTCCGACGCGATCGAAAAGACGAACTTCGTCCTCTCGACCGGCCTCGTCGATAACAACTATCAACTCTACCTCGCCCTTGTCTCCGGGCTCCTGAAAAATACCGGCGATATCCGCTCCGTGGTTGTCACCGTGCAGAATGGCGTGCCAATCCGGGTCTCCGACCTCGCCGACGTGAAACCTTCTGTTGCCGACAAGTATATCCGGACGACGGCCGGCGGCCGGGAAGCGGTCCTCATCAACATCATCAAGCAGCCGAACGGAAGCACCGTCCAGATCGGGAAGGAGGTCGCCGCCGAGGTTGCCGCCCTCCACCTTCCCCCCGGAGTTCACTTCGAGAACTTCTACGACCAGGGGGGATTTATCATGAGCTCGATCGCGAGCACGCGGGACAGCATTGTCGTCGGCGTGATCCTTGCGATGGTGGTAATCTTTCTCTTCCTCCGGAGCTGGCGGATCAGTCTTGTCATTCTCCTTGTCGTTCCGGCGACGATCGCCGTGACCTTTGCATGCCTTTCGGCGGTCGGGCTGACGATCAACATTATGACCCTCGGAGGGATCGCGGCGGCGGTAGGGCTGATCATCGACGATTCAATTGTCGTCATCGAGCATATCTTCACACATTTTTCGCTCCAGAACGGAGCAGGGAGGGCAACGCAACGATTCGGCGACACGGCCGGCGCTTCCCTTAAAGAGCTCATGCCCGCGATCTTCGGCTCCACCGCGAGCACCATCGTGATCCATATTCCTCTCGCCTTTCTCGGAGGAGTGACGGGAGCCTTCTTTGCCTCCCTCTCCGTCACGATGGTCTTCGCGATGCTTCTGTCGTTCCTCTTCTCGATCACCCTTGCGCCGATCCTCTCGATGATCTTCATCGGGGAGAGCGAGATTACGCGGGAGCTCGCCCATCACAACCGGCCGTCGAGATTCCTGGCGCGGTATGAAGATATTCTGAGCGTTCTCCTCCGCTACCGGTGGCTCATCATCCCGGCGACATTCCTTGTGGTGGCCGCGACCTACGAGCTCTATCAGCATATCGGAAGCGATTTCATGCCGGAGATGGATGAGGGAACATTTGTCCTTGACTATACCTCTCCTCCCGGTACGTCGCTCGATGAAACGAACCGCGTCCTGATGCACGTCGAACAGATCATCATGGCCGAGCCGGAGGTGGAGTCGTATTCCCGCCGGACCGGCACGCAGCTCGGGTTCTTCCTCACAGAGGTGAACAACGGCGACTATCTTGTGAAGCTCAAGAAGCAGCGGTCGAGAAGCATCGAAGAGGTGATGGACGACGTGCGTGAGAAAGTAGAAGCGAGCGAACCAAGTCTCCGCATTGAATTCGGGCAGCTCATGATGGATGTGATCGGAGACCTCACGAACAATCCATCCCCAATCGAGATCAAGATCTTCGGCGATAACGCCGGAGAGTTGCAGGCGAAAGCGAGGGAAGTGAAAGAGGTGATCGAGACCGTCCCCGGCGTCGTGGATGCCTTCGACGGGATCGTCATCTCCGGTCCTTCTCTCATCGTCCATGTCGACGCCACGAGAGCGGCGAGAGCCGGGCTGACAATCTCCGAGGTGAAAGATCAGCTCGCGGTGATGATGAGGGGAACCGCGGAGAGCACGATTCAGAAAGGGGAGAAACTCATCGCTGTGAGAGTGCGCTTCCCGGCGGAATACCGGACCGACGTCGATAAGCTCGGAGGGATCCAAATCCTCAATTCTGCGGGAGTTCTTGTTCCGCTCTCAACGATTGCCACGATCGAAAGGACAACCGGGCAGGCAGAGCTCGACCGGGAGCGGCTCACGCAGTTCGTTGCCGTGACCGCAAGAATCTCGCAGCGGGATCTCGGCAGTACGGTCGATGAGATCAAGGCGAAACTTTCGAGGAGCGTGCGGCTGCCGAAGGGGATGACGATGGAATTCGGGGGCGTCTATGAAACTCAGCAGGAGTCGTTCCATGGTCTCCTGCTTGTGGCCATCGCGGCCTTCATGCTCGTCTTCATCGTCCTCCTTTTCGAATTCGGCGAGTTCTCGGTACCGTTTTCGATTCTTGTCGTCAACGTGATCTCGCTCCTCGGCGTGCTCGGCGCCCTGTGGATCACGGGAGTCACGTTCAATATCTCGAGCTTTGTCGGGATCATCATGATCATCGGAATCGTTGCGGAGAACGCCATCTTCGTTGTGCACCAGGTTCATCTCAACATCGCAGCCGGCATGCAATTCGAAGAAGCGCTCGTCCGGGCCTCCTCCCGTCGCGTCCGCCCCATCCTGATGACAACGCTCGCCGCCGTTCTCGCGCTGCTTCCTCTGTCGCTGGGCATCGGGGCGGGATCCCAGATGCAACAGCCACTCGCGATCGCCGTCATCGGGGGCTTTTCCGTCTCGAGTCTGATCCTCTTTTTTGGCCTCCCCATGATTTACAGCCTTCTGAGGAGAAAGTGAGGCAGGCGTCTCCGGGACAGGCGAAAACGCCGGGAATTGCCTGAAAAAACAGTAAATTCGTGGTTTTTGAGGGAATCTTTCCCAAAAAGCTTATGTTCAACCTCCTACTGGACCCAGAGGATGCCCCATCCCGTGGGAACCGTAATTCTTCAAATACGTGATCTACTGCATTGTTTTCTCTTGACAAATTCGTATCTTGCATACAGTTACAATGAACAAGGAGACCTCACGCGGGGCCCCTTCTTGTTGGTAGGATTGCCAAACTAATAAGGTTGAATGTGGGAACGTCCAAGGTAATGATCGGCTTGGGTATCTACGCCGTCATCGGGCTTTATGCGATGGCGTTCAATACCGCTGACCTCGCCGTGAGCAATTCCTCCCAGGCGCAGGCGTTTCACGATCAGGCTCGTGTGATCGCCAACGTCGGCGTAAAGTTTGCCATTGGAGACGCCGGCGCTGCGACCTCCCCGACACTCTCGTCATCGACGGTGAGCCTCATGGGCGGAAGCGTTACGTACGTGACCGATCGTCCGGCAGGCGTTGCATCCAACCAGATGCGCGTCACCTCGACGAGCTCCTACACCGTCGCTTCGGTGACCTATTCGGTGACGATGGTGGCGATCCTTTACTACAACGGTGCAAAGTGGACGATGCAACGCATCTACCAGACTCCAGACGCGACCGAGTATTCGAGACTGAGCTAAGAGTTTTTACCTCACTTGCTGTTTGAGGTGATGAAAATGCGATACACTCCCCGTATCGCATTTTTCATGTACGGGGGTTGCCCCTTTGTGTGACAGGATCCCCGGTGCGATGACCCACGATCCTTAAACCGATGACCAATCGACCGAGCGCATCGCAGAAGTCGAACGTGGGAAGGAGCGAGCCTCTCGCCTGCCGCCCGTGGAAAGCAGCGCTCCCTCCGCAAAAGATCCTGGCGATCCGCCTTCAGGCACTCGGTGACACCGTCATCACCCTTCCCTACCTCCAATCGCTCAATGCCCGGCTCCCGTCAACGGAGATTGATTTTCTGACACGGGAGGAGTTCGCGGACATCCCAAAAAATCTCACGACGTTTCGCCACGTTTACATGATCGGAGGAGGACAATCGCCTGCGCTCCAACTCGCCTCGGCTGTTCGTCTTCTTCCCCGTCTGCGCGCGGAAGGATACGACGTTGTCCTCGATCTTCAACGGAACAGAGTGAGCAGGCTTGTCGGATTCCTTCTTTCGCCGAAGAGCTTCGCCGAGTTCGACAGATTCTCTCCGGCCACCGCGGGGGAGCGAACGAGGAGAGCGATCGAGTCACTCCGTTTGCCTTCCATCGGGGATGGGATCGTTGCCGTTTCCGTGAAGGATGGTCTCCGCGGAGAGCGAATCCTGAAGGATGCGGGGGCGGATGAATCAAACGATCTCATCGTCCTGAACCCTGCCGGGAGCTTCGTCACGAAGTCGTGGCCCCTCGGGAACTATGTCAGGTTTGCACAGCTCTGGAGGGAAGGGGTTTCGGCAGACGCGCAATTCCTCATCCTTGGGTTGGAATCGCTCGCGCCGAAAGGGAACTTCCTCCGGGAGCATCTCGGCAAAGGAGTCATCAACCTTGCCGGGAAGACTTCCGCGAGCGAGGCGTTGAACATCCTCCGCAAAACTCGCCTCGTTCTCACGGAAGACTCAGGTCTCATGCATATGGCATGGGTTGCGGGTGTGCCGACCCTTGCTCTCTTCGGATCATCGTTGAGCGCCTGGTCGAGGCCGCTCGGGAAGGCTTCCACGTGTCTCTCTTCGGCGGATCTGGAGTGCGGTGAATGTCTGGAACCGATCTGCAAGTGGGGGGACGTGCGATGTCTTACCCGTTATTCTCCCGAGTTTGTCGTTGACCAAGCAAGGAGGTTGCTCCGGGTCTGATGAGCGGAGAAGAATCCGAAAAGAGGGAACGAACCGTCAGGCCGCGCGTCGCGGTCTTGATTCCAGGAGGGATCGGCGAAGAGGACTATGTTCCATCCCTCCTGGATCTACTCGTTCGGCTTTCAGCGCACGTCGATCTCTGGGTCTTTTCTTTTTCCCGCCAACGCATCCATCCGAAAATCGCTTCCGCGGGTCCGAAGGTGATCCTTCCGCCGGAATGGATTAGCCGGAATAGTCCGGCAAAGATGGTCTATCTCCTCGGCCGGTTGACACGGGATCTTTCCGCAAATCGTTTCGACCTCATCCATGGTTTCTGGGCCAGCCTTCCCGGGATGACTGCCGTTCTGGCCGGCAAACTGCTCGGCGCTCCGAGCCTCGTGAGCATCATGGGAGGGGAACCTGTTTACTTCCCGGACATTGAGTATGGAGGGGCGGGTGGGGGGATTCAGAAGATCCTCCGTCGATGGACGATCGACCGAGCCGACGCTGTCACGGTTCTAACATCCTACCATAAAAGAGTTCTCGAATCGGGTGGATATCATCCGAGGAGTCTCTCGGTGATTTCTCTCGGGGTCGATCTCTCCCAATTTCCTTATCGACCAAAAAGGATTGGCCCGAAGATCGATATCGGTTTTGTCGGCAGCGTCAACAACGTAAAGGATCCTTTCACGCTGGTCAGAGCATTTTCCATCATCGCTCAGTCGGTCGATTGCCGGCTCACGATCGCAGGCCCCGACCTTCTGGGGGGGAAAGTGCAGGCTTATGCTTCATCCCTTGGTGTGGGGGAGAAAATCAAATGGCTTGGAAAAATCGGTCACGCGGAGGTGCCGTCGCTCCTGCAGTCTCTCGACCTTCTTCTTCTCCCCTCCCGGTATGAAGGGGAAGGAGTCGTTGCGATGGAGGCGTATGCATCCGGGACCCTTGTTGCCGGGTCGAGGGTTGGCCTCCTTGCCGAAGCAGGAGAAGATGTGACGGCCGGGCCGGGAGATGCCGGGGGCCTTGCGCGGAAAACATTGGCACTATTACAGAAGCCTGAACTGGTTGAAGGTTTGCGGGTCAGGAATCGAAAGGTTGCGGAGGCGTGGGGGATTGAACGGACCGTGGCGGATTACCTTAATCTCTATGAATCGATTGGCGTGTCTTGAAAGGAGCGCTAGCTCCGGTTGCCGGGATAAAGAGGATGCTTCTCGAAGAGAAGGTCTTGTTCCCGGCCGCCTTTGATCTGTCGCCGACGGATAAGGTACCTTATAAAGAGCGCTTCTTCCTTGCCGGTATAGCCGAGATCCTTTTCCTTCATGAAGAAGACATGCTGGATGTTGTAGTTGACGAAGGCGCCGGCGCACATGAGGCATGGTTCGAAGCTCGAAATGAGAACGAGCTCCTTCCTCTCCAGGGCTGAGAATTTTTCCATCCCCATCGAGCCGATCGCCCCCGAGATGGCGTTGATCTCGGCATGTTCTCCTCCCTTGCCATTCCGAAGGACCGTGTTATATCCCTCGCCGATGACTTTCCCTTGGTAAAGCAACAGCGCCCCTACCGGAACATCCCCCGACTCGAGAGAACGTTCAGCCAGATCGAAAAGTCTTGTCCGTTGTTCGTCGATGAGCGCGACTCTCCCTTTCAATCGGTGAAGACGGGTATGGAAGGTCAATGCGATTCCCACAATCAGAAGAATAACGATGAAGACCAGCTCAGGCATAGCGTTGAGTCTGTTCTGCATGGACCAGGTGGGGACGTCGGCGAAGTCTTCCATTCGACAATTCGTAAAGGTCCGAACAGCGAGCCAACGCCTCTTCCTTCTGTGAAATGAGAAGAATGGTCTTCCCCTGCAGCCGGAGATTCCCGATCGTATCGAGAACCAACCGTTCCGTCCCGGCATCGAGGTGACTCGTCGGTTCATCGAAGAGATAAAAATCCGCGTCGCGATAAAGGGCCCGCGCGAAGACCAGACGTTGTTTCTGGCCCGCGGATAGTTGCTTTCCCTGATCTCCCACGTGTGTGCCAGTCCCTTCCGGAAGGCCGGAGACGAACCGGGCTAGCCCGGAAGCCTTCAGCGCATCCTGGATTCTTCCCTCATCGATCTCAGCCTCGGGAACGCCGAAAGCGACATTCGCACGGATACTCTCTGCAAGCACGAGCGGGTCCTGGGCGACATACGCAGCGAGACTCTGCCATCGACGCCTCTCTTCCTCTTTCAATTCTTTGCCGTCGACAAGAACGGCTCCGGAGGATTGTTCGAGGAGCTGCAGGATGATCCTTGCCAGGGTCGTTTTGCCGTTTCCCGATCCGCCGGAGATGCCGATGAGCTCTCCCTTCTGAATTATGAGTGAAACCCGATCCAGAACCGTCTCACGACGTCCGGAGTAGGTAAGAGATATATCCTTCAGCTCGATCGATCGAGTAAAAGCGAACGGGGTAGTGGACTCCGTAGCGGCTTTGGCAGATGGGGCATCCTTCCGATCGATCGCCGGAGGGACCTCGCCGATCGTGAACGCGTAAGTCCGGAAGTGTACGAGGGAGTTGAGGATCTTCACCGTGGATGGGACGGCCCGGTACGCAAATGCGGCGTAGATTGTCATCAAAGATATCGCCGCGGGAGAAACGGTTCCTTCAAGGAGGGAGTAGAAAAGAAGGAGGAGGACAATCCCGCCGATCGCGAAAAGTTCCGACAACCGGATCGGAATCATGTTCGCGGTATTCAAACGTCCGAGCTCCCGGTTGAGCGATTCCTGCTCCTGAAGATACCGTCTGACGAAGAACTCCTCCCTGGCGTAGAGCTTTACTTCCTGGTATCCCATGAGCGCTTCCGAGAGGCGGCCGAGCACGACAGGGCTTGCCGATTGAATCGTCGTCCGCGTTCTGCGGAGGAGCCTTGCGCTCAATCCCCAACTGACCGCGGCGAGCGGGAGGACGGTCCCGGCGATGAGAAGGAAAAGGAGCGGGTTGTAGATTAAAAGAGCTGCGGTGAAGAGGAGGAGGACGAGTCCTTCGGAGAGGATCGTCATACTCCCGAGGACAATGTGCTGGGCAAACTCCACCGGGGCGTAGGCCACCTTCTGCAGCATTTCCGCCCCCTTGCTTTCCTGGAAATCCGGGAAACTTCCGGCAAAGTACTTCCGCGTCTTGCTCCTTGAGATCTCCGTCGCGAGGGTGAAGACGAAACGGTTCTCGGATGAATAAAGGAGATAGCTGACAAGGTTCTTCACGAGGAACAGGAAAACGATACCGGCCCCAAGGAGAAGGATCAGCGTTGTAAAATGGATCGAAGGAGCGCTCCGAAGGATCCAGCCCCCCCATGACGTCCGTCCAAGCAAAGATGGGGAGGCAACAATTCCAAGAAACGGAATCACGGTGCCGATCGCGACGAGTTCGAGGAGGGAATTACCGAGCATGAAGAGAGAAGAGAGGATGTACTTTCTCCTCTCTTCAGCGGTGAGAGCTTCCCACGCGTGCTTCGTCTCGTCGATATATTTCCGAAGGATGCTCATCTCTTTTGGCACTCACTTTCGCGATGATGGAGAATATCGGAGAGTGAGGATGAAATGATCTGCCCATCGGTCGAATGGAGGAATCGTGGAGAGCCGTTCATCAATCCTTGTAAGAACATTGTAGAGCGAAGGTCTTTTCCGAACGAAGGGCACCATGTGCGGAGGTGGTGAAACGGAAGCAAGTCCGCGAAGCCTGGCGAGCGAGAATTCCGGCCCGAAACTCGCAAGAACCTCGCGGGATGAAAAGTAGTATGCCTGGAACCGCACACCTTCCACGTTGGCGGTGGAACCTTTTTTTGAAAGACGTCTGAATGCCAGCCTGAAGTTTCCTGTCGCGGAGTGAAGAAGCTCCCAGGGACAAATGCGCGGCATGATGACCATTGTGACCGTGGCTCCCGGCTTCAAGTGGCGGGGAAGCTGCCGGGCGATCGGACGAAGGTCCGGCACACAGTTCAACCCCCCAAAATTGGAGAAGACATGGTCGAACCTGCGGTCGGGGAGCGCATCGAGGTCGGTGTACGAGAGGCGTTTGAACTCAATTCGATCACCGAGACCGCGCCCCAGCATTTTCTTTTCAAGCTCGGCGAGCATCCCCTCCGCGTTGTCGATGGCGAAGACGGAATGTCCCATCCCGGCGAAATGAACGGCATCGATTCCGGTCCCCGCGTTCAACTCAAGAATGCTTGCACCGGGGGTGAGGAATTCCTCTTCATGGGCGTACACCTGTCGCCGCATCCACGCGAGAACGGGGTTCGAGGATTCGTACGCGTCGAAGAACGGAGCCTGAGCCGAGAAGGCTTTTCGGACCTGTTCGGCGTTCGTTGCGGGATCGAGGAGGGCGGGGGCAGTCATTCACGAACGAGGAAAAAGAGCATCCAGCGGTCAAGAAGGGCCGCCGGCGCAAAAAATCCCACCAAGATCGCCGACCGCAGCCTTTTCATCGAGGGGGAAGTTTTCCATGCGATGAGGTCGACGATCTCTCTGATACCTTTCCGCAACCGGAAGACCCGGTGGACGTATCGGTGAAGCCGGCGATAGTAAGCGGGGGAGTAAGTTCCGCGGAACATCAGGGCCAGGTCGTTTGAATCGACCCAATTCTTCTTCGCCATAAGTCCGGCCTTGACGTTTTCATAGAACTTGGTTCCGGGGAGAGGATAGGAGACGGAGATGCCGAGGTCGTCAGGCATGAGATCTCTCACCATCCGGATTGTCGCTTCGATGTCCTCGCGTGTTTCCCCCGGATAGCCGAACTGAAGGAAGAAGGCGCTCCGGACGCCATAGCTCTTAAGAAGTTGCCGCGCCTCATAAATCTGGGAGACCCTGATCCCTTTCTCCATGGCGTCGAGTATCTTCTGCGATCCCGATTCGGCGCCGATCCAGGCTTCGCCGCATCCGGAGCGCGCCAGTGATTCCACGGTGTTGGGCTCGAGAAGAAGATCGGCGCGGGACTGGATTTTGTACCTGACCAGGATCCTTTTCTTCCCGACAAGGTCCGCAAAGTGTTGAACCCATCCCGGCTTGAGTCCGAAGATGTCGTCGGCGAACCAGATATGGTCGGGAGCGAATGACGTGACGAGGTACTGCAACTCTTCGACGACGTTTTCCGGGGAGCGTGAATTGTAGACCTGTCCGTAAATCGGTTTGGCGCACCAGTTACAACGGTACGGGCATCCCCGTGTTGTCACCATGTTCAGCGAGAAGTATCCGTGATGCTTCATCCAAGTTTCCCGGTACTTTTCGACATCGACAAGATGCCAAGCAGGGAAGGGAAACCCATCCAGATCCCTGGACGGGCTATTCCGTTTGGTGCGGGTGACAACGCCATCCCTGATAAACGCAACCCCGGGCAGATCGTCGAGCGCGATTTTCCTTTGCCGGAGGACCTGGTCGCACACCCGGCCGAGCATCGCTTCTCCCTCCCCCACTATCACTGCATCGGCCGAGTGGGCCAGGTATTCTTCCGCATGGTCGGTGGCATCGGAGCCGTGGACGACGACGAAGGCACCGTACGATTTCGCAATCTCAGACATCCTGAACGCGCCTTCGCGCATCCTGCTCAGGCACATCTTGTTGAGGTAGTTGAAGTCGTCGTCGTAGATCGCAACGACGGCCGGACGATGGCGCCGGCAATGGTCGTGAAGCTCCTCCTCCGAGGCCGCAAGCATCGTGTCGAAAAGGGCTACGCTGAACCCCTGCCGCTCAAGAACGGCGGCGGCATAGAGCGTGCCGAGAGGCGGGTAGGGCATCATCGCCCGCCATTGCTTCGGGTCGAAGCGAAGAAAGAACGAATGTGTGATGAGGATGTCGGTCATGCGGTCTGCCCGATCCCGAGGTCGCAGAGGCGCTGGCGGAAACGGTTGAGGATCCTCGTTTTGTGATCGTCGTACCAAACGGTCGAGATGTCTTCCCCGCAGCGGAAAAGGGAGTCGAACTTCGATTCGTCGAGATGAGGATTCCTTCTTTTCCAGTAGCGCCGCGCCGTCTCCATCAGCCTCGCGTCGATTCTGTCGAGCGGGAAGAGTTCCAGAATACGCTCCGCCGTTCTTTGAAGGAACGGCGATGACGGAGGAAGAGTCGGCGAATGCCGGGGCTCGGTGTTCCAGTTCGGCAGGAAATGGCGGATCCAGGAATTGACGGCCTGGAACCGCATGTATGCCTCTTCATTCCAAAGGACGCGCGTTGTGGCGATCTCGATGGCGTTGAAGATATCCCGGTCTGAAAAGAGAAACCTGTTTTCCGTGACAAAGAGGTTGAAGCAGAAATACCTGATGGAGTTGAAGAGAAAAACGCGGCGGATCCCCGTGACGATCATCTTCGAAATCCAGAGCCTCCGGGGAGCGGCGACGATCATGAAGTCGACGTCGCTCGCCGGGCCCGCGACGTTTTTCGAGAGAGAGCCGGTAAGAAAAATTCCCCTCACGAAGGGAACCCGCTTCAGGAATCGGGCGACCCAGTGAGCTCTCTTCATCATCCGCTTTGCGTTCCGTTCGTTCCGGAGGCGGTCGGCGACGACGGCCCGCGGCCGGTCCGACAGGAAGTAATACCCCTCCTCGCGGTGAACGACTCCCGATGCCGCAAGAGCTGAAAGTGATTCTTCAAGCTGTGCGAGTGTGACCGAATTCCTCGGAAGGAACGCCTTCACTTGCCCGGAGGAGAGCGGGTACGAGAAGACGTCGAAATACGCAAGCGTGCGGACAATGTCCTGCTGCAGAATCGTCAAGGAACCCTCGCGAGTTCTTCCGGGAAGTAGAGGATGGGTGATTCGGTCAGTGACGGATTGAGCGCGAAGGCCGGAGACTTCGGCGTTGTCATCCTGGATTCCGCCGCGGCAACGGCGACTCACGCATCCTACGGTCTACCCCACGATCATCGAATCCGGTGGCACAACGGCGAACAGCGTCTGCCGGCCTGTCCTGCGCTCAGGATATTGAACCATTTTTTGGCGGCGAAGATTCCAATTGCCGGCTTCATCGACAGGATCAGGTGTCTGAAGTCACGTGTGGGAAGGCCGAGACCTTGGTGGCCAGGGCTGAGTTACGGGAGGCGGAACTTCTTGAATTTGCGGAGAATATTTGCTAAGTAAGACTAGTGAAAAAAAGAATCATCACGCAGGGAATTAGTTTGTTCACCATACCATAAAGGAATTGTATGAAATCGTTCCGGTGTCTGATTGCGCTCCTCATCGCTTCGACGGTGAGCTGCCTGGCAGGGGAAGCCCGTTTCATGAAGTACCCCGACATCTCAAAGGATAAGATAGTCTTCTCGTACGAGGGGGACCTCTGGACCGTCTCCTCCTCCGGGGGCGTTGCCCGAAGGATCACTTCGGCTCCGGGAAATGAGTTTTCCCCAAAATTCTCCCCCGACGGCAAGTGGATCGCCTTCACCGGAAGCTACGACGGGTCGCAAAATGTTTACATCATTCCCTCAGAAGGCGGAGTCCCAATCCGCGTGACGTACCTGTCGACGGGGGCTCAGGTTGTCGGCTGGACTCCGGACGGCGAACGGATCGTCTACCGTTCCTACGCTGAAAATTACATCGGCCGCGACCCGAACCTCTACTTCGTGAACCGGACCGGCTCGGCACCGGAGCGTTTTCCGATTGACCGGGGCCGCCTCTGCAGTTTCTCTCCCGACGGCAAAAAGATGGTCTATCAACGAAAAGGGGCGGAAGATTATTACTGGAAGAGATACAAGGGCGGTCAGCATACGGACATCTGGATGTATGACTTCACGACGGCGGTCTTTACCCCGATCTCCGACTATGTGGGAAAGAATGCCTATCCGATGTGGGTGGGAGACGCGATGTACTTCGTCTCCGACCGGACCAACGGCGTCTCCAACCTTTACCGCGAGAACCTCTCAACGAAGAGCATCGACGAGGTGACAAAGTACGACGATGTCGACGTCATGGCCCCGTCGTCGGACGGCCAGACGATTATCTTCCTCCATGACGGTTACCTGAACCTCCTGACGGTTGCGACCGGCGAAGTGAAACAGATCTCCGTCGAATGTCCGTCCGACCGATGGTCGCTGAGGACAAAGACGATCAATCCGAAGGAATACCTCCACTCCGCGAGAGTTTCAGATGACGGAAAGAATGTCGCCGTTGAAGCCCGCGGAGATCTCTACATCATTCCGACCGAAAAAGGAGAGACGAAGAATCTTTCCAACTCTCCCGGAACCCGGGAGCGTTACCCGCAGATCTCCCCCGACGGGAAAACGGTCGCCTTTATCTCGGACAAGAGCGGCGAATACCAGATCTATACCCAGAGCATCGGCGGCGGACCGTGGACTCAGTTGACGACCACCCTCGACAGGACCTTCTATCACATCGAATGGTCACCGGACGGAAAGAAGATCCTTTTCGGCAACAAGGACTTTGCGATTTTTGTTCTCGACGTCGCGTCGAAGAAGCTCACGAAGATCGACGAGTCGAACCAGCTCAAGAACGATGAGTTCTTCTGGGAGGTGAGCGATTACACCTGGTCTCCGGACAGCAAGTGGGTCGCGTATAGTCTCGTCCAGTACAACAAGAACAGCCAGATCTTCCTCTACAATATCGAAGAAGGGAAGAGGATCGCGGTGACGGACGATTTCTACGACAACCTCAACCCGTGCTTTGACCGCGACGGAGGGTACCTCTACTTCCTCTCGAGCCGCAATTTTGATATCACCATGGATTTCTATGAGGACAACCACATCATCCGGACGCCGCAGGCGGTGATGGCGGTTCAACTGAAGGCGGGTGAAAAGCCGCCATTCATCGAGTCCGGGGAGACTGAGGGGAAGAAGAAGGCGGAGGGAGAATTCCGCATCGACGTCGAAGGGCTTCAGCAGAGGACCTACCCGCTTCCGGTGCCCGCCGGAAACTATTTCTATCTCAAAGCCGGCAAAGGAAAGGTGGCGTGGTGCTCGGTCGATAAATTTACCGAGGACGAGTACGAAGAGATCTTCAAGCCCGGGGACGAAACGAAGTGGCAATTAACGATCTTCGACATGGGATCGAAGAAGGACGCGGTCCTTTCGGACAAGATCCATGACTACGACGTCAGCCCGAACGGCGAAGAGCTGACGATCCGGAAGGAGAGCGACGTTTATGTCACGACGTTTGACAAGGCATTCTCTTCGAAGAGCGTCGGGGAGAGGGTCGACCTTGGCGGCATGCTCTACACGGTCGATGATGTGCCGGAATGGACGCAGATTTTCAACGACTGCTGGCGCTGGTACCGCGACTTCTTCTACGACCCGAACATGCACGGACGCGACTGGAAGGCAATGGGCGACCGGTACCGCGCATACATTCCCTTCCTCAGCTCGCGCGAGGATCTCAACTGGGTGATGTCGCAGATGGTCGGAGAGCTCTGCGTCTCCCACACCTACATCAGCGGCGGGGACAACGGACCGGCCCCGGCCCCCACTCCACTCTTCACCGGATGGCTTGGGGCAAACCTCACAGCCGATAAGAAATCCGGCCTCTACAAGATCGACAAAATCTACGCTCCAACCGAGTTCAATGCCGGCGCCACTTCGCCCCTCGTGCGGCCCGATTACGACATCAAAGAGGGCTACTACCTTCTCGCCATCAACGGAACAGAGTTGAAGGTCCCGGACGACTACGACAAGTATCTTCAGGTGACGAACGGTCGGAAAGTAAGCATCACCGTCAACGCGAAACCGTCGATGCAGGGGGCGAAGACGTACGAGATCGAGCCGATCAGGAACGACAACAGTTTGCGGTATTTTGACTGGGTCGCGAACAACGTGAAGAAAGTGACCGAGGCGACGAATGGCAAGGTGGGGTATATGCACATCACCGCGATGGGGGAAGGCGGAATCGGCGAGTTCGACAAGTTCTGGCGGGCCTTCCGCTACAAAGATGCGATGATCATCGATGTGCGAAGGAACAGCGGCGGATGGACCGAGTACTTCCTCATCGACAAAATGGAACGAAAAGTGACGGCTCAGAGCGCTCTCCACGGAATGGTCCCGCTCCGGTATCCTGGGAGCACTTCGGTCGGCAACTATGTCGTCATCTCGAACGAAAACAACGGCTCTGACGGCGAGGCATTTCTCGCGAGCTTCAAAGCGAGAAAGATGGGGACGATTGTCGGTACGACATCGTGGGGCGGCCTCGTCGGTATCCAGAACACGCAGATCACCGTCGACAATGGCAAGGTCGAGCAGTCCAACACCGGCTTCTACGGCGAGGAAGGGAACTGGCTCATCGAGAACCACGGAGGGGATCCGGATGTCGAGATCGATAACGATCCGGGAAGCGTTATGGCGGGGAAGGATCTGCAGCTCGATAAGGCAATCGAGGTGGCTCTGAAGAAGGCAACGGAGAATCCGTTCAAGTTCCCGCCGGTTCCGCCGTTCACCAAGCCCTGATCCATTTGAGCCTGTTGAAAAAGGCGGAGGTCGATCCTCCGCCTTTTTTTGTTTACGACGGGATTAATCCTTCCTGCTTCCCTCGACTCCCAACGAATGATAGGCTCCGAAAAGCGCCAATCTGCAATGATCGATAACGTGAAAGCGTGGCTACGCGAGGAACCGCGTGAGGCTCGCAGGTCGAGAGGCGACACGTTAGAAGTCCTACTGCAAAGCAAAATGACGGATAGAGCGTGGGGGATTACGCGGGGAGCGCGAATCCGCGCGGGAATCGCAGGATTTCCCCGTCGGGGCCTTTACGACAACGTATATAAGTTGTTGAACTTCAACACATGAATCGGTATTTTTGTGCTCAAGTTCCGCCGGGCATCACGATGTCCGGCATCGGGCATTACCTGCTGAACCTCTCTCATGAAGAAGATTCTTGTCGTCGACGATGACCCGGACGTCCGAAAGCTCTGGGACATTGTCCTCACGAAACAGGGATACACCGTCATCGAAGCCGAAGACGGCTCGGCGGCGCTGGACCTTGCGAAGGAGAACCTCCCGGATCTTGTCATCAGCGACGTCATGATGGAAAACCTCAACGGGTTCATGCTCTACGAGCTTCTCCGGGACGAACCGAAGACAAGGAACATTCCGATGATCTTCGTGACGGGTGAAGCACAAAAAGCCGGCGCGTGGGCTTCCGACCCCAGTGTTGCGTACCTTGAGAAGCCTGTCGAACCTCAGGAACTCCTCGACGCAGTCAAGAAAAAACTTCCGTAGCTCTTTCTCGTTCCCTCCCCCCGTTCACGAAGCTGAATGTGCCCGCGCACGAACTCGCGGAGGCGTTACTCCTCCCCGCAATCCTCGTCCGCATCGAGAAGAAGATCCCTGTTGACCGGAAGGATGCGTGTAAAAACGGTGAGGATCTTCCTGTCGCGATCCCAGAAAATTCCCTCCCCCGCGAGCGCAGCCTGTTCCCTGGAGGAGAATCTTTTCAACGGACGGCCGTTAAGCTCCATGCACCTTGGGCGGTTGACGCCGTGAAATTCTATACAGTACCTTCGTTCAATCGGAGCTCCGTCGAACGATCCCGAGGCGGGCTCGATGTCGAGGGCGAAGATCGATTGGATGAATGAGATTGCGGTTGTCCGCATTGCGTTCTCGGTACGGTAGTATTCGCTGCGGCCGTCATCTTCGTAAAGGGTGAAGGTTCCATCCTTTCCCGTATAGACATGGAGGATGAGAGAGTCGTCCCGGAGAAACGCCGTTGAAAGGGCGGGAGGTGCCATGGGGATGATGGATCCTTCCATGGCGAAGAGGGGCATCCGGTTGTCCGGGGCGGGGTAAAGGCATTCCTGGTTCCCCGCGACAAGCGAATCGGTCCAGAAGTCATACCACTTGCCGGCTGGGAGCCAGAGCGCAACCGGTCCGTCGGTGCTGCACTCCGGAGCAACGAGGAAGTCGCTGCCCCACATGTACTCGAGGTCGTACTTCCATGCGAGGATGTTTGATTGATGACCGATGACGAGCGCACGGGCAAGCGGCATGCCCGTCGCTGCGGCTTCATGCGCGAAGGTGTACGTGTAAGGCATCAGCGCATATCTCAACTCGGCGTATCTTTTTGCCTCCGTCTGCGCCTCGGTTCCCCGGTCGAGCGGCCATCGGGAACGCCCCATCCCGTGCGGTTTCCAGTAGGGCGAGAAGCTGCCGAACGCCATGGACCAGCGGCAGTAAAGAGTGTCGTCCGGACCGCGCTTCTCCTCCCAATCGTAGAAACCCCCGGCGTCGTGTCCCCAGAAAGGAAATCCCGAAAGGCCCGCAAGCTGCATCCCCCTCACCTGCTCCTCCATCTCGCCGTAGTTCGGTTTGATGTCTCCGCTCCAGAGCGTCGCATACCGTTGCGCGCCGGCGGTCATCCCTCTCACCCAGACGAAGGGGCGTCGGGACGGACCGATCTTTTTGTCCCATCCCTCCTGGACAAGTGATTTGGCAATGAGGAAGAACCAGTAGTTCTTCATTTCCGCCCAGGTTCTCCCGTTGCCAAGGGTCATCGACAGCGGGGCCTTGCCAAGCTCATCGAACTCGTCGATCCAGAGGGCGTCCCCCGGGAATCCGAGGGAAGGATTCAACGATTTTTTCCAAAAGAGCCGCCAGAACCAGTCACGTACTTCGGGGCGGGTGAAGTCGGGGGCGCTGTCGCCAAAGTCGATGCTGTCGGGGTCCGGAATGTTGTACGACGGCTTCCATCCCTCGCTCGCCTTCGCGATACAGCGGTTGAAATCGATCGTAAGGATAAGTCCGTTCGCTTTCAGCCACTGTTCGTACTCCCGCGGGTCCGGGAATCTCGTCGTGTCCCATTCAAAGTACGATTCGCATCGCTTCCCTCCCCCGGCTCTCCAGCGATTGTCGTTGATAAGGTGGTCGATGGGGAACCCGGCGCTCCGATGCTCGCTTACCTTCTTCTTCCACCACCGTTCGTCCGACGGGTCGGCGGAATTCTCGTCGTTCGCTTTGTCGGAGAGGCCGAGTCCGAACACCGCACGAGGCGGGAAGCTGGGTCGCCCCGTCAACTGGGTATACCGGTCGAGGATCCGGGAGAACAGCGGACCGAGAATAAAAAAATAGTCCATCCTCCCGCCGCCATCGATCGAAAACTCGTAGAGCGTGTCCTTTCCGAAATCAAAGGTGTTGGGAAAGGTGCTGTTGAGAAAAATGCCGTAGCCCTTCGACGAAAGGAAAAAGGGTACGATGAGGGGTGCCTGGTCTCCCTGGGAGTCGCCATAATTTCTTCGGAGAAGCTCCCCGCGCAGATCGATCCTGTCGCTTCGTCCGTAATACCCGTGGCCGAGGCCGGTGAAGTGCTCCTCGGAGTTGAAGGCGAAATCGGTGCTGATCCCGTCCATATCCCACGAAATGCCGTCGTTCTCCTGCAAGAGGGGGATCGTCCCTCCACGCTGGAAGAAGCTGAGACGAAGTGGAGATTTTGAAACACGGACCTCGATTCCATCGTCCGCATCGGTGTGAATGGTGAAAGAGGATGACTCGTCCGAGAGGTGCAACGACCCTCCCCAGTTGTGTGATTCCACCATCTCGTACCGGTCGTCCGGAAAGAACTCTTCTCCCTCCCTCACCGCCTGGACCCGGACGATATACTTTCCATAGGGGGTGAGGCGAAGTCGTTGACCGGAAGTTGTCGTAAAGAGGATGCTTCGACCGACCGTTTGATGCGAAACATAGTCCGACATCGTCTCCGTCGCTGTAAGGTCTGACCAGACGAGCGTCTGCGATAGGGCGAGGAGAGCCAGATGTCGAAAGAATTGGGTGTAGCGGATCATTGTGTCGGCGCCTGGAGTGGCGAAAAGACGGAGCGCCCCGCAAAGGGGATCCGATCGTCTCGTGTCGCCTCCAAGAATGCACAAAAAACTCCGATTTGTCAAAAGTAATTCTCAATGGGTTTTCTTTGGTGGGATGATTGGGGGGCGAACTTTCGTCGTAACCCGGACCGGGTAATTAAGGTCGCTTCGAAAAAGTACTCTTGCGCACTGAACTACCAAAAGTGCAGTCCGGAGCGGCACTGCGCCTCTCTGGATGCAAGATCATCGACAGGAAGGGCGCTAGTCTTCTTCTTCGCGGAGCTCGTGCTCGACAAACCTCTCCCGCTCAGTCTGAAGGAGCCGGAATTGCTCGAGCTGATGCGGGGTGAGGAGCGCCTCGATCTTCTTGTTTGTCTCGTCGAGGAACGTCCGTCGGATTTCCCGCTCCTTCTCCGGGTCACCATTCGCCTGTTCGGTTTCCCTCCTGATCCTGGAATGGGACTGCCTGATGAGGATGAGCATCTGTTCCGTCTGAGCGCTGTCGAGGTCAAGGTCACGCTGGAGTCGTTCCGCATACTCGTACGAGAATGCCATGATGATCCCGAGGCGTCCTCTGGCTGTGTCGGAGGAGGGCTTCACGGCGATTTCCCGGTTCAGTCTCTCCATTTGCTCCGGCTTAAGGACGGCGGCAAGCTCATGCCTCATCGAATCGACGATCGTCGTCATCTCCGCGTCGTGATGATCGAAGAGGACCGAGATCCTATCGGCAGCTCGCCGCGTGATCTCGTCGACCCGTGATCGCTGGCCGGAGTCCGGATCGATGGCATCGTTGACACGGGAAAGAAAGTATTCGGTTCGTTCACTCGTTTCGAGCTTCCGACCGTGGCTCCGGATGATCACTCCTCTCCCGACGGCGCCAAGGATGATGCCGATGGCGAGCGTCGCGAGAAGAATCAGCGTTACTTTGAAGTTGGGGCTCATTCGAGAGGTGCCTCCAGTGTCAGTACCTGCGGCAGGGAAGGATAGGAATAGCCGAACGCCGATTCGACGGAGAGTACACCGCTTCGGCTCAGGTTGTATGCGCTCAGGAGGATCACAAGGATCGCCGCCGCCGCTGCGATAGGCCTGAATGCCAAGAAGTAGCGGGAGTCGATCGGGGACCCGCCGGACCGGAGCCGTTCTTCGACTCGCTCCGCAAAGAAGGGCTTGAAGGATGCTTGTTCCTTCGGCGGAAGGATTGTGCGAAGCTCCTTCAGCTCCTCCCGGCATGCGCGCAGCTCCCCGGACGAAGCGAGCGCTGCCTCGAGGGTCCGGTGTTCGTCGTCGGAGAGCGGTGCCGTGAACGAGCGAAGGAGCAAATTGTAATCCGAACGATTCATCAAAGATCCTCCTTGTACTGTTGCAGGATTTTCTGCAATTTCTTCTGTGCCCGAAGAAGACGCGAGAGCACCGTGCCGATTGGCACGCCGAGAAGCCCGGCCGTCTCCTCCGTCGAATACCCCTCGATGAGCCGGAGCGTCACGACGGCGCGGAACTTGGGTTCAAGGGCATCGAGTGCGCGGCGGACGATTTCCTTTCTGTCGAACTGGTCGGGGGCTTCTTCGGACGCAGGTTCATCCGATTCGTTCCCGGCGTCGGTTGAGCGGAAGAGAAGCCTTCGTCGTTTCCGGCGGCGGAGCTCGTTCAAAGAAAGGTTGATGGCGATGCGGGTCAGATAGGTGCCGACCGATGCCTCTTCCCGAAAGCGGTTCAGGGAATTATAGAACCGGATGAAAGTCTCCTGCCCTACATCGTCCGCCTCGTCTCCCGGTCCCAACATCCCGATTACGGTCGCCGCCACCTTCGATTCGTATCGCCGGACCAGCTCGCTGAAAGCGCTGAGATCTCCCTCACGGGATCTCCGGAGAAGTTCTCCGTCATCGGATTTTTTCAGGTCCTGGACCAACGCTATCTATTAGACAATTGCTCGAAAACGCCTATTCCAGGCGGGTGTTGGTGATTTTCGGCGACTTGGCCGGTGAATGATACGAAAATCGTGGGATGGAATAAAGCGCCCCTGAGCGGTGTCTAACCTGAGAATACCGCTTCAAAAACACCCCCACGTTCGAGGAGCACAACGTCCCTTTCATTTGATACGACGCAGCGTAGGTTTGCAAAGGACCGTTGAGTTCTCTCACAGCTCCGATCTCCAATCAGAATTGAAGTCAGTCATGAACCGAAAGGAATTCCTTGCCACCGTCGGCCTCGGCGCCGCCGCGGTCGCTTGCTCGTATTGTCTTACCGGTTGCAAGCCCCTCGACAACCCGATCACGGCTCCGACGAACGTCGATTTCACACTCGACCTGACCTCTCCCGCGAACGCGGCGCTCACGAAAAACGGCGGGTATCTTTATCAAAACGGGGTTATCGTGGCCCGCACGGTCAGCGGAGCGTTCGTCGCCCTCAGCCAAACCTGCACGCATGCCGGAGGAACAGTGGTCTACAACCCATCCTCGAACCTTTTCTATTGCCCAAACCACGGATCGAATTTTACGGCGTCGGGGACCGTGGCCAACGGACCAGCGGCAAGTCCGCTCCATCAGTATGTCACGGTACTGTCGGGCAATTCGCTAAGGGTTCACTCTTGAAGGAAAATGCTGTGGGAATCCATCATCAAGAATCATAATGGTTTGCCATCACACCATGAAAAGACTCGTCGCGACTGCCGTCCTCTCATTCTTTACATTGCCAGCCGTGGGACTGATCCACGCGCAGGAAAATCAACCAACTGCGACCTCCCTGGCGTATGGTCCCGGCGCGGCCACGCAATCGGAAAGCGAAATCCTTCCCTCCGAATTCGAGCTGGAATTTCCGGCGTCGACGATCGCGGAGGAGGATACCTCGGCGCATCCTTCCGTTCGAAGACTCCTCCCGCCGCACATGAGCGTAATGGAAAATGCTCTCTGGGGAGAAAACGGGCTCATGCGCACGACAGGAATCGTCGGACCCCTCTCACCTCCCGAACGGAAGTATGAATTATCCCTAAGGCGGACGATGCTCACGACGCACCAGATCGGCGGCTTTGTGACCCTGGGCTTCATGTGGTCGGCTGTCTACTTCGGACAGCAGATCATCGACGGGCACCCGGAGTACCGACGGAACCATCAATATGCAGTCACCGGGACGATCATCACCTATTCTGCCACCGGACTTCTTGCCATCCTTTCGCCGCCCCCTCTCATCCGGAGGGACGAAGTAAGCACCACGACGATCCACAAAACACTCGCGTGGGTCCATGCCGCCGGGATGATCCTTACCCCGATCCTTGGCGGGATGATCAGGCACAGAAGATCGACGAACACCGAGATCGAACATTTCCATCAATTTTCCGGCTATATCACGACGGCGGTCTTCACCGCCTCGATGATCACAGTCACTTTCTAGCGAGAGATCGATGAAAGCATTCTTCGTCGCGACATCCGTCGCCTTCTTTCTCACGGCAATTCCCGCCTTCGGCCAGACAGGACACGCCGAGATCTCAAAGAAAGACTCGTGGATGACTTACCGTCTCACCCATCCGCTCCATGAGATCGAGGCGACAAGCAGGGAGGTGCAGTACCGTCTCGACGTGGATCCTTCAACAAAGGTAATCCGGTCGGTGAGCGCCGATGTCGACGTGACGACGTTCGACAGCGGGAATTCAAACCGCGATTCTCACGCGATGGAAGTCATTGATGCGATCGACTACCCGGAGGCATCGTTCGTCAGCTCTTCGGTCACGACGGTCGGGGACAGCCTGAGGAT
>DATJQP010000010.1:0-3945 GCA_035505655.1 Bacteroidota bacterium
GACGACGCTGCCGTCCTCCTTCTGTCGGCGTTCGGTGAGGCCAACGATCGGCTTCACTTCCGACATCAACCGACGGTCGGATTCCAGGGTCACTCTGCCAAATTCTTCGCCGAAGAGATCGACATCGGTCTTTCCGAAGGCTTCCTCCGGCCTGGTGAAACCGAGATCTCTCATCATCTTACGGCTGATTCTCAGAAGCCTGCATTGACGGTCCTTGAAGTAGATGCTATCCGGAAGGCTGTCCATGAGAGCGTCCATGAGCCCCTTCTCGCGACGGAGCTCCTGTTCCGAGCACTTGCGGTCGGTGATATCGCGGCTGATCCCGACAATCCCGAGGGGGTGCCCCGCGTCGTCGTAGACCGGGATCTTGCTCGTGAGGTGAACGCGCTTCTGCCCCGTGCTCCGGTGCACCGCGGTCTCTTCCTTCTCGAGGAGGGGCGTGCCGGAACGCATGATCTCCGATTCGTCATACCAGTACTGCTCGGCAAATTCCTCCGGGTTGAATTCGAAAGAAGTCTGTCCGAGGAGCTCGGCCTGATCCTTCACTCCGAGTGAGCTGAGATGTGCCTTGTTATTGAGCATGTATCTCCCCTCGGCATCCTTGTAATAGATGAGGTCGGGGATGTTGTCGACGACCGTCCTGAGAAGGCTTCGCTCCCGCAGGACGGCTTCCTCCGCCATCCTGTGCGCGGTGATATCGCGGCCGATCCCAACAAGACCGATGATCACGTCGTTCTTGTCCCTCACCGGGACCTTTGTGGTCATCAACCAGCGTTTCTTGCCTTCCTTGTCGAAAAAAAACTCTTCGCGGTTGAGAACGGGCTGACCGGTTTCGAGCACCGAGCGGTCGTCTGCCATGAATGCCGCGGCGACTTCACGCGAGAAAAAGGCGGTGTCGTCTTTCCCGAGAAGATCGGTCTCAGCTTCGTAACCGAGGTTGTGAACGTCGACCATGTTTGCCAGGGTTTTGCGGCCGAGCCGATCCTTCGCGTAGATGGCATCGGGGAGGTTGTCGATGAGGGTCCGGAGAAGAATCCGCTCCTGCGACTGCTTGGCCTCAGCCTTCTCGAGCCTGGTGATACGCCGACGAAGCCCCTTCAGCTCCTTCAGTAATTCAGCCTTGGTCTTCGTTTCCTTGGGCATCGGTGCCTCCGTGAGATTACTTGGTTCTCTTTGGTGATGTTGCGTGCCCGAACTTCTTACGCCAGCCTGCGGGTAACGCGCTGGACTTCTTCAACCGTCGTGATCCCTGCGATCGCCTTCATCATTCCGTCGTAATACATGTCCCGGAAGTTGTTGGCAATCGCAAGTTCCCGAAGCTTGCTCGTGGTCACTTCTCCATAAATGACGTCTCTCATCTCGTCCGTGACAATGAAAACCTCATGAAGGGCAATCCTCCCTTTGTAGCCTGTCCCACTACAAAAGGAGCATCCTTTTCCCCTGAAGAGAGTCGTCTTCGCGGATAACTCGGAGAGCCCGTAGAATTCCAGGTAGTCTTTCGTGGGGAGAAACTCCTCCTTGCACCTCGCGCAGATCCGCCGGACAAGCCGCTGGGCCACGACACCGATCACCGAGGCGCTCACCCAGAAGGAGGCGATGCCGAGGTTGATCATCCTCGAAATGGCGCCGATCGCGTCGTTGGTGTGGATGGTGCTGAGGACGAGGTGTCCGGTGAGCGCCGCCTCCGTAGCGATGAGTCCCGTCTCCGCATCCCTGATCTCGCCGACGAGGATGACGTCCGGGTCCTGACGAAGAATGGCCCGGAGCGATGAGCCGAAGGTGAGTCCCCGCTCGGACATCACCTGGACCTGGTTGATGAGGGGAAGCTTGTACTCGACCGGGTTCTCGACGGTTGTGATGTTTGTCGCGATATCTTTGATCTCGTTGAGGGAAGAATAGAGCGTTGTCGTCTTCCCGCTCCCGGTCGGTCCGCTCACGAGGATGATCCCGTTCGGAAGGTGGAGGAGCGAGCGGAAGTGCCGGAGGTTTTTGTCCGAGAAACCAAGGTTGTCCAGGTCGATCATCATTGAGGTCTTCCCGAGGAGGCGGAGCACAATTTTCTCTCCGTTGAGGAGGGGAAGACTGTTGACGCGGACGTCGAACTGACGGTCTGCAAACTGGAGCGCGAACCGACCGTCCTGCGGTATCGATCGCTCAAACATGTCCATCCCGGATTTCGATTTGAGCACCGAGACCATTCCCGGATGAAACGAAGTGGGGAAGGAAACCTCCCGCCGGAGCACTCCGTCGACCCTGAACCGGATCATCAGCTCATCGTCGGTCGGCTCCACGTGGATGTCGCTCGCACCGGCCTTCGCGGCGCGGAGGAGAAGCTCTTCGACCAGCTCTGCAACCGTCGGCTCGCCGGCCTGTTCCATCATCGAGACGGAGGGCTTCCTGTTCCGGATGTCGTACTTTTCGAGCTCGACGTTCGATTTCAGCGACTGAATCCTATCGATGGCGCCGTGGTACTTCTTCATCGCGGCGTCGAAATCGGTGATCGTCGTGAAGACGGGAATGACCCTGTGTCCAGTCAATTTCTGGAGCTGGTTGATGACCTGGCGCGACGGCGGGTCAATAAACGCCATCGTAAGCTCCAGCCCGATGAGGAAGACCGGGAGGACTCTGAGGCGAAAGATCTCATCCTCCGTGAGGATCTGTTCCGGCGCCGTCTCGATCTCTACGGCGATCGGCATCCTCGCACCCTTGAAAGTCTTGCAAAGCGTATCCGCAAGAATTTCTTCGGAGAGGCCGAACGTCGCGGCGAGCGCGCGGGTGACCCCTTTGTCGCGGGCCAGAGCCTCGAAGGCGGCTCTCCGTACGGTGAGAAGATCCCGGTCCAGGAGGCGGCGGTCGGTGAGTGCTTTAAGGAACTGTTGCTCCTCGGGTGTCATGATCAGATGGACCTAGCCGAAAATTGAGTCCACGTCACTTTGAGTCACTTTGGCGGAGGACTCTTCTTCCTCGCGGATCGTTCTCCTGAGTGATAGAAGGTCCTCAACTTCTTCCCGGGTGTATTGTTTGGGCCTGTCCGGGTGTTCGGTGGGTGAAAACAAATGCTCCTGTGAGTTTGGGCCGAGGGCGTTTCCGCACACACCGCAAAAGTCGTCACCGTACGGCCCGACCGATTTACAGCGGGGGCAATAGCTTCCGAGAGCAGCGCCGCATTGTCTGCAGAATTTCCGCCCCTCCTCGTTGACTGTCCGGCAGTTTGCGCACTCCATGCGTTACTCCTTCTTGCCCCGTTGGGCGAGCATTCCAAGCACTTTCGTGAGGGTCTCGACGAATTTCCCGTCTTCGAACGGCTTGAGGAGGTAAAAGTTTGCTCCTGCCTCCTTGAACTGGAGGACTTTTTCGCGCTCGGCGAGGGAGGTTGTCATCACGACAAGCGATGCGGGATCGAAGCTCTTGATCTCCCTGAGGGCGGTTAGGCCGTCCTTTTCCGGCATGATCGCGTCCAGGAATACCACGTCGGGCTTCGACTCTTTATAACGCTCGACACCTTCGGCACCGTTAATGGCCGACTGCACCGCGGTGATGCCGTTTTTCTGGAGAAGACGCATCAAGAGGATGCGCATATGAGGCGAGTCGTCGACGACGAGGGCCGTGACCGATAATGTACGGGGAATCATATACGCTCCGAACCGTCACATCTGTTCATTATTCACCAAGAACATGGCGTGGCTGGAGAATACCATCCAACTGGCTGAAGGTCTTCACCATGGAGGTCTCCCTGCCGCATCTGGTGCCCGAAAAAGGTGCACAGCGACTAATTCGAAGAGATCTCGCCGCCGCTTTCCCAGGATATTTCACTTATCGTGCCAGAGGGAGGACAAGCGGAGAAAATGGGCGGGAGCCATAACGGGGTCATTTTCCGTTATTGCCAAAAGGGAAAGGAGAGACGAACTAAAGCGATGAGTCCCCTGCGGCCACGAACCGACGTCT
>DATJQP010000011.1:0-15384 GCA_035505655.1 Bacteroidota bacterium
CGTGGCTCAGAAAGGGAAGACCGGACTTAAATACCTCGATCGTTTTGGCAAGCCGGTTAGATGGTAAACTTGGTGACAATATCGGGTCGGGGTACGCAGATCGTAGTCCGGAGTCCAAGGTTCAAAGTCGCGGGTCTACGACCTTAGGTTGCCCGATCGGTACTCCTTGGCACTTGTCTTTTCGTTCCCTCCGATCTCTATTCTCCTGGTCTCCCGCCTTCTCTTTTCTCTTTTTTTCTTGCTTTCCTGTCTCCTGTATTCTGTCTACTATATTATTGACATTCCCCCCAAATAACCTCATATTTGGCCGAGCACGAACCTCATGTGCGGCGGGGGCAGGAAGGATTGGACATTCGGGAGCTTGTGACGAGCCCTCGCAGCGTAATGCTTGCGAGGGTTTTTTGTTTCTGGAAGACAAGGTGGATGCTCACACGCGTAACTTTTTTTCCTTTCGGAGATTCAGGAGAGGGCTCGGTTTTGGCCCAGGGAAACAGGACGCTATCATCTCAGGAGGCCCCATGTCTATTGTTTGGATTGTCATCGGGCTGATTATGGCAGCCGTGCCGTTCTGGTTCTTCTCTGTTCCGATGGATCCGTGGTCCGGTGTGAACGCCGGCGCCCTCGGGGCAGGACTTTTCACGGTGATCTTTCTCGTTGCCATTCTTCGCCATCCGGTCTTTTCCCGGAATGTCCGGATACTTACCTGCATCATGTTCATCATTATCGCCGGCTCAATTTCAATCTCCTGGAAGGCGGGCTACGACCAGTCGCACTACCAACGCCAGAGGCTGGGAGAAATCCGCACCGTCATCGGGGAGGGAATCCTCAAATCGTATTCGACTCAGGCCGCGCTCAAGACACTAAGAGCATATTATCTGCAAAAACCGGCACGGAAAACTCCAATTGGAACCTTGTTCCTTCAGGTCAACAAGGAATGGATCAAAAACGGACTCCTGCTCGATGAGGATCCTCGATACCATATCACCTATCTCACCGACCAGACTCCGTCGGGCATTACCCTCGTTTCCGTCGATAGTGTGGCCCGGGGGCGGGATGACAAATTCAAGAATGCGGACGGACAGACCGGAAGGCTTCAGATGAGGGTGACTCTGACCGAGAAAGGAGTTCGTCATGAACGAGACAACTAAAGTGGCGGACAGTCGGTTCATGCCGGAATTCTCGAACCGATTTGTCTATGTACTTGTCGTCCTCGCCGGCGCCACACTCCTGACAGTTTTCACCTCCAGGCTTTTCTGGCACGAGCTCTCCTCAAAGAACATCGGGGCCTTCCCCGACGCGATTGCCTTGCGGACGACAGTCCAATATGGAATCGACGAGTTTCAAGGGACCGAGCTCACCGATCTCTCGACAAAGGCGAAATCGACCATGCTTGCACTTATCATCGTCAATTTCGTCCTCGCGCCGATAGGTTTTGTCCTCGCCTGGAAGAGTCTGCTTCTCGACAGGGAACGACAGGCACGCGGTGAAACAGGAGGAGGCCGGCATTGGCTTAGGCCAGCCCTCCTTGTCGTATGCGGCGTAATCCTCGGACACCTTGCCATCGTCAATATCATTACCGCAATCATCCTTCCCCAGGGATTCAAGACGATGGTCTGGGATAATGTCGTCGATCAGGCGCGAAACGACGTCGTGGCCGATCTCACCGATGCCGGAATAAACGCGTTCCAATATTACTATCTTCCCGAAGCGTCAGGAGGAGGCGGGCAATCGTTCAGGTCATGGAAGAACAAGGGACTTCCTGCTACACTCGAGGAGATGGGTATTCCTGCGAAGACCGCACACGGAACCTATACGCTGAAAGAGATCCGTAACGACACGCTTCTCGTCCTGCGCGGGATTTCACCCGTGGTCCTCTCGATCGGATCCTCTCCAGAATACGAATTTCAGGTCTCCCCGGGGACGCCGTCTCCACCTGAATTCCGTGTTGCAAAGATAAACTGAGAGAGAAGAAACAATGTTGGGAATCATCCTTGACCGTTCGAAGGAGATCTAACGATGAAAAGGATCGGAGAGATCAAGAACGTAAGCGTTGACTGGCGCTGGGTTGGAGTCGGCACGTGCTTTTTTATCGTCATGCACCTGTTGCCGACATACATCCTGTTTGAGCTCAGAGTGATCACGACACTATTCGGGGCGATCTTTTCTGTATGGGTTTTCGCCGGCATGGCTTTCATCAGCTTTTTTATAGGTTGGAAGTCGAAGGGCGTGACGATCATCGAGGCGGGGTTGGCGGCATTTATCTACGGAATCGTGTTGATGCTGGCGATCAATCAGGAGTGGGGAGTCGGCCCGGTCTTTCCGCTGGTGATCAAGCCGCTGGGCTGGTTCTTTGCTGTCGTCGTGATCGCCACGGTGAGCGCCTGGTTCGGCGAGTTGGTCCAATCGATAAAGGCCCAGGGCAAAATCGAGGATCTCGAGTAGGTGCGCAGTACCGGGAGAGACTCGCTCTGTTCTCTTGTGTCGTTCGCAGGTCACCTCGGGTCTGTATCAGTCCTTGGTGAGGGTTTTCTATGCCCTTTCTGATCTCCTCCGAACGACTCCATCCCGGCGTTTTTTTTCTTCTCTCTTCTATCTTATCTCTTGCTTTCCTGTCTCCCGTCTCCAGTATTCTGTATTCTATCCTGTTGACTTTCCCTCCAATTCCCCCCATATTTCTGCCAGTTCCTACCCCCCGGCCTTAACGGGGACTCCAGTGCTGGCGGACGATGATGAATTGAGAAGCCCCTCTTGGTGAATGCCGGGATGGGCTTCATCGTTTGGAGCCGGCCTCCCCGCCGAACCCTACATGCTCCGGCGCATCTATACAATCATCAAAAAAGAATTCCGGCAAGTCGGGCGCGACAAGCGCACGCTGGGGATTCTCATCGTCGTCCCCGCCTTCATGATCGTCATGTTCGGGTATGCCCTGAACTTCGACGTCAAGCACACCTCCATTGCCCTCTACGACGAAGAGAAGAGCGACGAGAGCAGGGCCTTCATGCGGGAGTTTCTCCACTCCGAGTACTTCGACTTCAAGCATGTGCTTCGGGATAAGGGAGAGATCGACGGCCTCCTCGGCAATGAGCAGTGCCGGATCGTCGTCGTTATCCCCAAGGACTTTTCCCACCACCTGAAGTCGGGAGAAGTTTCCCCGATCCAGCTCATCGTTGACGGCGCCAATTCGAACGCGGCGACGACAGCCATCGGCTACGTCATGGCGATCACGGAGGAGTACTCGACGAAGATCGTTCTGGAGACTCTCCGGCATTCCGGACGGGGTGACATGTCGATGCCGATCGATTACCGTCCGCGGGTCTGGTACAACCCCGAGCTCCGGAGCGCCAAGTTCCTTGTCCCCGGCCTGATCGCTTTCATCCTCATGGTCACCGCCGTCATTTCCACCTCCCTCTCCGTCGTCAGGGAGAGCGAGAAGAACACCATCGAGCAGATCATCGTCTCGAGAGCCAGGCCGATCGAGTTCATCATCGGCAAGACGGTTCCCTTCATGGCCATTTCCTTCGTTGCGACGATCATTATTCTCGTGGTCAGTTACATCCTCTTCGACGTTGCCATCAAAGGAAGCCTTCTTCTTCTCTTCTCGATCACGCTCATCTTCCTGGCCGGATGTCTGGGACTCGGCCTTCTGATCTCGACGGTTGCGGAGACGCAGCAGGTGGCATTTCTCCTCGCGGTGATCCTCACGATGCTTCCGACCTTTCTTCTTTCGGGATTCGTTTTCCCGATCAGGAATATGCCCGTGGTCATCCAGGTGATCACCTATTTCATTCCTGCCAGATACTTTCTCGTCGTCTTGCGCAGCATCATCCTCAAGGGGGTGGGGATTCAGGCATTTTACTCGGATGTGGTATTCCTTCTGGTTTTCGCCGTTGTCGTCCTCGTGGTGAGTGCCGTGAGGATGAAAAGAAGGAGCTGGTGATCGCATGCGGGAGATTCTCAATTTCATCAGGAAGGAATTCCAGCAGATCCGGCGGGACCGGAAGATGATCGGGCTTAATTTCTTCGCTCCGATCTTTCAGCTCATCATCCTCGGGTACGCCGCGACCCTCGACGTGCGGGACATCCCGACCATCATCTATGATATGGACGACACCAAGGCAAGCCGCGACTTTGTGAAGAAGTTTACCGAATGCGGCTATTTCTCCCTCTCCGGGTATGCCGGCTCCTACGGCGATGTCGACAGGGCAATCGATTCGCGCGATGCGGCGATTGCGGTCATTATCCCGTACGATTTCAGCAACGATCTGATCTCCGGCCGGCAGGCACAGCTCCAGGTGATCGCTGACGGTTCCGAGACGAACTCCGCCACGATCGGGCTCAACTATGCATCGATGATCGTCCAGCAATATTCGCGCGATATTGTCGTGAAGGAGTTTGAATCGGTGAAAGGGAAAGGGGCAAAACCGGCGGTGGTGAACCCCGAGGTGCGGGTCTGGTTCAATCCGGAGCTCAAGAGCCGGAATTTCATGGTCCCCGGCGTGCTGGCGCTCCTCCTCATGGTCCTCACGATGATTCTCACTTCCCTCGCGATTGTCAAGGAAAATGAGGCGGGAACGATGGAGCAGCTTATCGTCACGCCGATCCGTCCTTACCAGATCATCATCGGAAAGCTCGCCCCCTTCTTCCTCATCGGCTTCGTCGACGTGATCCTCGTTCTCACGATCGCCGTGTTCTGGTTCGACATTCCTTTGAAAGGGAGCGCTCCCCTTCTTTTCGTGCTTTGTCTCGTCTTTCAGATGACGACGCTCGGGGCGGGACTATTCGTCTCGACCGTGTCGAAGACACAGCAGCAGGCGATGCTCACGGCGGTCTTCTTCGTCATCCTTCCGATGATGTTTCTTTCCGGTTTTGTCTTTCCGATCGAGAACATGCCGAAGATAATTCAAGTCTTCACCTACATCATTCCACTCAGATACTTCTTTATTATCATCCGCGGGGTGTTTCTGAAGGGAGTCGGGATCAGAGAACTTTGGTTGGAAAGCACCACGCTGCTTCTTTTCGGCGCCGCAATTCTCACCTTGAGTATCCTTCGCTTCAGGCGAAGAATATCTTCGTAGTCGCAACAATTCCAGGCTTGCCCCACACGACGGATGGATCGGATCCAGGTGTCCTCCTGCCCCAAGTTTTCAGGGTACCTGACCAAGGCATTCGACTGGCGAAACGCCCATCATGGGGCAGATGTTGCCGATCGCCTTCGCGTCTGTGAGTTTCGGCCGCGCATCATTCCAGAAAGATCCGGCAACCCTCCCGACTTCTGACTCTGGACCTTGGACCTTTGGACCCCGGACCTTTGAACCTCGGACCGTTGGTCGTCGCACCATTTCGTCTCATTCTAGCCGCCGGAGGACTTGACACGTTCCTGCATTTTCACCATATTCGCAGTAATTCTTGGGTTGGTGCGCAGAAGAATCAGGGAGAGCCATCGAACGCCAACCTCATCATCCGCATACCCTAACATCCGAAGGTTTTCCCCCGCTCTTCCAGGGATGACACAGAGATATCGATTTCTCGGAACGCTACGCGCTTCGTACTCCGCCGGTTCCTTCCATCCCGCGGACATTCCGAAACGCTTTCCAACACGGGAGAGATGAACTATGCACACGAATGAACCCAGAATAACTCCGAAGGTGAAGATCACCGCAGCCGCGCACGATCCGCAATTCGAAGAAGACGTAACGTTCTGGCGCGACATCGAAAAGTCCACGATCAAGAGCGCTGTCTCGGCGAGGAACGAGGCCGCCTCAAAACTCCAGACCCTTGTGACATGGCTCTGGGGAATCACGACAAGCGGCACCCTGGGAGGAGTCGCGTTCAAGCTGGTCGCCAATCCTTCCGTCTCCGCGAGCATCTCAACCATCCTCATTGCGCTCGCCAGTGCCCTGCTTGTTGCAACCTACTGGCTTTGTGTCCGCGCACAGTTTCCGATCGAGCTCAGCTTCGTCGATCCAAACACAGGAGACGAGCTCAAAGAGATCAGAGAGAGATTCGAAAACGCACTCTCGGTGAAAACCAGGTGGCTTCACGTCGCCCTCGCTTGTTCGGCGCTCGCAACGGTTACGGTTTCACTCGCTTTGGTCGTCCATCTGTTGGGAAAGTGACTTATGGCCCCGGAGGGGCGATGGTGAACGCGTGATATGGCTGGTCACACGACTCGTCGCCCCGAAGGAGCCGATCGAAACCCCGCACTCCCGAACCGCCTGCTTCCGATCCACCCCTGCCTCGACGCCCGCACCCGATTGGGAATGAACGGAATAATTCCTATGTTGAATGTATACTCTAACCGAACTATTGATCGTAGCGACTAAGAATCCATCATGGCAAAGCTTTTTTCTCCTTTAAAGATCAGAGACGTCGAGCTCAAGAACCGTATTGCGATGTCGCCGATGTGCCAGTACTCGTGCGTCGACGGAGTCGTGAACGAGTGGCATTTCGTTCATCTCTCCAGCCGAGCCATCGGCGGTGCGGCGTTGATTATGTCCGAGGCGACCGCAGTAACGCCGGAGGGACGCATCACTCCCGACGATGCCGGCATCTGGAACGACGCGCAGGCCGGAGCCTTCAAAAGGATCACCGACTTCATCTCCTCTGCCCAGGCCGTGCCGGGGATCCAGTTGGCACATGCAGGACGCAAAGCCTCTACCTATACGCCATGGAAGGGAGATGGGGAAGTGACGATAGAAAAAGGAGGATGGCAGACTCTTTCGCCGAGCGCGATCCGATTCTCAGAAAAGTACCCCCATCCCAAAGAGATGGCACTGGACGATATCCACCGAGCAGTGGAAAAGTTTCGGCACGCAGCGGAGCGGAGTCTCCGTGCCGGGTTTAAATTGATCGAGATTCACGCAGCACACGGCTATCTCCTGCACCAATTCCTCTCCCCCATCTCCAACAAACGAACCGATCAGTACGGCGGGGATCTGAGGGGACGGAGCCGGTTTCTCCTCGAGGTAGTTTCGGCGATACGAAGCACTATCCCCGATTCGTTCCCTTTGATGGTCCGCCTCTCTGCCACCGATTGGACTGACGGGGGATGGAATATCGACGAGTCCGTCGAATTGGCAACAATGCTCAAACAATCGGGGGTCGACATCATCGATTGTTCGAGCGGCGGGAATGTTATCGTGAGCGGTATACCGGTCGGTCCGGGATATCAGGTTCCCTTCGCGGAAAGGATCAAACGCGAAGCGGGAATCATGACCGGCGCCGTCGGAATGATCACCTCACCCGAGCAGGCAGATCAGATCATCACTTCCGGTCAGGCAGACATCGTCCTCCTGGCCCGGGAACTCCTCAGAAACCCCTACTGGCCCCTCGCGGCAGCCAAAGCGCTCCGCGCGGATGTCAAATGGCCGGACCAGTACCTGAGGGCGAAGTAGAAAGCCTTCCTTACTCCATACTCCCTCCTTGGAGAGGAAGAAGTAGGTAGAAAGGAGAAAGCAAAAAAAGATCTTGGACCTTAAACTCTGAACCACGGACTCCGGACCTTGGACTTCAAACTCCCACCTACTCCACCACCCTCACCACCCCTCTCCCGCTCGCTGAATAGTAGTCGCCGTTATACATCGCCTCGGCCGTAATCGGGGCGTACTGGAACTCCCCTTTCGACACTGCCCGGACGAGATAATAGAAGACCTGCTGACGCGTCTCGTCGAAGTTCGTGTAGAAATTGATCCTGTCATCCCGGATGTCGACGTAGTCTGGCGTGCTGGCATTCTTAATGAAGGCGTACTGAGTGTTCTCCACAAGGCGCGGGTTCTCGATCTCAAACCCTCCGGGAAGAAGATCGCTCACCGCAACGTTTTCCAGATAGTCGACGTCGGTTGAAACCGTTACCTTGACGACGATGAGAGAGTTCTGCTTCACTCCCTCGAGCGAAGCGGGGTTGCCGAAGCGGTCAAAGAACTCCCGCCTCACCCGCAGGTTCTTGTCCTCGATCCTCACATTCCCATCCCTCCTTACCCCTTCGGTGATGAGCGAATAGTAGACTTGCCCCGAGCCGTTCAGGGAGAATCCGACCTTTCCTTCCGTACCGGGTATGTCGTACTTCTGATTCCCTCCCGCATAGTGCTGCGTCGACCCCGGGAGCGTAATCGTGCCGTCGAACTTCCCGGAGCCGGCACGCCTCGCCGCCTTCCCGAAAGCGAGGAGCGTGAAGGCATCGTCCTGTGTGCTGTACCAATAATGTCCTTCATAGGTCCGGGAGAGATAATCCATGTATCGCGGAATGTTCTGGTTCGCGGGATCGGTCTCAAGAAGGATGTTGAGGATGATGGCGTTTGCACGGATCGGCGAATCAAACCATCCTCCGGACATTCGTCCAGCCGGCTCGACGACAAATTGCGGAGGTATGAGGTCGAGGAATGTCTTCCGGTCGTTGTTCAGGGCAAACGCTCCCGCAAGAAGCGATCGCGTGTCGTTCGTCAGGAGGGCGGTCGCGGACCTGTAGAAGTTCATGATCGAGAGCTCCGGCTGGCCGGCGAGAGCGAGAACATAGAGGGCATACACGGTCCCCTTGTCGGCAATCCTTGTGACGACCGTCTTGTTGTCGACGTAGGTGTAGTAGTCCTCCGTCTGCTTGCTCCTGGCGATGAGGGTAATTGCGCTCAGCGCTTTTTTGAGCGTTCCTTCCGGGACGGCGTAGCCGGCCTTTTTCGCCTCGACAAGAAAATGGGTCGCGTAGACCGTAGCCCACGGATTGACGTCCGATCCTCCCGGCCAGTAGCTGAACCTTCCATCCTCCAACTGCATGCCGGTGATCTTTCGGATCGCCTCATTGACAAAATAGGCCGGGCTCCCGTGCTCGATGATTGTGGGATCGAGGATCACGGCAATGTCGCGCAAATAGATTTGCGGGAAGGCCTTCGACGTCGTCTGCTCGAGGCATCCGTGCGGATACCCGACGAGGTATTTCAGCTCCTTCGCAAAGTTCGCGACCGGGAAGGGACTCACCGCAAGATACGCTCGCCGTCCGTTAGGCAGGAAGGTGTCGCTGAGCGGGAATGAGATCGAATTCCCGGCCACGAGCACTCCGGCTGTGCACTCCGTGACGTACGGCGAGATCGGTCTCACCGGAATCTCCGTCACCGATTCCATCTCTTCGCCCAGGGCTTCCGTCTTCACCCTCACCACCGCCTTGCCGATGTCGTCGGTCGCCTTGAGGACGACGTTGACATACTTCTCCTGGTTGGCGCCGATATCGAGCGTTGCACTCGGCTGGAGCACAGCGAGCGGTCCTTCGGTCGAGATCTGGAATTTCACGGTCGTCGCCTTGTCGGTCGTGTTGAAGGCCGTAATCGGCATCGTGATGACGTCGTGCGGACTTGCGAACCGGGGAAGTGCCGGAGTCACGACAATCGGGTCGGCGACCTTCGTGTGTTTTTCGGCGTATCCGAACCTTCCCCCCTTATACGCAACCGCCATGACCCGCAGCTCTCCGCTGAAATCTGGAATGTCGAAGGTGACATCTGCCTGGCCGTCCGAATTTGTCCGGACGATTCCCGACCAGAGGGCGACCGGCTTGAACCTGAGGGCCGAGATTGGGTTGGTGCGCTTTGCCGCCTCCGCGAACTCGCTTCCTCCGGTTGAGCTCTTCTCTTTTTTCGCGATCTCGGGAAGAAGGTCGCAGAAGAAATCGTAGGTCGCCGTCTCGAGCGCTTTCCTGGCGTAGAAATAGGCGTACGGGTCCGGCGCCCCCGACTCCTTGATCTGGAGGATCCCTTCATCAACAGCCGCGAGGGTTACAAAGACATTCTTCTCCCCGGCGATCGTCACGCTGAACTTCTGCTGCGTGCGAGGACGGATCTTTTCCGGAGCGGCAACGTCGATCGTGAACCTGTTGCTTTTCTTTTCCACAAAGAGAGGTGCAAAGCCGTGACCGACAAGGAGCGGGATCGTCTGCACGTTCACTCTCCGGAAGAGGACCGCCGTGATGTAGACGTTTGGCATGAAGCTTTCGTCGACCTCAAGGTCCATCGATGCCGTATTGTTCTCCGCTTTCAGGTAGCGGTGGCGGATGACATTGTCTCGCTCGACCGTTACCAGCATCGTGCCGTCAAACGGGGTCTTGAAGAGGACATGCGCCTTGTCTCCCGGCTCGTACGTCTGCTTGTTCAGGGTGATGTCGATCTTCGCTTCCGGGTTGATTTCAAACGAGGTGATGTTCGTGTTCCCCCAGGAGTACGAATAGAACTGAAATTCGTTGTACCCTTCGTCCCCCTTCTTCGAAATCCTCATGACGTAATCTCCGGAGACCGGAGGGACAGAAAAGGTATACTGAGTCGGCGTCTCGCCGAGAGGCACGTCCTGGCTCTGCACTTCCACCTCCCGTATTTCGGACACATAGCGGAGCGAATGCGTCTGCTCGTGCATCCTCAGGACGGTGTGCCATTCCTTCCGGATCAAATGGATGTTTGCCACGAAGCCCTTGATCGGCGTATCGTCCGGACTGACCGCGATGAGGCCGATTGTCTGCGGAACGCCCGGGGCGACATAGTAATCCATCGAGCGTGAGACACCGACGAGATATTCGTTCGGGTGGACGATCGTCGTCGCGAGCTGGTAAACGGGGCGACCCGATTCGTCGAAGACCCCGACACGGCCGCGCGCGAGAAGGATCCCGTTCGCGGTCGCATCACCCGGTATGGGGTAAATCGCGGTTCCTTTCCCGTTGTCGTCGGTCTTCCCTTCACGCACCAGGACCTGGGGATTGAAAGACGATGCCCCGTCGTTGGCGAAACGATATCCCGGAAATTTCTTCGAGATATACGGCGCAGCGCTGATGGAACCCTCGAATTCGAATTTTCGTCCGGAGGCCGGAGGTCCGAAGAAGTTGAAGGCCTGGAAGTTGTACGCGATGCTGTCCCCCGGATCCGCGGAGGGGACACTCGGCGTCATCGAGACCCTGATGCGGTCCGGCACGAAGTCCTCCACGCTCACGGAATAGCTCGTGAGGAAGAGATCGTTCGCCGTAAAGACGTCGAAGCGGTAGTCACCCGTTCCGATCGACTGGTCGAGGGTGTACGCGATCTCAAACGATCCCTCTTCATTGAGGGTCCGGAGAAATTCGGTGACGAGGGTCCCAAGAGGATTGAACATCTTCACCTTGACCGGAAAAATCCCCGGCACCGCATTCCTCCTGTTCCGCACGATCCCCGAAAGAATGATCTTTTCCCCCGGGCGATACAGTTTCCTGTCTCCGTAGAGGAAGACGTCGTAATCACCTTCGCTCTGAACCTTCCCTCCGACATCGAACCTCGATGTCTCGACCCGGTAATCGGCGAGGTTGATGAAATTGAAATCATCCCCCTTCGAGGCGGTGACGAGCCTCAGGTGGAAGTCGTCCCCCTCGAGCTGGCCGTAGTTCTCAAAGAGCGCGGCGCCGTCCGAACCGGTCTGCTGGGTGGCCATCACCTGGTTGTTGTGGGAGATCAGTTGGATGGTCGCCCCCGGGATCGGCTCGTTGTCGTTCAGCCCGACCGCGAAAACGCTTGCCTGGTCCTTCCCCTGCTTCACGATGAGCCCGATGTCGGAGATCGAGACGAGCTTCGCCGTCGACCGCCATGCCTCCTCCGGCCTGGCGATCTCGACAAGGATGAATCCCTTGTAATCGGTCCGGATGTACTTCGAGAGGTCGAGGTCCGTCGTGACCTCCTGGTTCTTTTTGTTCTGGATGTCGATCGTCGTCAGCTCGAGCTGGCGTCCATAGTTGCCGACGTAGAAACGGAACTTCCTGGAAGGATGGTATTCCCCCTCCTCCTCGTCGTAGTATCCGTAATCGTACGATCGCCCCTGCTCGAGAAACAGAGTGATATTATTCTGGAATACCTGGCTCACCCGGAGTTGGAGCTTCGCGATGTTCACGGTCTTGATGGAAACGATCTTCGAGCCGCTGAGAAGGAGATAGGCGCCCGGCGAAACGAACGAGAAGGTCGGCGTCATATCCCCGATAACGACATCGGCCTCGTAGTCGTTGTCCGTCTTCGCGCCGAGGACGCTCTGCAGTCCTTTATGGATGATCATATGGTACGAGGTCGCCGTCTCGAACCCGCCGCGGAGCGTGAACCCCATCCCCGGTCCCGGCTCGACGGAGTACTCGACCGCAGGATCGATGGTAACGAGAGGCTTCACCGTCGAGAGATCCACCTCCTGAGAGGTGGAGATCTTGATCGATCCTCCCTTGTCATCAAGCCCGGTATCGTGACCGTAGATCTTCAGCTCCTCAAGCCCGGGCAATGAATAGACAAACGGCTCCGACATCGTAAGGTGTGTTTTCGTCTCAGGCGAGACGAGATCTTCCTTGATGCGGATGCTGATCTTCCGTGGCTTCTCGAGCTGGGTCATCGAGCCGATCTCCACCGGCACGACGCGCGCCTGTGCCGTCGAGACGATCTTCCACTCCGGATGATTCACGCCGTCCAGCTCGATCGTCATGTTCTTGCCGACCTCATCCGGGTTCACAAGGTAGGTGAACTCGAGGTTTGCCTTTACTCCTACAGTCCGCTTGTTGTCGATCCGGTCATAGAAAAACTCGGCGTTCTTGAGAAGGAACCCCACCGTTGCGAACGAGAATTCGTCATCCCCCCTGAAGGCGTTGGCACGGGCAAGACGGGTGAGAAGTGCCGTGTTGAATTTCCCGGTGAATTTCGTGTCTCCGGGGAATGGGGCGTCAGAGCTGAAGACAAGTAGGGCCGAATCCTGCCAGACGAACTTGCCGTCAACGTGAGGCGTGAAGTCGATGTACGGCGTCGAAGTCCAGGTGTTCGTCGACTCGGGTTGAACGACTCCTCGCGAGAACTGAAATTTCAGGACGCTTGTCGGAGGGATGACTCCGTGCGGTAGTTCCGACGTCACGCGGAGTGCGTTCCTCTCAAAGATCGAGCAGGATGAAAAAGTGAGGAAAAGGCTGGTGAAGAGGAGGAAAAAGCGCGGTGTCTTCATGATGGTCTCCCTTGATAGAGCGAATCTCACATCGGCTATGGTTGGAATTGAACTCGTGTCGAGGAACCGGGCCGGGGTCCTATAGATATTTCACGGCAATCGTCACCGTCGACGATCTTCCCTTATCGTCGACGCAGGTGACCCTGTGTTTCCCTTCCGTGAGGTGATAAAAGATCTTCTCCCCCTTTTCCCTTCGCGCCACAAATTTCCGGTCGAGGTACCAGTGATGTTCCTTCACATCAACGGCCGAACTGGCGGCAAAGGCGATCGTCTGCCGGCGCGATGTGAGGAGGTATGTCATGTCGTCCGTCGGGCTCGTGATATGCGGCCCCTTCCCGCCGAAGACGCGCTCGCACGCGGGATTATGTGGCGGGACGCGGGTGATCGAACGGCTGTTCGTCTCCATGTAGGCCACGTACTCCGGGGGATACTCCTGGTAAACTCTCGTCCGGTAGGGATGTGCCCCTAGGCAACTCGTGCAATAATGGACTTTTCCGTCGGGCGAGATCGCGTACTCCCTGTCGATATCGCACGGGACGGGAAGGGTCTGCGACTTAGAATAGAGGTCCGGCGTCAGCGTCGTGCAGAGCGAGGTTGGAAGCTTCCCGCTGTGGGTGCAGACCTGCCGGACGCCCACGTCCGCCGGCATCGGCATGACCGCCGTCGCGGATCGCTCCGGACAGACTGCGAAGATGCCGAGCATGAGTGGAACCGTCGCCTGGGTCGAGACAAGATCGGGCGAGCCCCGGTTGTCTGCGTTCCCCAACCAGACCCCGACCGTGTAGCGCGAAGAGTATCCTATCGCCCAGGCGTCCCTCCGTCCGTAGCTTGTGCCGGTCTTGTAGGCGATCTGCATCCTCTCCCCCGCCGGCACAATCGCGGTTTCCGACTGATCGTATTTCGAGAGGATATCGGTGATGATGTATGCCGCTGCCTCCGAAAAGACCCGCGAGCCGGTCGGCGTTTCATCCTTCGTCATCGAAGGGAGGCAATAGATGCCTCCGCCGGCGAACGAGGAGTACGCCGCGGTGAGCTCTCCGAGCGTGATCCCGCAGCCGCCGAGAATCATGCTGAGGCCGAGATCCCCTTTTTGCGCTGAGAGCGAGGTGAATCCGTTTTTGACGAGGTACTCGGCAAATGCACCGGGACCGATATCGGTGAGGAGACGGATCATCGGCACGTTGAGCGAGTGCCGGAGCGCATCATCGGCGTAGACCCATCCTGCATATGTGCCGTCGTAATTCTCCGCGCAATATCCTTCGACGTCGTAGGGAACATCGAGGAGGCGAGTCTTCGGCGTAAGCGTTCCGTTGTCGATCCTGTATGCATAGAGAAACGGCTTCAGCGTCGAGCCGGGGGAGCGAAGTGCCGTAACGTTGTCCACCTGACCCGAATGACTCGAGTCGTCGAACCCTTCGGAGCCGACGTACGCGAGGACCTGGTGGGTCGTGTTATCGAGAACGAGCGCCGCCCCGTTGAAAACATTCCGCGAGCTCCACTCCCTCACGTTGCGCGCCACAAGTCGCTCGACGCTGAGCTGGAATCTCTTGTCGATCGAGCTCGCCACGTGCGCGTCATGGGGACGGTTTTCCTTCATCCGCAATGCAAAATGTCTCGCGAACTGCGGCAGTTGTGTACGGGTTGCCGCCGCCGGAGTCTGCCACAAGACAATGGAATCAGTCCTCGAAAGATATCCCTTCGCGAGCCATCTCTTTGCGAGCTGGAGTCTCGCCTTCAGGAGATTCGGAGCGTTTCTGTCGGGGCGAAGTCCGTTCGGATCGTTCGGGATGAGGGTGAGATCGATCATCTGGGCCAGGTTGAGGCGCTCGAGCGGAGTCTGATAATAGAGGTAAGAGGCCGACTGAAGCCCTTCGATATTTCCCCCCAGCGGGACGATCGAGAGATACATCTCGAGAATCTGATCTTTGGAATACCTCGTCTCCAGTTGCATCGCCCTGAAGGCTTCGATGCATTTGCTCAGGTACGTTCTCTCCCTCGGCTCGAGCATCCTTGCAACCTGCATTGTGATTGTGGAGGCGCCCAGCGTCTTCCTTCCCCCAAAGATGTTGTGGAAAAGAGCCCGACCGATCGCAACAGGGTTCACGCCTGGATGATAATAGAAATAGCGGTCCTCTTTGTGAAGAAGAATCTGGCGCAGCCGGGGAGGAATTTCGTTGGGAGAAGTTCTGAATCGCCAGACGCCGTCGTCAGCAAGGAAGGCATGGAGGAACTCACCGTTTCTGTCCTCAACGACGAGCGAATACGGTTTCAGCGGCGGGAGAGGGACAACAACTAACAGCGTGAGGAAGCACCCCAGCAGTACCAGAAGAACGGAGATGAGAACGAAACTAACCCGCCCCATAAAGAGAAGGAGATGCAGAGAGTGAGGAGAGGGAAACTGCCTGGGGAAATGGTACTTAAGTATGGGGA
>DATJQP010000012.1:0-21907 GCA_035505655.1 Bacteroidota bacterium
GGAGTTCTGAGTTCGGAGTTATGGGTTCGGAGTTCTGAGTTCGGAGTTATGGGTTCGGAGTTCGGAGTTATGGGTTCGGAGTTATGGGTTCGGAGTTATGGGTTCTGAGTTACGGGTTCTGGGTTATGGGTTATGGGTTATGGGTTATGGGTTATGGGTTATGAGAGCCAAGCGCTAGTGACGCGGGTTTGAGCCTCTCAAATACCTCATGAGGCCTCCGATGAGTTTTTTTGTCTTCAACGCCTGACCAAAAATAGCTTGAAATTCACTTTGCTGAATGTAACCAACGTCCAAGACGACAAAGAGAAGCGATTGCACCTCAGCCGCCGATCGGTAGGCATAGGAGAGAAATGTTATGAATGACCTCCCTGATCCTGCGTCAAATCCTTCGGCGATATTCGCCATTATTGAAACCGAAGCCCGCTGTATCTGGTCCTTCAGCCCGAAGTCCCTCGAAAACCTGGGCGTCGCGGTGATGCGATAGACGTTTTGCGTCAACAATCGCGCCTCTTTCCACGATTCGATCTCCTCGAAGCCGGAGATTTTCATATTCCCCCCTGTATTTGGTCCTGTGAATAGTTCGCCGAAACCAGAACTTTCAACCCATAACTCCGAACTCCGCACCCCGAACTCCGAACCCATAACTCCGAACTCAGAACTCCGAACCCAGAACCCATAACTCCGAACCCCGAACTCATAACTCCGAACCCCGAACTCCCGACTCCGAACCCTTCTCAGTACCCCTTCTTCGACACCTTTTCGAAATCGGCCCTGGCCATGATCTTCACGAGATCAGCGAACTTGGTCTTCGGCATCCAGCCGAGTTTCCTGCGGGCTTTTGCGGGATTGCCGATGAGAAGCTCGACTTCCGTCGGCCGGTAGTACCGCGGGTCGACATCGACGAGGACCCGCTTCGTCTTCTTGTCGATCCCTTGTTCGCCGGCCCCCTTTCCCTTCCAGACGAGCTCCATCCCCAGTTCCTTGAACGCGAGGTCGGCGAACTCACGCACCGTGTGCGTCTCACCCGTTGCAAGGACAAAATCGTCCGGGGCGTCGAGCTGGAGCATGCGCCACATCCCTTCGACGTACTCGGGTGCATAGCCCCAATCCCTCTTCGCGTTGAGGTTACCGAGCGACAACTTCCCCGCAATTCCAAGCTTGATCCGCGCCGCGGCCCGGGTGATCTTCCTCGTCACGAATGTCTCTCCGCGGCGGGGAGATTCGTGGTTGAAGAGTATGCCGTTGCAGGCGTAGAGGCCATACGCTTCGCGATAGTTGATGATGATCCAGTAGCCGTAGAGCTTCGCGACGCCGTAGGGACTACGGGGATAAAACGGGGTTTTTTCGCTCTGCGGGACTTCCTGCGCCTTGCCAAAAAGTTCGCTCGTCGAGGCCTGGTAGAAGCGGGGCTTGATTCCCGTCTCGCGGATCGCATCGAGGAAGCGAACCGTTCCGATAGCATCGACCTCGGCGGTGTACTCGGGCAGCTCGAACGAAACCTTCACGTGACTCTGGGCGGCGAGGTTGTAAATCTCATTCGGTTCGATCTTTTCGAGGATCCTATTGAGATTGCTCGTATCGGTAAGGTCGCCGTAATGAAGGAAAAGCTTCTTTCCCAGAAGCTTCGTATCGCTGTACAGGTGGTCGATGCGCGCGGTGTTGAAGGAGCTGCTGCGACGGATAATGCCGTGTACCTCATACCCTTTCTCGATCAGGAGCTCGGCAAGATACGAACCGTCCTGTCCGGTGATACCGGTGATGAGGGCTTTTTTTGCCATGTTGTTGGTTGGAAGTTCTGGGTTCGGGGTTATGAGTTCTGAGTTCTGGGTTCGGAATTCTGGGTTCGGGGTTATGAGTTCTGAGTTCTGGGTTCGGAGTGCTGGGTTCTGAGTTTTGAGTCCGAAGTCCAAGGTCGGATGCCGGGGTTATTCTATGCTCTTTCTCAGATCTTACGTCTTATATCTTATCTTTTATCTCTTATCTCTTGACTCTTACTCTTCCGACCAGGCTTCGAGCATCTCGCGAAGAGTCTGCTCAAGAGGGATCTGCGGTACCCACCCGCACATGGTGCGGAGAAGGCTGTTGTCCCCGGCCAGGAGCTGGATGTCGTATCCGCGCAAACGCCGGCTGTCCACTTCGATCCGGAACTTGAGCCCCGAAATCCTCTCGAAGAGGCCGATGATTTGTTCAATCGAATAGACGTGTCCTGAACAGACATTGTAGATAAAATGCTCCTTGTTCGGGATCGTCCCGAGGAGCAGGTAGGCCCTGGCAACATCCCGCACGTCGGTGAAATCCCGCCGCGGCTTCACGTTTCCGAGACGAAGGACAGGCTCCGCCTTGTGCGCCCGGATCTGAGCAATCTGACGCGCGAGCGACGGACAGATGAACGACGGACGCTGTCGTGGGCCCGTATGATTGAACGGACGGGCAATGACGATGTCCATCCCCTCGAACGTCTTGTATGTCTGTGCGATATAGTCGATGCTCGTCTTGCTTGCCGCATAGGGGTTTACCGGACGCGGGACAGACTGCTCCGTGTGGACGGCGGGGAGCCCTTCCGTCTCGCCATAGACCTCTCCCGACGTCACGACGACAATCCTGGGAGAGATCTCCGCCGCCTTCACCGATTCAAGGATGTTGATGGATCCGATGACGTTCACCTTAAAAGTGTCAGCGGTATGCTCGAAAGAACTCGGCACGAAGGGCTGCCCGGCAAGATGAAAAACAATGTCCGGCTTCACTTCCTTCATCACCTTGAAAACCGGCTGAAAGTCGGCGATATCGCATTCGTAGAGTCCGAGCGAGGGCTCATGCACGGCGATATTGTCGCGTTTCTCGCCGTCGCGAAGGATCCCAAAAACTTCGTGGCTAGTCGTGCCTCGGATAAGGTCGACCAGGTGGCTCCCCGCAAAACCGCCGATTCCGGTAATAAGAACTTTCATGATATCGAATGCACGTCTGGATGGCCAGTGCAGGTGCTTTGGGCATCTGCCGTAGAAAGTTTACCAATATACAAAACACGCCCACGCTTTTCAATTGCCGGTGGCCATTTAAAAAGCCTGGAGCGGGTCAAATGCCGCGGAAACCCCGCAAACTGCTGAAGGATGTGGTCTTCCGGCGTCCCAGCGAGGGAGCAGACCCCCGGGAGATGAAGCAAAAAGGGGGTGGAATCTGAGTTCAAGGGTGGATCGGTTTAGCCCCCAGGATGAAGATTCAAACTACCGAAGAAGTCCGGGCGCGGAGTAACCCGTGCAGGAAGCCGAACGGCATCCCTCCCAGCCCGACGTGTCAGAGAAGCTTCAGTTTATCCCTGAAATATCCGATGGTGCGCAATAATCCTTCTGAGCGGTTCACCTCAGGCCGCCACCCCAAGGTCGTTTCAGCTTTTCTGATGTCCGGCTGGCGAACTTTCGGGTCGTCGATCGGAAGGGGTTTGAAGACGATCTTGCTCCTGCTCCGGGTCAGTTGGACGACCTCCTTGGCGAGGCTGAGCATCGAGATCTCGTCGGGGTTTCCCAGATTCATCGGCAGCGTGTAGTCAGACATCATGAGTCTGAAGATTCCCTCAACAAGGTCGGAAACGTAGCAGACACTCCGTGTCTGGCCCCCGTCGCCGAACACGGTGAGGTCCTCACCCCGAAGCGCCTGCGAAATGAACGCCGGGATAGCCCTGCCATCATCGATTCTCATCCGTTCGCCGTACGTGTTGAAGATCCGGACAATGCGCGTTTCGATTCCGTGATACCGATGGTAGGCCATCGTCATCGCCTCTGCAAACCTCTTCGCCTCATCGTAAACCCCGCGCGGACCGACAGGATTGACATTTCCCCAGTACTCTTCCACCTGGGGGTGGACGTCGGGGTCGCCGTAGACTTCCGACGTCGATGCCAGGAGGAACCTTGAACCTTTCGCTCTTGCGAGCCCGAGGGCCTTGTGGGTTCCGAGCGATCCCACCTTCAGCGTCTGGATCGGATATTTCAGGTAGTCGATCGGGCTGGCAGGGGAAGCGAAGTGGAAGATGTAGTCGACGTTTCCGTCGAGGAAGATGTAGTTCGTCACGTCGTGCTGGACAAAGCGGAACCGGGAATGCCCGAACAGGTGGGCGATGTTGGCGGTATCACCGGTGATGAGGTTGTCGATACAAACGACAGTGTGGTCTTCCGCAACGAGACGGTCGCACAAATGGGAGCCGAGGAATCCAGCCCCTCCCATGACGACAGAAGTTCTCTTCATCCTTCGCACTCAGGATCGTTCGTTGCCGGTTCCCCGGGCACTGGCCATGGAAGCGGCGTCATGAACGGCTCCTTCCGATGCCATGGTAGACGAAGCCGTTTTCGCTCATCGTTTTCGGTTCGAAGATATTCCGCCCGTCGAAGATGACGGGGGAAGCCATCCGGTTTTTCATCTGTTCGAGATCGGGAGTACGGAATTCGCTCCACTCCGTCAGCACGAGGAGCGCCTCGGATCCGTCGAGTGCCTCCATCGAATCCTGGGCGTACCGGATCCGATCCTTCAGGAGCTTCCGCGCGATCGCCGTTGAGGCCGGATCGTAGGCCGTGATGAGTGCCCCCTCCTCGCAGAGCCTGTTGATGATCACAAGGGATGGGGCCTCTCTCATGTCGTCCGTGTTAGGTTTGAACGAAAGCCCCCACACCGCAAGCTTTCTGCCGCGGACGCTTCCCCCGAAATGCCTGAGGACCTTCCCTACGAGCACCAGTTTCTGGGTCTCGTTGACTTCATCCACGACTTTGAGGATCTTGAGCTCCGCTCCGGCATCGACCGACGACTTAATGAGGGCCTTGACATCCTTCGGGAAACATGAGCCTCCGTAGCCGATCCCCGGGAACAAAAATCGTTTGCCGATCCGTGAATCGCTTCCCATCCCCCTTCTCACCATCTCCACATCCGCTCCTACGGCCTCGCAATAGTTTGCCACCTCATTGACGTACGTGATCCTCATCGCCAGATAGGAGTTTGAGGCATATTTCGTCACTTCCGCACTCAGGACGTCCATTTCGATGATCGGGTTTCCCTGCCGAACAAAGCTCTCGTAGAGCGAGTGGAGCTTTCTGAGGGCGACCGGGCTGTCTGAACCGATGACGATCCGCTCCGGTTTCATAAAATCCTCCACCGCGAACCCCTCCCGCAGGAACTCCGGGTTCGAGACGACGTCGAAATTCGCGGCGCCTTCGCTCTTCAGGATGGCCGAAATCTTCCCGGCCGTCCCCACCGGAACGGTACTCTTGTTGACGATGATCCGGTATTCTTTGTTTGAGTTCGATTTGAGGGTTCTGCCGATCTCCGCCGCCGCCGCGAGGACGTAGGTGAGGTCTGCCGACCCGTCGTCCCCCTCCGGGGTGGGAAGACACAGGAAAACGACTTCGGAAGAACCGACGGCGTGCCCGAGGTTGTCGGTGAATGTGATCCTCTGCTTTTCGATGTTGCGGTGGAAGAGGACTTCAAGCCCCGGCTCGTAGATCGGTATTACGCCCGACGTAAGCTGACGGAGTTTTTCCTGGTTATTGTCGACACAAATGACATGGTTGCCCGTTTCGGAAAAACACGTTCCGGTGACCAATCCGACGTATCCTGTTCCAATGACTGCGATCCTCATACTCGTAGTGCTTTCCTGGTTGCAAAATTTCCGATGAGAAAGAAACCGGCGTTGCTCGCCGAGGACGTTCTTCGTCCCGCTCCGCGTTCGTCAGCGTGGGTCAAGACCGTACTCCAGCGTCAGCGCCAGATTGTAATGCCCTCCGTTAAGGTAAGGGTTTTGCCAGTGAAAATCCGACACGAGCGTGAGGTCGTGCAGGTACTCGTACCGGATCGCAAAGCCTTTGAGGGAGGCCCTCTCGATGTTGCCGTAGAGAAACGGGAGCGACGGAAGCTCGTATTGACGTTCGACGTCCGTCATGCCCCCCCTCCGGACGTAGTCATAGTAGAGGGACAGCTCAAATCTTCCCGCCGGCCGCCACTGCACAGCCGCGTAGAGTTGATCGGCATTCTGTCCGATGTAGTCGCCGAGGGGATAGCCGTCGCTTTCATAGGTCTGCGCCGGGTTTGAGTTTGAATAAACCCACGGAAGGATCCTGGTGTATTCCAGACTCATATCAACGTTCGAGACGATCGGGTTCACCACCCTCGTCCCGAGCGTGAAGCCGAGTTGATTGCGCGCCTGGGACGGGTTGAAAATTTCGCTCGGGACAATCTCGTCGATGAAGAGGGTCCCATAGGCCCGCACATGGCTCAGGACGTCGTACCTGGTGTCCAGGAAGAACTGGGAATTGTTGCCGTCATTCTGACTATAATGGGTGAGATAGTGATCCGCGGCCCGAAAGAACATGATTGGAATGAGGAACAGAATATTGGGAGGTCCATCGCTGTAAATGATCGATTCTCCCAATGAGACCTGGAGCCCGGCACAGGGGCGGACTGAAAGCATATGAGCCGCGATGTACTTTTCGCGATAGACGTTCCTTGGCTCTTCGGGCAGGTCTGTCGCGTACGATCGTGACGAATCGATAACGAGCGACTGAAGCCAGCCATGAAGATAGTGGAACGTCAGCCAGGAGACCGGGCGGTAGTCGAATCTTATGATCGGGAAGGAGGGGGCCTTGTCCGAGAGGATGAGCTTTCCCCGTTCTCCGCTCCCCCATTCGACAAAATCCTTGCCTGCGGCAAGCTGGACTGTGTTGCTGCCGTAGGAGAGATATGTCCTCACTTCGCTGTATTCGATTTCATTCCCGCCGCTCGATTTGACGATATTGATCCCGGTTTCCGGCACGGAGAGCTTTTGCCAGTCGATGGAAGGGCCTTTTTCCGTGTTGTCGTTGAAGTGGAACCCGTACGCGATATCGCTCCCGGCCGTCCCCTCGAATTTCGCCCCGTTGAAGAGGTGGGTGTCGCCGTCGCTCGCGGTGACTCCGAGAACCGGGTCGAGGTCCACTCCGAACCGGGAATCGTGGTAGGAAAAGAGATGCCATCTGGAGCTCGAATCGGCGGACGTCAGCCCGAGGGCAGTGAGCTCCGGACGGAATTCGACCTCGAAATAGAGGAGGTCCGCCTGTTCGACACCTGTGAGCCGGTTCTTGTGCGCATCCGCCTGGAGGAGCGCCCGTGCCACGTCGAACCTCGATGCGGGCTGCACGGTCCCATCCCAATCGACGGCCGATTCGACGGCGAGGCGCTCGAGGTAATCATAGACGGGATGGTGAACGGGGACGTAGTTCACGAGAGTCTGGGAGAGAAGAAGGAACGGAAAGATCAGGAGTCCGGCGATCAGCATGCCGGGTACCCGCGCAGCCCGGGTCCTCCACCGTATCTTCGAAAGAGTGTCAATCATTGTGCTGCGGCCTCTCACCGTGGAGAAAATGCAAGTGCGTGCCTGCATCTGCCGACGCATTGATTCGCCTTTGCCATCGTTGTTGTTCTCCGCCGCATCATATGTTGACCAGCACTTTGCTTCCCTCCCAGTCAAACTGAAAATCCATGTATCGGAGACCCTCTTCTTCCAGCGCATGTCTCAGCTGACGACGCTTCCCCTCCTTCACACAGAAGAGGAGGAAGCCGCCTCCCCCCGCCCCCATGAGTTTCCCTCCGATGGCTCCGTTCTTGAGCGCCTTCTCGTACCACTGGTCGATTTTCGTGGTGGACATCTTCCTGGAGATTTTCTTCTTTTCCATCCAGTGTTCGTGCATCAGCGCACCGAAGGCGTCGATGTTATCCCGTTCCATCTCCGTCTTGATTTCCCGTCCGATCTCCTTGATGCGATGCATCGACGAAACGGCGACCTCGTCATCCTGTCTCGCCTTCGTGCTTTGTTCGGAGAGTATTTCGTTCGCATCCCGTTGGAGATTCGTGTAGAACATCATCAGCCGATGTTCCATCTCGTAGACCGTCTCCTGGTGAAGCTTGAGGGGACTCACTTTCACCCGTCCCAGCGTGTCGATTTCGAGCACATTGATACCTCCAAACGCGGCGGCGAATTGATCCTGCTTTCCGATCGGTTTCCCGACGAGATCGATTTCGATGCGGCACGCCTCTTCCGCGAGGTCGTACGTCGAGACGAAGCGCCGTTCGAGGGCGTTGAGCGCACGGAGCAGGCCGACGGTGTACGAGCTCGACGACCCCAGGCCCGTTCCGGCGGAGAGGTCGGCCATCGAGTTGATCTCGAGGGGCTTGTTGATCTTCAGGAGCCGGAGCGCTTCCCGGACGAGGTCGTGTTTGATGAGGTGAATGTCGCGCGGGTTGATGATCTCGACCTTGCTGTAATTGATCTTGATCGTATCGACAACCGCCGGAGTATTGATACTGAGGTACATGTACTTGTTGATGGCGGCCGTCACGAGAAAGCCCTCATGCTTCTGGTAATAACCCGGAAGATCCGTCCCCCCACCTCCGAGCGGCAGCCGGAACGGAGTGCGCGAGAGTATCATGACACCTCCTTGATCGTCTTCGAGTCCGTTAAGCGGAACTTGCGGCCGCACTGGCAGGCCGCCGCATCCGCTGTGAAGCCGAGTTTGCGGCCGCACGTGCACATCCACCCCCGCGGCGTCGCGGGGTTGCCATAGACGAGCCGGTGAGGCGGAACGTCTTTCGTGACGACGGAGCCGGCCCCGATTGTCGCATATTCCCCGATCACCCTGTTCGCCACGATCGTCGAGTTCGCGCCGATGCTGGCCCCCTTCTTCACGACAATCGTCGCGCATTCCTTCGGGAACATCGACCTGGGCTCCAGCTCGTTCGTCAGGACGACGCTTGGTCCGAGGAAGGCACCGTCTTCGATGGTGACCCCGGTCCAGACGGCGACGTTATTCTTGATGACGACGTCGTCTCCCACGGTCACTCCCGATTCGATGAAGCATCCTTCGCCGATGTTGCACCGTTTCCCTATCGTCGCGCCCTCCATGATGTGCGCAAAGGCCCAGATACGTGTTCCCGAGCCGATGCGAGCGCTTTCGACGATTGCAAGCTCGTGTCTGAAAAAATCCTTCTCAGTACTCATGCGCAATTTTTCTCCAGACTTCGGTGATCGTTGCCATGAACTCCGCGCCAAACGGATTCGGATGTTTCCCTTCCACGCACCCCATGTAAAAATCCAGGAGCGCCGAGAGGGGTGGGAGCGGTGGAAAGCTGAGGCTCTCCCGCGTATTGGTCTCGAGCCGGTGCTTCGTGAGCTGGTGTTCCGTTTTCAACGCATCATACTCGACGATGTAGTTCTTATCGTAGAGGACCATTCCCCTCCGCCTTCCGGCGAGAGTCCAGCTTAGCGTGAGCTCCACGGGAACGCCTCGCGCAAGGATGTCGATACGAATCGTATCGGAAAGGTTCGCGTCGTAAAGACGAAGCCGCTTGGACGATCGGTACTCGAAACCGCCGAATAGATCGAGGAGGACGGCTGCGTCGTGGAAAAAGAGGTCCTCCACGACGTCGACGCCACGCTCGAACATCGTGGCCCGGATTCGGGAAATGCCGGCGTTTTCCCGCCGGAGCTCATCACCGATCCGGAACATCTCGATGTAGCGGAGATCCTCGAGCTCACCCGACTGAAGAATCTGCTTGAGCTTACGGACTGGCTCCGGGAAGAGATAGAGCGCGTCGAGCATGTACACAAGCCCCTTTGCCGAAGCGAGCGATCCCAGTTCGCGCACCTCACGAGGGTCGGACGCCGGCGGCTTCTCAATAAGGAGGTGCTTGCCGGCGCCGAGAACATCCTTCGAAATCCCGTAGTGGGTCGACGGCGGGGTGGCGACGCAGACTGCGCGGATTGACGGATCGCCGAGGAGCTGGTCGAGGGAGTCGACGAAGCCGGTCTTTTTGTTTCCACGGAACTGGTCGCGCACCGACGGACGATCGTCGAAGACCACCACGCGTTCGACCGAGTCCTTCCCGTCGAGGGTGTTGACAATGTTCTTCCCCCACCACCCTGCTCCGATAACCCCGATCTTCATCCTAGTGTCCCCCCTCGCCGAAGATGACGACCCCGAACGTCTTGAGGAAGATGCCGACGTCGAGCCAGAACGAGCAATTCTCGACATAGTAGATGTCCATCATGACCATGTCCTTGAAGCTCACTACCGACCGGCCGGAAACCTGCCACAGTCCCGTCATGCCGGGGAGGACGGCGTACCGTCTCTTGTGCCATTTCTCCATCTGATCGTATTCGTACTGCGTCGAGGGACGGGGACCGACAAGGCTCATGTCTCCTTTGATGACGTTGAGCAATTGCGGGAACTCATCGATGCTATACTTCCGGATGAACCGCCCGACGGGAGTGATCCGGGAATCGCCCTGAAGCTTCATCCCGTCCTGTTTCCGCCCTGAAATGAAATCCTCCATGAGCTGGCGATGCGATTCGTTCGAAACGTTGTTGTACATCGAACGAAACTTGTAGAACCGAAATGGTTTCCCGTCCCTGCCGATCGACTCCGGCACGTAGAGCACCGGGCCCTTCGAAGTCAGCTTGATGAGGAGCGCGACGACGAGGAACACCGGAGAAAGGATCACCACGATGATCGTCGCGATGATGACATCGAGGATTCTCTTGATCGTGGTTTGGTAGACGCTGTTCGGCCGCGTGAACATCGTCACGAACCGCAGTTCATCAAACTCAAAGTCGTCCACCTTTTGCTCCACGACGTCGAAATGATCGGAAACGACGTTGATCGGGCATTTGAGGTTCTTGCAACGCTCGATGATGCCAAAGAAATCCTCATGATCGATGTCGTTGATCGTAAGGAAGATCTCTTCGACCTCGTGCTCGGCCGCGACCATCTGGATATCGTCGATGCTGCCGCAGACCTCGACGCCCTCGATGCGCCTCCCGAGAAGCTCCGCATTGTCGTCGACAAACGCGACAAGGTTGTAGCCCAGCTCGGGATGGCGTTGCAGCGTTCTGGCCGCCGAGCAACCGAGTTTTCCCGCGCCGACGGCGAGCGAGTTCTTGAGGGTCGTTTGCGGCGGCTTGATCCCCCGGACGATCAGACGGAGAACGACGAACCGGTTTAAAACGACGAACCCGTATGAGAAGAAGACGAAGAGCGCGATATTGATACGGACGCCCGTCCCGAGCTGGTGGGGCTCGAAGAAAAAGTAGAGGACCAGGAGCGTCAGGAAGGTCGAGAGAAAGTTCCTCGAAAGGATGATGATCTGGCGCAGGTTGCTGTACATGACCCTGATCTTGTACAGCGTCTGATACCGGAAAGAGATGAGCGCAACGACCGACGCGGCAAGATAGATTGGGGCATTCTCGATGATTCCCTTTGCGCTCAGGGTCGGCTGTCCGACGGCAAGCGCGCAGAAGATTCCGAGAAGAAAAGCCAGGGAATCGAAGGCGAGACACAGAAGCTTGCGGGGGCCGAGCAAGCGTATGAGACGGCTGATCATGTGCGGTAGAATTCCTTCATTGTCTCCGCGACATAGGCCACCTCATCGTCCGTCATCTCCGGGTAGACGGGCAGCGAGAGGATTTCCCTGCATCCTCGTTCCGCAACAGGGAAGTCTCCACGCCGGTATCCACGGTACGCGTACGCTTTCTGAAGATGAAGTGGCTCCGGATAATGAAGTCCGGTTTCAATCCCCCGTTCCTTGAGGAACTGCATCAGCGCCTCGCGCCTCGGCACCCGCACCTCGAAAAGGTGATACACGTGCTTTGCGTACGGCATTTCTTTCGGGACCTTCACCTCGGCAACGCCGCGGAGCACTTCGCGGTAGCGCGAGGCCACTCTCCGCCGTGCGGCGGTCCACTCGTCGAGGTGTCGGAGCTTCACGCCCAAGACAGCTCCTTGAAGCTCTTCCATCCGGTAATTGTGCCCCTCGATATCGTGGACATATTTTATCACCGCGCCGTGCTGGCGATACCGCAGCATCTTCTCGTAGAGTTCTTCGTCGTTCGTGAGGACGGCCCCGGCCTCCCCGTACGCGCCGAGATTCTTTCCCGGATAGAAGCTAAAAGTGGCGACGGAACCGAAGGTTCCGATTTTCCTTCCCTTGTACTCCGCGAGGTGCGCCTGCGAGCAATCCTCCACGACCGTGAGCCGATGCTTCCGCGCTACGGCGAGGATCGGGTCCATGTCCGCGGGCTGGCCGTAGAGGTGAACGGGGACGATCGCTTTTGTCCGGGGCGTTATCTTCTCCTCGATCTTCCCCGGATCAATGTTGAAGGACTCTTCCTCATGGTCCACGAAGACGGGTTTCGCGCCCACCATGGTGATCGTCTCCGCCGTGGCGATGTACGTGTTCACGGGGACGATGACTTCGTCCATATCCTCCCTCAGCCGGCCGCTTTCCACCTGTGACGCGATCCCGATTCCCAGCGCCCAGTACGCGAGATGAAGGGCATCCGTGCCGGAGCTTAGCCCGAGGCAGTATTTCGCCCCGTGCGCTGCGGCGAACGCGGACTCGAAGGCCTTCACTTTTCTGCCGCAGATGAAGGCGGTGTTCTTCAGCACATCATCGATTTCCGCGGAAATGTCGGGGCTGATTGACTGGTATTGCTTCTTCAGGTCGAGAAAGGGAATATGCTGCACTGCTCACCTCATACGAAAATTCATCGGTTCTGGACTCAAGGCACCTCAACGCAGGCCGTCGTTCAGGGAACAGCGGCTAGGCGCCGGCGTAGCGGACGACCTGCCGTTTCACTTCGGCCCGGATTTTCTCCGGGGCCCATCGTTCGGCAATGCCGCGATAGAAGACCTCATACTGATCCGCCACGAGATCCCAGCTAAACTTGCGGCGAATCTGCGAGATGCTCTCCCGGGAGAACGTTCGAACGAGTTCTTCGTTCGCTTCGAACCTCCGGATGGAGGCGGCCAGCTCCTCCTCGTCCCTCCATACCTCGCCGCACATCCCGCCCGACTCGAGCTCCAACACCTCCCGGTTGAAGGGGGTATCGAAGGCAATGGCAGGACATCCGGCTCCAAGGGGACGCAGGAGCGCGGAATTGATGCCGCCGAGGGATGCACCGTGAAGATAGGCGAAGGCATTGGCGTAGAGTTCATCCATCGCGCGCTGGTTGGAGATCATCCCGAGAAAGCGGGCGTTCGAGGGGGCGTCCTGACGGAGTGCCCGGTAATATGGACTGTCAAATGCGCCTCCGCCGGCAATGGCGAGGGTCCTTTTTGACCCCGAAGCCTTGAATGCCTTCACGATCCGGTGAAGCTGATTACTGGGAACAAGTCTGGCCGCGACAAAGAAATATCCGCGAGGTGCCAATCCGTACTCTTTCAGCAGCCCGGGATCCTGCGGGGAAACGAGATCGGCGCCATACTCGATCACGCTCGATTTCCGTCCGTAGCGTGCCTCATAGATGTCGTACATCCCTTTGGCGTCGGTGATGAACTCGGGGCACATGGCAAGCGTCGCGTGGACCGCGCTCTTGAAGTAGAGATGCCGTGCCGCCTTTGGCCACTTCGGATTGTCCCACTCCTGGCCGTCTACGTTGACCGCAATGTTTCCCTTGACGATTCGGGGAATCACGGCACTGAAAGTCATCGTCAGGCATTGAAAATGGACGACGTCGTAAGGGTGGAAGACGGAGTGCATCCCGGAAAGAAAACCGTGGAGAAGTTGTCCGAACACCTTGTGGTCTACCGTCGGGATGAAGACGCGGCGAATCCCCTCGTACACCGGCGATCTATCTTCGAAGAGCCCCTTCCAGCAATAGACCGTAAATTCATGTCCCTTTGCCACCATGCGCCGGCCGACCTGGTATGCGATCTGCTCCGCGCTGGCGTAGCCGTGTGGAATACCGCGAGTTCCGATAAACGCAATTTTCATCTCGGCAATGTTCTCAGTGTGGTCGGGGTTTCTTGGGAGTGGGACGACCGGCCTCGCGGCTCCGTGGAGAAGATCGGGGGCAATCAAGCGCGCCCGAAGCGCCGTCAAGAACCGACAAACGCCCTCCATGAAACGGGGAGATTGAGCCCGACCTCGATGTTGTCGAATTTCTTGCTATTCCTTGCCCCCACCCTCTTTGCCCACGCCGCCATCCCGCGAACCCCTTCATCGAGAGGGACATTCCGGATGACATCTCCGAAAACTCGCTTGACCTTATCGTGCGATGAGAAGGCATCGACTACCTCGTTCCGCGGGGCCAGGTGGACAATATTCGGTTCCGCTCCCATCGCCCCGGCGACGGTATGGGCTAATTCCAGCACGGAATATGGTTTGTCCGCACCGACATTGAAGACCTGGTTGTAAGCCTCTTTTCGCTCAATCGAGCGGGCAAGGACCGGAGCCACGTCGTTGATATGGCTGAAGGCCCGGGTCTGTTTTCCGTCTCCAAAAACCGACATCGGCTCTCCCCGCATGATCTGGTTCATGAAGATACCGATGACATTGCGGTAACGGTCGCCGATATTCTGCCTCTCCCCATAGACATTATGCGGCCGAAAAACGACATAGTTAAGGCCGAACATCTCGTGACTTTCCCGTAAGTCCAATTCCACGGCGTACTTTGAGATGCCGTACGGGTCCTCCGGCCGCGGGACGGCCTCTTCCGTCATCGGAACCTGACCCCGGCCGTAGACGGCGATCGACGAAGTGAAGACAAAGCACTTCACGGAACCGGCGTTAACCGACGCATTGATGAGGTTAACGCTGCCGAGAAGATTGTTCGTGTAGTTGAACCGCTTGATGAAGTGACTCAGTCCCTCTGCGGCATAGGCCGCAAGATGAAACACATAATCGAATCTGTCCCGGGCAAAAAGAGCATCGATGAATTCCGGGCTCGATACGCTCCCCTCGACAAACTTCGCCTTTGGATTAACGTTTTCCCTGAAACCTCCGCTCAAGTCGTCGACACCGACGACCTCGTATCCCATGCCGAGAAGTTCGTCGACGACATGTGATCCTATAAAACCGGCCGAACCGGTCACAAGTGCTTTTGACATCAATCACTCCGTGTTACAATTGGGTACCCCCAGCGGACCTCCCGTCACGAGGGTGGGATTTGGCGTGGTCCTTCCTTCTGCAAATTGACGACCACAATTCAATTGTACGCTGTTTTCACGAGAAAAACCAGAGCACAGTGTCCTCAGTTGAGCCTTGATTTGCCTGATTTGAAAAGAGCCCGCAATCCTTCGACTCTCTCCGTGCCTAAAACAACGCTTCGTTCACTCAGGATGGCGGGGGCATTGAAGGATGGAAAAAATAGGGACTATGCCCAGCCATCGCAGCGCGCCCCGAGGGCTTACTCTCCGGAACCGTTACGTGATCGACATCACTCCTCTTCTGCTCGTCCGCCCATCTCCCGGCGCCTGGTGGACGGAGTTTTCGGACTGAGTGGAGTCATCCGCGCGGACGAAGGGGGCTCGATGGACGCGTGCAGTCTCCCAGGATCAGGAGAGGGAGGCACGAAAGGCGATCAGGCGAGCATCTCTTCGTAGATGCTCCGGAGGCGTGCATGAAACCGGTTGTCATTGTATTCCTCGTCCGCAAAATTCTTGGCGGCGATTCCCATCCTGCGTGTCCCCTCGAGGTCGCCCCACATTTTCCGGAGGGCAGCGGCCAGTGCCTGCGGATCATCCGCGGGAGTCACGAGACCGAACTTGCCATCGTCAATGAGTTCGGGTATTCCACCCCTGTTCGTTCCGACGACAGGTTTCCCGACGGCGAACGCCTGCAGGATGACGTAAGGTGAATTCTCCTGCCACACCGAGGGGACGACGACAAATCGGGAGCGGGCAAGGATCCGATCCATCTCCTCTCCCCACATCGGCCCGGCAAACTCGACATTGGCGAGGCCCAGATCTTGCGCACGCCGCCGGAGGAATTTCTCCTCGGGTCCGTCGCCGACGATCTTGAGCTTCACGTCTGGCGCGAGCTTCATGGCGTCGAGAAGGTACTCGACCCCTTTTTCTTCGACGAGCCTTCCGAACACGAGGGCGTACTCTCCACCGGGTTCCGCCAGAGTACATCTCCGGCTGTCGAAAGGGTTGGCGAGTTTTTTCCAGCGGAACTCTTTGTTCCGCCAGAACTCCCCGGTGATTTTCGCCATATAGTCGCTGGCAAAGATGAACGTGTGGACGTTCTTTCTGATGAGATTCAGCCACTCATGGAGGTAGGATTCAACGGCGCTCGCCACGCTGAATTGGAGCGAATCGTGGCTGCATTTGTTTGCTATCGCGGAATAAAACTTTGCTCCTTTGCAGTCGTAACAGAGCCTGCCGTGGTGGTACAGTTTATAGTTCGGGCAGATGTGTTTATAGTCGTTGCAGGAGAGTGCCACGGGGACTACCGCATTCCTACAGGCGTCGAGCACCGACGGTGAGAGATGGGAAAAGATGCCGAAGGCATGAGCCACCTCCGGCCTAAAATCCTTGATGAGCATGGAGGTCTTTTCCTTCGCCTCGAACGAATAGACCAGCTTCACGATACTGCCGAAACGTGTCAGGAGATTCGGGCTCCGGAAGTCCGGTGCTCCGGCAAAATACGGAGAGTAGGGCGACGGATCGTTCGCGGGATCGACGGTCGCGAGGCACGCGACCTCGTGGCCATTCGCCTCGAGGATGCGCTTCGTCTCAAAAAAATAGCGATCCGTGCCGCCGGTAAGCCTGTAGAACTTGTGGAGAAGGAGTACTCTCACTGAGCCACCTGATATATCGTTTTTCGTTCTCGTGACCGCCCTTCCGGTCTTCAACGGCCTTCCGGACCGGGTCATCGGAAGGCCGGAGACCGGGGTGAATCTATTCTCTCGCGATCCGCCGCAACTCACGCGGCCTCATCGAGTCGATCATGAGAAACCCCTTCCTCCTGCCTGCGGGGCGGCCGGCCCCGGCGACCGAGAAGAGGAGAATTCTGAAGAGACCCCCCGCGACGGCGAGCACCCGTGCGATCTCCGCGTACACCCTGCCTTTGTATTTCCTAAAAAAGACGTAGTATGACTGGTACGTCAGCTTCACCATCCGCTCTTCCTTCTCCGGGCTCTGGCGGGTGCTCCCCTGCCAGACGTGAAGCACCACGGCATCTGCGAGGTACCGGATTTTCCAACCGGCACGCCGGATGCGGCAACAAAAATCCACATCCTCAAAATACATAAAGAGTGTTTCGTCGAGGGGACCGATTTCCCCAATAACGGACCTGCGGACGAGCATGCAGGCTCCTTGCAGGCACTCCACATCCCGGTCCGAGGCATGGTCCCAGTACGAAATGAGGAGTCTCCCGAACACCTTCGAACGCGGGAACAATCGCCTCAGGAGGAATGCCTCGGAGACGAGGTCCATCATCGCCGGCAAGTTCCTCGCCCCCTCGAACCACACGTTTCCTTCAGTCGAGACGAGCTTCGGGCCGACGGCCCCGTACTCGGGGTGAGCGCGGAGGAAGGTCACCATCCCGCCGATCGCACCTTCCCGCACCTCGGTATCGGGGTTCAGGAGGAGGACAAACTCTCCGGTACAAAGCGAGAAGGCCTGGTTGTTTGACCTGGCAAAGCCCGCGTTCTCGCTATTCGCGACAAGGGTGATGCCCGGAAACTCCGATCGAACCATCGCGACGGTGTCGTCGGTGGAGCGGTTATCGACGACAATGACCTGGTACGAATCGCCGGGAGTGCGCCATCGCTCGATCGACCGAAGGCACTCCTTCAGGAGGTCCGCCACATTCCACGACACGATGACGATCGAAACGTCAATGCCGGAACCGAGGCTATGTTGAGGAGGCGAAGGCGGTCGGGTCAAGAGAGAAAAATGGAATGTTGATGAGGACGACGAGAAGCTGCTCGTTGATGAGCGCCGAATGGACGCTGTGAATGAGAAAATTAATGAGGACTGCGATGCTGACGGCGGCAATCGTGGTCTGGAATCCCCCATCGCCGCGGCCGACTCCCGGAAGTTTCAGAAGCTTTCTGAGGATGCTCACGTGGTACGAGATCCAGAGCACAAAGCCGACGAGCCCGAACGAGAGTGCCTTGCGGACCATGTTCGATTCGACGTACCCGATATCGAGAAATCTCCCGAGCTCGACGTTCGCGTTGACGGTTTTTTCGCCGTACCCGAACCCGATTTTTTGGGACATATAGGTCAAAGCATTGGAAACATCGCTGATGCGTGCATCGACAGTGCTCCCGGTCCCTTCCGAAAGAACGGACTCCTGGGTGAAGTATCCGAAGAAATACTCTTTCAGCGGAGTCGCCATCACGATGAGAAAGCCGGCGAGGATCGCGACGGGCAGGATTCGTATCATCCACCTCCTCGAGGCTGGTCCGTTGAGCAGCAGGAACGTGACGGACCCAAGGATCCAGAATACGAGGGAGGCACGTGAAAAGGAAAAAAGGACAGGAAACGCACCAAGACAAAAGAGGAGAAGGTAGGAGCGCGATCTGTAGATAAAGTAGAAGCCAAGCGCATAAAGACTCGCGATGGCGGAGAAATTCCCGAAGGCAAAGGGGTGCTCGAAGAGCGAGTAGAGTCGCCCAATGCCCGCGACCCTGTCGACCTCTTCCGCGTACTCATACGCGTTCACCCTTGACCCTTCCGAGATGAGGTTCAGGAACAGGCTCTCCCCGCGGACAAGTTCGACGAGGCCGAAGAAGACCGCGATGCCGTAGCTCACAAAAATGAGCTTCAGCATCCGCTCGACATCGCTCCGATTCATCACGGCGGCGACGAGGACAAGCACCAGCAGAAACTCGATGAGGTACGCAAATGTCGAATTGAGGTTCGCGACCGTGGCGTCCGAGAGCAAAGCAGTCACCGCGGTGCTGAGGGCAAAGGCGAAGAGAAGCCAGAAACTGCGTACCCTCTTCACGTCAAGAGCGTGAAAGTACGGCAGAATCCTGAGGACAATCCCGGCGAGCAACAGGCGCGAGTACGTCATGAGCGGGAGGCCTGGAATCTCCACGCTGAAGATCGGATGGAGAATTGGCGCCACCGCGAGATAGCCTATGAGGGAAGCCTTGAAGTCGGCGCTAGCCGCCGCGATCCCGATGAGCAATGCCAGGGGCGCCGCGAGGAGTGGGATGTCTCTCATCAGGAAGAACAGCACCGCTCCGACGACGAAGCCGAGGTAGACATGTAGCTCTTTACCGAAGATCGCTGGACCCTTTCCGTTCACTGTGTATGGAGCATACTCTGGATTGTTTTCTCCCGGTCGGCTACCGGAAGAGTCTCCCCGCCAACGTCCATCGGAGGTAGGTTCCGACATTCCGAAGATGCGTCAACGGCGTTCGCTCACTCGTCAGCACGACCGGCTCGGCAATCCACCGAAGGAGGGGAAGGAACTGCGAATCATCTCGGGATTTCTCAGCGATGTACCGCCTGGCTTTCGCCGACATGCGTCTACGCAATTCCGCGTTATCGACGAGGGTCAGCAGGTTCCTGGCGAAGGCATCCTGATCGCCGGCAGGACTGAAAAGACCGACTCCTTCTGCTGAGAGGATCCCTGCGAGGTCGTTTCCGAGGGTCGAGACGATGACAAGTCCTCTTTGCATCGCGCTGATATACCGCGTCCTCCATCCAAGGCGCGTTTCGAGCGTGTCGAGATCCGCACTAACGCAGATGTCGCTCCGGCGGTAGAGTTCTTCCGCTTCCGTGTCCGACACGGTCCCAAGAAAAGCGGCCCGGTCTCCTATCCCATTGCGGGAGGCGAAGCGCATGAACTCCTCGAGATGCCCGGGGGGGAGAATGTTCTTCCCGAATTGGATGAAGCGAACATTCTTCCGAAGAAGAAGAACCCGGCCGAGTACCTCCGAAAGGAGGGCGACATCCGTCCACGAGTTGACCGAGCCATTGAAGAGAAGGGTCACGGTCCGTCCGGAGCTCTTCGGGCGGGGCACGCGGCGCGACGCAGCACGGGGCTCGGCATCGGCAAAGAAATGAAAGACGTTGACGACAGGATCCCGGAAATTCGCATAGTCGAGCCGTCCGAAATAGAGCAGTGCCCCCACGACGAGGCTTTTCTGACTTTCAGAGCAGACTGAGATTCTGTCCGCAGACATGAGAATCCGCCGCAAACGCCAGCGAGTTGCCAGCGTTCCGTACTGGTTCCCGTAGTAGGTATCCTGACCAATTTTTTCGATGAGAGGATCCCCATAGAAGTCAACCCAGAGCGGGATCCGACCGGCGAGGCTTCGCGCCATCATGGCTCCGCCGAGCGTGAGAGCCACGGACGAACGAATCTTCTCGCCCCTCAGCTTCCTTCGCACCGACATCCGCCAGCCCGGAGCAGTGTCATTAACCTCCCAACAGGCCGTACGGTCGTCGATCCTCCTGACCCTCAGCGCCCCGGTCACACTGCGATTGACATACACCACCAGAACCGAAACCCCGCTGCGGCGGAGAGCCCCAAGGAACTGCTCGCTCCGAAGGTTGTGCGCGGTCCTCGGCGCGTCCGGAAGGAGAGACACAGGCGCTTCACAGAAGAGCGCAACCCTGGCGTCAGCCGCCCGGGCGTTTCGTGAGTCCGTCAAAGGTTGTTTTGTCCGATTCATGGATTCCCGGTCGTCACGGAGGCACAGCGGCACCGCGAACGTTCGTTGTCTGCGGAGGACATTTCGTCAATGAAAGAGTTTACGGTACTCCAGATCGTAGCGCAGGTCGCTCGTCCGCACGCCGATTTTCTTCGCGGGAACACCGCCGACAATTTCGTACTCTCCGACATCTTTCCCCACGACGGCCCCCGCGGCAACGATCGCGCCCCGACCGATCGTCACACCCGGCAAGACAACAGAGACGGCACCGGTCCAGACGTAGTCACCGATCACGGTTCTTGCTCCCCTGTTCTCAAATTCCGGCGACTGCGGGTCGTGTTCAAGGCTCAGGAGAACGGAGCGTTCCGAGATACTCACGTTATCTCCGATGGTTAAGCCCGCCCGACCGTCCAACACGCAACAGGGGTTGACGATCGTGTGATTGCCGATGACGATGTTCCATGGATGATAGATCCGGCACCCCATATGAATTGAGGATCTCTCTCCGATCTTCATCCCGAAGAATCGCAGGATGAGAAGCCGGAGAAGGTGGCTGGGTTGTTTGCAGGAACCGATGATCACCGCGTCCCGGAGGTCGACAGGAAACCTGCGTGCGACCTTCACGAGCTTTCGGAGTGGAGTCGGTGCGATTCTCTTGAGATGATTTTTCAATTCCATGATGGTCTTGCTTCGTCTGTTTATCCCGCGGGGCCCGCTCCATTGATCGGCGGCAGACTACGCGCCAAGCTTCTGGAGCAACCGCACGTAGCGGGTAAATCCAAAGTTGAACGCTTGTGGGACGAGGCGGGGATACCGGGAGTAGCCAAATCTCTCCCTCAGTTGTCTTACCTCGCGTTCACAGGTTTCCTGTTGGGTTGTTGTCTTGCTCGTTGCGTGAATCCTGAACGAGGCAAGCCTCTCGTCTACCATGTATGGTCGTCCACGTTTTGCAAGGCGAAGAAAGAGGTCATAGTCGAACGCGAAGTGAAGGCTTCGGTCGAAACCGCCCACCGCATCGTACGCGGACCTCCGCCAAAAACTTGACGGCTGGTGGAAGTACGGCCCCGAGAAGAGAAGCGATCGGTAGGTGACCTTCGGGGGTCTCCAGTTGTACATCAATGTTTCCCCGGCGTCGACGACCGTGCTTCGCCCAATGACCCATTCCACCGACGGGTGGGTGCTGAAGACTTCTCCCGCACGACGAAAGGCGCCGGGGAAATAGAAGTCGTCCGAATTGATGTAGGCCAGGATTTCCGCCGATGATCGTTCGAACCCTCTCGCCACGGCATCGGCCTGTCCGTTGTCCTTTCGGCTCTCCCAGTAGGCAAGGGACGATGCGTACCTTCCGATGATCTTCGGAGAATCGTCGGTTGAGCCACCGTCGAGAACAATATACTCCAACTCCGGATAGTCCTGCTCCAGGACGGAGCGCATGGTTCTCTCCAGGAATGCTGCCTGATTGTAGCTCGGGGTCACAACCGCAATTCTGGGTAATGATTT
>DATJQP010000013.1:0-17680 GCA_035505655.1 Bacteroidota bacterium
TGATTCGCCTCAATCGCCATCCCGTGAAAAGAGACAGACGTCGGCTGCGTCCAGCCGCTGACATGCGGATAAAGGTTGTGACAGGTGTAGCAGCTCACTCCGCTTGTCCCACCCTGGAAGTCCTGAGCATGGCACGGCTGGCACGTCGAGAGGTTGAAGTTGGCCGTCTTGAGAGCAAGGCCATGGAAACCCGTCGCGGCGGTGTCAAGCCATCCGGCCGGGTGCGGATACTGCGAGTGGCATTTGTAGCAACTCACTCCGCTTGTCCCTCCCTGAAGATTGATCGCGTGACATTCCTGGCAGGTTTTCGTGTTGAAGCTCACGCTCTTGAGATATGCGCCGTGAAAATCGGGCGACAAGGTGTCGCTCCAGCCAGTCCCGTGGACCGAGAGGGAGGGAGCGGTCGGTGTCAGACCATTCTTGTTCTTCAGGTCGCTGCATCCGGCAGCGATGAAGAGAATGAGTGCGATCGAGACCCCGAGGGACAGATGTGTTTTCATAGTGCGCTCACTTTTTTCCATGACAGTATCCACAGAAGCCCTGCCCCGCTATTCCGCCCATGGTGTGGGGTCTTGCGTTGGGGTCCGTATGGCACGCAAAGCACGTCGCCCCGGGGTCGGTCATCCAGTTTCCGTCGACATTCGCCATGAAGCCCGCCGGATGGGTCTTCGGGTTCGTCCCCTTGATTCCGTCCGGATCGACATGGCATTTCATGCAGGTCGGGTCGGCTCCTTCGACATCGTGGCACGACATGCAGCTCTCAATCTCTCTCCTGGCCAGGCGGGCATGTTCTCCCCCTCCGCTGCCGACTCCGATCGTCACGAATCCGGCCACCTCATGCGATGTAGGGATGACACCTCCGAGGGCGGCACTGCCGTTCTGGTGGCAATCGTTGCAGAACGATTGCTCCTTGTGGCACACCTGACAATCCGCCGCCTTCCCCCGGGCATCGATGCCGTGGGTAAACCGATAGTTGATATCATGAACCATCTGCCCCTTCAGCGCCTTCGCCTTGTCGTCCCCCATCGTGCGCGGCGAGATCATGCCGGTCATCTCCTTGCCCGATAACGCGGTGAGGTTGGAGCCGTCATGACATTGCGCGCAGTCATTTTGCGTATGGCACATCGAGCATTGAGAATCGAATGCGTTCAGCCGCGCGAGCATCGCGTGACCCTTCAGGAAGTCTCCCTGATTGTGGGAGGCGGGTCTCAAGGTCGCGAGGTTCGTGTGGCACGTTTCGCACTGGTTGTTCCCCTTCGCATAGTTATGGCAGGTATTGCAGGTTGCCATGGAGGGCATGTTCGCGGAGGTCGCGTAGTCGACTTTGTCGAGTCCCGCATGGCATTTCACGCACTCCATCTTACCGTCGGTGACATGGACTTTGTGATTAAAGCGCAGATCTCTCGTTTCGCGCGGAAAAGGAACCGGGTGTTTCTCGTCCCGGTGGCAGTAGCCGCACGAGTTCGTCACTTGTTCGTCGTGGCATGTCTGGCACACCGCATGGCCCGGGATCATCTTGTCGGAGGACGACTGGCTCGTCGTCGCCAGCTCGTGGCAGGTTGCGCAATCGACGCCGAGCTCCGTGATATGCTTCTGGTGTGAAAACTTTATCGGCATTCCGTCGCCGCCCGCCTGCTGGGCGCTGTCCGCGGAGCGGCTCCCTCCAACCGCGGCGGCAGTCGTCGCGGCGTAGATCAACCCAAACACTAGAAGTTTGATTCTCATGGCTATCCTTTAAAACCAGCTGAGATGATCACTGAACCAGTAGTTTACTTTGGCAAACACCCGAACGTCGTTCGAATAGAGCGGATTGTGCATCCACTGGAGCTGCAGGTCAGTCGACAACGCCGGGGTGGGACGATAGGTTGCTCCGACACTGCCATTGATGACGGTGCTCTTTGGGGCGTTGTCCGAGAGCTGGTAACTTGCGTACCCGAACCCAAGGCTCGGCGTGACGATGCGGTTCATCATCGGGTAGACCGCCTGCACCGAGATGCCGTCAAGATCTCCCGCATACCCGAAATTCTGTGTGTACGAAACGTTGACGATATCGTAGGCGCCTCCGACCGTCAGCCTGCTGCTGTTGTCGTCGGTGTACTGAACATCGGCGAAGCGGGCGAACGCACGGATGAGGGGGGAGAATTGGTACTCGAGTCCTCCTTCAACCTCCTGCGTACTGCTCGTGTTAAAGACGGAAAAGATCGAGTTGTATGCCACGCGCGGTTCGCGGAAGAGATAGTCGACGGTGGCGGTGAGCGCCGAGACAATACCGGCCCTCGCTTCGAGTTGCGCCCGGGAAATCCGCTCGAAGTTGAAATCGTAGTCCGATCGCCCGTAGAGGCTCACTTTGTTGAGAAGACTGTAGCTCGCGTCGAGGCTAGCGTATTCCTCCTCGTCCGGAGAATAGGCAACGACAACAACGTAGGGGTTGAATAGCGAATCGGCACGCACGGCGGTGAACGGCTCCGGCTTTCTTGTGCGGTCCATGAAACTAAGTCCGACCACCGCGTTGTCGACCGGCTCGTACGTCAACTGTCCGCCGACGAGAGAATTATCGGCGAAGTCTCTCTTCAGGACGATGTCACGGGATTGGATAACATTGTATCCGCCGTAGGCTGTGAAGCCGAGACGATGGTCCAGGAGAGAACCCTTCACCTCCGCTCCATCCATGAGGCCGTTCCCGACGCCGGCGAAAACGAATTGTCTGCCGACGGAAAGGTCTGCGATGCCGGCGATGTCCCGTCCCCTCACGACAAGGGATGAGAGACGCAGATCCGGATCGGTCCCGATCACGGTGCCGAAGTCCTTCGAGAGTTGAAAGTTGGTGTTGAAATCGAACGGGTCCTGAGCAAAGTTAAACTGCACATTCTCGTACGCTCTCAGGTAGTCTTCCTTGTCGAGCGTCGAGTTGCGCCCCTGCCATCCGTAGAACGAGGTCGTGAATCGCCCGGAGGTAAATTGAGCGGTGGCAGTCCCTGCCGCGAGACAAACACTGAAGAGTAGTAGTGTGTATTTCATAGCGACAATTTCCTTTGCTCGTGTGGAGAGAGTAAAGACAAGGATTGTGCCATTCGTGCGTCGGGAATACCTACAAGTTTTGCGGCAATTCTTCCAATCATATAAAACTTCCTTCCAAGTATCAAGAACCCCTCAACCATGTTCCATAAAATAGGAATCCCGCCTCATCGGAAGATGGGGCGGGATTGGTTGCGGTCTGGAGGCTTTGCCGAGCCTCGTGGGATAGACGCCAGCATGTAGGGTGCCGGCGGGGGATGTATCGCCCCCGTGAGGGGACGAATACACTTGTTAGTTCGAAGGAATGGGATGTTTGATTTTATCCCATGCTTCCTTGTACTTAAACTCCTTGTAAGTCGGGCTCTTGCTGTTGTGACACTTCTCGCACATCTTCGCATCGTTCACGGCGAGGATCAACCCTGCGGCTTCCGCCTTCGCTTTGTCCTTCATCACGGGGATGGATTTGTAGTCCGATCCCGGACCATGACACGTCTCGCACTGGACGCCATCCTCCTGCTTCAACGCCGTGGTGATCGCCTTGTCCGCACCGTACGCGGTGACGTGGCACTCGAGACACTCGGGAGATTCGGCTGCCTTCGTCTTCAGTCCTTTTGCCTTGGCGATCTCATCCGCCTTCGGGGTCTGGAGGGTCTTGAACGCTCCTGCGTGCTTCGATCCTTTCCAGATGTCAAACTGCTTTCCTGCCTTCTCGGAGCGATGGCAGGCTGAACACATTGTCACTCCGACGTACTTGTGTTCCGCGAGCGTCGGGAGAGCGACAAACATCACGAGCGCCAGGATCATCAGAGACTGAACTAGTCTTTTCATCTTCAATCGAAATCCTTTCTTCACATCAGCCTGGTTTGGTGTTCAAATTCTCGACACGATATTTATCAAATAATGTGCCGAGTCAATTATGTGGATATTCCCTAGGATTTTGCTCTGGTTTTCGGACCTACAATCTTAATTCCAAGAAGAGCAGGTATAGTGGTTTTGCAAGGTTGGGAACAGACTTCGGAACCGAACAATTTCGAGCCCTCAACGTCAGCACACTCATCCTTCCCTCCCGCTATCTCCAGCCTGTTACCCGTGAATTGAAATCAACGCGATCCGGTTTCGGAACTTCGTCCTCCCGGCTGCCCTGATCCTTCGCGGGTCCGGCAACCATGGCCAATCTCATGCCTGCTTCTTTTCTATCCTCCTGATGAAGAGGTAGAGGGAGGTCGCCAGGATTGTAATGATGATCGTGGCAACGCCCAGGCCAACCCTCCGGAAATAATATTCGTCGATCGCCGCCTGACCTTCCCCGCCAACCATCTCCGCGACCACCAGCCCCTTGCGGGCAACTTCGTCGAACCTCGCTTCGTCGAATGCATGGACCGCTGTGCGGGATTGAAGCCGGGCCTGATGGACATCCCGAAGCTTGAACTTGGCCTCGGAGACTTCCATCCCCTTTTGCTCCGCCTCGTCGATGAGCATCCGCGCTTTCGCCTCTGCGTCCGAAAGGCTGTCGGCGAGCTGGCGCATTTCCTTTGCTGCTTTATATCCCGCGGCATTCTCATCCCCGTGGTGACACCGACCGCAGACTGACCCGGCCGACACGCCAAGGAGTGTCTCCGACGCGGCAGCGATCTCGTGGTTCCCGTGGCACGTCTCACACTCGGGGAGCTTTCGGTCATCGAACGCCTTCTTGTGAGGACTCGACGAAAAAAGGTCGGCGTTCAGCGCGTGGCAGGTTCCGCACACCTTCGAGACCGATTCGACCCCCGGCGGAGCCGCGCCGTGATTTCCATGACAGCTGTTGCAGGCCGGGGCACCCGCGTCGTTCTTCTGGAGCAACGCAATCCCATGAACGCTTCGTGAATACTTGGCGAATTGGTCTGCTGGAATTCCGTACCTCGCCATGAGCGTAGAATCGCTATGGCATCGGGCGCACGTCGATGGGACGTTTGTCGGATAGACCTGCGACTTGAGGTCGTTCGCGGCGCGAATGTCGTGACTTCCGTGACAACTGGCGCATTGGGCAGTGTGCGGGTCTCCTTTTGCATTCCGTATACCGTGGAGGCTCGTCCTGTATTTGTCCAGCTGATCGACTGCGATCGAAGGATTGTACGACCGCATGTAGGCCGCGTTCGCATGACACTTCGTACACGTCCTGACGACATTGAGAGGATAGACCGGCGAGGCGGGGTCCTTCACATGGAGGACGCCGTGCGCGTTGTGGCAGGTGATGCATTGAACGATATGTTCCTTGCCGTTCGTTGAGAGGGCGCCGTGGACGCTCGACTGCAGTTTCTCCCACTGGTTCGTCGGAAGCACGGATCCGTACCGGCGCATCGCTTCGGGGTCACCGTGGCATCCGGCGCACATTCTCGAGATGTCGTCTCCTTTGGGAACGCCGATGAAGCCCGCCTTCTTGTTCATCGCAACGTCGGGGTCATCCGCTTTGGGATTCCCTCCATGACAATCGGCGCATGATAGCCCCTTCGCGGCATGGACGTCATGGCTGAAGAGCTTCGAAGGGGCATCCTCCATCGCCTCGTGGCATGTCACACACTGATCGCCGGCAAAGATCCGCGGCTGATCCACGAGGAGAACCGCAACTCCCACGATGCACAAAACGGCTCTGGGACTCATGATGCCCATCCGATGATCGTAAGAATGATGATGTAGAGGACGATGAAGACTCCGATGTACGTCACGAACCTGCTCCGTTCGCCGCGTGCGCTCTTCCTGTCCCAAAACGGGACGATCAACCAAAGCAACCCGGCAAGCCCAAACAACCCAATCCCCAGGACTTCGCCGTCGACGATCCAAAGCCTGGCCGGAATGAGCTTGAGGGTCTGGAACATGAAAAGGAAGTACCATTCCGGCCTGATTCCTGCCGGGGCCGCCGCAAACGCATCCGCCTTCTTCCCGAGCTCCCACGGGAAGAAGACTGCGAGGATGGCAAGGAGATTCAGAACGATGAGCCAGAGGAGGAGGTCGCGAAGCAGGAAGTTCGGGAAGAAGGGCATCGTCTTCAGCTCCTTCTCGGGTTCGCCCGGAGGAGTGAGGGGTTCGCTCATCCCCTGCCGCTGGACGAGGAGAAGATGGATGCCGAGGAGAACCGTAAAAATGCCAGGAAAGACGGCTACATGAAAACCGAAGAATCTCGAGAGGGTTGCCCCCGTCACCTGCTCGCCGCCGCGCAAAAAAACCATGATCGGTCTTCCAATGACCGGAACCACCCCCGCGATCTCGGTGCCGACCTTCGTCGCGAAATACGCCAGCTCGTTCCACGGAAGAAGATAACCGCTGAAGCCGAAGCCGAGCATGAGAAAGAACATCAACATTCCGGTAAGCCAGGTGATCTCCCGGGGCTTGCGGTACGCCTTCTCGAAGAAGACGCTGAACATATGAATCATTGCCGTCAGAATGAAGAGATTGGCCGTCCAGCTATGAATGGAGCGAATGAGCCAGCCGAACCTGACTTTCGACATGATGAACTGGATGCTCTCGAACGCGAATTCCTCGCTTCCTTTGTAGTACATCAGGAGGAGAATCCCCGTGACCACCTGGATGATAAAGAGGAAGAGCGAGACACCGCCGAAATAGTACCAGACCGAATGCCGGTGAACGGGAACGTACTTTTTCCCCATGAACTCGATGACATCGTCCAGCTGCATCCGTTCGTTGAGCCAGTCGTACAGTCGCTTCAGCGTCCTTTTCATGACTTCCTGGAGATGTAGACTTCTCCCCCCTGAACGTTCACCTTGTACTCTTCAAGCGGCCGCGGCGGCGGCCCCGAGACATTTCTTCCGTTGAAATCGTACTTCCCGTTGTGGCACGCACACCAGATCAGGCCCATGTCTTTGCGGTACTGCACGGTACACTCGAGGTGGGTGCACGCCGCCGAAAACGCCTTGAGCTCGTCCTTCGGGGTGCGGAGGAGGATAACCGGCCTCGAGCCGAATTTGATAATCGTTCCGCTGTCTTTGGGGATGTCGGAGAGTTTACCGGCGTTGACGCTCGTGACCTCGGCCTCAGCCTGGGCCGGGGGTTTCAGATACGCAAGGACGGGATAGAGGATTGCGCCGATCCACGCCAGCAGGCTTCCTCCGAGGACCAGTTTCAGGAAGTCGCGCTTCTTCTCGTTTACGCCTATCGTAGGTTGCTCGGTCATGACACCGATCTCCCGCCAGATGGGAAGAGGTCAACCGCCGCTGTGGCAATCACTGCAGTTCATTTGCTTCCATGCATCGCCGATGTCGACCGGATGCCTGTACTCGATGCCGTCGAGAGAAATCCGGAGATCATCGTGATCGAGCTTCTGTGCAAGGATGACATGGCAGGTGTTGCAGTCCCTCGAAAGGACCTTGCCGTTGTCACCCACATGCTTGCCGTCGTGACACCGGAAGCATCCGGGAGAATAGAGATGCCCGATGTTGTTCGGATAATGCTTCCAGGAGACATTCATCTCAGGGAAAAAGTTCACACTGTAGATGTGCTTCACCCTCTCGACTGCGGTGTCGATCTCTGCGCTCATTGTTTTCGCCACTTCCGGGTACCGCTGGGCATAGACATTGCGGATATAGATTCCGATGCTGTCCATCGCCCCCTCCTCCGTTCCGTACGGCCTCACGAGCGCTTCGACGGCCGTCGCCTTGATCGACGGGATTGCCGGGTCGATCCACCCAAGCGCCATTGCCTCGTTCACCGAGGAGTTGGGCGCATGGTAAATATGCGTCGGCCTGTTGTGGCAGTCGATGCAGTCCATCCGCCGCTTTTCTCCCGCCGCAATCTGCTCGTCGGTCACCGACCCGTCGTCGATCTTGTACGTCACAACGGTTCCGTCCGGCCCCTTCGATTGCACCCAGGGAATCACCTGACGCTGGGAATCGACGGCGACGTACGTAATCTTGTTGTTGATGTTCATGTGCCAATGGATCCCGGACGTCGGTCCGGTTTCACTGTTTCCGCCTCCGATCTTCAGGAGAAGGGAAATCCACCACTTGGTATTCCTCTCGTCCGAGAGGAAGTAGGTCTTCACCACCTGCTTCTCGGCATAAAATTGTTTCGGCCAATGGCACCGCTCGCACGTCTCCTGCGCCGGACGGAGATTCCGGACGGGGGTCTCGATCGGGCGGGAATATTTGTGGAAGATCACCGAATAGACCTGGTAAGCCCCCGAGAGCTTCGACTTCACATACCAGTCGGCTCCCGATCCAACATGACACTCGGCGCAGGAAACCCTTGCGTGGGGAGAATGAAGGTAGGCAGTGTACTCCGGCTTCATGACGCTGTGGCAAATCTCGCCGCAAAATTGCACCGACTCTGTGAATTCGTATGCCTGATAACTCCCGAACGCGGAGCAAAGGAGCAACAGAAGGAGCAGTCCGCTGAAGAAGAGAAACATCGACCGTTGGTGCGGATTGTTGAGGTCGATCTTCGGAAAGCGGGTTTCCACCGTATGGACCCGTTTCCGCTCCAGAATCATTCCGACAACCGCAACCAGTAGCCCCAGGAGCAAAAAGCCGGGAAGGATGACGAAAGCGATGATCCCCATGTATGGCTTCTGGTGCCCGGCAAACGCCTCGAGAAGAAAGAGAAAGAGAATCAGCCCGAAGCTGACGAGCGAGATCGCGGCTCCGGCAAAGCTCGTGGGGTTGTAAAACGATTTCGGAACGAGTCTCTTCATCACAAACCGATAGTACAGTTAATGGAAGCGAAAAGCAATTGCCGCAGAAACCTCAACCGCGTCTGCGGTCAACTCGATGCGTCGGACTCCCTGGAGCGTTCAGCCTCTTCCGCCTTTCGCAGTTCCTCCGCCTTGATGCGCTGCAGTTCGAGCGGATGCTCGTCGTGCATCTCCTCCTCGGTGATCGTACCTTTCAGGAAGGCCAGGTTAATGGGGTAAACATCCGGGTTGAAGATGACGAAATAGAAGTGCCATACTATAATAGAGAGCGTCGCTAGCCACGCTTCATAGTAGTGGATCGTCCCCGCGACATCCCACCACCGTTTTCCAAGAAGTCCCAGGAACCGGTTATCGAACCACAGGATAAAACCGGTCACTCCCATGACGATCGTCCCCCAGACGAGCGCCCAGTATTCGCTCTTCTCGACATAGCTGAAGCGGTCAAACTGGGGCTTCACCGAACTGAGTCCCAGATTGTATTTCGCCACGCCGATGGCATCGTGGAGATCCTTCAACTTCGGCACAAGGTCCCGGACAAGTTGTCTGCCGCGCGGAACCGCGAGAATGTAGTAGAGGTGGTAAGCGCCGGCCAGAAGAAGAAGAAGGCCGGCAACGCGGTGGAGAAGAGACCGGATCTCAAAAACCGACGGACTGATGGACCGGATCGGTCCTACCCACCATGCGTCCGGATACTTCAGCATGAAGCCGGTAATGACGAGAGTAACGAAGCTGAGGATGAGCGTCCCGTGCTGGAGCCTTTCGCCGAGCGTCATGCGAACGTACAACGAGTGTCCCAGCTCCTCTTCATAGATTGTCCCTCTGCGAACACGGAGCTTCCGTTTCGACTTCTTCACGAAATCGAGCGCATTATGGAAGAACATCCCGCCGATCGTCAGGACGATGAGGGCGATGTATCCCGAGGTGACATAATAGAGCAGGTTGTTCTCCTTCGCCGAGACGATGACATGCACCGGCCCTTTGGTGAAGTTCTCGTTCGCCCCGGGGTGACATTTACCGCACGTCACTGCAAGGTTCGCCTTGTTCACCCTCGATTTCGGATTGCTCGACGGAAGGATGTCATGAACTCCGTGACAACTTGCACAGTTTGCAACTTCGACGCTTCCCGCTTTCGTCGCGAGTCCGTGATAGCTGTCGTCAAAACTTTTTCCTCTTTCAGCCGCAAGCCCGAATTTCTCGTTGAGCCGGACAGAGTTATGACACGGCGAACAGACCTGGGCTGAAACGTGGAGCTTCGAGACGGGGGAGTTGGGATCTTTTGGAGCCAGGATCCTGTGCTCGCCGTGACAATCGGTACACACCGGCGCATCCTTGTTTCCGGCCAGAAACGCCGAGCCATGGATGCTCGCCCGGTATTGTTCCGCAATTGCGCCGTGACATTTTGCGCAGGTGTTCGGGATGTTGAGACGGTTGACCCTCGATGTCGGATCTCCCCCCTTCTTCATTTCGTGGCTCCCGTGGCAGTCAACGCAGTTGGCCGCGGCTCCGTTTCCAGCCTTCAGCGCCATCCCGTGAACGCTCTCCTCGTACGACATCACGAAGCTCGCCGTCGGCGCGTCGGCGGGGGTCTGTTTGTTCTTTACGTGGCACGTGATGCAGACTTGTTCCTGGGCAAGTTTAAGCGCCGCGGTGTCGGTCACCGCCTTCGTGGGAACGATGTTCTTGGAATGACAGGCGACGCATGTGGGAGCGTTCAGGTTTCCCGAGAGAAGCGCTTTGCCGTGAGCGGAACCGAGGTAGTGCTCCTTTTCGGCGGTATGGCACTCCCCGCAGCTCTGAACGACATTCGCGGAGTTGAATTTCGTCCCGGGGATTTTGGGCGATTGGACATCATGAGTCCCGTGGCACTCCTTGCACATCCGCGGTTCGTTCTCCCCCGCCTTCACCAAGAGGGTGCTGTGGAAAGGATGTTTCGACTCGACGTTCTTATGGCAGGTCGTGCACTGAACCGGCGTGATATGTTCTTTGTGCGGGATGTTGCCGGGATCAAAGCCGGTGTGGCAGGCGACGCAGACAAGTTTCTTGTGAGCGGAATGCGTGAGGACGTTATCGCTCACGAAAAGAGAGATGGTCTTCCCGTTTCGCTCCGTTGTCAGTGTGCTGTCGGAGTGACAGGCCAGACACTCCTCCTTGGTCTGACCTTGAAGAAGACCCGAAGCGGGGCAAAGGAGGAGGACCACCGCCAGCAGAAGTGCCAATGTCCCGAACTGTCTTCGCATCAACAATGAAATTGGCAAGAGATGACCGATTAAAGTGTTGAATAATTCGGCAAGGATTGTGCCAATTTATTCCACACTGAATGATTGCCCCTTACTGAATTTGGGCAGACTGGTTAGTGATCTTTTCCAAGATTGGGCAGAAACGCAGGTGGTTTCCCGAAAAATAGGAATAATCCCGCACTTCCGCCACTTTGCGTCTCGATTTCTTCCGTGAAACGAAGGATAGATTGGCAGGAGAATTGTAAGCTCTCAGGTGGACAGATTTTCCCCAATATACATTCCAAGGATTCTTCATGGACCGCAGATCTTTTCTTCTACGCACCGGGGGTGCAGCTCTCCTTGTTGGTTCACAATCCTCGAAGGCAAACCTCAACTGGGTGGCGAACGCCTTTTCGGAGGCAAAGCCGGCCGGTAACTTTGATCTCGTGGCAATCAAAGGGGGAGAGCCGGAGGTGATGTTCAGAAAGGGTATGGAGGCGATGGGTGGAATGAGATCCTTTGTGAAGAAAGGGCAGAAAGTTGCCCTAAAGCCGAACATCGGCTGGGACGTCTCCCCCGAGCGAGGAGGGAACACCAATCCGAAACTTGTCTCCGAGATCATCCGTCAGTGTCTGGACGCCGGAGCCAGGGAGGTAGTCGTCTTCGACCACACATGCGACGATTGGCAGCGCACCTACAAGAACAGCGGAATCGCAGCTGCGGTGGCCGATGCCGGGGGGAAGATGGCGCCGGGAAACAGCGAGGGATATTTTCAGGAGGTCACGATCGCCGGCGCGAAGAACCTCACGAAGGCGAAGGTTCACGAAGTGATCCTCGGCTCCGACGTTTTCATCAATGTGCCGGTCCTCAAGAATCACAATTCTGCCCTCCTCACGATGTCGATGAAGAATCTCATGGGCGTTGTGTGGGACAGGGGAAACTGGCACGCTAACGACCTCCACCAGTGTATCGCCGATTTTCCGTTCTACCGGAAACCCGATCTTAATATTCTCGATGCCTACTACGTGATGACCCAGAATGGCCCTCGGGGGATCTCGGCGGCCGATGTCGTCACGATGAAATCCCAGCTTATCTCCACCGACATGGTTGCGATCGACACCGCCGGTGCGAAGCTGTTCGGCCTCGATCCGAAATCGGTGCGGTACATTCAAATCGCGTCGGCGCAGAAGATCGGCCGCTCCGACCTCGAACACCTCAATATTAAGCGTATCGCGCTTTGACCGTGAGCCGTCTGAGGGTACTCCGTCTGAGCGTCGCCTCCTTTGTCTTCATCCTCGCGACGCTCTTTTTTTTGGACCTCGGCGGGGTCATTCCACCGAAACTCGTCAATACCGTTCTCGCCCTTCAGTATGGTCCTGCGGTCATTTCCGCTCTCGGTGGAACGGCGGTTGCGATCTTCGCTGCTCTTGCGGTCACGGCCCTCACCCTCGTAGCGGGAAGAGTCTATTGCTCCCACCTCTGTCCTCTGGGGACCCTTCAGGATCTCTTCATCTGGTCGGCCAAGAGGAAGTTCATCCATCGGCGATTCCCGTACTCGAAGCCGGCTTACCTCGTCCATTACGCCGTCACGCTTCTCGCGATCGTCTCGGCCGCGGCGGGAAGCATGATGGTCCTGGATCTTCTCGAGCCGTACAGCAATTTCAGCAGGATCCTCACCAATCTTGTGCGTCCGGTTGAGGCGCTGTGCAACAACGCCGTCGCTTCGCTCCTCGTGGCAAACCGGATCTACGTCATGTATGTCATCCCCGTCGACACGCGGGAGTATCCGGTAGTTGCCCTCGCGGCTATTTTTCTCGGGGGGATTTTCTGGCTCTCGTACAAACACGGCCGGTTCTTCTGCAACACCCTCTGCCCGGTAGGGGGAATTCTGGGCCTCCTTTCACGCTTTTCGCTCCTGCGGATTACCATCGACACGAACGAATGTATCGATTGCGGCCTCTGCGAGCGGGTATGTCGGGCAAAATGCGTCGACGCGGGACGACGGACGATCGATTTTGCGGCATGTGTTGGATGTTTCGACTGCATCGGTTCGTGCCCGATCGACGGAATGCATTACCGGACGCGATGGTGGCGGCCGCGGAGCGAACCCCCCCTCAGCACCGATCGGAGGTCTCTGCTCATCGGCGCATCCTCCGGGCTTCTCGGTCTGCTCAAACCGGGCCCCGGGTTTGCCCGGGAGAACCAGATCGTGAAATCCCCCATCGTCCCCCCCGGAGGAAGAAGCATCAGGCATTTCACGGATCATTGCACCGCGTGCCACCTCTGCGTCGCTGAATGCCCTTCACATGTCCTTCAACCGACTTTTCTCGAATACGGCATCGCTGGACTCATGCAACCGCACATGGATTACTCGGTCAATTACTGCACTTTTGAATGTACTCTGTGCGGGGAAGTCTGTCCGACCGGGGCCATCGAGCGCGTCACAAAGGATGAGAAGAAACTGCTGCAGATCGGGAAGGCGACGTTCGTCAAAGAAGATTGCATCGTCGAAACGAAGAAGACCGATTGCGGGGCCTGCTCCGAACACTGTCCCACGAAAGCTGTTCACATGATACCGTACGGAGTTCTGCTCCTACCGCAAGTGGACGAAGAGTTCTGCATCGGATGCGGAGCGTGCGAGCATGCCTGCCCGGTTAAGCCCCGCAAAGCGATCGCGGTCTCGGCGAATGCCGTCCACATGGTGGCCAAGAAAAGAGAGGATGCAAAAACACGCCCCGCTCCAGCCCCTTCGCAGGACTTCCCCTTCTAACATCCGGCACCAGAAACAAAAATCCCGCCCATCGGGCGGGAGCGCCATTGCAAATACAACCTGCCGAGCCTCATCCCCTGGCGACAGGCCTCAAGCCGTTGCCGTTTTGAGTTTTGTGAAGATCAATCTTCGTCGCGATCGCCCCGAGGATTTGCTCGATTTGAACCGGCTTATAGAGGACCTCACAGGCAAGTGAGCGAATCCTTCGCTCCCACTCAGGCTTCCCCTGCCTGAATGCATAGAGGACGATAATCGGCACCTCGGAATTCTGCAAACGTCGAAATTCAAACTCTCCGAGAAGCGAGGGGATGGAGCGCTCGAGATCGACCACCAGGAGTGAGACGCATTTGTTATTCCGCTGCAATCCGAGTTCCTCGACTGTCTCCGTCGTTACTACGTTGTACTGACTCTGGAGGAGGATCGAGAGACTTTTCGAGAGGTCCGAATCTGCAGAATGAACGAGGATCGTGTCTTTCTTTTTTGTACCAGCCACGGCGCCAAACATCGAAATATGATATGAACATTGCGACGGCAAGGGGGAATCACTCAACTATTATGCCACCGGGAGGTGGATCCAATTCGGGCAAAGTCGGACGTTTTGCCCTTCACCTCATGATCTATGTCGCAAAAACAGGCTGTTTTTCACAAAAAGCGTAAAAGAATAGGAGGATTTTCTCATTAATGGGAGGTGGGGGGAAATGATTCTTCGAGGCCTGGGCCTCGCTCCCGTTCACTTCTTTTTTCAAGGAGCGAGCTCTCCGGATGGATCGGCAAATAATTCTTGTTGGAAGAGAATCGCGCGAGGAGAAGTGTGAAGCGCAACAACCAACCGTCGGGCAGAACCAGGGAGCCGATTCAGTTTCCGGTCCAGGAGAGGAATCGGATCTCGACGAGATCCCCCTTTTTGACCCGATCATTGTTTTGCGAGAGAACGATGAGGCAGTTTGCCCGAGCGACTCCGCTCACCATATGTGAACCCTGACCTATGACGGGATGAACGGAGTAGCGGCCGTCGGGAAGGCGGGTGGCAAAGGCCCTGACGAATTCGACTCTTCCGGAACTTCGTTTCACATCCTCAGCGAGTTCAGCCCGGACGGTGATTGCCGGCATCCGCATCGAACCCATCATCTTGTGAAGTGCGGGGAGAACAAGCACCTCGAAGGAGACAAGTGCGGAGACGGGATTTCCCGGCAGACCGAAGATAAGTTTCCCTCCCCTCGTGCCGAAGTAGTTCGGCTTCCCCGGCTTCATCGCCACCCGCCAGAAGACGGTTTTCACGCGGAGGTCACTGAGAATCTCCTTCACGTAGTCGAAATCCCCCACGGAGACGCCGCCCGCCGAGATGACGACGTCGGCTTTCTTGATTGCCCGGGCAAATGCCTTTTTGAGTTCCCGTTTACTATCGCGAGCCCGGAGAATCATCGGCCGTGAAAGCCCCAGGTGTTGAAGCGTTGCGGATATGAGGTAGGAGTTGGCATCGCGGATCTGTCCCCGCTTCAACGGCGCGGAGGGAGATCTGACTTCGCTCCCCGTAATGACGAGCGCGACAGAGGGTTCGGCAAAAACGTTGAGCGTCGCAAATCCGAGCGTGGCCGACATCGCGATGACCGGCGGAGTAACATTCGCCCCCTTGACAAAAACAGTTTCCCCTTTGGCGAACTCGTCGCCACGACGCCGCAGGTTTTCTCCCTCTTTTGCCGGGGAGGTGAAGATCGCAACGCCGTTGACCTCTCTCACATGTTCTTTCATCACAACGGCGTCCGCTTTCCTGGGAAGGGGAGCGCCCGTCATGATCTTCATGGTCTCGCCGCGGCGAATGGTGCGGAGCCCGGGACTTCCCGCCGGGATGACTGCGGAGACTGGCAACCGGACCTCTCGATCCGAAGCCGCCTCCTTCAGATCGGCGGCAAGCACTGCATAACCATCCACCGATGACGAGTCAAATAGTGGGATGGGCTCTCGCGCCTTCACCTCCTGCGCCAGATTCAAACCGAGCGCATCGGCCAGGGGGACTCGCCGGGGCATCATCCGATGGGCGTGGCGCAGTATCTTCTCACAGGCTTCCAGATATTCGAGCACGACCGTGCGCCTTTCAATTGGTAGAGTTCTTCTGAGAGATGATAGTCCATTCCGGGATGAAAGACAAGTGCTCCTTCCACCTTCGCCTCGGACAATTCCCCGGCCTTGGGGATCCGAACGGCTCTAGCCCCTGGCCTCCCTCTCGCTCGATGATGCTTTCTTCTGCGTCCGGTGGATCAAAGCGATCCAGGCGCATCCTGCCAGGAGGCAGGAATCACGCAACAGTGAGCCGGGCCCAACCTCCTCCGGGACGATCGATCCAAAACAACCGCAGTCTCCCACCCGGCCCGTCACGATGTTCACAAAAATCGCTGCAATGAAAAGGAGCGTCATCCCTGTGAGAAGCGACGCCGTCTCCCGGACAAACAGGTTTACGCCCAGGAGACTTCCAAGGAGAACTTCCGCCAAAACGACCGCTATTCCCGCGGGCATCACAAGATGGTGGGGCAGGACGGCATAACCATGGAGTGTCGTCAGGAATTGAGGAAAATCGAGAAGCTTTGCGATTCCAGCAAGAAGGAAGACCGCACCGATGAAAAGTCTCACGCATTCTGCAACCAGACACCTGATGTCCGGGCGGCGACGGAAGGAACGGGTGATCATGGGCATGTTCTTATCCTCCCTGGGAATTGCGGTGCACGACGTTGACACCTGCCACCCACGGAATATTCTCATTTTTGGGTCCGAAACGCCTCTTCAATCATTTCCTGAACCAGGGCGACGAAGAGCCAATCGGCCGAGGCACAGACGATTCGCCACGGCCGCTTGAGCTCCCCGATCGACTTGATGGCACTCGCGAGGAGGCCGATGTACCAGGCAGAAAAGATATCAGCCCTTCGGAGAATCAGAAAAGTAGGGAGACGGAGTGCGGCGAGAAGGGAGTTGATGCCGATGAATTCCGGTACAGAGAAGGGAATCCGTTGAAGGCAAACCCTCACTACCCCGAGTACCACTGCCGCTCCTCTTCCACCGACCAGGATTGCGCTGCAGCAAACGACAGCTGAGACGCAGTTTCTGAAAAGCCTTCCTCGGTTCTCCACAAAAGGCCGGAGGAGGAGAAACAGAAACAAACCACCCGTCAGGTACCTCATCCAGATAATCAAGATTGTCAGGATGCACGCGGCCGCGACGGAGATCAACTCCAGCCGAATCTGCTCGAGGAAGATGCAGGCAACAAGGAGGCCAGGTTGGATCAATGTGAGGAAGAGGCCGCATCCGATGATGGAGAAATTCCCCGAACCGGGTTCAGAGATCCCCGTCAGAAGGGAGAGTTGTTCCTTCCATCTTCTCATGGATTTCCCGCGAGCTCCGATCCTGGATGTTTTTTACTCCTCTTTGGACGGAGGAGCGAAGACGATCGTAACGGACGCCACGGCACTCAAGTAGAGCATCTGCACGTCCGAATTTTTGAGCGACCAGTTTTTCACTTTGCCAACGAAGGGAATAGACTTGGACGACTTCGTTTTCCCGAGCCGCTCCGAGTACGACTCGCCCAGACGCTCGAGCTTTATCTTCGATGTTCGGTCGCTTCCATCCGTCGAGTCAATAGCGGCGCAACAGACAATGACTCTCTGCAGTGAACTGTCCTCCATGGAGAATTGAAGGGCGATGAGCACCTTCGCGGCATACATTTTGTCCAGAAAGTATGTGGAGAACATTCCACCGGACTCTTTCGCAAGAGAATTCGACGGCAAGGAGGACGCTTGTAGGGATTGATCACCCAATATCTGTTCAGCCACCTGAGGGTGCATTCCCCATGACAGATGCTCGAACGAGAATAGGGGACCCTCAACCAGTTGACCTTGCAGAGAGAGCGAATTGAAAACCAGTGCACCGATGATCGCGGCAAGTCTTCTGTTCATAATTCTAGTCTCCCCCTTGTGAGCAAAGAACGTTCCTTCAATGCAACTTGCCAACCGC
>DATJQP010000014.1:0-19309 GCA_035505655.1 Bacteroidota bacterium
GATTCCGCCGGGATGACGATGTTCGATAAAGTGATGGGGACGGATGCCGTGCGCCTCTCGCTCGCGGCGAACGTCCCCGTCGGGAAGATCGTCGCGGAGTGGAAACAAGAGGTCGAACGGTTCCTTCCAACGAGAGAGAGGTATTTGATTTACAAATAGGGCGTGCGCTGCAAAGTTGTCTTCACGGAATTGGACATCCAGGGTCTTCGAATCGGGGGATTGCTTCGTCGTCCGACCTCAGTCGGACTCCTCGCAATGACCGTTCTTTTTCTGCGCAACCCCGAAGCATTGTCATTCCGAAGAGTCGTCGATGGCGACCCGGAAGCAATCATCGAAGGGAAAGTTGGAGAGTATTCGAGCAGCGGTTCCTGCAATCCCCGTTTGCAATTCACTCCCAAAAATTCTAATTTCATTCATGCGTCAGGGTCCCAGAGCATCCCTCTTCATCCTAATTATCAGCGCGATCATCTGGCTCGGTGCCGTGAACGTGCGGGCCGTGATCGGCAATGAGCTCCTCGTTTTCGGGACCCTCGACTTCAAGGAGAGCCTCAACAGCGACCTCGAGCGCGAAATCTTCCGCCTTATCAGCCTGAGTTCGCTGATCGTCATCGGGGGATACCTGGGAACATTCTTCAGCGCGCTTGTTTTTGTGAAGACGACGCCCCTTCGGTTCAGGGAGAACGGGTGGCTGACGATGAGCGCGGTGCTCTTTTTCATCTTCTCTCCGGTCGAATTCTACACCATCTTTCTCGACTGGCGGATGATAGCCCTTGATTTCTTTTCCAACCCGACTCTGAGGGAATTCAGAGTCCTCTTTATTCATCGTCTTGCCGCCCTCGCGGGAGTGCCGATCATCGCGCTCCTCTGTTACTACACGATCATCGCTCTCGCGATCTGGCAGCCGATGAAGAGGGTCCAGGCAGTCTCATAACAGAAGGTCCGCAAGTCCTGATGACAGCAGAAGAGATCGTCGCCGAGCTCGAAAGCGTTGCCCGTGAAATGGGGGTGCAACTGAGGTACGAGAAAGGGGATTTCGACGGAGGGTACTGCCTCCTGCGCGAGGAGCGCGTCATCGTCGTGAACAAGAAACTCGCCCCAAACCGGAAGGCGTCGGTGATCTCGCAGGCGTTCGGGGAGTTGGGGATCGAGAACGTCTACCTGAAACCCGCGGTGCGCATGTTCATCGAGGACGAGATCGTGAAGTCGAAATGACCCCGGCCGCCCTGCGCCCTCCCACAAGAAGCAGAACCCAGTAGCTATGCACTTCCTCATTCTCAACGGTCCGAATCTGAACCTCCTCGGCAAGCGCGAACCGTCGGTCTATGGCACGGTCACCCTTGCCGACATCGAGAAGGGATTACGCGAAACCTTCCCATCGGTTCGCTTCACCTTCGTTCAGTCCAACCACGAGGGGACCATCATCGATACCCTCCAGGGCGCCGAGGCGCAGAAGGTGGATGGCATCGTCCTCAATGCTGGGGCCTACACGCACTATTCTTACGCCATACGTGACGCGATCGCCGCAATTCCGGCTCCGGTCATCGAGGTCCATATCTCCAACATCCAGTTGCGGGAGGACTTTCGAAAGGTTTCTGTGACGGCGCCGGTCTGCAAAGCACAAATCGCCGGGATCGGCATCGAAGGATACAGACTCGCCGTCGAAACGTTGCTCCGGCATTCGTCAGGTACCGTGAAATGATCAAGGCAGTTGTCTTCGACCTCGACAATACCCTCGTCGATTTCATGCTCATGAAACGGCAGGCGATCGACGCGGCAATCAACGCGATGATCGATGCCGGCCTCAAGCTGAGCCGGGAGGACATCCAATCGCGCATCGACGAGATCTACAAGGAAAAGGGGATGGAGTTCCAGAACGTCTTCGACCAGCTTCTCTACGACGAATTCCGGAAGGTCGATTACAAGATTCTCTCCGCCGGAGTGATTGCCTACCGGAAGGCCCGCGAGGCGGCGCTCGTCCCGTACCCGCATGTTTATATGACCCTCATGGAGCTCCTGAAAATGGGGATCCGTCTCGCCGTTGTTTCGGATGCTCCCGTCCGCGAGGCGTGGCTGCGTCTCAGCTACCTCAACTTTCATCATATCTTCGATCACGTCGTCACCTTCGAGGATACAGGTCAGCGAAAACCGCACGAAGCTCCATTCCGTCGGGCGCTCGAGCTCCTTCAGGTCGAACCGCAGGAGGCTCTCATGGTGGGCGATTGGGCCGAGCGGGATGTTGTTGGCGCGGCGAAGGTCGGCATGAAGACGGTGTTCGCCCGTTACGGCGATACCTTCGGCACGAAAGAATCGAACGCGGATTTCGAGATCGACGATATCGCCGAGCTCGTCGACGTCGTCAAGGAAGAAAACAAGGTTCGTTTCTGAGTCAATCGCGGAGTAACGCAATGATCCAGGGAATCGGAGTCGACCTCATCGAGATCGAGCGGATACGGGGTTCCATCGAGGAATTCGGCGAGACGTTTCTTCGAAAGATCTTCACCGATGAAGAGATTGCCTATTGTCGGTCGAGGAAGAACCCCGTCCAGCACTTCGCCGCGAGGTTTGCCGCGAAGGAGGCGGTGAGCAAGGCGCTCTCGACGGGGTGGAGCGGGGAGTTCGAGTGGAAGAACATCGAAGTCTCGAATGAACTATCGGGGAAGCCCCTGATCGTCCTGCACGGAAAGACCGCCGAAGTACTCGACAAGAGTGTCGTCCATATCTCCCTCTCTCACTCGGATACCGCGGTCGCAGCCTTCGCCCTCATCGAAAAGGCGGACACTTCGGGATCCTGAACGCGGCATGAAATCCACGGCTCGCCCTCACCAGTCCTGCCTCACACTTTCCCTTCTCTCTCACGCTAAACGATATAACCTCCACAAGGGTAAGGAAACAATTCCGGCTCTCCGGGGATTCTCTCGTCGGATGGAATTTCTCAGGGAAGGTTCAGCGATCGCGGAAGAATGCGATCATTGAAGAAGGGATGCGCAGTGTTTCTTCACCATGCCCGGATCGTCCGCGATGATCCCGTCGACTTGCCGGCTGATCATCCTGCGGACGTCCCGCTCGGACCGGACGCCGTAGACGTAGACAAGACATCCCGAATCGTGTGCGTCCTGGACAACGTCGCTGTTGATCTGGTACTTGCTGCAGATAAAGATGTCGGCATGGGCTCTTGCCGCGAGCTGGGATGGAGAGTGCCGGAAATCGGCGATCGGGTTGTAGAGGATGCCGGTGACGATGCTGCTGTCGATACGCTTGATCGCCTTCATCATGAAGTGGTTGAACGAGGAGAACATCACGCGGTGCGCTGCCCGCGCCCGCGCGACAAGGCGGACAATCTCCTCCTCGAGAGAAAAATCGTCCCTTCCATCGACGTCGGGTTTGATCTCGATGTTGATGAGCATCCCCTTTTTCGTCATCGGGAGGACATCCCTGAGGAGCGGGATACGTTCGTGCGAGAAACGCCGTGAGAACCACGAGCCGTTGTCGATGGCGGTGAGTTCTCCCGAGGAGAAGTTCTTTACCGCGCCCCGACCTTCGCTCGTCCGGTTGAGCTTGCGGTCGTGGAAGACGACAAACTCGTTGTCCGAAGAAAGCCGCACGTCGAGCTCGATCATGTCGACACGCGCTTCATACGCTCGGTGGAACGCCGCCATGGAGTTTTCGGGGGCCAGCTCCGAATAGCCGCGATGGGCGATGATGAGGGGGATGTTGCCGGCGCTGAATTTTTGGAGATGCTTCCTCGCCTGGGGCATGAGGAGTCTCAGTGCTTGAGAAGTGTGAGAAGCCTGATCGTGATGTCGACAATATCGCCGACGCCGTCGACGTCGTGGAGAAGCCCCATCTTCTGGTAGAACTCCTTCACGGGCTTCGTCTCGGTCCAATAGACTCTGAGTCGTTCCTTCACCGTCGTGGGCGCGTCGTCGCTCCGTTGGGAGAGTTCGCCTCCGCACTTGAAGCATCGGTCCGACGTGTGGAAATGGTCGAGCTCGGAGTTGTAGATCTTGCCGCAACTCTTGCAGACGAGCCTCCGGCTGAGGCGGTCGATGATCTCCTTCTCGTCAACGCCGATATTGATGACGTTGTTCAGTTTGATGCGGAGCTCGTCGAAGATCGGCTGGAGGGCCTGCGCCTGAAGGATCGTTCGGGGAAACCCGTCGAGGACGAAGCCGTTCTTGCACCGGTCGGTTTCGAGAACGTTTCTCACGAGCCCGATCATGATGTCGTCGGGGACGAGGTTGCCGCGATCCATATACCGCTTCGCCTCACGGCCGAGAGGGGTGTTCTCCTCGATCGCCTCGCGAAGAATATCGCCGGTCGAGATATGCGGGATATGATAGATATGCGACAGGATCTTTGCCTGCGTCCCTTTGCCGACGCCGGGAGCGCCGAAGAGTATGATGTTCATGCCCTGGGTGTCTTCGTTGAAAAATCGGTATGATCGGTGTTTACGCCGCGGAGGATTTCACCGCAAGCTGACCGCACGCTGCATCGATGTCTTCTCCCGCGCTATGGCGCACGAACACCGGGATCCCCGCGTCGCGGAGCTTCCGTGCAAATCGTGCAACGCTCTCTGCGGATGCCCCTTTGAGCGATGCCGCAATTCCCCTCGGACTTGTGAACGCGATGGAGTGGAACGGGATGAGATTCACCCGGCAAGGAAAGCGTTTGGAAGCCTTGATGATCTTCCGGACATCTGCCTCGCCGTCGTTGAGACCCTCGAAGAGGATATACTCGAGCATCACGTTCTTCCGTGTCGTGTGACAATAATATTCGAGGGCGTCGAGAAGCTCCGCGACCGGATGTTTCTTCGTCACCGGCATGAGCTTTGTCCGGACCGCGTCGTCAAGCGAGTGAAGCGAAAGAGCAAGTTTCGCTTTTCGACCTTCATCCGCCATTTTCCGGATCTGGTTGGCGTACCCGGCCGTGGAAACGGTGATGCGCCGAGGGCTGATCGCCAGGCCGATTTCTGAGGAGAGGATGTCGATCGACCTCATCACGTTGTCGTAGTTCAGCATCGGTTCCCCCATCCCCATGAACACGACGTTCGTGATCGGCTTGCTGCTTATTCTCTGAACGGTGAGCAACTGGTCCAGGATCTCCCCGGAAGAGAGGTTCCTGTCGAACCCCATCGTCCCCGTCGCACAGAACTTGCAGTCTAAGGGACACCCTACTTGCGTCGATATGCAGAGGGTCATCCGCTTCTCAGCGTCAACCGACTCTCTTCTCGGCGGAATGAGGACGCACTCGACGTTCTTTCCGTCCTTGAGCCCGATGAGGAACTTCATCGTCCCATCGGCGCGGGACTCCTGGCGGGCCGATATGGCAACCTGCCCGATGCTCGCGACGGCGGAGAGACGCTCCCTCAACGCCTGCGGAAGGTTCGACATCTCCTCAAAGGAACCCGCACCGTGCTTGTAGATCCAGCCAAAAACCTGCTTCGCGCGATATCGTGGCTCCCCTATTGAAGCAAGAAAAGCTTCCAGGTCTTGCACTGGAAGCCCTTTGAGGTCAGTCGTGCCCATCGTCCCAAAAAAATTCTCTTCAATGTAGCCAATTTAGGAGTGTGAAGCAATGGCCTGTTTTGGAATCCGAGAGGACCCCGGGCGACATCATCAATGGCGACGCGAGATCGACACCGTTCTTGTCCGTCGCCGCCGCCTCCTTGCATGGAATGCGAAATTTAGGTATCGTTTCTACGATGGCAAAAACGAAAAAGGGACATCCTACAGAGACCAAGGTCGCTCAGCCGCAGCCCCGTGGAGCACTCGAACCTCCCCGGGCGGAAGGTGCCGGTGACCTCAAGATCCGCGGCGCGCGCGTCCACAACCTCAAAAACATCAGTCTCACCATACCCCGGAACAAGCTCGTCGTGATCACCGGAGTGAGCGGATCTGGAAAATCGAGCCTTGCTTTTGATACTATCTACGCCGAGGGACAGCGCCGGTACGTCGAGAGCCTTTCGGCGTACGCCCGCCAGTTCCTGGAGAGGATGGACAAGCCCGACGTCGACCTCATCGAGGGAATGAGCCCGGCGATCGCGATCGAACAAAAGACCAACACGCGCAACCCCCGTTCCACGGTCGCGACGACAACGGAAGTCTATGACTATCTTCGCCTCCTGTTTGCCCGGGTCGGCAAAACGTATTGCCGGGTCTGCGGGAAGCTCATCACGCGAGATTCGGTTCATTCCATCGTCGACAGGATCATGGAGGAGCCGGAAGGGGCGAAGTTTCTCGTCACGTTTCCTATGAGGCAGCACGAAGGGCATTCCCTCAAGGAAGAGTTCGCCGCGCTCAAGAAGAGAGGCTTTTTTCGGGTTGTTGTGGATGGAGAAATCGTCGACCTCAACGAACGAATCCCCGCTCCGGCGAAAAAAGGGACGGCGGTTCTTGTCGATCGGTACATCCTCCGGAAGAAGGAGAAAGCGAGCCAGACCCGGCTCGCCGACTCCGTTCAGACCGCCTTCGCCGAAGGGGACGGGTACGTTTCCATGACAAAGCTCGACTCGGGAGAACAGTTCTCCTTCAACCAGCACTTCGAGTGCCCCGTCGACAAGATACGGTACGAAGAACCTGAGGCGCATCTCTTCTCGTTCAACAATCCCCTTGGCGCCTGCCCGAAGTGTCAGGGATTCGGAAGAGCGGTCGGACTCGACATGGACCTCATCGTTCCCGACCGTTCGAAGGCATTGAAGGACGGCGCAATCCAGCCCTGGACGACCCCCAAGTTTCGCGAAAACCTTCGAGACCTCTTTTCCGTTGCCGTCGAGGCGGGAGTGCCGCTCAACGTCCCTTTCGAGAAGCTGACGCCCGACCAGCTCAACGTCGTCATGAACGGCTACGGACGCGGGTTCGACGGTATCAACGGGTTCTTCAGGATGGTGGAGCGGAAAGCGTACAAGATTCAGTACCGCGTTCTCTTGAGCAAATACCGCGGCTACACGATTTGCGACGAATGCGGGGGGGCGAGGCTAAGGAAGGAGGCGCTGAACATCAAAGTTGCGGGGAAGACGATCGCCGACGTCGCGGCGATGACGATTGAGAGCGCGCATGAGTTCTTTCGAACGATCGTCTTCTCCGATTTCGAGCTGAGCATCTGTCGGCGGATCCTCGAGGAGATCCGCAAGCGGCTCGGGTACCTCTACGATGTCGGTCTCGGATACCTTACCCTCGACCGCCTCTCCTCGACTCTCTCGGGAGGCGAATCTCAGCGCATCAACCTGGCAACGTCAATCGGGTCGTCCCTCGTCGGGTCGATCTACGTCCTCGATGAGCCGAGTATCGGCCTCCATCCCCTCGACAACGACCGGCTCATCCGCATTCTCCACTCGCTCCGCGACATCGGGAATACCGTCCTCGTGGTGGAGCACGACGCCGAGATGATGGTTGCCTCGGATCTCCTGCTGGACATGGGGCCGCGGGCGGGGGAGCAGGGGGGAGAGGTGACGTTTTTCGGTACATACGAGGAAATGCTGAAATCCCCCGATTCGCTCACCGGGAGGTATCTGGGAGGGGAGCTGTCGATTCCCGTCCCGCGCACACGGCGAAGGAAAGGGAAACGCTCAATCCGCATCCTCAACGCATTTCTCCACAACCTCCGGAATATCGACGTCGAGATTCCTCTCAACACATTCACATGCATCACCGGTGTCAGCGGATCGGGGAAAAGCACCCTCGTTCACGAGGTCCTCTATGATGGGTTGAAGAAGAGGCTTCTCTCGCCGGTGGGTCCCATCTTCGGTGCGGCGACGATTGAAGGGGCCGAACATCTCTCCGCCGTGGAGCTCGTCGATCAGTCACCGATCGGAAGATCTCCCCGCTCGAACCCCATCACCTACATCAAGACCTTCGAGCTCATCCGCGACCTCCTCGCGGGAACGCAGGCCGCCAAAATCCGCGGTTACGGCCCGGGGTATTTTTCGTTCAATGTCCCCGGAGGACGGTGCGAGACGTGCGAGGGAGACGGCCTGCAGAAAATCGAGATGCAGTTCATGGCCGACCTCTACCTCACCTGTGAGAGCTGCAAGGGAAAACGCTACAAGAAAGAGGCGCTCGACATCCGGTACCACGGCAAGAATGTCGACGACATCCTCTCGATGACCGTAGCCGAGGCGATCGAATTCTTTAATTCGCATCCCGAGGGACGGCGGGTCGCACAAAGGCTGAAGATCCTCGACGATGTCGGGCTTGGGTACCTCCGTCTGGGCCAGCCAGCGACGACTCTCTCGGGGGGAGAGGCCCAGCGCGTGAAGCTCGCCGCTCATCTCAGCGCGCAAACGGAGGGTCACACGCTCTTCATCTTCGACGAGCCGACGACGGGACTGCATTTCGACGACATCGCCAAGTTGCTGAAATGCTTCAACGCTCTTCTCGACGCCGGACATTCTCTCCTCATCATCGAACATAACCTCGACGTGATCAAGTGCGCCGATCATGTTATCGATCTTGGTCCGGGGGGAGGCGTCAACGGCGGACAGATCGTTGCAAAGGGAACGCCCGAGGATCTGGCGGCGTCTCCCCATTCCCACACAGGCCGCTTCCTCAGGAAGATTCTGGCGGCAAAATAAAAAAAGGCGGCACGCGCTTGTGAGGCGCTGTCGCCTTCTCATCTTCCGCATCCCGTCCTAGAACAACGATCCGAAGTTGAAAGTGATGAAGAAGCCGCCGAAATCCTTCTTCTTCTCGATTGTCTGGTCCGAGTTCATCATGCTATCGATTCCCCCGGCGATCGGCTCGATGTAATACCTGATGTTGACCCCCGAGAGGCTCTCGTGCCCGGCCCCGAAGAATGCACCGAGCCCGATGTACCCTCCCAGAGTATAGTGCGCCTGACCGTAGCCGAGGCTGTTGAAGAACTCCCGGTCGAACGGAGAGGAGAATACGAGAGTCGGGCCGACCGCGGCGTTGATGTAAGGACGGAAATTGTCCACGATGTCTTCAGAGAACAGACGGTATTGAACCCCAAAGTGAAGCGGGACGAGGATGAACCTGTTGATTTTCCCCGGCACGATCGTCTCACCGTAGTAATCGATGTACTCGACCTGGTTGTCGTCCTTTGCCTCGGAGAAGCCGATCGTCATTATGCCCGAAAGGTCCTCCGAATACTCATGGCGCAAAAAGCCTCCAAGCCCGAACCCGTTGTTGGAAATGAGAATGTCTACTCCCCAGGCGTCCGGGAGCGTTACCACCTTCTGAGGTGCGACGACGGTCGGATTCGCAGGCATGAAAACGAAGTCGGAGTCGCTCGAAGGGAGCGTCCGGGGCGCGTTGCCGGCATGCGCAGTGCAGGCCGCCGCGAGGAGGGCGCCGAGTAGCAGCGCTGCCATACTTGCGCGCCTTGGTGGAAGGATGGATGTCTTCATGGTAATTCCTCGTTCCCGATACTCTTGAGAACAATCCCCTGCGACAAAAGTTTCTCCCCCCCCGTCACTCCACGGAGAGGAGCGCAAATTTGAGATACCTGGTCTCCGGCATCGCCGGAAGCGTCGGATGATCGGGCGCGGCACCACCCCAAAAAAGAAGCCTCGGCTTTCTCCCCGATTTGACAGCGCTGTCGTTGAGAATGTTTAAAAATGTCTCTTCGTCCACGTGGTGGGAGCAGGAGGCCGTCGCGAGCACACCGCCGTCCCGGAGTAGTCTCATCCCTCCCGTGTTAAGCTCTTTGTATCCCTTCACTGCCGTTGCCACCGTCTTGCGACTCTTGGTAAACGATGGAGGATCAAGAATGACGAGGTCGTAGCGCTTGTTCTGGGCGAGAGCGTCGGCGATCACCTGAAAGGCATCCCCTTTGTGGAAACCGGCGGTCGAAAGGTTATTGAGGGTCGCGTTGACCTTCGATTTCTCGATCGCGAATTCCGAACTGTCGAAGCCCGTGACACCTTTTGCGCCTCCCTTGGCAGCGTAGAGTCCGAACCCCCCCTCGTTGCAGAAACAGTCCAGCACCTCGGCATCCTTCGAGAAGGCTCTCACGGTTGACCGGTTTTCCCGTTGGTCGAGATAGAAGCCGGTCTTCTGCCCCTCCATGACGTCGACACGGAATTTGATGTCGTGGAGCTCGATGATTGTCGGTTCGACCGTCCCCCGGAGAATTCCCTTTTTCAGGGGAAGCTCTTCGAGCGTCCGGAGAGGGGACTCGTTCCGCTCGACGATGCCGCGGGGCGAGAACATCGAGACGAGGACGTCACAGATGAGCGTGAGCCGGTCCTCCATCCCTGCAGAGAGGGTCTGCACCGAAAGATACTCGTTGTATTTGTCGACGATAAGACCGGGGAGAAAATCGCTTTCTCCGTACACAAGCCGGTAGGTCGCGGACTTCGGGTACAGCTTCTTCCTGAGGGCGTAGGCGGAGGAGATCCGTCGCTCGAAGAAGTTGAAATCGATTTCTTCGTCCTGGGTGGAGAGAAGGCGGGACGCGATGAGGGAATGCGGGTTATAGAACCCGATTCCGATCCTCTTCATGTCATGGCGGACGATCTCAACGATGTCCCCGCTCTTCGGCGCCCCATTGATCGTCTGGATCTCGTTGCTGAACACCCATTGATGCCCGGAGAGGAGCCGGTGTTCCTCATTCTTCTTGAGGACGATATTTTTCTTTCGGATTGTCATCGGGAGGCTGCGTGCAAAGTATCAAGAAAGCGCAGGAATGTCAAGGTAAGGGACATCCCCTGCAGCATTCCTTGGCCCGACGATCTTCCCCGTTCTTACAGCAGTTCTCGATCACCGTTGTCCGGAATCATTCTTTTTCCGCACGCATCATTTTCAGTACCGATTTGGGCCCAACCTTCTCAGTTCCCATCCTCCCTCAGTCTCTATTTTTCCTGTCTCCTTTCTTTTCTCGTGCTTTACGGTCTCCTGTCTCCTGTATTCTGTATTCTGACCCTTGCACCCCACACGAGTCTTTCGTATATTTCTTTGACCAGTGAAATATCCATCTGCAATTCTTACCTTACATCGGAGACCCGACATGGCTTTAGATTTTGAAAAACTCTTAGGTGCCGACGCAAAGAAACTGCTCGAGCACAAGTGTGCAACAATCCCAAAGGAATCTCTCGCGCTCCCCGGTCCCGATTTTGTTGACCGGGTCTACGCCCTCTCAGACCGTCCGGCCCCCGTCCTCAAGAGCATCCAGGCCCTCTTCGATCATGGACGTCTCGCGGGCACAGGCTATCTTTCGATCCTCCCTGTCGATCAGGGGATCGAACACTCCGCGGGCGCATCGTTCGCGCCGAACCCGATGTACTTTGACCCGGAGAATATCGTGAAGCTCGCAATCGAGGGAGGCGCGAATGCAGTCGCCTCGACGCTCGGCGTGCTGGGAGCGGTCTCGCGGAAGTATGCCCATAAAATCCCCTTCATTCTGAAGATCAACCACAACGAGTTCCTCTCGTACCCGAACACCTACGATCAGACCCTCTTCGCGAGCGTGAAGCAGGCGTACTGGATGGGAGCGGTCGCGGTCGGCGCCACCGTTTACTACGGATCTGCTGAGTCCCGCAGGCAATTGTGGGAAGTCAGCCAGGCGTTCCAGCACGCCCACGAACTCGGGATGGCGACGATTCTCTGGTGCTACCTGAGGAACGGGGCCTTCAAGACGAAGGACAAGGACTACCATGTGTCGGCTGACCTCAGCGGCCAGGCAAACCACCTTGGCGTGACGATCGAAGCCGATATCATCAAGCAGAAGGCTCCCGAAAACAACGGCGGTTATACGGCGCTGAATTTCGGCAAGACGCACAAGCTTGTCTACGAGAAGCTCACGAGCGACAATCCGATCGACCTCACCCGCTACCAGGTGGCGAACTGCTACATGGGGAAGGCCGGCCTCATCAACTCGGGTGGCGCTTCGTCCGGTGCCAGCGACCTCGGAGAGGCAGTCCGTACAGCGGTCGTGAACAAGCGGGCTGGCGGCATGGGGCTCATCTCCGGACGCAAGGCGTTCCAGCGTCCGATGAACGAAGGTGTGCAGATCCTCAACGCGATCCAGGACGTCTATCTCTCGAAAGAAGTATCGATAGCATAGCTCATCCCGCGTTCCGGCGACAGGCCGGCAGCGCACGACGTCTTGACAACGATGCGCGATTCACTGTGAAGCTCATCTCTCTCCGGAGGTAAACGGGCGTCCCGCTTCAGCGGGGCGCCTTCTTTTTGCCCGCATGGACCCTATCTCACACAGGGAATCTGAAAAAACGTTTGTCGCTCTTTCATCGATCGTCGCGGCAATCTTTGTCACCTCCCTGAAAGTTGTCGTCGGCCTGAAGACGGGGAGTCTTGGGATCCTCTCGGAGGCAGCTCACTCCGGCCTCGACCTTCTGGCGGCGATCATTACTTTTCTCGCGGTGAGGTTCTCCGCCCGCCCTGCGGACAGGACTCACCACTACGGACACGGCAAGATTGAAAATATCTCGGCCCTCGTCGAGACGCTCTTTCTCCTCGGGACGTGCGCATGGATTATCCGCGAAGCGTTCATGAGGCTGATGGTAAGGTCCGTGGATGTCGAGGTGACCTTCTGGAGCTTCTTCGTCATCATTGTTTCGATCATCGTGGACGCCTCCCGGTCCAGGGCGCTCAAACGTGTCGCGGAGAAGTACCGAAGCCAGGCGCTCGAAGCCGATGCCCTCCATTTTCGCACCGACGTGTGGAGTTCCGGGGTCGTCCTTCTGGGACTCGTCCTGACGCTTCTGAGAATTCCGGTCGCCGACTCGTGCGCGGCCCTTATCGTTGCGGCGATCGTCATCTTCATCTCCGCCTCCCTCGGAAAGCGGACGATCGACGAACTCCTCGACCGGGCTCCCGCAGGAATCGAGGATGAGATTCGACGTGTCGCGCGGGAAATGAAAGGAGTCCAGGATGTCGAGAATGTCCGCGTCCGCAATTCAGGGTCGAAGACGTTCGTCGACATGATCCTGCGTTTAAAGCGGACACTCCCGTTCGAGACCGCGAACAGGCTCGTCCACGAGGCGGAACGGGCGATCCAGAGAATCCTTCCGGAGGCGGACGTCGTCATCCATCCTGAGCCGACCGAAACGGCGGACGAAACCATCGCCGACAAGGTGAAGCTCATGATGGCGTCAGCAGGGCTGACCGCGCACGACGTCCGTGCGTTCGAGGTCAACGGACGGTACCAGGTCGAGTTCCAGCTCGAGTTCGAAGAGCATGAAGACTTCGTCCGCGTCCACAGGACGGTGGACGAAATCGAGCAGCGCATCAAACATGACATCCCGAACGTCGGCGCCGTGATCGTTCACATAGAGGATTCGCCCGGCAACGTCGTCGAGACCGTCGATGTGACGGATCGCTCGCACGAGGTGGTCGAGGAGATCATGCGTCTCGCGCGCTCGACCGACGGCGTCCTCGATTGTTCCGTCGTTTCCGTCCTCGAAGCAAAGGGGCGTTACCGCGTGGCCCTCAAGTGCCTCGTCGACCAGAAGCTCTCGCTCGAGGAGGTCCATTCGATTTCCACGGCGCTCGAAAATAGAATCATGGTGGCGCTTCCCATCATCAAGGAAACCAATATCCACGCTGAGCCCGCCGCGGTATAACCCGGCCGGCTCTCCGGACCTCTCTCCAACGAATTCGACACATGGCCAGAGAAAATCACGGATCGGGATCAGAGCAACGGAAATCCGCGGCGCAGCGGCCGGCGGGATCCGTTGACACCCGGACCCTGCGCTGCATCATCTTCGACATGGACGGCACCATGACGAGGACCAACATTCTTATCTACGAGTCGTTCAATCACATCGCGGAAAAGTACATCGGCAAACGGCTGAGTCCGCAGGAGATCATCGCACTCTTCGGACCTCCGGAAGAGGAGGCGGTGAGAAGGATGATCGGGGACGCCCATCTCCAGGAGGCGATGGAGGAGTACTACCGGTACTACGAGGCCAGGCACCAGGAATTGGCGGGGCTCCACGAGGGCATTCCGGAACTCCTCAGGTTCATAAAGTCGAAGGGGCTCTTCGTCGGCATCTTCACCGGGAAGGGGAGGAGAACGACAGAGATCACGCTCGCGAAAACCGGAATCGCCCAATACTTCGACATCATCATGTCGGGGGATGACGTCGAACATCACAAACCTTCGGGAGACGGCATCAGGAATATCATGGAGCAGCTCTCGCTCCGACCGGACGAAGTTCTCATGGTCGGCGACGCCGTTGCCGACATCAAGGCCGCGCGGGAGTGCGGCGTCCGCATGGCCGCCGTTGTGTGGGATTCGTACTCCAAGGACTCGGTCCTCGCGGCGAACGTGGAGCATCTGTTCCACACCGTCGGCGAACTGCAACAGTGGCTCGCATCGGAGCTCGGCTCTCAGGGGGCGTCATGAAACGTTTCGCCATTCTCCTTTCCCTGATTCCCATCCTCTGCTTCGGTCAGGCTTCGCCGATGCAGATCCTCGGGTTGCGCATCTACGCCGCCGGCGACGAGTACCTACCCCCCGTGATCGCCATGGGAGAGACGGTGACGATCGAATTCGATGTCGCCGCGGTGCATCCCCCCGATCTCCAGATCATTTTCACCCACGCGACGAGGGATTGGATCCCCGAGAGGAATGCGTTCCTCACCCAGGAGTATCACTCGAAGAGCGCGCATCTCCACTATGCGGTCGCATCGGCAGGGGTCCACCACTACTCCTATCACTACCGGAACAGTTTTCCCGACGCGTTGGGAATTGTCCGATTTCCGTACTCGGGCAACTATCTCTTCACGCTCGTCGATAAAGACTCGCCGAGCGTTGCTCTCGGCGACGGCCGCTTCGTCGTCGTGGAGAGGGCTGTCGGCACGACGATGCGTGTAGAGAACAAACTCTACACCGAGCGGATCGCACCGTACAATAAGATGAACGAAATCACCGTGGCTGTGAGCATCCCATCCCCCGACGCGCAGCAGGCTGAAGGCCGCATCCTGACGACGAACGTCAAATCCGTCGACATCTATCAGAACTGGAAACTCTACTCTCCCATCCGGATCGATGTCGACGACAACGATCCTGACACGTTCGTCCAGGGTGCGTACACGGCGAGCAAGTCTTTCGTCATCCGCGACGTTCCGCCCGGTAATGAGTACCGGCGACTCGATATCGGATCCCCGGGACTCTACCCGAACGGCGAGCCGGTCCGCCTCCGCGAAGGGGCCGACCTGTCGAGATTCCAATGGCAGGGAACGATCGACGCGAACGGAGCCGGGAAGACCCGTCCGTTCACGGGGGTCAATTCGGATTATCTCGACGTCGAGTTCCGCCTCGAGCTTCCGGCACCTGTGAAGGATGAGATCTATGTCGTCGGTGCCTTCAATATGTGGCGGCTCCTCGATGACTTCAGAATGGAGCCTTCGGACTCGCTCCGCGGCTTCTACACCCTTCGTCATTGGATCAGACGCGGCGTCTACGACTATCAGTACGTCACGGCGGCGGTCGATTCGGTCACGGGGGATTTCATCAACGAAGACTGGCTCTCCCTTGAAGGAAACGACTGGCGAACCATCAATCGGTACATCGCTGTCGTCTACTGTCATGACGACCGGTTCGGCGGATTCGACAGAGTGGTCGGCGCCGCTGTCGCCAAGAGTCCGGGAGGGAATGACGATTCCAACACCACCGCTTCTCCCAGGTAATTCCACAGGCGCAAACGATGACAACATCAGAAATCAATGAACAGGCTCAGGAATCCCGTCCGCGCGTCGGGGTCGTGGGCATCGGACATCTTGGGTCGCTCCACGCGAAGATGTACGCCGAGATCGGCGGGGCGGAATTCACGGCTGTCTACGACGTCGACCCGGCCCGGTACGAGCCGATCCGTTCATTGCATCCGCGGCTGAAGTTCTGCAATTCTCTCGAGGAGCTTCTCGGCTCCGTCGACGCGGTGAGTATTGCCGCGGTGACCTCCAGGCACCATGAGCTCGCACGGCGGGCGCTCGAGGCGGGAGTGGACGTCCTCATCGAGAAGCCGATCACGGAAACGGTCGCGGAGGCGGACGAGCTCCTGGCCCTTGCCGCCTCGAAGGGCCGGATCATTCAGGTCGGCCACATCGAGCGGTTCAACCCGGCCATCCTCGCGCTGGAATCGTATACGCTGAAGCCGATGTTCATAGAGTCGCACAGGCTCTCGCAGTTTAACCCGCGCGGAACGGACGTTGCGGTCGTCCTTGACCTGATGATCCACGACATCGATGTCATTATGAGCCTGGTGAAGTCTCCGGTTTCGAGGATCGACGCGAACGGCGTCGCCGTGGTCTCAGACTCGGTCGACATTGCCAACGCCCGGATCCAGTTCGAGAACGGATGTGTCGCAAACGTCACGGCGAGCCGCATTTCACAGAACAAGATGCGGAAGATGAGAATGTTTCAATTCAACGCGTACATCTCGATCGACTTCCTTCAGGGGCTCGCCGAAGTGTTCCGTCTTGTGGGTGACGGCGAAGACGCGGGAGCATCGACGATGCTGCTCGGTCAGATCGGGGAGGGAAAGAAAAAGCGCAATATTGTCTATGAGCAGCCCGAGGTGAAAGAGGTGAATGCATTGAAGTACGAGCTGGAGTCGTTCATCTCGGCCGTTCGATCGAGGCGGCAGCCCGTTGTCACCGGCGAGGACGGCAGGCGGGCGCTCGAAGTCGCTCAAAGGATCATGAATTCCATCCAGGTTCAACGATTCGGCGTCTGAAGACGATGCCCCACGAAGGACGACATCTCGAAATCCGCGTCCCTGAGCTGCAGGCCATCGGCCGGCTCGCCGATGAACTCGGCCTCGAGGTCTGTGTGGTTGGCGGTTATGTGCGTGATCGCCTCCTTGGCAAGGAGGGACATGATATCGACCTCCTTGTCGTCGGCAACGGCGTCGAATTCGCGGCAAAGGCGGCCAAAAGGCTCGGAGCCCGCGACGTCGCCGTGTATGAGAAGTTCGGCACCGCGATGTTTCACTCCGGTCCCTTGAAGCTGGAATTTGTTGGAGCCCGCAAGGAGAGTTATTCGAAAGATTCCCGTAACCCCGTCGTCGAAGCCGGTACGCTGGCGGACGATCTCGCACGCCGCGACTTCACCGTCAACGCCCTTGCGGTCTCCCTGAACTCCGCAAATTTCGGCGAGCTCCTTGACTCCTTTCACGGCACGAAGGACCTCGAAGCGAAGATCCTCCGGACCCCTCTTGAGCCTGCAAAAACCTTTGAGGACGACCCTCTCCGCATCATGCGTGCAGTCCGGTTTGCGGCCCAGCTTGGGTTTTCTCTCGAAAAGAGAACCCTCGATGCTATTCCTACCATGAAGGATCGGCTGAAGATCATCGCCCAGGAGAGGATTACGGAAGAGTTTCTCAAAATCCTTGCGAGTCCTAAGCCGTCGGCGGGCCTTCTCCTGATGCACTCCACCGGGGTCATGGGAGTGGTCTTCCCCGAGATCGCAGAGCTCTCGGGAGTTGATCAGCGGGACGATCATCATCACAAAGATGTTTTTCTTCACACGTGTACGGTCGTCGACAACATCTCCCAGGTGACGGACAATCTCTTTCTCCGCTTCGCCGCCCTTGTTCACGACATTGCCAAGCCGAAGACGAAGCAGTTCCGCGAGGGGATCGGATGGACATTCTACGGACACGAAGAGCTGGGCGCACGGATGGTGAAGCATATTTTCCGGAGGCTCAAACTTCCCTTTGACAAAATACCGTACGTGGAGAAGCTCGTCCGGCTGCATCTCAGGCCGATGGCTCTAGTCGATGAGGAAGTGACCGACTCCGCGGTGCGGAGACTTCTCTTTGACGCGGGAGAGCTGATCGACGACCTCATGATGCTCTGCCGCGCCGACATCACCTCGAAGAATCCAAAGCTGGTGAAGGAGTACACCAGGAACTATGACCTTGTCCATGCGAAAATGAAGGAAGTGGAGGAGAAAGACCGGCTCCGCGCATTCCAGCCGCCGGTGAGGGGAGACGAGATCATGCAAGTGTGTGGGCTCGAACCGGGCAAGCTTGTCGGCGTCCTCAAGTCGCGCATTGAGGAGGCAATCCTTGACGGGACCGTCGCGAACGAGCATGACGCCGCACTTCAATACCTTCTCTCGATCAAGGAGGCTGTGGTCAAGGAGTTTCTACAGTCTTCCTGATCTCCATCTGGCCGCCTTCTCTTTTTTTTCAACTTCCTCAAGCACATCGAACATCGCACTCTTAGACGGCGAGAGCTCAGGGTCTTTTGTTGAAAGCTGTTCTGCGCCTGTGAAAACGCGGAAAAAACGCCCGAATGAACTTCACACTGAGGATTTCTTGTTGCATTATTGTCTCCAGCATTCTGTCTCATGTTCCGCAAGCATTTTTGCCCGCAAAATCATATATTATGTTCTGTAAATGATCGAATTGTTGAAACTTTACCCGGTCAGATTCGTCTATTGAGAAGCTCCGAATACTGATTCCGGCAATTCTCTGGAGATAGCTTGATGAAACGCTTCCTGGTGCTTTGCGTCCTCCCCCTAACCCTTTTTGCCCAAACGACTTCGGTCCAGACCCTCACGCTGAAACAGGCGATTGATGTTGCCCTGACGAAAAACGTCCAAGTGGCGCAGGCGAACAACAACGTCGACGCCGCCAAGAGCTCAGTGATGGCAGCGTACGGCGCTTATCTCCCCTCGCTTTCCGCTTCCGGTGAATGGCTGCGACAGGAGAACAATGGGCCGGTCATCACCCGCGTTATCGCGGGCGTTCCGTACCCAAGCGGCGGGTTTTCGATCACGAACAACTTCACTTCCGGTCTGAATGCGGGATACACCCTCTTCAACGGATTTAATAGAGAGGCCGGGGTCACCAGGGCGGTATCGACTTCAAATTCGACCTCCGATATCTTCTCCCGGACAAAACAGCAGATCGTGTTCAGCGTACAGAGCGACTACCTGACAGTGCTCAGGAATGAACAGCTTGTGAAGGTCACCGAGGAGAATCTTCTGAGGGATCAACGACAATTAGACCGGATTACCGAGTCCCACAAGGTGGGCGCGCTCTCGATCGCCGACGTTTATCGCCAGCAGTCGAGCGTCGCCAACGATGAACTCTTGCTGCTCCAGTCGCAGAATACCTTCGACAAGTCGAAGGCCGACCTCATTTCTCTCATCGGCATGGATGTTTCCAAAGAGTACACGGTCGCCGATCCGACGATCTCACCGGAAATCGATTCCACCGAACTCAGCTCGACGAAGGACACCTTCACCAAGATGGACGAGCTCTCCCAGGCGGCCCTGGATATCCGTCCCGACTACCTGAGCGCCGTTGAAGCGCTCCACGCTTCGGAGGCGGGGGAAACCCAGGCGATCGGAAGGTACTATCCGAGCGTCAATGTCT
>DATJQP010000015.1:0-36388 GCA_035505655.1 Bacteroidota bacterium
TGCCGAAGACATAGGATTGCCAGACTCGCCGTCCGACATCAGTCGGACTCCTCGCTCAGGATGACTTTTTGATTAGAGTGTGAGTTTGAAAAAAGCCAGTCACCCTGCGCGGGTCCACCGTACGGCAGACTCCTCGAAGGATGATTGTTTTGACTGGGTCTCGAGGTTAAAAAAAGGGGCAGCCGCCCTGAGCGGGTCCACCGTACGACAGACTCCTCGAAGGATGATTGTTTTGACTAGGTCTCGAGTTTAAAAAAAGGGGCAGCCGCCCTGAGCGAGTCCACCGTACGGTGGACGAGTCGAAGGGCGCACACCACGGCGATTCCGGGGGCCCATGCTCCAGGTCATAAATCTATGTGGGCAAGGCGGGCTAAACTGGCAGGCCTGTCGAATCAGAGGTTCCAGGACGTTTGGGAAAGACGTCTCTGCTCTTCAGGATCTCCTGAGCAAAAGAGAGAGGTCCCGGCGAGTGAGGCTTCGGATATTACTTCCTTCCCATGAGCCGCGCAACGTATCCATCCAGCAGCGTCTTTTCCGACGCCGTCCTTGCAAGGGCCGAGGCGAGCCGGTAATGTTGAATCGCCTTTTCATTGTCGAGGCCGGTGTAGAGGTTTCCGAGGAGCGAGTGGTAGAGATGATTCTCGACGAGCTGCAGCTTCTCCGCCTCGGCGATCGCCTCTTCCTTCCCGTTTGCTTTCGAGAGGGCGTAGGTTCTGTTGAGGGCTGCGATGGGAGAGTATTCGATCTGAAGAAGTCTGTTATAGAGCTGAAGAATGTTTTCCCATTTTTCTTTTGAATCCTTCGTGGCGGTGTGCCAATAAGCGATCGATGCCTCGAGATGGTATTTCGAAAGACGGGGGGCGGAAGTCGACTCTTTGAGATAGTGGTTCCCCTTCTCGATTAGTTCTGTGCTCCAGAGTGCCTCATCCTGCTCTTCGTAGAGAACGATATCCCCTTTGGTGTCGAGCCGGGCATCGAATCGCGAAGCATGGAAACACATGAGCGAAAGGAGGGCGTTTGCCTCGGGCGTATTCGTTTGCTCGTTTTCGACGAGCATGACGTTCAACCGCATCGCTTCGACGCAGAGGTCGCGGCGAAGAGGAGTATTGGCCGAGCTCGAATAATACCCTTCGCTGAACAGGAGATAGATCGTACGCAGGACTGTTTCTAACCGCGCATCGATCTCCGTCGGGCCGGGGAGCTCCACGCGGATCGCTTCCTCTCTGAGCTTCTGCTTTGCCCTTCCGAGCCTTTTGTAGATCGTCTCTTTGGTACTCAGAAAGGCATCTGCAATTTCTTCGGCGCCGAATCCGCAAAGGATGTTGAGCGAAAGTCCGATCTGCGCCTCGACCGGAATTGCCGGATGGCAGATAGCAAACATCATCCGGAGCTGACTGTCGTTGATGTTCTCTGGGGAGAGGTCGATCTGGATCGATTCGGCGGTCTCGGTCGTGCGGAGAAGCTCCGGCACCACCTTCCCGGCGAAGACGGCGGAGTGCTTGAGGTGGTCTTTGGCCTTATTCTTCGAGACTGTGTAGAGCCATGCCGTAGGATTGGGTGGAAGTCCCTTCTTTCCCCAGGTTTCGGCCGCGAGAAGGAAGGTATCGCTGACGATATCTTCGGCGACCTCGATGTATTGAAGTCCGAAGAGTCTGCAGAGGACCGAGACAATTTTCCGGTACTCGGTCCTGAAGAGGTGAGGTATCAGCGCATCGTTCTGCATGAGGAAGAAAGCCGCCGCCGGAGGGGGGGGCGGCCTTCGTTCTCCTCCTCTCATCATTCCATCGGGATCGCCAGTCGGATCTCGACGCTGCCGTTCATCTGGAAGATGGGGCAGTTCTTGGAAAGCTGCGCCGCCTCGTCGATGTTCTCCGCGCGGATGAACATGTAGCCTCCGATCGCCTCCTTGATCTCGACGAACGGTCCGTTCGTGACGACGTTTCCCGGTTTCACGACCCTGCCGTCGTCGCCGAGCCGCTTTCCGGTGCTGACGAGTTTGTTCTGCGCGGCGATGCCGCCGATCCAGTCCTGCCATGCTTTCATCATCGACTGCATCTGTTCCGGCGAGGGGGCGGGTTCGGGCTTCGCACCATTCTTTGTGAACCTGAATACGAGCAAAAATTCCTGCATACGTCTCCTGTGAGTCTTAGTGGTTGGAATGGAGTGCGACGGAGTTTCCTTCGGTGTCGGTGAAGAGGGCCATGTAGCCGATCTCGTCGCTGATTTTTGTCTTCGGCATTGTCACCTTGCCTCCCGCGGCGGCGACCTTCGAGAGAGCTCCCGACAGGTCGGGGTTGCCGTTGAGATAGACCTTGACGCCATCCGTGCTCGGCTTGTGCTTGGGTCCTTGAACGAGTCCTCCGGAGACCTTTGTGCTCATATCCTCGGAGGGGAAGAACGCCATCTTCATCCCCATCGCCTCCTGTTGTTCCATCGCGATGCCGAAGACGGTCTCATAAAATTTCTTCGCGCGCCTGATGTCGGCAACGGAGATTTCGAACCAGTTGAGTGAATTGTCCTTGCCTGTCATAGAATGCTCCTTGTTGGAGAAATGTGTTGATTCTGTTTTTCGAGCACGAGGAGCATTGGCAATCTTCCCTTCCGGGTACCAACGCTCGCCGAAGGCCGGTAGTGCCCAGTACGGCCCTGGCCTTTCGTTCTGCGTCACGCGTTTGATTCCGCTTTCTTTTCTTACTCCTTTCTCCTGTCTCCTTTCTTCTATTCATTGGGTTCTCCTCATGTGGCCTACATCTCCATAACGATCCGCACCGGAAAATTGGACATTGCATTTGAGGGGTGATAGAAACAGTATCCTGCAGACGCAGGCACTGACGAGGAGAGTCGATCTGCCTCGATGGGGCTTTCATGGGACGAATTTGGAGGGACTATCGGAGGAAAACCTATGGGGAAGCGATTGCCAGCGCACCGGGCAGCGGAAGCGCGGGAATGAGCAGGTCAGGGCTGGAACGTAAAAAAGCCGGACCTCCCGCAGCCCGGCTCTTTCTTTTCTCTTTTCTCTTCTCTCTTATATCTTACTTCTTCACACCCCCCGTCCCGAATTGTTCCTGAATATACCCCCATTCCTTCCCGCTCAGAACGGGCCGCTCCTTAATATTGACATTCTTTCTCAGCTTTAGAACCTCGGCAGCACGCTCCTGCGTGTTCGGATGAGAACTGATCCACTCGAACTCTTTCGCGACGTTTCCTTTCTCGTGCGAAAGTCGGAAAAGAACGTCGGCAAAATGGACCGGGTCGATGCCGGCTTTCGCCATCATCCCGACCGCCGACTTGTCCGCCTCGCTTTCCATCTCCCGGTCGAAGGCCGATGAAGTCAAAAGCCGCGCCGTTTCGCGGGCAATCTCGTTCCCTGCATCACCCCCCGCCAGAGTTGCGAGCATCGAGACGCCAACCTCCCGTCTCAGCCGCGTCATGATATGCCCCTGTTGGATGTGTCCCGTCTCGTGGGCAAGGACGCCGGCAAGCTCCTCCGGCGAATGGCAGTACTTGATAATGCCGGTGTAGACGACGAGGTGTCCGCCGGGAAGCGCCACTGCGTTCACCTCATCGCGGCGGAGTAGGTGAAGAGTGATCGCCGTATCGGCAATGCCGCTGGCGGAGCAAAGCCGATGCTCGATCGAATCAATCAGCACCCAGGCGGAATCGGCCTTTATTTCTTCCCCCTTCTCGTTCAACTGGTCGAGAATCAGCTCGGACAGTTTTTGCTCCGCCTCTTGGCCGAGCTCCTCAATATGGAACGCCGAGCGGTAGTCGATCTGCCGGAGGAGCAGCCATGCGCCGAAAACCAAAACGACGAGAAGAATGAAATGACCCGCGATTCTTTTCATATCACCCTTTCACCAGCGCATCGGTGAGTGGGCCGAAAAATATCCAGCTCACGTGTCCCCCTTTGCGGGTCCGGATGGCGGCGACCATCGTCGCAATGAATTCAACCAGGTTAAAGAGCACGACGGTGAGGAGGTAGGCGGCATAATCGTTCGTGAACGACGCATGACCGAACACGATCCGGAGAGTCCAGTAGACACAGGTGGCGTTGAGCGGAAGGGTAAAGACTTGCGCGAGGAGTGAGTGCGTGCAGTGCCACCGGACAAAGTACCCGGACCGGCGGTTCGCAAGGTAGTAGATCCCCGACCCGATGACGTTGACAATCGGGAACGGCAGTCCAACCATGATGACGACGAGCGACATCAGGTAGCTGTTGGATGCCCGCTCCGCCTCGTGCTCGGGAGGCGGATACGCGAACGACCGGGGAGCCATCCTACAATCCTTTGGCGATGTTCCAGGCCCAGTTGACGAGGACAACGGCAGCCGCGGAGGCGCTCACCCATGCGTTCTGAAGTAAGATCTTCTCGACCCGAACATAGCGCCGGTAAAAGCTGTCATCCTTCCTCAGGAGATCCGACACGATCCAGCCGGGGATGACGAACAACCCCAGGGCAAGGAGCAGTCCAAGAGGGTTGGTCACGAATGCTCCCGGGAGGTCTCCGTGAAGGAGAAGCTCGATCGATCTCGTTGTTCCGCACGACGGACACGGAAGCCCGGTCACCTCTTTGAAAAGACAGACCGTCGGCAAACCTCCGTGTCCGCCCGATGCAAGAAGATTCCAACCGAGCCAGCCGTACCCGGCGACCGAAAGAAGGAGGAGCGTTCTGTAGACTTTCCGCTTCATGTCAATACATCATTTGCTGGAGGCGCTGGAAGTTCACTTCCCGTGTCCTGCCGAGAATGAGGAACCAGTCGACGACGGTCCAGATCCCGAGGCCGCCGCAGGTAAGGAGCTTCGCGATTCCCAGCCCGACCTCTCCGAGGACGAACCGGTCGACTCCAAAATGCCCGCCGATGAGCGACACGATGAGCATGATCGTCGGGTCCTTGAGGTTCGCTCCTTCAACCTGAACGAGCTTCGAGTCGTCGAGCTTCGACAGCCGATCCCTGATCGCCGAAAGCTGATACGACTCAAAGTACTTTGAATGCATGATCATGAAGAAATCGATGCGCTGTTGATCCATGGAGATTCTCCTTTTTTTAGATGGAAGAATACAGAATACAGGAGACAGTAGACAGTAAAGACGAAAAGAAGAACAGAATATTTACAGACTCTGGAACTTCGACTTCGGACTTTGGACCTTGGACCATGGACTTTGGACCTCGGACTCAGGATTATTCACTCCTCCAGCTGCGGACCTTTTCCGATCTCCATAATGCCGGCGTAGTATCTTCTTTTGATCGTTGCAGATTTCTCCGCGAACGCATGAACTCCGTCCCGTTTCATCGTGCAGAGGTTATAGACTTTCATGTTGTGCGGAAGAACATCCGCCCGTTTCGACGATGGCTGAAGCTTTTCACAAGGGAAGTCGGAGCATTCGTGGCAATACCCGACCTTTTTTTCAAGCGCGCAGAGATACGTTTCGCACTGCCCATTGATTACCGGACAGTGCCCCTCAATGGAGCGGCATCCGTCGCAAGGGATTTTATCCTCGGGTATTCCTTTCAGGGTGAGAGAACTGAAGAGCCGCACATTGTCGCGGCAGGTATAGAGTTCACAGATTCCACAATCGATTCCGCACGGGGCCACAAGGGCGACTCGTTCATCAGTCATACTGCGTCGGATCCTTTCGCTGTCGAGGTTATTGGTAGATCAGAATATCGGAGTACCTGCGGCGGTGGTGTGGTGCTCAGAGGGTGCCGCGAATTGTCCGCGCTAAGGTAATGAAGGTTTCGTCGAATGACAAGGGAAAAGGGGGAGGGGCAAAGCGCTTGGCCTACCTTCCAGCCGTCTAAATCGCTCATTCATTTGAATGAAGCGCTACCGCATTCCCCTCGGTATCGGTGAAGAAGGCCATGTAACCGTACTCTTTCGTAATCATCGTTTTCGGAACTGTTACCGTCCCCCCTGCCTTCGGGATACGGTCGAGAACGACCTGAAGGTCCGGATTCGCATTCAGGTAAACGTAGACTCCGCTCGTCGAAGGTTTGCGCCCCGCACTTTGAACCAGTGCCCCGCCGACCGTCCCCCCGAACCCCTCGGAGGGGAACATCGCCATCTTCATCCCGGCAACCCCCATCGTTCCCATGGAAATGTCGAAGATCGATTCATAAAACTTCTTCGCCCGTTCGATGTCAGTGGCGGGTATCTCGAACCAGTTCAGCGCGTTGGTCTCCTTCCCCATCTTTCTGGCCATAGCATTTCCTCTTAAGATTGGTGGGTCACGCGGTGCGGCGGTCACTCTTTGCTTTTTCTTTTCTTTCTCCTCTGTCCGGCCCGGGCTTCTGCCTCCTCATGATACCCTTCACAAATCCTTTCGCACGGGCGAGAAACCTCAGCCCGGTCCGCCTGAGAGAGATGTGACGGAGGTATTGTTTCTCTTCGTCGGCTCCTTCCTTGTAGACCGTGAGGATGTCTTCGTATTTCAGGATGCCCACTTCCGACCCATCGTTCCCCATCACCCGCAGTTCCTCGACCTTATCCTCGGCCATCCGTTCCACCGCTTCGCGAAGATTATCCTCCGAGCGAATCCATCCTTTCCCGCCCTTCGGCAATTTCTTTCCTGCGGCATGTGTCGGCGATGCGACCTCCCACACTTTGGTCCGCTCGAGGAGGTCGGGCTCGTAGGAATGGGGCGCCTTGACTCCTCGCCTCGCGATCTTCTCCGTCATGATCGTATTTTCCATGAAGAGGAAGGAGACGAAGTACGCCGCCATGCAGGCGCCTAGCACCGGCAGGAGGCCGTTCGGCTGCGCCGTTGTCTCGAGCGCGAAGAGAATCGAAGTGAGCACCGCCCTGGAAGCTCCGGCAAACATTGCCGCCATTCCGACGAGGGCCGCGAGGGGAACCGAGATCCCCGCCCCCGGGAAGAGGTGTGCAATGACTTCTCCTGCGAGCGCGCCGAACGCTCCGCCGATCGTCATGAGCGGTGCAAGGGTTCCCCCCGATGTGCCGCTCCCGAGGGCGATGGCCCAAGAGAGAAGCTTCAGGAGACACAGGGAAAACAACACTCCGACGGCGACGTGACCTCCAAGAAGATCCCGGATGTTGTCGTAGCCAACCCCGAGCGTCCGGGGAGCAACGATCGCAACCACGCCGACCACGATCCCTCCGAGAGCGGGCCACCACATCCAATGGACCGGAATTTTCTCGAATGTATCTTCGACGAGGTAGACGATCCGTGTCACGACGATCGATGCAACGCCGGTGAGGAGGCCGAGCGCCGTGTAGATCCCTATTGCCCTCAACGAAGGAGTCGGGAGATTTTCGCTCATCCCGAAGATCGGGCCTGCCCCAAAGAAAAAGCGGTGTCCCGCCGCTCCCGTGATACACGCGATGGCAACGGGAATGATGGATCTCGGCGAGAATTCGAAGAGGAGAAGCTCAATGGCGAGAAAGATAGCCGCGATCGGGCTTCCGAAGATCGCCGCCATCCCCGCCGCGGCTCCGGCCGCCAGAAGGATCTTCCGCTCGACATGCGAGATCCTTAACGTTTGGCCGAATGTGGAACCGAGCGCGCCGCCGGTTGCAATGATCGGCCCCTCCGCCCCGAACGGTCCCCCTGTCCCGATCGAGATCGCCGAGGAGATCGGCTTGAGAAGAGTGACGATGGGACTGATCTTGCTCTGGTTTGTCAGCACCTGCTCCATCGCCTCCGGGATCCCGTGGCCGCGGATCGCCTTCGATCCGTAGAATGCCATGAGCCCGACGATGATCCCGCCGGCCGCAGGGACGAGGATCACAAAAAGTCCAAGGCCATTGTCGGCGGGCGAGGACCCGGCGGCCGAAAGAATGCCAAAGAAGGAGATGTTCGTGACGAGGTTGATCAGCAGGACGAGAAGCTTGGCGGTAACGCTCGCTCCCACGGCGACGAGAAACGCCAGGGCGGAGACCGCTACGAGCCGCGTTCCCTCTTCCGCTTCCTTTCCCCGGGGATGCTGAACTTCATCGGGATGGTTTTCACGGGGAGCTCCGCTGAAGAGCGGAGCTATGCTTCCCTCGTCCCTGGTCAGCCCCTTCCTTTTTCCTCTTTTATTCATCATCTCTCGAACTCGCTTCGTTCTGCTTCACACTCGGCATCCTGTCACCCCCTCTCGGCGGAGTTTGAGAGCGTAATCACTCTCATCCAGGTAAGCACCTTGATGAGGGGGTAGGTGGGATCGATCTCAAACATACGGACCGCAAAGTTTGTCCTGCTTGGAAATCTATGATGGTTGTTCTGGAAAAGTTCTCCCAGCGTGAGAAAGTCGAACGGGATCGAGTTCCGTGACTTGTCGCCGGTGTCCCGGAAATTCACATACCCGTACTTGTGGCCGCACCAGTTGACGATCCCTCCATGAATCGGCCCCATGATAAAGTGGATCGGAAGGAGAAGGAAGTACCACGCGCTCGGCGCAAAGGCGACATAGAAGAGAATGTAGAGACCCACCCACAGAGATCGCACCACCCAGGAATCGGCGATCCGGTCGAACGCTTTCCACTCGGGGATGTTCTTGTCGAAGCCCTTCTCCGGCTCGGTGCGATGGAGAAGATAGTCCAGATAGATGTTCTTTGTCCGCCACATCATCCTGAACATGCTCCGGAAATAATGGGGTGAGTGCGGATCTTTCTCGGTGTCGCTGTAGGCATGATGCATCCGGTGCATGATGGCGTACGCGCGCGGGTTGAGGAACGACGAACCCTGGGTGATGAAGGTCGCAAGATAGAAGACCCGCTCCCAGAATTTGCTCATCGTGAACATCTTGTGCGCGGCGTAGCGATGAAGAAAGAACGTCTGGCAGAAGAGCGAGAGGAACCAATGGGCAACGAAAAACACCAGGATGATCATGCAACACCCGTGCAAAGTGGTGAGAAGCGCGCTCGATCGAAGAGCGCGTTGACATTTTCAATCCAACGCCTGTGCAATGATGCTTCGCCGGGAGGGGGGATCTGGCGAAGCGGCAAAATTCCGCAATTACAACCTTTTTACGGCCTCAATCGTTCCATCGCGGAGGACGATTGTGGCCGGAACCGCTATTGTTTCAGCTTGTCGAGCGCGTCGTAGTACTTCCGGATCAGATCCTGATAATCCTTGGAGTATCCGTCCTCGATCGCCCGGAGGAGATCGAGGCGGAGCTGATTCTGCGCCGATCCTGCCTCTAGTTCCGCGGGGCTCCGGCGCACTGGAGTGACCCCGGCGGTCGAGGTGCGCTTCTGCTCGTAGTCCCGCTCTCGCATCGACGTCTGGGCCTCGAGGAGGCGGGAGAGAATTCTCTGCTGCTGTTTGATCGTGTTCGGGTTGACGTTGTTTTGCTCCAGGTTCTCGACCACTTCTTTCATATCGTCCGCGATCTTCTTAAGGTCGCCCATGACCCTGTCGCGGTCCGATCCTCCCTGCGCCTCCTTGTTGAGCTCCTCCAGCGTCTTCTGAACCGCCGACTGCTGCCGGGCAAGTCTCCCCATCTCCTGCATTTGTTCCTGCGAAAGCCCTTCCCCCTGAGCCAGTTTCTCCGTCCCGACGTTGATCGATTGCTGCTCACCTGCCAGCCTTCTCAGCTGCTGCAGAAGCGAGCCGCCTCCGCCCTGCGATCCCTGCTGCATCGCGTCCATCGAAGCCTGGCCGATCATAGCGGCCTTGTTGAGCGAAGCCATCGCCTCTTTCTGCTGAGCACCCGCGACCATGCCGTTGCGCTGTTCCAACGCGACCATCGACTGCGACATGCTCGACGCAGCTTTCCCGATCGCTTTGCCGAGCTCCGGGGTCACCATGAACGACTTCTGACCGAGATCGATGAGGTTGGAGGTAATGTTCGAGAGGTCGGCCCTCAAGGTGAGCTGCTTCTCCGCATCCTCCCTGAACTGCAGCGAATTCGGGTCGATTGAGCCCGACAGATCCTTCAGCTCCTCTTCCCTCTGGGAGAGCTCGAGGAGGTCGGTTGTCGCCTTCCGCATTCCGTTCATCGCATCGTTCGCCTGATTGCTGAGGAGCTGCTCCTGCATCTCGGAAAAGCGTTTCTCCATCTGTTCCATTTTAGCGCTCGCCTGCCGTTGCGACGCTCCCGCCTTGCTCGGGCGCTGCGCCCTTAGTTGCTGTGAGCTTTCCTGGATCGATTCTTCCATACTGCTATCGGTCGCGGCTGCTTCCGCTTTCTCGAGCTGCTTCATCGGCATGTCGGAGGCGAATTCTTCCATCTTTGTCCTCAGGTCCGCGAGCTGTTTCTGAAGCTCCGCCAGTTGCTTGTCGATATCCTCCTGCTTGCGGCTCAACTCGGCCGCTTTTTGAGAGTCTCCGGAGTCAGCGGCGGCGGTTTCCTTTTGAAGGTTATCTTCCTGTTGCCGGAGTTCCTTAGCCCGCTTCACCATTTCATCCATCTTCTGCTCGACCTGAATCCTCTTCAGCAGTTCAACGGTTCGTTCGATGCTCTGCCGGAACGCCTCCTCGGAGAACTGCACCTGCTGCATCGCCTGGCGGAGCTGATCGGGCGAAACATTCTGCATGGCTTCCTGCATCTTCTTGAGGGCATCCCTGAACTCGGGTGAATCAATCTGCTGGAGAAGGCGCTGAAGTTCGTTGTATTTCTCCATCGTTTCGCCCGAAAGAATATTGTTCTTCTCCATCTCGTGGGTCATCGCATCGACGGACTTGCTGATGTCGTCCACTTTCTTCGTCAGCTCCTGGTACCGCTTCATCGTCTCTTCGACTTTCTTCTGCTTCTGCCAGTCGAGCTGTTGGTTCTTCTTCATGTCCTGAGAGAGCTCGTCGAGGTTCTTCTTCAGGTCCTTGGCCTCTTGCAGTGACTGATCCATTTTTTCTGTCGTTTCGCTCTCTCCCTTTTCAGCGTCGGCAAAAACTTCGTCGAGGGAGGGAAGGCGGAGAAGATACGATTCACTCACACCTTTCTTCGGCCCGGATACATCGTCGTTATCGAACACCTCGGCATGGTACTCGACGACATCCTCAGGGACGAGCTGCATCGAAGTCACGTCCCACTGGAAGCTCACCTCTCCGTCGGTCGAGTGCCTGAGAGAAGGATCAAGCGGGATCGGGAGCGAGGTGAACCGCTCCTGCGGTTGCTCGTAGCGGGAGTGAACGAGACGATACTGCAGGGTCAGTTTGGTAAACCCATAATCGTCGTGGATCTTCAGCATCAACGGAAGAGGGGCTGACGCGGTAACGTCGATATTTCTCCCCGGGTCAATGATCTCGACGCGCGGGTTTTCATCCTCCGAGAGGCCCAGAGTGTATTCGATAGGATCGACGTTGTGGACCCCATCGCTGTCTTCCAGGGCAACATGGTACGAACCTGCATGCCGAAGTGTGTACTCCGCCGCGTACGCCGGACTTCCCCCCGTGAGAGGGACCTCTTCCCCGCTCTTGAAGAGAAGGGATGCGTGTCTCAGACCCTTGCTCACGCTGATACGCCACCGGAGTTTCGTTCCCGGAAGGGCGGTAAGATCGCCGACGTTGTCGTCCAGCGTCTGCTCCGGAAGGCGGGAATACGAGGGTGGAATAACCCGGAGGGTCAGAGAGCGAACGACCGGGCGCTCGGTGATGGTGACCGTATAGATTCTGCTCCGGACATTTTCTGCCTCCGCGAAGTACTCGCTCGTCGCCCTGAGAGAGCCTATCGTGTACCGGAACTGCCCGTCAGAATCAGCGCTCACTTCGTTCCGCTCCGCTTCCGCCATGTCGGCTTGCCGGACTGAGATTGTTATCTTTTTCGGCAGTGGACGAAGGATGGGGGAATCTCCCCCTTTGTTTGAAAGGAGCGAGATCGAGACCGGCAGCGATTCGCCTTTGACAATCTCCGCATCGCCCGGATGAACAAGAAACTCGAACGGAGATGGAGGGATGAATTCCCTCTGAAAGTGAGCCAACCGGTATGCGGCCGAACTGAGGCCGAATTGCGGAACGACAAAGACGACGGCACAGACTAGAACACCTCCCGCCAGAAGCCGAACGTCGCGCTGGAGCTTCGCCGTCGAAACAACCTCTCCGAAATCTTTTGACTTCGCTGCGGACTCCAGGTCTGCGAACGATGCGTCGATAAGCTTCGGCGAATAGTCGGGATGGAAGTCGCCTGCTTTGGATCCTACTCCCGTTTGTTCGTCGAAGATTTCGAGAATATTCCGAAGGCGGTCCCTGATCTCGGGAAATTTTTCGCCGACCTGAGGGGCAAAGTCCCGCGGAGTCATGCTTCTGACAATTCTTCCCCACCGAAGGAGTGGCACTACAATCTCGACAAAACCGACGACGGCAACCGCTGCAATCCCCGCGGCAACGAAGAGAGACCGGACCATCGAGGACCCTTCCGCGAATGCCTCAATAATAGACAGTCCGGTAAAGAGACCCAAACCCGCCAGGAGGGTCACGACAGCTCCGTGAATCGTCTGGATGCGGTAGTACCGGCTCCTTGCCCCGGCCAGACGGCGCGACATCTCCGCGTAAATCGGCGTGCTTTGTTCTTGAGGTCGGTCCATCGGCGTTCTACTGTGTCAGCGCCCAGTACAACAAATTTGTCCCGAAACGGAGCGCCTCTTGCCGTTTCTCCTCCGGGTCCTTATGGACATCCGGGTCTGCCCAGCCGTCGCTCGGGTTCGACTCATAGGTATAATAGACGACAAGCCGTCCCTTGTAGAAGATCCCGAATCCCTGTGGAGGTTTGCCGTTGTGCTCGTGTGTCTTCGGGACGCCGTTCGGAAAATCGAAGACGCAGTGGTAGAGCCCGTACGAAAACGGAAGCTCCACGAGCTGCTGGTCGGGGAAGACCTTCTTAATCTCCCGGCGGAACGCCTTGTCCATTCCATAGTCGTCGTCCGCGTAGAGGAATCCGCCGTGCTCAAGATAGGTCCGTAGCCTGTCTACCTCGTAGTCTGAGAAGTTGATGTTTCCGTGTCCGGTCATGAAGATAAACGGGTACGAAAAGAATTTGTCGTCGGAGATCTGGGTGAACTCATACGTCGGGTCGGCGTCGAGGTTTGTATAGCGCTTCGCGAAGGTCAGGAGGTTCACTTCAGACGACGGGTCGTTGTACCAATCCCCGCCCCCGGTATATTTTAGCCGGGCGATGCGGAACTGGGAGTCGATGCGTTTGTGCTGGGAAAGGGCGGGCATCGCTCCGAGGAGGAGGATGCACAGAAGGACTCTTTTCATCACAAAAATTTAGGAAATCGGTGAGGGAGAAGCAAGGAAGAGAATACAGAAGGCGGGAAACAGTGAGGAATAGTAGACATCAGACAGAATAAAGTGGCAAGAAAAGAAACAAGAGCGTCGAAGATCGTTCAGTCATCAGGCGACACTAGATGAGAGCACCGCCCACGCATACCGCCATACCCGAAAGCTCCTATCGGTTCCGAAGGAGTCTTTCGGACCTTCGGGAGAATCCATCTGCGGAAAGCTCAGGTCATTCCGACTGTAGGGGGAAACAAACAGGAAAAAACAAAAACGCATCCTGCTCCGCCTCGCGACGGAACAGGATGCGTCTCACACATCACTCACCGCGGAAGATGGTTAGTCCATGATCTTCCGCAAAAACGCCGGCTTGTCTGTTTCATCGCGGTCTGTTGTCGGCTGGGCAAACCGTGATTCCGCCGGCTGCATCGACGCGGTCGGAAGCTGGAATCCTTTCCGGATATAGGCCGGCTCGTCCATCTTCTTCAGGTCCTGTACGCCGGTCGGAATGTGGTCGAGGACGCGGACATTTTTCGCCGGCCGGGGAACAGCGGAGCCCTTCCGGTTGAAGCCGGTCGCGATGACGGTTACCATGATCTCTTCCGTCATCGATTCGTCGATCACCGCTCCGAGGATGACGTTCGCGTCGTCCCCCGCCGCTTCATGGATGATCGAGGTCGCCTCATCCACCTCAACGAGCGACATGTTCTTGCCACCGGTGATGTTGACGAGGACTCCCTGTGCACCGGAGATGGAGACTCCTTCCAGGAGCGGGCTGGAGATCGCGGCGTTTGCCGCTTCGACCGCCCGGTTCTCGCCGGTCGCCACCCCGGAACCCATGAGCGCATCCCCCATCTCCCTCATGATCGTCCGCACATCGGCGAAGTCAAGGTTGATGAGCCCCGGCACCGTGATGAGCTCGGAGATGCCGCGTGTCGCATTGTGGAGTACCCGGTTGCAGATCTCGAACGCTTCCTCAAGAGGCGTCGTCTTTTCGACGATCGAAAGGAGCTTCTGGTTCGGGATGACGATGAGGGTATCGACCTGTTTCTTCAGCTCCTCGATCCCGTACTCCGCCTGCATGAGGCGCTTCTTTCCTTCGCAGTTGAACGGCTTCGTGACGATCCCGACGACGAGAGCGCCGAGGCTCTTGGCAATGTTCGCAACGACCGGACCACCGCCGGTCCCCGTCCCGCCTCCCATGCCGGCGGTGATGAAGACCATGTCGCTCCCGGCGAGAGCTCTCGCGAGCTCCTCCCGGTCCTCTTCCGCCGCGCGGTGCCCGATGTTGGGGTCCGCTCCGGCGCCAAGTCCCCGGGTAAGGTTCTTCCCGACCTGGATCTTGTTGGGCGCGTTCGTCCGCTCGAGAGCCTGCGTGTCTGTATTGACGCAGATGAAATCGACTCCGCTGAGTCCTTTGTCGATCATGCTGACGATCGCGTTGCTCCCACCTCCGCCAACACCCACTACGCGGATCTTTGCGCCGCCGTCTCTGGGGTTGTCAAGTTCTATCATTGCTACTCCTTTGGTATTTGGTGAGTGATGTGTGATGTGATTCTAAATTTTGGCGTTCCATTGTTTCAAGCTTGTTCTCTCGCCTCTCCCGAAATCAACCCTGCCATTTGTTCCCTCTTCTCTACCGTCTCCCGCTTCCCGCCTCCACTCTCCTCTCTTTTACATCCTGAATCTCTCCGGCATTCCGCAGATGGATTCCCGGTTAAAGCTTTCGGGATTGACGGCACACGGGAGCGGCGCTTTTATCTGACATCTGGCGATCCTCATGACCCCGTTCCATCTTTCCTTTTCTTTACTGTCTCCTGTATTCCGTATTCTGCCCCTCACAGTTCATCAAACCATCCCTTCATCCTCTTGAAGATCGTCGGAAATTTTCCGTCCATCTTCGTCTTCGTGATCTCGTCGATGTTCGGCCGCTGGCGGTGTCGGATTGCGTGATGGACGAGTCCCACGCCGGTGGCGTACATCGGGTTCTCGATCTCCCGGACAAGCCCGCCCCGGAATCCCTGCGGAATGCCGATCTTCACCGGCATTCCGAGCACTTCTCTCGCCAGATCGGCCGTTCCCTTGATGAGCGAACCGCCGCCGGTCAGGACGACTCCCGCCGAAAGGTGTTTCTGGTACCCCGATCGCTTGATCTCCATCGCAGCGATCTCCAGGATCTCTTCCATCCTGGGCTGGATGATCTGGCAGAGGAGCCGTTTGTCGATGTCGAGCGGGGGACGTCCACCGATGCCTGGGACGGTGATCGGCTCGTTGTCCATGATGGAAGAAAGGTGGGCGTGACCGTGCGTGATCTTAAGTTGTTCCGCCTGGTCTGAGAGGATGCCAAGCCCGCGACGGATATCGTCGGTCACCTTCTTGCCCGCGATGCCGATGACGGCGGTGTGACGGATCGTCCGGTCTTCGAAGACTGCGAGGTCGGTCGTACCTCCGCCGATATCGACGAGGGCGACGCCGACTTCCTTTTCCTCCTTGTCGAGCACCGCGTCGCTCGAGGCGATCGGCTCGAGAACGATGTCGCTGACGGAGACTCCCGCACGCTGAACGCACTTGAGGATGTTCTGCGCCGCCGAGACCAGTCCGGTGATGATATGGACGTTCGCCTCCATCCTCACCCCCGACATCCCGACCGGGTCATAGACCCCGTCCTGCCCGTCGACGATGAATTCCTGCGGGATGACATGGATGATCTTCCGGTCGGATGGGAGGGCGACTTTTTTCGTATCCTCGATAAGCCGGTCGACGTCGGCCTGCGTGATCTCCTGTTCCGGGCCGCTGATGGCGATAACGCCCCTGCTCTGGAAGCTCTGGACGTGATCGCCCGCGATCCCTGCCACGACCGTCTGAATCTTCGCGCCGGATTGGAGCTCCGCCTCCCGCACCGCCGCCTGGATCGATGCGATCGTCTTCTCGATGTGCGTGATCACTCCCCGCGTCAACCCTTCGGACTTGCTCTTGCCGATGCCGAGAATGTTCACCTCGGCGTTCTCGCTGAGCGACGCGACGATCGCGCACACTTTTGTCGTCCCGATGTCCAATCCTACGTAAATATTTTCCATGCTGCTTCCTTTATCGTCCAATGGTTCCAGCGTTTATGAGGCTTTCTTTGCCGTCTGCGAATCGGCGGGACGGGACGAGACCACAACCTGGCCGTCGAACCGCACGTCGATGTAGCGGAATTCCTGCGCCCCCTGCTCCGCGACAAATTTCTTCCAGAAGGCGTCGAGCGTAACGAGCTTCTTCGCCGCATCCCCTCTACCGAAGAGGATCGGGATTCCGGTGTCTGCCGAGTAGAGGATCATGTCGTGCCCGCTCCGGATGCGCACCTCCGAGATCATATGATAGAGCTCGCTGCTTACCTTCCGGGCGACGTCGAGGACCTCAATCGCCGCAAGGACATCTCCCTGCGTCGTCCTCTGCCCCACCGGAATCCCCGCGACCGAATCGACGCCGCTGATCACCGGCAGGTCGAACATCGACTGCGACGATGCATGAGGAAGAACGTAGCCCTCTTCGTCGACCGAGAGGAGCTCGGCGCCCCCCGGCGGGACCACAAGGGCGATCGGCGTCCGCTCGACGACCGATATCCGGATGATCCCCGGAGCATCGCGCGTTACCGCCACGCTCTTCACAAAGTGGTTCTTTTCGACGTTCGCCGCGATGCCGCTGAGGTCCGCGTCGTACATGTTCGTCTTCAGAGAGATCTGAGAGAGTTTCACGATCTCGTCCTTCGTGAGGATATGCTCTCCTTCGACAATGATCCCGCCGACGGTGAGATGCTTCTTCCATTCCAGCGTCCCGAACCAGCAAAGTGCGGCGACAATGGCGAGACCGGCGAAGGCAACGTAGACCCTTTTCCCATGGTGCCGCTGGCGACCTTCGTCGATGTCGATCTCTTCACTCATTCGGTCACTTCTTTGATCTCTTCTTTCTGAAAGCCAACAAGCTTCACTTCGAGCTCCAGCTTGATCCCGGTCCGTTCAAAGACCTTCTTCCTCGCCAGCGCCACGAGTGCTAGTACATCCTTCGCCGTCGCCTCCCCGTGGTTGACGATGAAATTCCCGTGTCGCTCCGATATCTGCGCGCCGCCGATCCGCGTTCCTTTAAGCCCCGCTTCCTCGACGAGCTTCGCCGCGAAGCTCCCCGCCGGGTTCTTGAACATGCTCCCGGAGTTCGGCAGGTTGAGGGGCTGGCTCTGGTTCCGTTTCAGGAGCAGCTCCCGGCGCCGCTGAAGAAGCTCGGGCAGGTTTCCCTCCGGGAGTTCGAACGACGCGTTGAGGATAATGTCCCTCGCAAAACCAGACCGGCGATACGAGAATCCTCCAGCCTCTTTCTTAACCTTCTGGATTGCGTCGTCACGGAAGATTTCAACCTCGACGAGGTGGTCCGAAATTTCTCCGCCGTACGCTCCGGCATTCATGATCACCGCCCCGCCGATCGTCCCGGGTATTCCAGCAAGCATCTCGACCCCGGCCCTGGAATGCTGGATGCAGAAATCGACGAACTTGCTCAGACGCGCCCCGGAATCGGCGACAACGAGATCGTGGTCGAGGGAGACATTACCCATCCCCTCCTCGAGGTTGATCGCCGCTCCATGAAACCCTTCGTCGCTGAGGAGAAGGTTGGAGCCTTTGCCGATGACCATGAACCGGTACTCGAGCTTCTTAAAGAACCTTACGAGCTCGATGAGGTCGAACTTGTCGACCGGCTCGAGGTAGAAATCCGCGGGGCCGCCGATGCGGAACGAGGTATACTTTGCCATCGGCTCCGCGACCGACACATGGCCTTTGAAAACCTTCCGTATTTCTTCGAGCGAGACCATTGCTTCAGAAACCGACCTTCAATGAACGATCCACTCCGCGCCTCTCCCTACTTCCCTTTGAATTGCTTCAGGAACTCCTCGCCGTACTTCCAGATATCCCCCGCTCCCATCGTGATGACGATGTCCCCCGGCCGCGCAATCGATTTCAGGTATGCCGGAACCTGCTTTTTGTCCTGGACATAATGCGCATCCTTGTGCCCGAACTGTTTCGCGGCGTTGACGATGAGCTCGCCGGTCACCCCCTGGATAGGCTCCTCCCGCGCCGGGTAGACGTCCGTGACGACGAGGACGTCGGCGAGGAGAAACGCTTTCCCGAACTCTTCGTAGAAATCTCGCGTCCTCGAATAGAGGTGCGGCTGGAAAACGCAGATGACCCTCCTTCTCCATCCGGATTTCACTCCGGCGAGGGTTGCCTTCGATTCCGTCGGGTGATGAGCATAGTCGTCGTAGACCGAAATCCCTCCAACTTCCCCCTTCTTTTCCCACCGACGATAGACTCCGGTGAATTTCTCGATCCCCGCTTTCACTTTGGGGAAAGGGATACCGAGCTGCAGTCCTACGGCGATCGCCGCGAGGGCGTTCTGAACATTGTGCTTCCCCGGAATCTGAAGAACGACCTGCCCGAGGTCTTCCGAATTCCTCACGACGGTGAACGTGCTCCGGTTCTCCTTGTGGACGATTTCGATTCCCTGGATGTCTGCCTGTGGGGTCAGGCCGTACGTCAGGAGTTTCTTCTTGCTCAGGTGCGGCATGATATCCTGGAGCGCCGGCTCGTCAAGAGAGAGAACGATGAACCCGTAAAACGGCACCTTCCCCGCAAACTGGATGAACGCCGATTTGATATCCTCGAGGTCGCGGTAGCAGTCGAGGTGGTCGGTCTCGAGCGTCGTGAGGACGGCGATCGTCGGGGTGATCGAGAGGAATGACCGGTCGAACTCGTCCGCCTCGACGACGATGAAATCGCCCTTCCCGAGACGCGCGTTCGTTCCGCCCAGCCCGCTCAGTTTGCCGCCTACGATGACCGTCGGATCGAATCCTCCCTCGATGAGGACGAGGCTGATCATCGAGGTCGTCGTCGTCTTCCCGTGCGTCCCCGCGATGCCGATGCCGTATTTCAAACGCATGACTTCCGCGAGCATCTCTGCCCGGCGCACGACCGGGATTTTTCGGCGCTGAGCCTCGAGCACCTCCGGGTTGTCAAGGACGACGGCCGACGAATAGACGAGCGTATCGACGTCCGCGGCGACGTTCTCCCCCCTGTGCCCTTCGAAGATCACCGCTCCGAGGGATTGGAGCCGTTCCGTCACCTCGCTCAACGATCTGTCGGAGCCGCTGACGCTGAACCCCTGGTCGAGGAGAATTTCGGCGATGCCGCTCATCCCGATCCCGCCGATCCCGACAAAATGAATTTTCTTGATGGAGCTGAACATATTCTTCGTCTATTGCTTTCTTCGTCCGACCCTGAATTTTCGCCGCTCACCTTTCGGCACCTGCGATGCAACCCTTTCCATTTCCTCGATCAGCTCCTTCTGCCGCTCATATCTTCCGATCCGTATGCGGTAGAGCCGCCGCCGTCCCTGCACTTTGAAGACGACAACCTGGAATCTCCCCGCCGTCTGCACCGCCTTTTCCCGCCCGATATGGAGCCATTCGATGTCGGAGAACCGGATTTCGCGCCTCGCGAACTTGTGCTGAAAGACGATCGCGTTCCCCTCGATGATGAGCCTCCGGTTCCGGATCCTGTTCATGAGAAGCGTTGCGAACGCGACGACGTCAAAGAAGGCGATGATATAGAGGATCGGGTCGCGGAAGACAAACGTGAACTCGTCCTCGATGAAGCTTCCTTTGACCCCCGCGTAAAGGACGAACGTCACGAGATAAATCAGCGCCTGCTGATAGTAGAAGTCGAGCTTGTATTTGAATTCCTTCGGCTGCATTATCGTGTCGCCGCGAGTCCCAGTATTTTTTTCGCAATGTCCCGCCCCGCCTCCGGCCGTCCGAGCGACCGGCTCTTCTCTCCCATCGCATCGAGGAAGGCGGCGTGGGAGAACATCTCTTCGATCGTCTCCAGGCCCCTCGAGTCGAGCTCTGAATCTCTCACCATGACGGCCGCTCCCGCTTCGACCATCGCCTGCGCGTTGAGCTCCTGGTGGTTCGCCGCCGCATGCGGATACGGTACGAGGATCGCCGGTTTCCCGAGCCGGGTCAGCTCGGCGAGCGTTGTCGCCCCCGAGCGGCAGATGACGACGTCCGCGGCGGCGTAGGCACACTCCATTCTGTCAATGAACTTTCCAACCCACACGCTGCTGCTCCTGTTTGAACTGAATCTCTCAAACTCTTTTTCCCCCGTCTGCCAGATCACCTGGATGCCACTTTTTTCAATCCGTGAAATGTTCTTTTCGACCATCCCGTTGAGCGACGACGCTCCGAGACTCCCGCCGATGACGAGAAGAATTTTCTTCCCGGGATCGAGGCCGAAGTGCGCGATTCCCTCTTCGCGGGAAACGCTCCCCATCGCGCCGCGTGTCGGGTTTCCAACCAGCTCCACCTTCGCGTTGCTGAGTTTGGGAAGCCATCGTTTCGTCACCTCGAAGGTGAGGAGAAGCTTCGTGACCCGCGATGCGAGAAGGCGTGTCGTAACGCCGGGATAGCTGTTGCTCTCGTGGGCGACGGTCGGGATCCCCAGGAGCGACGCCGCGAAGAGAATCGGACCGCAGACGTACCCTCCTGTGCCGACGACGACATCGGGTTTAAGCCTTCTGATGAGAAAGAACGACTGCACGAGCGAGACGATAACCTTTGCCGGGAAGAGAAGGTTGTCGACCGTCAGCCGCCGGTGAAGGCCGCTGATCCAGATGGTCGAAAACCCAAACCCTTTTTCCGGCACGACGCGCGCTTCGATCTTGTCGCGCGTGCCGACGAACTCAATGACCGCTTCCGGCCTTAGTTTCCTGATCTCCTCGGCGATGGCGATCGCCGGGAAGAGATGTCCGCCGGTGCCACCGGCGGCGAAGAGAATCGAAACCGTATCTTCCGGCATATCCTGATGTCCGTTCCCGCCTTCGCGCTTCCCTTCACTCGCGCTCAATAGATCTTTCCGACGGCGGGCTCGTTGAACCCGGCCGGTGGCGTCTCCTCGGCGGCCTGTGCCTGCCGCGGGTGCAAGTCTGTGTGCGCCGAAATGTTCAGCAAAACTCCAACCGCAAATGAAGAGAAGACGATTGCCGACCCTCCGTAGCTGACGAAAGGCATCGGCAGACCCGTTGTCGGGAGGACGCCGAGCGTCACCAGCGCGTTGCCAAGCGCATAGACGACGATCGTCGATGTAATTCCGATGGCGAGATATTTCCCAAAATCGTCGGGAGAGTTCTTTGCGATCCTGAACCCGCGGAGGAGGATCGTAAGGAAGAGGGTCAGAAAAACGATCGTGCCGATGAGCCCGTATTCCTCTCCGACGATCGAGAAGACGAAGTCGCCGTACGATTCGGGCAGGAAGAGGTCGCGCTGTTTGCTCGCTCCCATCCCCACGCCGAACAACCCTCCGTTGCCGAACCCGATGATGCCCTGCCACAACTGATAGTTCGCCTTGCTTGGCGCCGCATTCGCGTCGCCATGGCCGATGAAGGCCATGATCCTCCGCATCCGGTACTCGGCGCTTACCATATAGACGAGCGCCGCGGGAAGGAGCGCCGAGAGCGAGAGGGCGAGATGCTTGAACCGCGCTCCTCCGCTGTAGACCATGACAAGTCCGAGGATGAAGATCATCGCCCCGGTGCTGAAGTTCGGCTGGAGCATGACAAGGACGACAACGATCCCGACCCAGAGCATGAGAGGAAGAAATCCCGTCTTGAAATCGTTGATCTTCAATCCCTTCGTTGCAAGCAACGCGCTGAGGTGGAACACAAGCGCGAACTTCGCCGCTTCCGAAGGCTGGAGGCTGAATCCGCCGAGGCTCAGCCATCGTGCCGCTCCTTTGATCTCGCCGCCGACGGCGAGCGTGAAGAAAAGGAGGAGGAGACAAATAATGAGCGCGATCTTTGTCAGCTTCTTGTAGTAATGGTAGTCGACGCTCATCGCGACAAACATCGCGGCAAAGCCGACAAGGACCTTGAGGATGTGCCGGTTGACGAGTCCGTTTGTCGCACCGTACTTCTGCAGCGCCCAGGTCGACGAGGCACTGTAGACGACGACGGTGCTCGCGACCATGAGAAACAGGACGACGATGAGTAGAACGCGGTCGATATGGTTGCGCGGCTGTTTCACCGGTTATGCATCGAGTGCGTTGACGATCGACTTGTACACTTTTCCCCGCTCCTCGTAGTCGGTAAACCAATCGAACGAGGTGCAGGCCGGCGAGAGAAGAACGACGTCTCCCCGCCGGGCTAATGATTTCGCCGTGGCGACCGTTTTTGACATCGAGAGGACGTTCGGGATTTCCGTGCCGATGGTATCAACTCGTTCAACCCGGACTAATCCTGAGAAATTTTTCACGACGGTGGAGGCGGAGGCGCCGACGGCGACGATGGCCTTCACCTTTTTCTTCACCGTGTCGAAAACCTGCGTGTAGTCGTTTCCCTTGTCCTTGCCGCCGAGGATGAGGACGATCGGCTCGTCGTAGGCGGCGAGCGCACGGGAGACCGCCTCGACCGTTGTCGCCTTCGAGTCGTTGACGTACTTCACGCCGCCGACCTCGCGGACAAATTCCTGCCGGTGTTCCACCCCCTTGAAATTCTTCAGCGTCGATCTCATCGAAGCTGCCCCGACGCCCATGCATTCGCCGATGAGCGCCGCGGCCATCGCGTTCTGGAGGTTGTGCTCGCCTTTGATCGAAATGCGGGAGGCCTCCACGACCGACGATTCCTTCCCGCCGAGTCGCGTCGTGAGAAATCCGCCGCGGAGAAACGCCCCTTCAGGAAGCTCGCGCGCGGTGCTGAAAGGAATGGCATGCGCCTTCGCCCGCGCCGCCCTCGCAGCGGTGAGCGGATCGTCCGCGTTGTAGATGAGGATATCGTTCGCCGTTTGGTTCATGAAAATCCGCGCCTTCGAGTCGGCGTATCGTTCCATCGAATTCCCGTAGCGGTCCATGTGATTCCTCGTGATGTTGAGGATGACCGAGACCGCCGGCCGGAACGACTCGATGAAATCGAGCTGAAAACTGCTTACTTCCAGAACAACAACATCTGTCTCAACCAGGTCCAGAACGAAATTTGAGAATGCCTCGCCAATGTTGCCCGCAACAACATGTTTTTTCTTTGCATCGCCGAAGATCCTTCCTGCCAGTGTGGTTGTTGTCGTCTTGCCGTTGCTGCCGGTGATGGCAACGATCGGCGCCTTACAAAACCAGCTCGCCACTTCCAGTTCGCTCACGACGGAAATGCTTCGTTTCAATGCTTCACGGACGACCGGGGCATCGCTCGGGACCCCGGGGCTCAGGACCATCAAAGAACACTGAAAGACCCGGTCGCTATGGCGGCCGGTTTCAAACTCGATGCGGTGTTTCTCAAATTCCGCGATGCTTTGCCGGAGCTTCTGCGCATCGCCGGCGTCGCTCACGAAGACGCGTGCGCCATGGTGCTTCAACAGCCGTGCAACACCGACGCCGCTCCGGGCGGCGCCGATAACCGACACGTCTTTCCGATCAATACGTGAACCATCCATTTCAACTCGTTGCTCTCGTTCGCTCTCTTTGCCTTACCTCACCTTGAAGGTCGCCAGGCTCACGATCATGAGGAGGATCGCCATGATGTAGAAGCGCGTGACGATCTTCGGCTCCGGAATCCCCATCATCTCGAAGTGATGGTGGATCGGGGCCATGCGGAAAACACGGCGTCCTTCGCCGTACTTCCGCCTCGTGTACTTGAAATAGAGCCGCTGGATGATCACCGACACCGTCTCCATGAAGAAGACGCCGCCGAGGATCGGGAGGATAAGCTCCTTCTTGATCATGATCGTGATCGCGCCGATCGCTCCGCCGAGCGCCAGCGACCCGGTATCCCCCATGAAGACCTGCGCCGGATACGAATTGAACCAGAGGAACCCGAGCGCGCCGCCGACGAGCGCCGCGCAGTAGATCACCAGCTCTCCGTTTCCCCTCAGGTAGATGATGTTGAGGTACTTGCTGAACTCGATGTTGCCCGAAATGTAACTGATGACGGCGAGCGTCAGCGCCACGATCCCGACCGTGCCGATCGCGAGTCCGTCGAGCCCGTCGGTGAGGTTGACGGCGTTCGAGGTGGCGACGATGATGAAGACGACCGCCGGGATATACATGAAGAAGAAGTTGAAATTGAGATTCTTGAAGAACGGAATCGTCGTGATGGTGTTTGCGCCGATCGCCGTGAGGTCCGGGGAGAAATAAAGCGCGGACCCGAGAACGAGGCCGACCGTCACCTGCCCGACGATCTTGTACCACCCGATGAGCCCCTTCGGCTTCCTCTTCACCACCTTGAGATAGTCGTCGAGGAACCCGACGAGTCCCAGGCCGCTCGTGACAAAAATGATGAGGAGGACATACATGTTCTTCAGATCCCCCCAGAGGATCGTGGGGATGAGAACCGACCCGAGCACGATGAGTCCTCCCATCGTGGGGGTTCCGGCCTTCGTGAGATGGCTCTTCGGCGCCTCAAGCTTCGCCGCTTCCCCGATCTGATGCTTCCTGAGGATGGCGATGATCTTCGGCCCGATCCAGAAACTGATGATAAGGGCCGTCACCGCGGCGGCGGCCGCACGGAACGTCAGATAATGGACGACGCCGAACCCCGGAGGGTGGTAGAGGCGTTCCATCAGATTAAGAATGTAATAGAGCATGAATATCCGTTCCGTTCGAATGAATCCGCGTCAGACCTGTTCGACGACTTCCTCCATCCTCATCCCGCGCGACCCCTTCACGAGCACCGCATCGCCCGGCGCAACCTGCGCTCTGAGCGCACGGATGAGGTCGGCCTTCGTGTCGAAGTGCTCGGCGAAGGGAAGCTTCGACGCTTCATGAGTGAATCGTGTGAGTGGCCCGAAGGTCAGTAGATATTCGAACTCCATATCCGACACCGCGAGCCCGATCTTCGCATGCTCGTGCTCCGACCCCGTTCCAAGCTCGAGCATATCCGCGAGGACGACGATCTTTTTCCCCGGCACGGTCACCGAGCGGAGCGTGCCGAGAGCCGCGATGACGGAATCGGGGTTTGCGTTGTAGGTGTCGTTGAGAATCGTGATGCCGTTCCTCGTGATGACTTCCATCCTCTTCGAAACCGCCGAAGAGCCCTCAAGCGCCGAGACGATTTTCTTCACCGGGACCTTGAACTTCACTCCAACCGCCGCCGCCGCGAGGGCGTTCGTCGCGTTGTGTGGCCCCGCGACCGAAAGACGAACCGGGGTCGTGATCTTCTTGACGACAAGGTCGAACTCCGCGCATCCGTTCTCGTTGATGCGTACGTTTGTTCCGCGGACCTGAGCCTTCTTGCCCATCCCGTAGCTGACCGACCGCTTCACCCTTTTCCCCGCCTTCGCGAGCCGCTCGTCGTCGGCATTGACGAATGCCACTCCGCCCGCCTTCAACGCCCGGAAGAGGGTCGTCTCTTCCTTTGCAACTCCCGCCTCATCCTTGAAGAATTCTAGGTGCTCCCGGCCGATGTTCGTGATGAGCGCATGGGTTGGCGCCGCAATGCCGCAAAGGATCTCCAGCTCTCCGAAGTGGTTCGTCCCGAATTCGAGGACCGCAACATCGTGCTTCGGCGTCAGGCGAAAGATCATCTGGGGGACGCCGATGTGATTGTTGAGGTTTCCTTCGGTGCTAAGGACGTTGAAGCGGGTCCTGAGGACCGCGCTGATCATCTCTTTCGTTGTCGTCTTGCCGTTGCTCCCACCGACGGCGAGAATCGGAATCCGGAATTTGTTCCGATAAATCCTCGCCAGCACGCCGAACGCCTTCGTCGTGTCCGACACGACCGCGACCGTAAGACCGAGCGTCGAAGCAAGACCGCCATGCTCTTCCTTCCAGGCAGTATCGACAAGGAGAGCGATGGCACCTTTCCCCGCGACGTCGGCGACGAAATGGTGACCGTCGAACTTTTCGCCGCGGAGAGCCACAAAGAGATTCCCCGGCGTGATCGTCCGCGAATCGGACGAGACGCCGGTGATCGGCTTCTTCTTCAGCGCACCCGCGTTGATGATCTCCACCGAGGGGAGCTTGGCGATATCGGCGAGGGTCAGCTTCATGACGAGTGCGCCCTGATGAACTCTTCAACCACTTCCCGGTCGCTGAAGTGATGCTTTGTCGTCCCGAGAATCTGGTAATCCTCGTGCCCCTTTCCGGCGATCAGGACAATGTCTCCCCGCTTCGCCGACGAAAGAGCCTGTGAGATTGCCTTCTTCCTGTCAGGCTCTACGACGAGCCTCTCCTTTCTTGTGATGCCGGCGACGATGTCGCTGATGATCGCCTGCGGCTGCTCGGTGCGCGGGTTATCCGAAGTGACCACGACCACATCGCTGAGCGCGTCGACAATTTTTCCCATGAGAGGGCGCTTTGTCGTATCGCGGTCTCCTCCCGCGCCGAAAACGGTGGTGACGGTATGAGGTCCGTCATGCGGCGCAACTTCCCGGATCGTCCTGAGGCATTTTTCCAGCGCATCGGGAGTATGGGCGTAGTCGACGACGGCAAACCAGCCGGCCGGGGAAGCGATTTTTTCAAACCGGCCGGGAACCGATCTCATTGCGGCTATGCTCTCCACCATCGATCCGACGGGGATCCCGAGGGCAATTCCCGCGGAGCAGGCGGCGAGCATGTTGGAGACATTAAACCTTCCGACGAGCGGCGACGAACAGGCGCATTCCTCTCCGCGATATCGAAGGTTGAAGCGTGTTCCTTCCATCGAGAGGGTGATTCCCTGTGCCGCAACATCGGCCGTTGGAGCGGTCCCATACGTCATTACGCTCGCTCTGGTGTCGCGCACGATTTCGGCTCCGGACGGATCGTCCGCGTTCGTGATGGCGCAACTCGATGCCTCGAGTCCGTCGAAGAGGATCTTTTTCGCGGCAAGGTAGTTCGCCATCGTCCCATGATAATCGAGATGGTCCTGCGTCAGGTTGGTGAAGACGGCCGCGGCGAAGCCGATACCGTAGACCCGGTCCTGATGGAGCGAGTGGGAGGAGACCTCCATGACGACATGCGTGCACTTTGCCTCGACCATGGAGGCGAAAAGCTTCTGAAGCTCGAGCGACTCGGGGGTCGTGTGGGTCGCCGGGAACCGCTTCTCTCCGATCATGTATTCGATCGTGCCGATGAGGCCAACCTTGCCGCTGAGGGTCGGGCTGCTCGATTCGATAAGATGTTTGATGAGGAAGGTCGTCGTCGTCTTTCCGTTTGTTCCGGTCACGCCGATAAACGTCAGCTTGGAGGCCGGATGGCCGAAATAGTTCGCCGAGATCGCCGCGAGTGCCCTGCGGCTGCTGCCGACGACGATCTTTGCGACGCCGGCGTGCATGAAAAAGGAATCGGGGTACGCCGCGTCGTTCTCCACCACGACGGCCGCCGCTCCCTTCGACACCGCCGCCTCGATATACCGGTGGCCGTCCACAGCGCTCCCTTTCATCGCCACGAAAAGGTCTCCCTGCTCGACCTTCCGGGAATCGTACTGGACGCCATGGATCATGATGTCGTGCGTCGTTACCATTTTTCCGTAGGCCGTCTGGAACATCTTAAGGACCGTCACACCTTCGAGAAGAGCCGAGAGCGTCATGCTCCGAATTCCTTCATCAATAGAGCTGAGCCGACACCAGCGGCTTGGGTTCACAGATAAGCAACACCTTCATTCCCTGCTGAACCGGATCGTTCGGCGAAGGGACCTGCCGCACGACGAGGCCCGACCCGGTCACGGCGACGTTGATGTTCTGCGCGGTGAGTCTGTTGATTGCCCGTCGCATGCTCATTCCGCGAAGGTCCGGGACAACGAAGGCCGTCCGCGATGCGGATGGTTCGACTCCTCGGACGATAAGTTGTACCGTGCTGCCGCGAGCAATTTTTGTCCCGGCGTCCGGAACCTGACGGTCGACGATCGTCCCCTCTCCGGTCGTCTCTACCTCAAAGCCGTTGCTTTGAAGGATATCTTCCGCCGCTTCCCGCTCGATGTGTGTCACGCTCGGAACCTCGATCGGCGTCGCCGATTCTACCGCGGCGTTCGCGGCGATTTCCGTCCTCGAGAAGAGACCGTTGTTGTTGATGATCTGCTGGGCAATCGCCTTGAAGATCGGAGCGCTCGCCATGGCACCGGTGTATCCTCCCGACTTCGGGTCTTCGAGGATCACGAGGCAGACGAGACGCGGATTCTCCGCGGGGAAGAATCCGATGAAGGTCGCGTTGTAGTTGCCCGATTCGTACTTGCCGTCGACAAACTTCCTGGAGGTCCCGGTCTTCCCGGCGATCGTGATACCCGGGATGCGGGCCGGCTGACCCGTTCCATGCTCGACAACTCCGATGAAGAAATCGCGCAGTGTCCGGGCCGTCTCTTCCGAGACCACGCGGCGGATCTTCTGCGGCCGACCGGTGTAGACCACTTCTCCGTCCGCATCCATCTCTTTCGCGACGATGTACGGTTTCATGAGCGTCCCGCCGTTCGCGACGGCGCAGTAGGCACATGCCAGCTGGAGCGGCGTCGCGGCAATTTCGTACCCGTACGCGATCGAATTGAGCGTCGCGCCCGACCATTCGACCGGCTTCTTGAGGGCCCCGTCGGCCTCTCCCGGGAGCTCGATGCCGGTCGTCATCCCGAACCCGTAATCGCGCGCTTCCTTGTAAAGGCGTTCGGCTCCGATGATATCGCTCGCCTTCGCCATGACAATGTTGCTCGAGAACTCCATCGCCTGTTCAAAGGTGATCATTCCCATCTCGTGGGTGTCGCTGATAAGCCGGAATTTCCCTCCGTTGAGCGGAACCCGGTACTTGCCATGTTCCGCGAAGAACATCTGGGTCGGCGCAATGAGCTTGTCTTCAATCGCCGCCGATGCCGTAACGATCTTGAAAACCGACCCCGGCTCGAACATGTCGGAAACCGCGCGCACCTTGAGGATTTCCGGGTTGATGTTCGCAACGTCGTACGGGTTGACGCTCGGCACGTGCGACATAGCGAGGACTTCCCCGGTGTTCGGGTCGAGGATCATCGCGAGGCCCGATGCCGCCTTCATCCGCTCGACCCCCTTCTTCAGCTCGTCCTCGACGATCGATTGGTACCCGACGTCGATCGTCAGCGCGACCGAATGTCCGCGCACGGGCTCCTGCCGCGGGTAGTCGGCGGAGGGGCGCTTCCGCCCCATTCCATCCCGCTGCATAACGACGTACCCGTCAACACCGCGGAGGTCCTGGTCGTAAGCATACTCGATGCCGCTGATCCCGACGTTATCGATGTTTGTGCAGCCGACAACCTGCCCGCCGATGTTGTCGTAGTGGTAAAGGCGCTTCGGCTCATTGAGCTCCGCGATTCCTTCGATCCCTCCCGCCTTGAGCTGGGCCGCGACCTGCGGGCTCACGTGGCGCTCCAGCCAGACAAATCGTTTGTCGCTGTCAAGCTTCTGCAGATAGTATTGCTCGGGTTTGCCGAAGACGCGTGAGAATCGCTTCGCCACCGCCTCCGCGCCGTCGCCGACGATCTTCGGGTCGGCGGCGTACGAGAGGAACATCGAATTCGAGACGAGGATATTTCCCTGGCGGTCGTAGATCGTGCCGCGCGTCGCCGGGAGAGCAATCCGCACCTCGTACTGCTTTCGGGCGATCGCCTGATACTTCGCCGAGTCGATCACCTGGATCTGCACCAGGCGAAGAGCAGCGACGACAAAGGCCAAAAGAAGGACGATCTTCGTCGTCAGGAGACGTGCCGACGGATCGAAACTTTGCTTCGCCGCAGCTTCCGGAGCGCCGGGTGCCGTCCCTAACCGCTCGTCGTCAGTCATCGATTCTCCTTCGCGAGCTCGTCCACCTTGTCCTGGTCGACCTCGAACCAGACGGGGGGTTCCTTCGGGTTCACGAGGCCCAATTCATCTTTCGCCATCGTCCCGATCCGGTCGAGACTCGACTTCCGAGCAATCTCGGCCTTAAGAACTTCATTGTTGCTGGCGATGGTGTTGTAACGGACGTTGAGGTCGTTGACATCCTTCATCAACTGGTTGACGGCGATGACGTTTCCGGTGTATAACAAGCAGGCGGCGGCGAGGATGAAAAGCGCGCCGACGATGTTGAAGGTCGAGTGCTTGCGGCGGACCGCCTTCCGGTTCACCGGGCGCGGCTCCGCCGGTTGAAAACCTTGCGGGAGGGAAGCGACGCCGCCGTTGTAGATGTAGCGGCCGTCGGCGACCGTCGGACCCGTCAATTGAGTCGATCCCTGGCGGTAATCTTTTGCCATCAGGTCCTCTCCGCAACTCTCATCTTGGCGCTCCGCGACCGGGGGTTCAGTTTCTGCTCATCCGCCGATGCTGTCACGGGCCTTTTTGTCAGCACCTTCAGCCTCGGCACGACGGGCCGGTCCGGTATAAGCTTGTGGCCCGAGGGAATGGAGGCCGCCGCGTTGGTGCGGAAAAACTCCTTCACGATCCTGTCTTCGAGAGAATGGTATGAAATAACGACGATGCGGCCTCCGGCTGCGAGGAGCTCCGTCGCGTCGTTCAGGGTGCGTGATAACGACGCAAGTTCGTCGTTCACTTCTATCCTCAAAGCCTGGAAAACCCGTGAGAGCGACTTGTTCGGGAATCCTCCGGGCGCATACTTCGAGACAATCTCAGCCAAAACCCCCGACGTTTCTATCCTGTGCCTGCTCCGGTGCTCAACGAGCGCGCGTGCTATTCTCCTGGAGTTCTTTTCCTCGCCGTACGTCCAGAAAATTCCCGCCAGATCTTCTTCGGAGTACGAATTTACCACCTCCGTGGCAGTGAGCTTCCGGCGGCGGTCCATGCGCATGTCGAGGAGGTCGTCCGATCGGTACGAGAAGCCCTTGCTCCCCTCATCGAGCTGGTAGGAAGAGACACCGAGGTCGAGCAACAACCCGTGAATGGCCGGGAGGTTGAGGCTCTGAAGAATAGACTTGATGTTGGCATTATTATCGTGGACGAAGACGATGTGTGCGGCGAAGCGCTTCAGCCGGGTCTCCGCGACCCTGTGCGCATCGGCATCTGCATCGATTCCAACGAGCGTCCCGCGCGGGGAAATCCGCTCGGCAATGAGCTCGGCATGGCCTGCTCCCCCCAGCGTCCCGTCGACATAGACCCCTTCCGGAACGGTAATAAGAAAATCGATCGCTGCATCCCGAAGAACCGGAATGTGATACTGACCGCTCACATCGATCTGTTCAGTTATTCCGGCGATGGCTTGAAGACCGTCGCGGCGACGCTTTCATACGACTCGTTCTGGGACTGTGCCGCCATGTACTCGGCGTAAACCTTCGGGTCCCAGACCTCAATGCGTTCGAGCATTCCCAGAATCAGAACTTCATTTTCGATCTTGGCGAACTGGAGCAGCTCTCGGGGAATCATCACCCTGAACTGACCGTCAAGCTGACTCTCGGTGGCGTACTGCAGCAACGTGCGTGTGACGTACCGGTGGCGGGGGTCTGCGGGAGATAGCTGGCGTAGCGAGTGCTCAACCTTTATCCACTCGTCGTTGGGATAAAGGAACAAACAGGTTTCAAAACCCCTGGTGATGATGAAAAGGTCGTTTGCCTCAGGCGAGAGGTTCTTGCGCAACTTGGCGGGAATGTTGACCCTGCCTTTGCTATCGACCGAGTATGAATACGATCCTTTGAACGACGACATAAGCACCCACAACTTTCAAATAATCTCTGAAATCTGAACACCTGGGCAGATCAAATTCCCCACTTTTACCCACAACGATGCACGAAATTTAGGGAATTCGGAATTAAAGTCAAGCGAAAATTGAACAATTCCGCTGGTTTTGAGGGATATGTGACGCGGAGTAAGGTGAGCTGATCGGAAGCAGAGTGAATGTGGCGAAATCAATCCAAAATTCGAAGTTCGTGAAGTTCCTCCCTCAGGCCGATGACGTCCCTGAAAAGAATCCCCACCAGGCCGCACCGGATCGCACCATCGACGTTTTCCCGGACGTCGTCGATGAGAACCACAGCTGAAGGATCGACGCCGAGGTCTTCGACGACGTGGCGATACATGGCCACCGACGGCTTCGCTGCCCCGACTTCGTACGAAAGGTACCTTTTCGAAAACCTCCTCAGGACGGGCATTGTCTCTTCCGACCGAATGAGATGTATCGGACTGGTGTTGCTGATAAGGGCGATGGTGTGTTCCTGTCGAACCTCATCGACGATCGGCACCATCTCTTCGTTCTCCTCGCCGATGATCGCATTCCAGGCTGACTCCAGTTCGTCCCGCCCAAAGCGCCCCCCAAGGAGTTCGCTCAATTGCCCGAAGAACTCGTCTGTCGAAATTGTGCCGGTCTCGTATCTCGCCGAGAGTTTGCCGACGACTGTTCTGCTGTCCGGGCGCGTCTGTGCCGGGTCGAGACCAAGCGCCCGCGGGAATGCGTCGAAATCGATCCTCACCAGGACGTTCCCCAGGTCGAACAGCACCGCTTCGAACTTGTCGCTCATCGTTCTCTAGAATTGCTCCAGCAATGCCCGCGCCTCACGAAGTCGCTCCTCCCCCTTCTCGCTCACAAGCAGTGTCTGAAGAAGGAGCTGCTTTCCTTCCTGCTTCAGTTGGAGTTTGTGTGATGATATCTCTCCCGACCGGGTCATGATCGTCTGGAAAGCACCCCCTTCGTAGAATTCCTTCTCGTCCTCGGGGGGAAAATAGAGCCGGAGGGTCCGTCGCTGCAACTCCAGCTTCCTGAAGCCGTGCCGGGCGCCGAGCAATCGGAGGCCGGCCAGGATGAAGAGATGATCCACCTCCTCGACCGAGGGGCCGAAGCGGTCGGCAAGCTCGAGCCGGATGTCGTCGACTTCTTTTTCCGTCTTTGTCTTGTAGAGGCGCCGGTAGATGTCGAGCCTTTCGGTATCCTGCTCGACGTAGAACTCCGGGAGATAAGCATCAACGTCGGCATCGACGATCGTGTCGACGGCGGCACCCGGCCCCTTCTTCTGCTCGGCCGTGAAGAGGGTGGAGAACTCCTGGTTTTTCAGTTCGCTCACCGCCTCTTCAAGGGTCTTTGTGTACATCTCGAAACCCATTTCGAGAATGAAGCCGCTCTGTTCGCCTCCAAGCATGTTCCCGGCGCCGCGAATTTCAAGATCACGCATCGCCAGGTTGAACCCCGACCCGAGCTCCGTGAACTCCTCGATCGCCTGCAGCCTCCGCAACGTTGTCTTCGGGAGGACCGCGATCGGCGGGACGAGGAGGTACGAGTAAGCCTGGACATTCGAGCGGCCGACGCGTCCCCGCAACTGATAAAGCTCCGCCAATCCGAACCGGTCGGCGCGGTTGATGATGATCGTGTTGACGTTGGGAATGTCGAGTCCCGATTCGATGATCTTCGTCGCGATGAGGACGTCGCATTTCTTTTCGAGGAAGTCGAGCATCACCTTCTCGAGCTGATGCCCCTTGAGCTTTCCGTGAGCGACGCGGAATCGCGCTTCCGGGATGTACTCCTGGAGCGTCGAGGCAAAGGTTTCGATGTTTTCCACCCTGTCGTTGACGATATAGCACTGTCCACCCCGATGGAGCTCCTTCAAGACCGCCTCTCTGACAATCTTCTTGTCGTACTGCGCGATCTCCGTGTAGATGGGAAGCCTGTTGCGCGGGGGCGTGTTGATAATCGACAGATCCCTCGCTCCCATCAGGGAGAAGTGGAGAGTCCTCGGGATCGGCGTTGCGGTAAGAGTCAGCGTGTCGACGCTTGACCGGAGCGCGCGAAGTTTCTCTTTCGCCGCCACCCCGAAGCGCTGCTCCTCATCGATGACGAGCAGTCCTAAGTCCTTGAATTTAATGTCTTTAGAGAGAAGCCGATGGGTCCCGATAACGATGTCGACCTGGCCTTTCTCGAGTCCCTCCGCGATCGTTTTCTGTTCCTTCGTGCTCTTGAACCGGGAGAGAGAAGCGATCCGCACAGGATAGCGTCCGAGTCTGTCGGTAAACGTCGTGAAGTGCTGTTGCGCCAGGATCGTCGTCGGCACAAGGACGGCCACTTGTTTTCCGTTCAGCACCGCTTTGAACGCTCCTCTCACAGCAACCTCTGTCTTGCCGAATCCGACATCCCCGCAGACAAGCCGGTCCATCGGGCTCGGGCTCTCCATGTCTTTTTTCATCTCGGCCGTCGTCGTCGCCTGGTCGGGCGTGTCTTCGAAAAGGAACGACGCCTCCATCTCCTTCTGCCAGTGGGCATCCGGCGAGAATGCGAATCCCTGTTCGCTCTTTCGCTTCGCATAGAGGAGGATAAGGTCGCGGGCGATATCCTTGATCCTCTTCTTCGCGCGCGACTTCAGTTTTTCCCATTCGCCGCCGCCGAGCTTGCTCAGCTTCGGCACGTGTCCCTCCGCCGACGAATATTTCTGGATGCGGTTGATATAATTCAGGTTGACGAAGAGCGCTCCTTTGTCTTCGTACTCCAGCTTCGCGACTTCCTGTTCCGTCCCCCGGATGGAAATCTTTTCGAGGCCGAGGAACCTTCCGATCCCGTGATCGACATGGACCACAAAGTCTCCGCGCCGGAGCGCCGATAATTCCTTCGGCGAAATTCCCCTGAAGCGTCTCCGCTTCGCGAGCCCTCTCCGTTTGATCCGGCCGAAGATCTCGTGCTCCGTGAAGATGGCAAGCTTTGCGGGAGGATAAAGGAATCCCGAATGAAGTGTTTCCGGAAGGTATTCGACCGGAGGAGCGCCTGCCCCGGCGGATTCCTCGGGCTCGTCTTTTCCTCCGCTCACCGTCTCTTCCACCAGTTCGGCGATCCGCTTCGACTCCTCTTCGGTATCCGACATCACGACGACATCCGAGCCCCGCTTCGCCTGCTCTCCGACCTGTTCGAGAAGAATTTTCACGCTCCCGTTCGTCGGCGGCTGAGGGAGAGCGGCAAAGTCGATTGCGGCGGGAGACGAGGTCCGATCCATCACGAGATGCAGATAGGAGGGACGCGCACTCAATTTCTCCCGGATGCTGTTGAACGGAATCTGTATTTCCGCTCCCTCAGACTCCAATTCAAGGAATTCCTTCTCGAGCAGAAGGAGATCTTCCGCGAGAACAATTGTCTCGTCGCCAAAGAGATCCGGAAAGGCAACCCTCGCGGACGACGGAGGATTTGCTGCAGCATCTTCACGCGCCGAGGCTTTTCGCGTAATGTCGGGGACGATGCTGACGGCTTGCAGTTCGCGTATCGAGCGCTGGGAGAGGACGTCGAACTCGCGGATCGATTCGATCGTGTCTCCCCAGAACTCCACGCGGACGGGATTTTCCCCCACGTATGGGAAGATGTCGAGAATCCCTCCGCGCACGGCGAAGTCTCCGTAGCTTTCGACCAGGGGCTTTCGTTCGAAACCTAGGTCGGCGAGCCTCTCCATGAGTTTTTCAAACCCGGTTTCCGATTTGGCGGCAAGCTCGATAATAGACCGCGCGAACTGTTCTCTCGGCGGCACCGTGTAGGCGAGTGCGGCGGCGTGGGCGACGTAGATTCCGGGAAGCCGGGCGGCGAGGGCTTTCAACGACTCTACCTGGCCGATCGTTGCGCTCATATCGAGCGCCTGAGCTCCATGGTGTGACTCCGCGGCAAACAGACGCACGCCGGCTTCGGAGGTGAGCTGGGCACAATCATCCCTTAACTTTTCCGCGGCATCCTTTTCCGGGACCACCACGAACACCTGTCCCTGAAATTCTTCAAACAGGTGGACCGCGATGAAGGACCAGAGCGATCCTGCAACACCCCGCAGACGAACCGGGCTCGAGGGGGTCGGGTTGGCGACAGTCAGTTGCCGGAACGGTTCCGAGGAGAGAATTCTTTTTTTGATTGAATCGAGGGGGCCTTCCATAAACGCACCTATCCCTTCCGGCGAGCGGATCCTCCGCCTGCTGGTAAGGGTTGTGTCCAAGATAACAAAAATTCCGGGAAGATGGTGCTACGCTGGTCCCGCCGAGTCCCTCCACAATGCACGTCACGCCCGAATGTTCGTGTCGGTCCCAAGGGGATCCCTTCGGGAGCATCGAGGGAACTTACGCCATCATGCATTCCTCTGTCACTGTCTGGATCCCCCCGAAGGGGTCCCTTCGGGACGGCTAAAACCACGCGGGGATGACGGGCTGGGTGTGGTGAGCGGGGCAACCGGGTGTTCCAAAGGTGATTGCACTTCGCGCGTGATGTGACGAAGCGGCGCTCCACCGCCTAAGTGCTCCTCCCAAGGAATCCGAGTTCACGTCTTCTGCTGTTTTCTCTTTGCCGCGGGGAAAAGAATGTTGTTGAGGATGAGGC
>DATJQP010000016.1:0-29643 GCA_035505655.1 Bacteroidota bacterium
ATCGCCGATCGCCAGCCGAACTCCGGAATTGGCAATCTGCCGCGCAATGTCGTGGTAGGCCTGATTCTGGCCCACGCTGAGCATCGATTGGTCGACGGTATTGAACGCCAGGGCATAAAGCCCTATGACGGCGTAAATACCTAATCCAAGCATGACCTTCGATGTTCCCATTCTCTCCCTATTGAGTGATGGCCAACGGCAATTGGTGTAACTCTACGGTTCAAGATAACTGCTAGTGACTGGTACGCAATAAGTACGGAATCGTATTTTGTCTCCTACGTTGAAATACGGATGTTCCTTTGATTGGTTTCGATGAAGTGCCGGAGGTCCGGAAAGACATCAGGGAGGGACGGGATCCTCCGATTTTGACCGATTGCATGGTTTTCTGACCCATTTTGAGCTATCTTGAGGTGGAATGAAATCTACGACGAAAATCCTGCTAGTCGGGATACTCCTTGTGCTCCGGGTCACAGCCTGCGACGCGCGGTCACCGGTGCAGGGCTCGCGTTCTGAGAGCTATCGCATTCTCAGGCAATTCATGGAAGGAGCGGGAGCGGCCCGGTCGCATGAGAAGTGCGATTTTCCCTTGATGACGTACGCCCTGAGAAACAGAGGCAGGTTGAATGTCGTCCAATCGGCGGCATTGGTGCAGCTTCTTGCCCGCCCGAGCACGCAGAAGAGTGTACTCATCGGGGAATTCAGGATACATTACGATACAACCGGAGACGCTGCTCCTGCGATGCTCGATTCGCTTCACAACAAAATTCCCGGCACCGCCGATCAATATGCGGATTCTGTAGGAGCAATTGCGAACTTCTGCGAGATGGTTGAGACGAAGATCCTTGGATACCTCCCGTCTCCCTTGGATTCGGTTCAGGGGGGGCCAGCCGAATACGATATCTACATCGACAACCTCAACGATTACGGAGCAACCACCCCGGTGGCTCCGATCACGCCGAAGACCGACGGAAGCACGTACACCTCATTCATCACGGTGGACAATGCGTTTCAATTTGTCACGCCGGACAGCGAGAGAGGGCTCCCGGCTCTCCGGGTCACCCTGGCGCACGAGCTTCACCACTCCATCCAAATCGGCAACTACGGTTATTGGACGAATGATCAGTATTTCTATGAACTCACCTCTGTCTGGATGGAGGATGTCGTCTTTCCGCAAGTGAAGGACTATATGCAGTATTTCAGGTCCGAAGATGGTCAATTCACGCATCCGGAAATCGCGTTCAATACCAGCAGTTTCATCATGTATAGCAGAGCCTTGTGGGGTCACTATATTGCCAAACGGTTCGGTAGAGATGCGATGCTGAGAACCTGGGAAGAGATCCGAAACGGTCCGCCACTTCCGGCTATCGATGCAGCCCTGAGTCAAGCGCCATACAATTCGAGCCTCCGGTCGGCGTTCGTCGAGTGGTGCACGTGGAACTACTTCACTGGAGGAAGAAGCGACACCGCGGCCTTCTATCCTGAAGGAGATCAATATCCCCAGGTAAATCCCTTCCCGCTCGAGTTTGTTCCTCCGTCGACAACCTTCGGCGGAAGCCTTCAGGAGTTTTCCTCGACCTACTACAGTGTCAACAGTGGGAGTCCTTCGGTCCCGGTCCTTGTCGCGAACGCCAACGTCGCGGCAGGCTATGTCGTCGACCGTACGCCGTTTCCGGACGCACCGGAGTATTTCTCATACCCATTCACCTTCGCCGTTTCGGACGTTCCTCCAGCGACCTCCTCCTTGCAGGCAGGAGCGGGGCTCTATGTCAGTTTCAATGCTCCGGATGCCGAAAATTGGTACGCAACGGTCCTCGTCGGCGGGTTTCAATACTCTTCGCCCTTCCCCGATCCGTTCAAGCCGGACGGAAATCATCGCATCTGTTTCCCGGTCAATTCCGCTTCGGCTGTACAAGGAACCCTTTCAATTTTTTCTTCGACGATGAAGCTTCTTTATTCCCGGACTTCATCGTCTCTCTTGTCTCCGGTCGCAAAGGAACAAGTCTTTGAATGGGATGGAATCATCGACGGAAAAGGGCTTGTTTCGTCGGGCGTCTATTTCTACGTTGTGAACACATCGGGTGGAATCGCAAAAGGAAAGTTTGCCGTACTGCGTTGAAGTATGCGGAAGGATCCGAAGCAGACGATGAAGCAGAAACCCGGAAGGTCGGACGATTATTTCGATCGGATGATCGCTCTTGCTGACGAGTTCTTCGGCGCCAAACGCGATCCGTCGCAGATCTCCGTCGATCTTAACGTCCGAAAGGCCCTCACACGGATACATCCGCGAACGATGTCCGAGAGGCGGACGAAGCGCGGCCCGGTGGCGTGGGGGCTTATTATTCCCACAACCGCCGAGCTTATGGAGAAGTTTCTCGAGTGGGAGATCACGGAGCGCCAGCTCCTGTCGTCGACTCCCCTCAAGGGGGAATATAGGGCGCTCTATCTTTGCTCAGCGCTCGTCTTGCCGGAGTTCAGGTGGAAGGGGTACGCCGAACGGCTCATCCTCAAGGCCGTAAGAGACGTCCGAAAGGACCATCCTATCGAGGTGCTTTTCTACTGGAGTTTCAGCAGGGTGGGCTCAAGACTTGCCAGGGCCATCTCGAGAGAAACGGGTTTGCCCCTCAGACGCCGGCGGCGCTCACCGTCGGCGTGAAGAGGATTCCTTCGTCCACTCACTTCGCTCGTCTCACCCCGCCCTGCCGCTCACTTCAGGGCCGGGTGCGTGACTGGCTTCTGCGTTGCGCGATTCTACGGGACGAGATATCCTTACACCTTGAGTTTCGCACCTCGCTTGAGCGCAAGTGCGACGATTCCCCATCCTACGACAATTACCCCAATGAGATAGAGCCAGCTGTCAGCGGCCGGTACGGCCGTGTGCGCATCAATCATCGTCCATAACAGGGGGACGGAGAGATAGGCGTTGTGTTGCGCGTACGTGCCGACTTCCGCCATTATTGCCGGGTCGGCGGGATTCCCGGCCTTTATTGCCTCGATGATCTTCCGCTGACCGGGCCAGATTTTCTCCCAGACGTTTCCTACCAGGATCAGCCCAAAGAGGGCGCCGATATGAATCACGTATGCGCGATAACTGAAGTTTCCGAAATCGATCATGCAGAGGGCGAGGATCGCGACGTACACAAGCCCGATGACCCCCATCAATCGGAGATTCTTTCCCACAGGGGTCTTCACAATGAGATGATAAATCCGATACGACAAAAAGGTCACAAAAACCATGACATACGTTCCCGTCGTCCAGGAAGCCTGTCCCTCGGTGGTCAATCCCCCCATGTAGAAGAGGAATACAAGGAGGAGGACGCCGAAGATGAGAGTGTAAAGAGCCGACCACCGGAACCAGTATAACCCGCGCGGGACGAGCTCCAGCGACGACCTGCGGCGGGTTTCCTGGTCCGTCGACATCGTAAATGGAATGAAAACGACGTTGAACCACCAATTCAGTCCGACGAAAAAAAGGCCCGCCGTGATATGCAGCCAACGGATCAGTGAGACGAGAAGGTCTGAATACTCCATGAGTCCTCCGAAATGTGGTACTGGATCGTCGCTGGCCGGTGCGTTCTCGCGCCCCGGCCAGCCCATTTACTTGTTCGCCTTTTCGTACGCCTCCTCCGAGACGTCCTGCTCATCGTCACGCGAGTAACCCGGACAGAGGCTAATGTCATTCAGGAGCATTCTGCTGTGCCGGATATCGACGGTGTCGGTCTGAAGCCTCAGGGGGAGAGTCGGAACTTTGCGCAAGTACTCTTTCCCAAGTTCGATGTCGCTCTGATTGTTCCTGTCGAGCCCTCTGGTGATAAGGGCGACTCCGTATTCCTTGACGATCTCTATCCGGGTCGGATCAAGCTCGTACGCGCGTCCGCAATAGTAGACCGCTTTGTCCAGGTCTCCGCTGATCCCGAAAAACCATTTCAGCATGAAAAATGTCGGGCAGAGACGATAATAGACGCCGAGGGCAAGACAGCTTGATGCCTGAAGGTTTTCGCCATTCGGCGTAGTGTAGTCAGACTTGCGATCGACGGATATGAGCCAGTCTTTCTCGATCTGCTTCGCGGTGAATAATTCCGAAAGGACACCCTTCGTCGTCGCCATCCGCGCATTGGCAAGGCCTCTCATGAAGTAGCACTCGCCTTTGTCCGGAGCGGCTTTGATCCCTTCATCAGCGATCTTCACCATCGTTTCATAAATGGAAATCTTCTTCTCTTTCTCTTCCGGCTTTTTCACGTCGAGCTTCTCACCGATTTCGTAGTAATCGAGGCACATCATTGCTCTGATGAGAAAATCGTCGGGCCGGGCCTTGAGCGCCTCCTCGCAATCTTTTAGCGACTCCTCGAACTCAAATTTTCCAAGATGGTAGTCGGCCCTCTTGAAAAAGTGCTCGTACGATTGATCCTTGTTGGCGGCATCGGCGGCGGGCCCAGCGTTTCTTTGCGCAAGCGCAACGGCGCCATGCAGGGCGAGCATCGTCACCATGTAACTGGCGAAGACACTGGCCCGGACGGGCGATAATTTAATGACAGGGAAATTCACGCTGCCACCATGAGATGAAGTCTCGGCCTCTCTGCCGGCGATTTAGAACCAAAGAATCGGCGATTGACGAATAAGCATAAAAAAGCCCGACGTGGGGGGGACATCGGGCAATGACCCTTTCTAGGTGCGACGATGAGGGGAGGCACCGTCACACAGGTCACCAGAAAGGTAACGCATTTTGTTTGGTCTGTCAAGAGGATTATGTCATTATATGCGCGAACTGATTCTTGGAAATGGAAGGCCCTACTGCAATTGGGATCTTTCTACAGCGCCATGTAGTCTTTTCACTTTCGGGAAGCCGCGCATCGAGTTTCAGCCTGATCCTCAAAGATCCGCCGGCTGGCACGGAAATTGTCGCTTCTCTCTGCGGGGGGAAAGGGCGAGTCGCAGCCTCCGGCTGAGTCGCCGATTTCTGCGGTGGCAGGCGTATATCATCTGAAGCCTTAGGCCGCGATCGAGCCACAACGGGGGAGCAGGAGAATGAGCCGTTCTTCTTCCGTCGGGGGTCAGTCAAGATGAAGAGTTTTTCAAATGCCTGATGACACAACAAGAGTCCTGATGCGAGGAGCACGGATGAGCGCGGTGCTGGTCATGGAGCTCATCCTCGCTACCTTCCAGGTGATCGCACTGAGCCCGACGAAGACGATCAACCAACTAGGCCACAACGTCTGGTCGACGCAGAACGGTCTTCCGGGGAACGCCGTCAATGTCGCGTTGCAGACCTCGGACGGATATCTCTGGTTTGGCATGGGGGCAGGGCTGTTCCGCTTTGACGGCGAGGCGTTCGAACGAGTGAGCACTATTCCGGGAGACAACGCGAACAGCGAATCGGTTTCTTCTTTGTGCGAAGCTTCCGACAGCAGTCTGTGGGTTGGTACCTCGTTCAGCCAGCTCCGCCGCATGAAGGATGATTCCATGGTCGTTTACGGCGATTCGGCAGGGCTCCTGAGCCGCAACATCAACTGCATTGTTCAGAGTTCTTCCGGCGAGATCTGGATCGGGACTTCCTACGGGCTCTATAGGTTTACGGGGTCCGGATTTGTCGATATCAACATTGCTCCGCGCTACATCACCGCGATTGTCGAAGATGCGAGCGGGAGGATCTGGGCGGGCACACACCAGGGAATCCGGATCATTGAGGGGGACTCCGTTGTCGACTCCCTCGACGTGACAATCGACGGGCATTCTCAACTCATCACAGCACTCTATCGCGACAGGAAAGGTACGATGTGGGCAGGCGGCTATGAAGGCCTTGTCCACTTTGAGAAAAGAAGGGTGGTGCGATATACGAGGGCAAACGGTCTCTCCGATAGTCACGTGACAGCTCTATTCGAAGATCGGGACGGGAATCTCTGGGTTGGGACCAATGCAGGTGGTCTCAATCGTCTCAGCAGCGGGAATTGGAGTTCGTACTCATCATCTGAAGGCCTGAGCAGCAACCACGTTCTTTCAATCACAGAAGATCATGAGGGAAGCCTTTGGGTCTGCACGTTGGATGGGCTCGACCGGTTCAAGGACGTCAACGTGACGCCTTTTACCAGAGAAGAAGGTCTGGCGAGTGACTTCATCTCGTCGGTTGCCGAGACCCCGGACGGCAGCATCTATTTTCTCAGCGATGAAACCGCAACCATCATGCGGCTTAAGAAGGGAAAGGTCTCCCAGATCCGGGCACCGGTCGGACCTGCATTCGTTTCCCGGGATGGCAGCCTCTGGGTAGGTCAGACAGGATCGCTCTCGGTTATTCGAGGGGGGAAGGCAAAAGTGTACGGCGTCGCAGCGGGCTTGCCTCCCAAATGGATCACCGCAATCAGCGAAGATGCAGAGAGCATCATCCTCTACATCACCGATGTCGGAATAAGAAGATTCGAAGCCGGGAGACTGCTCCCGTATGAATTGAAGCCGGGGACACCATACCGCTCCATGGAATATGTCGCTTGCTTCTATCCGGATAGATCCGGCGCTCTCTGGATCGGAACCTCTCGCGGATTGGTGCGCATAGCGGACGGGGTCGCGAAAACATTCGGGCCGAATGATGGGATGGCGGATTACTGGGTGAGTCACATTTATGATGACGAGCGTGGAAGTCTCTGGATCGCCTCTCCGCACGGCGGATTGACACGATTCAGAAATAACAAATTCACCGTGTACGATTCCAAGGTCGGCCTTTTCACGGACGAAATCTACTGCGTTCTAAGCGACGGGAACGGCGATCTGTGGCTTAGCAGCCCGAGGGGAATCGGCCACGTCGCTCGCCGGGACTTGGATGATTTTGAACTTGGACGGACAACGCGAATTCACACGGAAGTCTTCGTGGCGGCCGACGGGATGAAGACCGACGAGTGTTTTGGCCAGTGGCAGCCCGGCGCATGGAGAGCACGCGATGGAAAGCTCTGGTTTGCGACGAAGAAGGGAGCGGTTGTTATCGATCCCAGGTCCTTCACCAGAAACGATCTTGTTCCGCCCGTATTCATCACGCATGCTCTGGCGGACGGGAAGGCGGTTGACGGAGGGGGGCACTGTTCCCTCTCACCGGAGACCGGCAACCTCGAGTTTCATTACGCGGCGCTGAGCTATGTGGCCCCGGAACGAGTCAAATTCATGTACAAGCTCGAAGGCTACGACCCCGATTTTGTCGATGCGGGGAACCGCCACGTTGCCTACTATACAAATCTCCCCCCGGGAACGTACCGTTTCCGGGTTCGTGCCTGCAACAATGACGGCATCTGGAATGAACAGGGGGCGGGGTTTGATTTTATCCTGTTGCCCCATTTCTATCAAACATATTGGTTCTACGCGTGCACGATTGCCGCGCTCTTTGGGAGTGGTTTTGGGATTTATCGGTTGAGGGTCTGGCAGCTTCTGAGGAGGGAAAAGGAGCTCGAGCAAAGAGTCCAGGAGTCGTTGAACAAGATCAAGGTGCTTGGGGGGCTGATCCCAATCTGCTCCGAATGCAAGAAAATAAGGGATGACAAGGGCTACTGGGATTTGCTCGAGGGGTATATCCAAAGCCACTCGGAGGCAAAGTTTTCGCATGCTCTGTGCCCCGACTGTGCGAGCAAACTCTACCCGGATGTTTTCCCGCCGGAGGAGAAGGGCTGATCTCGACCACAAACTGCCTTTCCGTGCTGACGATTCCCTCCTTTGCCCGGAATCAAACCGGGGCGCCGCTGTAAGCCGGCCTTTCCATGTTCCTCGACCATACGCGCCATCGCTCTGGCGCGTTTGGAGGAGCTCTGGATTCTCATTTCATAACTTGAGCCATATCCTCCCGGTTCGTATCTTAACAGAGTTCCAGCATCTTCTTCCCCGACTTCGTGAACCGAAGCCTCTTCCAATCGATTACGAGATTCACGATCCGTGAAAAAGTACGTCCTTAAGGGTTCGAAGCCCGATTCCCTCAGGCTTGTCGCTCCCCAGCAGCTGACAATCGACTACCGCAAGGAATTGAATGACGCCCAGTTCCAGGCAGTGAGTTCGACGGAAGGTCCTCATCTCATCATTGCGGGAGCGGGAACCGGAAAGACAAGGACGATCGTTTATCGTGTTTCTTACCTCATCGAGTGCGGGGTGCATCCGGAAAGCATCCTCCTGTTGACCTTCACTCGAAGGGCAGCGCGCGAAATGCTCCGGCGGGCGGTCATTCTGCTTGATGGTCGCTGCGAACAGGTGGCCGGGGGGACGTTCCATTCGTTCGCCAACGGCGTGCTCAGAAGATACGCCGAGCTTCTGAATTATGACCGGAGCTTTACGATTCTAGACCAGGGGGACTCGCAGGATGTCCTCAACCTGATACGGACCCGTCTCAAATTTGACGCGAAGGGAAAACGATTTCCGCGGAAAGATACTCTCTACGACCTCCACAGCCGTTCGGTCAATACGCTCAGCTCCATTGAAAGCCTTCTTGCCGCGGATTACCCGCACTACCTTGAGCTTCTTCCCGACCTTCTCACCATCGAGAAGGAGTATGCTTCCTACAAGGCGGCGAACAACCTGATGGACTATGACGATCTTCTCCTGAACCTGGCCCGCCTTCTGCAAGACCAGCAGGCCGTCCGCGCTTCTCTTTCGAAGCGATTTCGCTACATCATGGTTGATGAGTACCAGGACACCAATCGAATTCAGGGCGATATCGTGAGGCTGCTCGCTTTCCAGCATGAAAATGTTTTCGTCGTTGGGGATGACGCCCAGTCGATCTATTCCTTCAGGGGTTCCACACTCGATAACATCAGAGAGTTTCCCGAGAGGTTCCCCGGCTGCACGACCATCAAACTCGAGGAAAATTTCAGGAGCTCTCAACCGATCCTGAACCTGGCCAACGAGATACTCCGGAGGGCGACGAAACCGTGAAAGGTCTGTATTTCAAAGAGCTGTATTCCCGCAGGGAGGGGGGAGCACTGCCGCAGCTTGTCATTGCGGAGAACGAAAACATGCAGTCACGGTTCGTGGTCCAGAAGATCCTCGAGCTGAGGGAAGAGGGCATCCCCCTTGAGGAGGTCGCCGTTCTTTTTCGTTCTTCGTTCCTTTCCTTCGATCTTGAGATCGAGTTGACAAAGGCAAACATTCCGTTCGTGAAGTATGGCGGGTTTAAATTCATCGAGACCGCCCACGTGAAGGATATGATTGCGTACCTCCGGGTTCTTGAAAACCCGCGCGACATCGTTTCCTGGAACAGGATTCTTCTCCTCGTTGACGGCGTGGGACCAAGAACTGCGGAGAGGGTGATCGAGGATATCCTCTCGCGAAAGAGCGGAATCTCGCCTGCCGGAGATTCGGCAATTGTTTCGCGCAAATTCTGGCAGGAGTACCAGGCGTATCCGGCAGGCGTCCAATCCCTCTTCGAAAAACTGGGCGGGCTCGCAGGGAGCAAGATGAGCCCGGCCGAAAAAGCATACCAGGTCCTGGAGTACTACGAACCCATCCTCAGGAGGCAGTACGACGATCATCCGAAGAGGATGAAAGATTTGGAGATGTTTCAGGATATCGCAGAACGTTATTCGGGAATGGAGGAATTTCTCACCGATATGGCACTCGAACCTCCGACGGAGAGCGTCGTCGACGTTGAGTCGCCGGGGAAAGAGGAAGAGATGCTGGTCCTCTCGACCATTCACAGTGCCAAAGGGCTGGAATGGAAGGCGGTGTTTCTCATCTACGCCCTCGAGGGGCGCTTTCCATCGCTCAAGGCTCTGACGAGCGAAACGGAGCTGGAAGAGGAAATGAGGTTGATGTACGTCGCATGTACAAGAGCGAAGGATCACCTCTATATCGCCTATCCGATCAATATCTTTGACCGCGAGAGCGGCACCGTCCTCTCCAAGCCGTCGAGGTTCATCCAGGGAATCGACGAACGCCTCTTGGAACCCTGGATTGTTGAATAGGCAAGACTCACGGAGGTCATCGATGTCCAAGGTATCCTCAACGGTCCGAGACATTTCGAACGAAGTCCACGAGATCCCGGTTGAGGTGACCACGAGCGACATCGACGAACTGGGTCACGTGAACAACGTCGTCTACCTTCGATGGGTGCAGGATGCTGCCGTTTCACATTGGCGCAGCGCGACATCCGGCGATGAGCAGGCGACCGTCCTTTGGGTTGTTATCCGTCATGAGATTGACTACAAGCGGCCGGCCCGGCTAGGGGACGAAGTGGTCGTCAGAACGTGGGTTGGCGAGGCGAAGGAAGCTTCGTTTGAGAGGTATACAAATATCGTGCGTAAGGCGGATGGTGTCGTTCTTGCGCAGGCGCTTACTCTCTGGTGTCCAATCAATGCCCGAACGGGGAGAATTGTCCGGATTCCCGAGGATCTCCGAAAACGGTTCTCGGCCTCAAAGAGGGAGGGGCTTGCGGGATCTTCGAACGGCAAGGTGGACGAATCGGTCAGGCATGCTTGATGAAGGTTCCGTCGCGCAACTCGGCGTAGGCTCTCCGAAGTTCGGCTTCCGTGTTCATGACGATCGGTCCGTACCAGGCAACCGGTTCTTCAATAGGTTTCCCCGAGACGAGCAGGAATCTCACACCCCGGTCACCGGCCTCAACGACCACTTCATCCCCGCTATCGAACAAGATCATCGATCGATTGGTTGCCTCTTCTGCTTCGTCGGAAACAAGCTCTCCCACTTTCTCGGTTGCGACGGGACGCGGGGTGGAGGCATCCCTGAATTTCCCGGAACCTTCAAATACGTAGGCAAACGCGTTTCGGCTGGTCTCGACCGGGAGCGCCTTCTTTTTTCCGGGTGGAACCCAGACGTCGAGATATCGCGGATCGGCTGCGATGCCGTCGACCGGCCCTTTCTTCCCCCAGAAGTCTCCGCAGATGATCCTGATTTTTGTGCCGTCATCGTCCGTGACTTCCGGAATTTCGACTGCAGGGACATCCTGGTAGCGCGGGTCGGTCATTTTAAGGGATGATGGAAGGTTCGCCCAGAGCTGGAAGCCGTGCATCCTGCCGCGCTCGTCTCCTTTAGGCATTTCCTGATGGAGAATCCCGCTTCCGGCCGTCATCCACTGCACGTCGCCCCCGCCGAGCGTTCCGCGGTTTCCCATGCTGTCTCCATGCTCAACGCTCCCGGAAAGGACATACGTAATCGTTTCGATCCCCCGGTGAGGATGCCACGGGAAGCCTGCGATGAAGTCTTCGGGCGTCTCGTTCCGAAAATCGTCGAAAAGAAGGAACGGGTCGAAATCCCTGGTACCACCGAACCCGAAAGCGCGTCGCAACTTCACTCCGGCTCCTTCAATTGTAGGCTGTGCTTCGACGATTTTCCTGATTGGACGAATTGACATGTTTCACTCCGTGTGTATTTTCTGAAGGTCTTCAGTACGAACATGCGCCCGACCGGTCGGGTTCCCGACCGGTCGGGTTCCCGTGAGGCCTCGGCGCCGCAGTCGTCCAATGAAGTGAACCGGATCTTCGCTTTCTCACTCGTTCACGAAGATGATCTCACCGGCGACGTTGCAACACCTGCGGGTTTTCCCGCGGGCATTCACAAAGTGATCCCCTCGGGACACTTCGCGGTGGGCCGGTCGAGGACTCGATTCGTTGAGCAACCAGACTGCGCAATTACCGCCTGCGTTCTCCTCTTATCTCTTGAGCGGAAAAATCGTACATTGGTGACGCGCGGGCGAAGAAGTGGGGCGGAAGGATAAGGCATTAAACGAAAGTGTCCGGGAAGTGTCGTACCATATCCGGGCCCTCTCAATTGTACCCAGGGCGAGAGAGTCGAAACGGGAATGGTATCGAAGCAAACCTAGTCGCTAATATTGAAGAATAGTATTCAAGATGAGTAGTGATACACAAGTGATCATTGCAGAGAATCTCGTGAGGAAGTTTGGAGACCTTACCGCTGTCGATGGCATATCATTTTCCATCCGCCAGAGCGAGATCTTCGCTTTCCTGGGGCCGAATGGCGCGGGAAAAACCACGACGATAAGGATGCTCATTACGCTCCTTTCTCCTTCGGCGGGAAGGGCGATTGTCGGAGGCTACGACATTGTCCACAAGCCGGCGGAGGTCCGCCGCATCATCGGATATGTTCCTCAGATGCTCTCCGTCGACGGCACACTGACCGCCAAGGAAAACCTCATGCTCATGGCGCAGTTGTACGATGTCCCGGCGAAAGAACGCAAAGCAAGGGTCTCCGGAACGCTGGAGTTTCTCAAACTCACGGACTACGCGGATTCGCTGGTGCGCACTTTTTCCGGAGGGATGATCCGCAAACTGGAGGTTGGGCTGGCAATGATCCATCATCCGAAAGTTCTTTTCCTCGACGAGCCGACGACCGGACTCGATCCTATCGCGAAACAAAACGTCTGGCAGCATCTCCGGCAGTTGCGGGATCAGTTCGGGACCACAATCTTCTTCTCCACGCATAACATGGATGAGGCGGCCGAGGTCTCGGACAACGTGGCGATCATGAACAAGGGAAAGATTGCGGCGATTGGAAGCGTTGCGGAGTTGACGGCAAGAACCGGAGCACCGGACGCCACGCTCGAGGATTCATTCCTCTACTTCACCGGCAACTCGATCGCCGAAACGGGGAGCTTCCGGGAAATCCGCCGCACACGCCAAACTGAACGACGGCTAGGGTGAACGATACTATGACCACGATAAACCAGATCCTCAGGAAAACCTACGTCATGACGGAGAGTGACACCCGGAAGCTCCTCCATGACCCTACGGAACTTATTACCCGTGCGGTGCAGCCGATCCTCTGGTTGGGGATTTTCGGTGAGGCGTTGAGCAAAGTGCGGGCAATTCCAACGAGCGGGTTTACCTATCTTCAATTCATCACTCCGGGCATTCTTACCCAATCGGTGACATTCATTGCCATCTTCTACGGTATCGCAATCATTTGGGAACGGGATATGGGATTGCTCCAGAAGATCCTCGTGACGCCGACACCGAGAATCGCGCTCGTGTGGGGGAAGATGCTTTCTGCCGGGGTCAGGGGGCTGTGTCAGGCAATTATTGTCATTCTCTTCGCCCTCCTTCTGCAAGTCGACCTGAACCTGACCTTTTTCTCCCTGAGCGGTGTCGTTGTGATCACCATCCTCGGGGCCGGTTTCTTCACGGGACTCTCGATGATCATCGCGGCGGTGGTGAAGACCAGGGAGCGATTCATGGGGATCGGTCAGGTGATTACTCTTCCACTCTTCTTCGCGTCGAACGCGATCTATCCCATCGATATCATGCCAACGTGGCTTCAGATCGTTGCGCGGCTGAACCCGTTGAGTTACATGGTTGACGGTCTCAGAGGTCTCGTCGTCACCGGGGACTACGCCCGTCTTCCTCTCGACCTTGCGGTCCTTGTCGGCGCGACTCTGCTGATCTCTCTCGCGAGCGCCTACATGTATCCCAAAGTGGTCATATAGATTTCGCCCTCCTTCGGCCGCCTCCCAGAAGGCTGTGAAACCTAGGGCGGCCGAGAGGGTCCGGAGCTTGCACAAAAGTACTTGCTTTTTGCTTATCGCGTTCGTATATATGTAACCAATCGGTTACATATATACTATTGCCATGAGAAGAGATGTATTTCAGGCGATCGCGGATCCGAACAGAAGGGCAATCCTGAACCTCCTGGCCGGACAGAGGCTCACGCTAAACGGGCTTGCGGAACACTTTGACATCAGCAGGCCGGCCGTCTCCAGGCACATCAAAATCCTGACGGAGTGCGGCCTTATCGCGACGACACAGCGTGGGAGGGAGCGCCATTGCGAAGCGAAGGTTGAGCGGCTCAAAGAGGTCTCGGATTGGGTGGATCGGCACCGGCAACTCTGGGAGGATCGTCTGGATGCGCTCGATGCGTACCTCAAGACGGTACAACAGACAAAGAGGCGCCGCCGATCGTCGAAGACCCGAAGGGCAAGGTGACGACGATTCCAAGGGTTCATTCCCGATGCCGCCGGAACTTCCGGATCGGTGACGCTGCGGTCACAACGATAACCTATCAAGAGGAGGAATTTCATGGAGATGAAGGATAAGGGAGTCATCATCACCCGTCTCTTCGGTGCCCCGAGAGAGCTCGTCTGGAAAGCGTGGACCGACCCCCGCCACCTGATGCGGTGGTGGGGACCTAAACACTACACTTCACCGCACTGTACGATTGATTTGAAAGTCGGCGGGAAGCGATTCTGGTGCATGGAGGCGCCGGACGGGACGAAGCACTGGACCGTGGGGCAATACCGGGAAATTGTTCCCATCGAGAGGTTTGTCTATACGGATCAATTTGCGGATGAAAAAGGAAACGTTGTTCCACCGTCTTATTACGGTTTCCCGGATGACTGGCCGGGGGAGATGCTTGTGACCGTCACCCTGGAAGCGATAGGGGGGAAGACGCGCATGACGGTTGAGCACCTCGGCCTTCCAAAGGGAAAACTGAGTTCGATGGCTGCAGAAGGATGGAAAGAGTCGTTTGATAAATTGGCGGAGACCATCAAACCATACAAGGAGGAACGCGCATGAAGACCAAAGGAAGCACACTCTTCGAAGCCGAGCCGGGGAAGCAGGAAGTAAGGATCACTCGCGAGTTTGACGCGCCGCGGGAGCTTCTGTTCAGGGCTCTCACAGAAGGCAAATACTATGAGCAGTGGATTGGGCCACGCCGCCTCCAAACCAAGATAGAAATTCTGGACGCGAGAAGCGGCGGTCGATATCGATACGTGCAGGACGACGGAGCAGGTCATCAGCACGCCTTTCACGGCGTCTACCACGAGGTGACCTTCCCTGAACGGATTATCGATACATTCGAGTACGAGGGGCTCCCGGAAAAGGGGCATGTTTTTCTTGAGACCACAAAGCTCGAGGAGCTACCGGAAGGACGTTGCCGGCTTGTCACACAGGCCGTGTATCAGTCCGTATCCGATCGGGATGGGATGGTCCACGCAGGCATGGAGCACGGCGTGATCGAATCCCACGCCCGGCTTGCTGAACTTCTTGAAAAGCTCCAGAGTGCCGGCACCTAACCGACTCTTCTCACACCAATACAGGATGCTGAATCATGAAGAAACGGACGGCAGTCGTGAGTTTCGTTGTGGTTTGCCTGCTCATCGCAGGAGGTCTCCTGGCGCGTCTCTTTACCCCGGAGGTCGGAGCGGGCGTGTTCGCGTTGTCCCTCCTCATCTTCGGCACAGTTTCCCGCGGTTTCCGTCGTCATCACAAGCGTGACCGCGAATCCGGTCGCTCAAACGGTGCCGATGCTGGATAAAATCGCCTCGAACCGTTATCATGCGACTGTCGGTTTACTTTGACGATTGAGACTAATTTCCACAAAAAATAACCAAGGTCGTATGCCAACTTTCATCTCCAAACCAGCCGTTGTGAAGGCGGCAGGCAATCTTCCGAAGCGAATCGAGGAATTCATAGGCCGGGTCAACACCGGGCACAGCACCGTAAGTGTGGCCAAAATGACTTCGCCTCCGGGATGGGTTGAGCCAGGACAGAAGCCGGATTTCGAGGAACTGACAGTCGTCCTGCGCGGGACACTCACTGTCGAATTCGAAGGAGGAGTGCGCGAGGTCAGTGCGGGACAGGCATTGGTTGCACATCCGGGCGAATGGATACGTTACAGCACGCCGAGTTCCTCCGGTGCAGAATACATCGCAGTATGTCTGCCTGCCTTTACCCCGGAGAGCGTCCACCGGGACGGCTAAATCGTGGAAATGCAGAGCGAGCGATGACAGAAGCCTTGTTTCTCCTCTCCCCGGCACTTACTATTCCATGCGATCCTGACATCACAGAAGGATTAACGGCATAATCGTCACCATGCGGAAAGGACTGACTATGGGCTCTCCATACATTTTCGCTCCTCAATGAAGCCTGCCGCGGGAATCCTTACGCTATCGCTGTTTCTCTTTTCATCGCACGGGTTCTCCCAGGGGGTTCCGGAAATCTCGAACAATGACTCCAGGGGATCGCTTGGTATCGGGATAGGTGTACCGTATGGAGTCCTCGGCCTTAACGGTGACCTGCGCATGCTGGGCAATCTGGAAGCCTCCGTCGGCGTCGGAACCACGATGTACGACCATGTGGGAATCGAGGGGGGGCTGAGATACGTGCTCACATCCTCGTCGGATCCTTTCAAACCACGTCTCTCCTGTTTTTACGGAACGAACAACATTGTGTACTTCGACCTCAACGAGGACCTTAGAAGGGACTACTCCGGAATGGCTCTCGGCTTTGGTTTCCGCTATCTTCCCCCCGGCCTGAAGCTCGGCTGTGACGTGGACGTTTTATACCTGATTCCTACAAACTACAGCAAGCAAATCCCAAACGTCGCCTTATCCTTCGGCCTTCGCCGTCCATTCTGACCTGTTCGGGAAATGGGTGCACTCTCTCCGATTCCATCGCAAAGAGCGGGAGGGGTTGGACGCGCGGCTCAGTCCAAGCTGAAACTCCAGATGAAGAAAGGTGTTACCTGGGGGGATCGATTGATTGGGAGGAGAACCTTTGTGGACAGGGCCAGAATCGAACTGGCGACACACGGCTTTTCAGGCCGTTGCTCTACCAACTGAGCTACCTGTCCCTACAACTTTGTCAATCAGAATATAAAGAAAAAAAAATTCCGGTGAAAGGAAAATCAAACAGCCTCCGACAAGTAACGGCAGGACCCGCGTCCGCCTTTCGGACCAATGTTCCGAAAGCGAGCATCGAATCCTGCCGTTATTTCGATCGACGTCAAATGAACAGAGGAGCAAGAACAAGCGTCAACGTCGAGAGGAGCTTGATGAGAACATGGAGCGACGGTCCTGCCGTGTCTTTAAACGGATCGCCGACGGTGTCGCCGACCACTGAAGCCTTGTGGGGTTCGGACTTCTTCCCGCCGAAAGCTCCCGTCTCAATGTACTTCTTGGCATTGTCCCAGGCGCCGCCTCCGTTGTTGAGGAAAAGGGCCATGAGGATTCCCGTGATCGTCCCCACCATGAGGTAGCCGCCGATGACTTCGGCGCCGCTGGCAGCATCTGGAGATTGTCCGCCCGCATAATAGAGCCATCGGAAAACAAGGCCGACGCCGACGGTCATGCCGACGATGAGAAGGCCGGGGAGAACCATCTTCTGAAGCGCGGCCTTCGTCGCGATGTCCACGCACTGTCCGTAGTCCGGCTTCGAGGTCCCCTGCATGATGCCCGGGTCTTTCTTGAACTGGTCGCGGACATTATTGATGATGGCGTAGGCTGCCCGTCCGACGGCTTTAATCGCAAAGGAGGAGAAAAGGTAGACGAGAACCGCTCCGAGCATTGCTCCGACGAACACCTCGGGCTTGTCGAGGTTGATGACTCCCTGGAACGACGGCATGTAGTTCCTCACCTCGTCGATGTACGCTCCGAAGAGGAGGAAGGCCGCGAGAGCGGCGGAACCCACGGCATATCCCTTTGTAAGGGCTTTTGTCGTGTTGCCGACTGCGTCGAGACGATCCGTTTTGTCACGAACCTCTTTGGGCTGCTGGCTCATCTCGACGATGCCGCCTGCGTTGTCCGTGATCGGTCCGAAGGTATCCATGGCAAGGATGTACGCCGCCGTTCCGAGCATACCCATCGTGGCAACCGCGGTACCGAAAAGTCCGGCATGTTCAAGCCCGGAATGAGCGCCGAGAAGATAGGCGCTGATGATGGCCGCTCCGATGACAAAGATGGGGTATCCGGTCGATTCCATTCCTACCGCGATCCCGGCGATGATGTTCGTCGCGGGGCCAGTCTGAGACGCCTCGGCGATCGAAAGAACCGGGCGGTATCGGTGGTCGGTATAGTATTGAGTGATGAAGACGAAGAAGACCGACGTCAGGACGCCGACGACGCCGCAGAGGAAGAAATTGAAGTAGTACTCCGGTCCAAGAAGCCACCGGGATGCGATGAAGAATCCGACCATCGCCAGAAGAGCCGTGACGTAGTATCCGCGGTTCAGAGCGTTCATCGGGTCTTCTTTCTCGTTCGTCCTGACCACCATGATGCCGACGGCGGAGGCAATGATACCAAATGCGCGGGCGACGAGAGGGAAGAGAAGGACGCCGAGGAGCGAAAGGCCCTGGTTCTGGAAGACCGAGAGATTTGAAGTGTAAAGACCGGCGGCAAGAATCATCGCGCCGATGTTCTCTGCGGCAGTCGATTCAAAAAGGTCCGCCCCGCGGCCTGCGCAATCCCCGACATTATCCCCGACAAGGTCGGCGATGACGGCCGGGTTGCGCGGGTCATCCTCCGGAATTCCCGCCTCGACTTTCCCCACAAGATCGGCCCCGACATCGGCTGCCTTCGTGTAAATTCCTCCTCCAAGCTGGGCAAAGAGGGCGACGAAGCTCGCTCCGAAGCCGTACCCGACGATGAGAAGAGGGATGCGCGAAACATCATTCGTGACACCAAGATACTTCACCAGGCTGAAAAGGCCCGCCACTCCGAGAAGGCTCATGCAGACGACGAAAAAGCCGGAGACCGCGCCGCCCCGGAGTGCAGTCTGGAGCGCACTGTTCATGTTCTTGGTCGCTCCGGATGCCGTCCGGATATTTGACCTGATCGCCACCCACATGCCCATGTATCCGGCCGCAACGGAGCAGGCGGCTCCGAAGATGAACGAGAGGGTGGTCCACAACGCGAGGTCGGATGTACTCGCTGGATCGTTGCTGTTATGAGCGCGGACAAAGGCGTAGAGGATGTAAATAAGCGCCGCGAGGGCGATGGCGAGATATGCGATCGTCCTGTTCTGGCGGCGGAGAAACGCTTCCGCCCCCGTTTTGATAGCGTTCGAGATCTCCTGCATCTTCTCATTTCCGGTGTCCCGGTTAAGGACATTGCGGACAAGATAGAGCGCGAACAGGAGTCCGAGAATGCTAATCCCAAAAATCAGAGTTAGTTCCATACTTCTGAAGGGTTCCTTTCTTTGGTTGCGATTGAGGTGATTCTCAGTGAATGATTGCTGTTAGAGTGCTGGTTCAGTCTTTGATTGATTCGACTTCCACAGATAATAGACGGGCAAGCCGAGAACGACAATGATGAGTCCCGGCCAGGTGAAGTTTGGTCTCACAAAAAGGAGATCGATGCAAATGAGGCTCGCCAGAATAATATAGAGTGCCGGGACACCGGGATAGCCGAAGGCCTTGTATGGCCTCTCGGCGTCCGGACGCTTCACCCTGAGGATGAAGATCCCAAGGATTGTCAGGACGTAAAAGATCAAGACGGCGAAGACAACGTAATCCAGAAGATCGCTGTATGTCCCTGAGAGGCACAGGAGACTTGCCCAGACTCCCTGTGTCAGGAGCGCGTTCGACGGGACTCCCCGGGCGTTCAGCCTTCCCGTTCTCTTGAAGAACACACGATCCTTTGCCATTGCGTAATAGACCCGGGCTCCGGCGAGGATCAACCCGTTGTTGCAGCCGAAGGTGGAGATCATGATAAACGCCGCCATGATGAGAGCGCCTCCCTGGCCGAAAATCGCCTGTGCCGCCGCCGTGCCGACTCTGTCCGAGGCCGCAAACTGAATGCCTCGGTCAAGAACCGTGGCCCCATCCGGAGAGCCGTGGAGCGGAAGGAGAAGGAGATAGACGACATTCGCCAGAAAGTAGAGGACGCAGACAACCCCGGTACCCATGGCAAGGCTCAACGGAACATTCCGTCTGGGATGAACGACCTCGCCCGCCGTGAAAGTGATATTGTTCCATGCGTCCGCCGAAAAGAGAGAACCGACCATCGCTGCGCCAAGCGCTGCGCACAATCCCAAACCTTCGAGAGGTCGAGACAAAAGTTGACCGTCCCGAACTTCCACGGCGGCGGCATTCCACATGTTGGTGAAGTTCGCTCTCACCCCCTCCGCATGCGCGCCGATCACGACTCCGAGCAGAACGAGCCCCAGGAGGGCCCCCGTCTTTGTCAAGGTGAAAATGTTCTGGACGATTTTTCCGCCTCTGATACCCCTCGTGTTAACCCACGTCAGAAGGGCAATAGATCCGATGGCGAGGAGGTTCTGCGTATGGAGCCCGACGTTGTACGGCCCCATTGTTCCGAATGGCATCGAGTATGGACCGAAGGTTCCTACCTTGACGATCCACGCGGAGGCGGAAAACCATGGAACGAAGACCCCTGTAAACTTTGCGAAGGCAATCGCGACTGCCGCGATGGTCCCCGCCTGGATGACGAGAAAAAGAGTCCAGCCATAAAGGAACCCGACGAGAGGACCATGCGCCTCACGGAGATAGACGTACTGCCCTCCGGCATGCGGCATCATCGCGGCTAGCTCGCCATAGCTTAGGGCAGCGATGAGGGTGATGATTCCGGTGAGTCCCCACGTCGCCAGAAGCCACCCGGGAGATCCTATTGTCCGGGCGATGTCGGCACTCACGATGAAAATACCGGACCCAATCATGGAGCCGATAACGAGAGTTGTCGCATCCATCAGCCCGAGGGCTCGCTTGAACTCTCCCTGGTCAGGTCGGTCCGTCATATGGGATCAGCGGATCTTCGGGAATTCATGTGATCTGAGAGGCGCAGCATGTGCCGCGACTGTTTGTCGCTCGGATGTAATTGTGATACAACAGAACCGACGCGGAATGGACGAACTCTACGAAGAATGCTCGACTGGTCTCGAGAACGGCCAAGATGCGGCTCGACAGCGTTGATTTCTATCCCCTCTACCTCGGCCGGGACCTACGCCATCTCTAAGCGTTATGGACGGCTTTATGGCGGGGCTTTTAGATGGCAAAACATAAGGTATTTTTGCCTTTTTTGCAACGACATTCTGTTCGGATCGGGCGCCCGTAGTCATTGCCGCGGCATTCGATGCCCGGGGGATTGGGAGCCGGAGCTCTCTACCCGTTCGATCCCTCTCTTTGCAGTATCCAGACACGGATATTCTGATAACATCCTCCGAAGCTATCGTCGAAGCGGGTGAGCCGTCAGGTTGCAATCCGTCCGGCATGAGAGTATATTTGGGCGAGGCACACATGCCAGATTCAATTTTCCTGAAGGAACTCCTTGCCGAAAAAACTTCGGAAGGAGTTCTCTATTCGCCGATGGCGAACGATTGGGTCCGCTGTTTTGCTTGCGGCCATAGGTGCAAGATAGCTCCGGGAAAGGATGGAATCTGCAAAGTGAGGTTCAACAGAGAGGGGAAGCTTCTCGTCCCTCACGGCTATGTCGGTTCCCTCCAGATCGATCCTATTGAAAAGAAGCCGTTCTTCCATGCCCTCCCCGGGTCCCGGGCGCTCAGTTTTGGGATGCTCGGGTGCGATTACCACTGCTCGTATTGCCAAAATTGGATCACGTCGCAGGTCCTCAGAGACCCTGAGGCGATTGCGACTCCCGAGCAGGTCACTCCCGAGGCATTTGTCGACCTGGCGCTTCGAAAAGGAGCGAGGGTGGTGACGAGCACCTACAACGAGCCACTCATTACGAGCGAATGGGCAGTTGAGATCTTTTCTCTGGCGAAGAAGGCAGGTTTGGTGACATCGTATGTCTCAAACGGAAATGGGACACCGGAGGTCATCGACTATCTCCAGCCGTATCTTGACCTCTACAAGATCGACCTGAAGGGATTTCGTCAGCGGTCATACGGCCAGCTCGGAGGGGTGCTGCAGAATGTTCTCGACACGATCAAAGCAGTTCACGCGAGAAACATCTGGCTGGAAGTGGTGACGCTTGTCGTGCCGGGCTTCAACGATTCGAACGAAGAGCTGAGGGATATTGCTCGATTCCTTGTCTCTGTTTCTTCCGACATCCCCTGGCATGTGACGGCATTCCATCAGGATTACAGGATGACGGACAGGGATGGCACGGGACCTGCCACGCTACGCCGGGCCAGAGAGATCGGAATCCACGAAGGGCTCAGTTATGTTTACGCCGGAAATCTTCCGGGGCAACTCTCCGACTCCGAGAATACCCTGTGCCCGGCCTGTGGAACGACTTTGATTGAGAGATTCGGATTCGCCATTCTGTCGAATCGGATCCAGAAAGGATCCTGCCCCAACTGTAAGACGAGAATTGCAGGATTCTGGGAGGCGGATCAGCACGAACCCAGAGAATAGAATTTCACCAGAACTTCGTCCCTGTCTTCAGCAGGACGGCTCAAGTGCGGGATCCATGATCAAACGATCGTAAGGAGGAGAATGCTTATGCCTCAGAAATCCGGAGAGAAAAAGGCGAGAACCAAAACAATAAGACAGAAGGCAATCATACCGGCATCTCCTGGTGAAGTGTTTGAAGTATTCATGAGTGCGAAACAGCATGCCGCTTTTACCGGGTCGGCGGCGAGTTTGAGCCGCAAAGTGGGAGGCAAGTTCACGGCGTGGGATGGCTACATCTCGGGGAAGAACGTAAAGCTTGTGCCCGGGAAACGAATCGTCCAGGAGTGGATGACCACCGAATGGACTGAAGACGACCTTCCCTCAACCCTCGACATTTCATTGGCAACGACGAAGGGAGGAACAGAATTGGTGATGGTCCATTCAGGTGTTCCTGCCCGTCTCGCCGCTTCCCTGGCGCACGGGTGGAAGGAATATTACTGGCGTCCACTGAAAGAGTACTTCAAGTCGGCATAAAACTAAGTCGAAGTATCGATGCGACCGCGGAAGGGCAATCCTTTCTGACTGTGGTTGCCATCCCGCTCTCACGCCGAGCGCGGCCTGTTCTGTCCTTGCCCCCATAATAAGTCGATTAAGATCATGGCACATACGGCGGAATCAATCCTCAAGAGACTGAGGTCGATGGGAAGTGAAAAGAACCGTCAGGGTATGGCCCGGTTTGGCATCAATGCCAAAAATGCCTACGGAGTATCGATCCCCGACCTTCGACAGCTTGGGAAGAAAGTTGGGAAGGACCACAAATTGGCGGCTGAGTTGTGGCAGACCGGTGTCCATGAGGGGCGGCTACTAGCCGCCTTCATCGATGATGAGGCGAAGGTGACGAGCGCACAGTTGGAACGCTGGGTAAAGGATTTCGATTCTTGGGATGTGTGCGACCAATGCTGCAGTTCCCTCTTCGACAAGACCCCGTTTGCCCTGGAGAAGGCGGTTCAGTGGAGCAGGAGGAGGGAGGAATTCGTCAAGCGCGCGGGATTTGTTCTCATGGCATCGCTGGCGGTTCACGAAAAAAGAATGCCCGACGCCGAGTTTATCCGCTTCCTGCGCAGAGTGCGAGAAGAGAGTCATGATGAACGGAACTTCGTGCGCAAGGCCGTGAACTGGGCGCTTCGACAGATTGGCAAACGAAACAAAAGTTTGAACACGGCCGCCATCGGGATTGCCCGCCAGATCTCGCGCCAAGATTCCCCCGCTGCGCGTTGGATAGCCTCCGACGCGCTCAGGGAGTTGACCGGTTCCAAGGTGCGAACGATATTGGTACGCAAAGCATCTGCGGGCCGAGCGCTCTCGCCGAGTATCTGATGTCTAGACAAAGGGTTCTTATTGCCCCGATTCTCCATGACGAACCAAAAGGGAGCCGAGTCGCACCCAACCTCCCCATAATGCCGGACAAGGTGGAGAGATTCTGCCATGTGATTGAGGATGATTCGAAAAGGGGAATTCCTACGGAGAAAAAGTGATGAGGCGTAAGGGCGATAGTGCCTCTCTACAAACCCTTCGCAAAGAGTATACATTGCGCGGGCTCGACGAGGCTGACATCGTGAATGATCCTTTTGAACAATTTGGCCTCTGGATGAATGATGCTCTCCTGGCTAATATCCCCGAGCCGACAGCCATGACGCTCGCAACTGCGACAAGCAAGGGGACGCCGTCGGCGCGGGTCGTTCTGCTGAAGCACTTCGACGCCGCCGGCTTTGTTTTCTACACGAATTACCGGAGCCGCAAAGGGATCGAGCTGTCCGAAAACCCGAATGCTGCCCTTGTCTTTCACTGGATCAGCCTGGAGAGGCAGGTTCGGATCAGGGGCCGCTCCACCAAGGTCTCACGAGAAGAGTCCGCGAACTATTTTCGACTGCGGCCGAGAGGGAGCCAGCTTGGGGCATGGGCCTCCCGCCAGAGCGAAGTGATCGGCTCCAGATGGCCCCTGGAAACTGAGATGAGACGGCTTCGACAGCGATTCCGCGGGAAAGAAATTCCGTTGCCTCCTCATTGGGGGGGATTCAGGGTAGTCCCGGCGGAGATTGAATTCTGGCAAGGCCGATCCAATCGCCTCCACGATCGAATCCGCTACAGCCGATCCGGCAGGGGGAAATGGAAGATCGAACGGCTCTCACCGTAATTGTAACCTCTCGACGACCAAGGCAGAGAAGATGGAAAGTGACTTTGAAATAGTCATTATCGGGGCCGGCGTGGTCGGACTCGCGATCGCGGCGCGTCTCTCCGCCCGTCATCCCCGAATTGCGGTGATTGAGCGGAACTCCCGGTACGGGATGGAGACGTCAAGCCGGAATAGCGAGGTCATCCATGCCGGAATCTATTATCAACCCGGCAGTCTCAAAGCGAGACTTTGTGTGGAGGGGCGCGAAGAACTCTATCGCCTCTGTGATGAGCATCGGCTTCCCTATAAGCAGATTGGAAAGCTTATCGTTGCCCGTACGCCCGACGAACTGAAAGCGCTCGAGGCTATCCTCAAAAATGGCATAACGAATGGCGCCCACCTCAGCATGCTTGATGAAAGCGAAACGACCAGGTTGGAGCCGAACATCGCCGCGTGCGGTTCCATTTTCTCTCCGCGCACCGGCATCCTCAGCGCCCACGCTCTCATGGACTATTTCTTTCATTCAGCAGTGAACCGAGGCGCGCTGGTCCAGTGCAACTGCGAAGTGAAGGGGATAGAAAAGAAAGGGGATCTGTACGTGCTGGAGCTTCTGGACGGCGGATCTGTTGCCAGGTTCTCTGCTGAAAGAGTCGTCAACGCTGCTGGTCTCGGCGCCGACGCCATCGCTTCAGCGTGCGGCATCGACATCTCTGCCGCGGGGTATCGAATCAAGTACTGCAAGGGTTCCTATTTCAGCGTGGCAATGAAGAAGGAGACCCGCCTCTCCCGCCTCGTCTATCCGGTGCCGACAAATGAAAGCCTGGGTCTTCATGCTCTTCTTGATCTGGGAGGGAGGTTGAGGTTCGGACCCGATGTCGAGGACTTGCCCAGGAATGTCCAGGACTATTCGGTGGATGGATCGAAGAGCGACCGGTTTCTGAAGGGCATCCGCGCCATACTGCCGGGGGTATTGCCGGAGGAGATCGCCCCCGATATGAGTGGTATCCGGCCGAGGCTCAGCGTCGATGGAGGCGTTGCACGGGACTTCATCATTGTCGACGAAGAGGCACGTGGGCTTCCCGGACTCATCAACCTTATAGGGATAGAATCTCCCGGATTGACAGCCTCTCCCGCGATTGCCCGGTATGTCGAATCTCTTCTCGACTAGCCTCGTCCGGAAAATTATCCCATTCTTTGCGTGAGTTTTTTGCAGTGGGGCTTGCCTGATTATCTGGCTTGCGGCAGGTTCCTCGAAAGGTCGATTCAAATTGGCCGACCGCTCCCTTTTCCCCTTCGTTGACTTGCCCTCCATATTTCCGTATCTTTAGTCCACGTGAGATTTACAGTTGAGAAAACAGACGCGGCCGCACGGGCGGGGAGGCTGGAAACAGACCATGGCGTTATTGAGACGCCAATTTTTATGCCCGTCGGGACGCAGGGGAGTGTAAAAGCGGTTGAACAAAGGGAACTCAAGGAGGCCGGAGCCCAGATCATCCTGGGAAATAGTTACCATCTTTATCTGCGCCCGGGACTTGACGTCTTGAGGAGGGCAGGGGGGCTTCACAAGTTCATGAACTGGAATCTTCCCATCCTTACCGACAGCGGAGGTTACCAGGTTTTTAGCCTCTCCGATCTCAGAAAGATTTCTGAAGAAGGAGTGACGTTCAAGTCGCACCTCGACGGTTCGACGCACATGTTCACCCCGCGGAAAGTTGTCGAAATCCAACGAGCGATCGGTTCAGACATCATGATGGTCCTGGATGAGTGCACCCCCTTCCCTTGCGAGCATGAGTACGCCCTGGCCTCCAACCTGCTGACGGTGAAATGGGCGAAAGAATGCCGGGAAGCTTCCCGAAATGAGGGAGCGGGATACGGCCACTCACAAGCGCTTTTTGCGATTGTGCAGGGATCTGTTTTCCATGATGTCCGGAGGGAGAGTGCTTCCGCATTGACCGAAACAGGATTCGAAGGCTACGCGATCGGTGGTCTGGCAGTCGGGGAGCCGACGGAAACGATGTACGAACTCGCCGGCTTTACCGCGGCACTCCTCCCGGCTGAAGCGCCTCGCTACCTTATGGGGGTGGGAACGCCGCAGGATATTCTCGAGTGTATCGAACGGGGAGTCGATATGTTCGATTGTGTGATGCCGACGAGGAACGGGAGAAACGCTATGGTCTTTACGCGCCATGGGCGGCTGAATCTGACGAACGCCAGGTTCAGGGATGAGGATTCTCCGGTCGATGAGGAGTGCGAATGCTACGCATGCAGAAGCTTCACGCGGGCATACCTTCGTCATCTCTTTATCGCCAAAGAGATCCTCGCGTTACAACTTGCGTCGGTTCACAATCTCACTTTTTATCTTTGGCTTGTTCGTGAAGCGAGGAAACAGATCCTGGAAGGAAGATACTCTTCCTGGAAGAATGAAATGATTCATCGTTTGAGCTAAGAAGAGGCCGATCACAAAAAGGCCTCAGTGTTTCCAATCATCTACCGGAGTAATCGCATATGAAGTCGTACCTCATCGCAATGGCGCCGCCTCAGGGAGGACAAGGGGGCGGTGATTTTATGACAACGATTCTGATGTTTGCCGTCATTATCGCCATCTTTTATTTCATGATCCTCAGGCCGCAACAGAAAAGGCAGAAGGAGCGCCAGAAGTTGCTCGAGTCGATGAAGAAGGGGGACAAGGTGGTGACGGCGGGAGGGATTCACGGCACGATTGTCGGCATCGAAGACAAGACCGTGTTGCTTCAGATATCGGAGACGGTGAAAGTGAAGGTGGAAAGAAGCTCCATCTCGGTCGTCAACAAGGTTGGCGAGGTTGAGGCACCAACTCCGTAAGGGAGGATAAACGATGAGCAAATTCAATTCAGTCGAAGAGGCAATCCAGGACGTCAGGGCCGGCAAGGTCGTGATCGTCGTCGACGACGAGGACCGGGAGAACGAGGGCGATTTCATCGTCGCGGCTGAGCATGTTACTCCGGAGGTCATCAACTTCTTCACGAAGGTGGGGCGAGGCATCGTCTGTGCACCGTTGACGGGCGAGCGAGCGAAAGAACTCGGACTCGATTTGATGGTCGACGCGAATACCTCGCTTCACGAAACCCCCTTTACGATCTCCATCGACTTCATCCACGGGACCACCACCGGTGTGTCGGCCTCCGACCGCGCAAAGACCGTACGTGCCCTGGCCGATCCTTCAACAAAGGCGAGCGACCTTGCCCGACCGGGCCATATTTTCCCGCTGAGATCGTCACCCGGAGGAGTGCTGCGAAGAGCGGGGCACACCGAGGCCGTGGTAGACCTTTGCACGCTGGCAGGTCTGCGTCCCGTCGGAGCGCTCGTCGAGATCATGAACGATGACGGAACAATGGCAAGAGTGCCGCAGCTCGAGCAGATCGCCAAAACGCACAAGCTGAAAATTATCACGGTAAAGTCGGTCATCGAATATCGGATGCATCGAGAAAAACTTGTGTCTCGCGTTGTGACCACGTCGCTCCCGACACGTCATGGACACTTCACGGTCCATATGTACAAATCGGAAACGGACCAGAAGGAGCATATCGCCCTTGTGAAAGGGACGATTTCGGGCGATCGCCCGACGTTGGTAAGGGTCCACTCCGAATGTCTGACCGGAGACGTCTTCGGTTCCCTCAGATGCGATTGCAACGACCAGTTGATTTCGGCCATGAAAATGGTCGAAAAAGAGGGGAACGGTGTAGTACTGTATATGAGACAGGAAGGGAGGGGGATCGGGCTGCTGAACAAACTGAGAGCCTACAAATTGCAGGACGAGGGAAAGGACACCGTGGAGGCGAACGAAGCGCTCGGATTCAGAGCAGATCTCAGAGACTATGGAATCGGCGCGCAGATACTTCGGGATCTTGGCGTCACGAGCATGCGCCTGATGACAAACAACCCGAAGAAGGTTGTTGGACTCGACGCATACGGGCTCACGATCGTTGAGCGGGTTCCCCTCGAAATCGCCGCGAACACCAACAACGAGCGGTATCTCAAGACGAAGAGAGATAAACTCGGTCATCTGATCCTCATTGACAAGGCCCAGGGCTAGGAGACGGGCCGTTTCCGTTTATCGCTTGCATCTCGATCGATTTTCTTCTACATTATTCAAGATCAAGACCATGGCCATTGTTCATCTGAACGATGGCTTTTATTTTTGTCGTGTCCAAAACCGACGGTTGATACTATGAGCGAACCGAGCAGCAACGGGGTCGTCTATCTCACGCGCGAGCGGCTCGTTGAACTTGAGCAAGAGCTCCACGGTCTGAAAGTGCACGGGCGTGCGGAAATCGCTGCCAAGATCGCGGAGGCGCGAGGCCATGGTGACCTGAGCGAGAATGCCGAGTACGAAGCCGCGAAGGAAGCCCAACAACACCTCGAGCTCAAGATTTCGAAGCTCGAACTGACTCTTTCACGGGCGCGGATCCTCGAGAGCAAGGATCTGCCGAACGACAAAATCTACATTCTGTCGAATGTCACCGTGAAGGACGCAAAGACGAAGAAAGTCCTCAAATACAAGTTGGTTTCTCCGGAAGAGGCCGACTTTGAGGAGAACAAGATCTCAGTGACATCGCCGATTGGAAAAGCGCTCATCGGAAAGAAGATCGGAGAAGTAGTAAAGATCGCCGTTCCTGCGGGGGAATTAACCTACGAGATCGTCACCATCACGCGCTGACGAGAAGTGGCGGTCCGCCAACCCGAAGCATTCCCATTCTGATCTGTTAAGGCCTAGCAGTGCCGAGGAACCTCGAACTCAAAGCGAAGATAGTTTCGCCGGGCCGGATCATCCGCATTCTCCGCGCCCACGCCGATTTTCTGGGGGAGATACGTCAAACCGATACCTATTTTGCCGTGAGGAAGGGACGCCTGAAATTGAGAGAAGTGGCGGGTGAGGCGTCAGAGTTGATATACTATGAGCGAAACGAAGGAAGAGGGCCTCGGTGGAGCGACTACGAGACGACCGCAATTCCATCCGGCCTCCGGATTAAGCGTGCTTTGCTGCATAGCCTCGGCATATTGGCGGTCGTGAAGAAAAGACGTCTCGCCTACTATTATAAGAAGGTCGGCAGAGTCCACGTCGATGCTGTCGGAGGGCTTGGCCATTTCGTCGAATTGGAAGTCGAGTCGGCGGGGGATCCGAAGAAAGCTGAGAAGATCCGACGAGAGCTAATCGCCCTTCTGATGATAGAAAACCGGCGGGAGATCAGAAGATCGTATTTGGATCTAGTTCAGGAAAAGAGAAAACGATCCCCAGCGGCGGGTCTTTGACCGGGTGACCTCTCAGCCGGTCCTGGCACGCCGGCAGTCAGCTGGGCGCCGATCGATTCCACACTGGTCCTCGCGATCATCCGGGCAGACGCGAGGATTGTTTGGGGGAGAATAAAAAGTTGCGCAATGAGGTTCGCCGCGAACGGGGAAGTGACCCGGTTTGGGCG
>DATJQP010000017.1:0-4323 GCA_035505655.1 Bacteroidota bacterium
ACTTTGGCATGATTGGGGGTTCCTTTTGAGGGTAAGATACGGAAAAATAGGATACAGAAAACAGAATACAGAAGACAGCAGAAAGTAGAAAGCAAAGATAGGATACAGCAGATACCTGGGAGAGCCAAGACATAAGTGACAACTATCGAGGAAGATCTAAGAACCCGAGCGAGACCTCTCGACCTTGAACTTTGGACTAAGGACTCCTGACTCAGAACCCTCTCGACCTTGAACTTTGGACTAAGGATTCCTTACTCAGAACCCTCTCGACCTTGAACTTTGGACTAAGGACTCCTGACTCAGAACCCTCAAACCCCGAACTCTGAACCCCGAACCCCAAACTTCGAACTCCGAACCTCGAACTCAAAACCCCGAACCCCGAACTCCGAACTACAAACCCCGAACTACAAACTCCGAGCTGAGCTTCGGATTGGAAACAAAACGCCCCCTGGTTGAGAGGGGGCGATGGGAAGATCCTGCGATGAAAACGAGGATCGGCTTCAGAGGTGCGAGAGGATCTCGGACGATTTCTCCCGGATGAACGAGTAGTTGAGGTTCGGAAGGCCGTCAAACTCCGCCGCCTTCGTAAGATACTCCTTCGCATGTTCTTTGTCGTTCTTCCCCTTGTATGCGAGGCCCATCCTGTAAAGATTGTACGGATCCTGGAGGTTCGACTGCAGGAGCTCGGCCAAGGCTTTGTCGTAATCCTTTTCGTACAACGCAATGATACCGGCAAGCTCGTGGACGAAACGAAGTTGGTTGGGGTTGTTGATCTTTTCCGCTCCCTGTCGATACTCGTTGGCCTCCGCTTTGGCTTTTGTCACGTCTCCCTCCGCCAGGGCCACGCGCGCCTGGTTGTAGTGAGCCACGACGAGGGCGTTATTCCGGATGGCTGGTGAAAAGCCGTTTGCCGACATCAACGCCGCCGAGGCATCGAAGGTCTTCACGGCATCGTCAGTCTTCCCCATTTCAAGAAGGACGTTGGCTTTCGCGCCGAGGTCCTGGGCCATGCTTGCGCTGTCGCCGATTTCCCTCCCGATGGCGAACTCCTCATCGAAATCTTTCGCCGCCTTGTCGAGATGCCCTTCGTCTGCGTCGACGACCGCTTCAACGAAGCAGACCTGCCTCCGCTCGCCGGGACTCTTGGCCATTTCGGAAAGACGCTTCACGGCGTTGGAAGCGCTCATCGCGTCTCCCTTATAGAGATAATTCATCGTGAGCCCGATCTGCGAGGAGGTGAACGATGGGTCGAGCGAAAGGGCTTTCTGATAGTTCGCGATCGATTCGTCGAAGCGTCCGATCTTAAGAAGGAGCTCGGCGTACGAGTCGTACGGGTTCGGGTTATCGGGGATAAGCTCGGTATATTTTTTGAAGGTCTGCTCCGCGTCGGAATAGTCTTCGAGCTGCCGGTAAGCGTAGCCAAGGTTGTTGTAGGCCGAGGCGAAGGTCGGCCAGATCGCGATCGCCTTCTTGTACTCGGCGACGGATTGCGTGTAATTCTGGCGGATGAAGAAATAGGCGCCAAGGAGAAGGTGAGCCCTTTCATCCTGCGGATAGAGCTCGACCGCACGCTCAAGATACTCTTGCTGCTTTCTGATCCCTCCGTTGACCCCCGCCTCCGCGGCGAGGATGAGGAGACGCTCTCCTTCGGATGCCTTGTCCTTGTATTCGAGGGCCTTCTTCAGGTTGTCGAGGAAGTCCTTCGTCGTGATCGAATTGTTGGCGCGGTTCAGGTAGGCGAATGCGAAGGTCGAGTCGAGCGCGATCGCCTTGTCAAAGTGCTCGAGCGATTTTGCCGTTTGAAGGTTGTCGGCAAGCCGCAGTCCCTCGAGGTATTCTTCTTTCGCTTTGTCGGACGCCGTGGTGATCTCGATCTTCCCCTCGTCTGCCCCCGCAACCGCCTCCCCCGATGCCACGGTGATGAAGGCAGCCAGCACAAACACAGATACAGCTTTCATAGATCCTCCTTGGTTGTTGAATGATGCATCTCTCTGCTCAGAGATCAATGATACTGGAGTCACGTGAGACGCTCCGCATCCGGTGGGATTCATCGTCCGGCATCAAGAGGAAGTCAGGGTACCGCCCGATCACGGCAATGATCGTTCCTAAAGGTTACGGATAGCTTTCAATTTTGTTGCTCCTGCAGAACGCGGCGAAAGGCCCGGAAATAAGGCTCATACGGCAGCCGTACTCTCTTCCTGTTCCACGTGCTCCTGAGGGAAGAAAGTCAAAAGGGATAGTCGCAGCTTGAAATGAGGCTTTTCGGTCGGTCGGGACGCTCAGAAAACAGGCGTTATCTCACGAGAGCGAGTTTTTTCGTTCGGACAAAACCGCCGGCTCTTAACCGATAGAAGCAGAATTGTTTCTCGGGAAGGAGCGCTGGCGCGGATGTACCTTTCGGCGAGCAGACCAATGGCGTTTGTGCCGGGCCTTGAGACGTCGAACTCCGGAGCAGAATTCTTGCCATTCGAGTAGTAGAAGCGTAGATTTTGACCGACCGTAGTCCAGTGCGGGCAAGGCGATCGAGGAAATTCGGAACGCCTCTCGCGGAAGTCCCTCTTCCGAGAGGCAACCGTTGTGTCAATCCAGCAAGTGCATCTTCTCCGCCATCAACTCACATCGACGTGCCGCCGGAATGGAGCAGATTGATCCTTGTCGAAGCTGACGAACTTTGAAGACACAAGCACGTTCGACAGAGGGGTTGCCCGGCTGAGCGTGGTGGCAGATATTGCAGTGCGAGAAGGCTGGGGGAAAGCAGGCTGCACGACGAAAACAAACAAAACAGACGACGATCGTGAGTCAACAGACAGACGGAGCGGACCAGTAAGTTCTCTATGGCACAAGGATGACGTGGATGCTCCCGCCGGCTCTCGTCTTCGAGCCAAAGACGCCGATCCCACCGCTCACGTTGTATCGGATCTCCTTCAACTCTCCCCCTTGCGCAGGGATGATCTGGTTGATGAAGTCGCTGTAATTGAAATCGACGGCGTAGACGTCGAACCGGACATTCCCATAGTAGCTCAGGAATACCCACGGCAGATCGGTGTTCGTTTGATCACTCGGCAACCCGACCCGGTAATCGACGATCGGTGGACGCTGGAAATCGGAGGAGGAGGTATCCTGATAGTATGACTTGGGAATCATTGCGCAGTTCGGGTCGAGATAACTGATCGTCGGCAGGTACGTTGCCTGGAATCTGCTCGCCGACCAGGTGAACTTATTGACGGGGGCGTAAAGATCGTACTTGAGCGTGTCACCGTCGTTGATCGTGCATGAAGTGATGCGGAATGTATCGGGCACGGTCGTTGTCGCAGAGACAAGTTCGTTCCATCCCGGAATCGCGATCGTGAGGGAGTAACTCTTCGCGGGCTGGATCAGCCGCAACGGATCCGAGGAATAATAACGTCCGGGGTTTGCGGGATCGTAGAGAAGCGAATCGTAGAACGGAGTGTCGATCCCCCTGATAATGACCGAAGCGCCGGGGATTGCCAGAGCGCTCTGATCGTAGAACTTGTCCACCTCGCCGGTCCAGTTCAGCTTCAGCGTATCGATGTTCCTGCCGGCGAAAAGGGTCCCGTTGACAACCGGAACTTTCCTGTACTCCTCGGCGGTGTTCGTCTGCTCGCATCCTGCATAAAGAAGCAGAGCCGAACCAGCAGCGATGAAAGCCAAAAAGGATTTGAAGGAAAGTTTCATGAGCGTCAGAAGGTAAAGTCGAACCCGAACGTCGGAATGATCGGAAGAAGCTTGACGTCCGCGATCTGCGGCGGGTTCCTGGAGTTGTCGAATTCCTTGAACCAGACGTTCCGACGATTATAGACGTTGTAGACCTGAACGTACCAGCTCCCGTGCAGGCCGAAGAGGGTCGCTCTTTTTGTGACGCTGACATCCGCCCGATGGTACGGCGACAGGCGCTTGTTGAAGAGCTTCCCCGGAAGAGTGATCTCGTACGGCCTGCCGTTGATATCGATGTCGTATCTTCCCACACCGTCGGTATAGGCCTGTCCTGTCGCATAGGTGAAGACCATCCCGAGCTTCCAATTCTCGTCCAGTTGGTAATTCAACGCGACCGAAAGGTCGTGGCGGCGGTCGTACTTCGGCTCGAACTCCTCTCCGTCGTTGAGCTCCGGGTATTGCCTGAATGTCCACGCCAGGGAATAGCCGATGATGCCGGTGAAATCCCCCGCCTTCTTCTGGATGAAGAGCTCAGCACCGTACGCCCGTCCACTTCCAACATAGAAAAGGTCGCTGACGTCGGTCGAGTAGGAGATTTCGTTCTTGAAATCCAGGAGGTGGCGGAACAGCTTGTAGTATCCTTCAACC
>DATJQP010000018.1:0-60463 GCA_035505655.1 Bacteroidota bacterium
TCCAGAACTCCGCAACCGTACGATCCTTGAATCTCTGACCGGAATCCGCTACCTTTCATCTATTACGAGCTATCTCCGGTTCACCGGATGTAGCTTTTTCTTTGCTCCATCTCAACGGACCTCTCTCCTCAATGTGCGGTATCTGCGGGATTCTACACTTTAGCGCGAACACTCATCCGGTCGATGAGCCCCTCCTTCGCCGCATGACCAAAATGATCGAGCACCGGGGACCCGATTCGGACGGCATCTACATCTCGCCTTCGAAGAATCTCGGCTTCGGGTTTCGGCGTCTTGCCATTGTAGACCTTTCTCCTGCCGGAAATCAGCCGATGTGCAACGAGGACGGCTCGGTCTGGATCGTCTTCAACGGGGAGATTTACAATCATGCGAAACTCCGCCCGGCTCTTGAGGCGGCAGGGCATCGATACCGGTCGAGAAGCGACACTGAGACTCTCCTCCACGCCTACGAAGAATACGGCCCTTCCTTTGTCGAGAAGCTTGAAGGGATGTTTGCGATGGCAATCTGGGATTCGCGCAAAGCGCGGCTTTTCCTGTTCCGCGACCGGATCGGCATCAAGCCTCTCTATTATACGGTCAATGGCGACCGGCTCCTCTTCGGGTCGGAGATCAAGGCGATCCTCGAGGACCCCTCCGTTCCCCGCGAGGTGGATGAGGCTGCCCTCTCTCACTTCTTCACCTTCTGCGCTTCCCCGGCACCGAACTCTCTCTTCAAGGGAGTGTCGAAACTCCGGGCCGGTCACTACCTGGAGCTCCAGGCCGACGGGAAGGTCGCGGACAGAGAATACTGGAACGTCTTTCAGCCGGGAAACGGAGAAGATTCGTCCAGCGAGGAATACTGCGTGCGCCGCATCCGGGAGCTTCTCACGGAATCGATCGAAAAACGAATGATGAGCGACGTCCCGTTCGGAGTCTTCCTGAGCGGAGGAATCGATTCAAGCACGAACGTCGCCCTCATGAGCAAGCTCATGACGAGGCCGGTCGACACCTTTTCGGTTGCGATCCGGGGTCAGGAGCGGGTGAACGAATTCGGCTATGCCCGGCAGATCTCGAAGCACTTCGGGACGAATCATCATGAGGTGGTCATTGGAGACGAAGAGTTCATAGGACTTTTTCCGAATGTCATTTACCACCACGACGAGCCGCTTGCGGACCCGGTTTCATTTCCCCTCTATTACGTCTCGAAGCTCGCTCGCGACAACGGCACGATCGTTGTACAGGTTGGGGAAGGAAGCGATGAGCAATTCTGCGGCTACACACTCTATAAGAATGTCCTCCGCCTTCGGGAACAATTCCGCTTCCTGAGGTCGGTCCCGGCTCCGGTCCGCAACGCCGGATACGGAGCCCTGACCCCGATCCTCAAGGGTCTCCGCGTGGACTACCGACAGAACTACGTCAAGAATTTTCTCTCCGCCGGAGAGGCGTTTCTCGGGGGCGCTACGGCGTTCGACGATTCGGAGAAACAAAAGCTGTTCCGCATCCCCCCGGCTTCCTCGGCGGCCCTCGTCGACGAGGCGTTTCGCCTCGTTCCGGGGGACGACTACTCCACGAAAATGATTTATTGGGAATTGAAGAACCGCCTCCCCGAGCTCCTCCTCATGCGCGTCGACAAGATGACGATGGCCACTTCCGTCGAGGCGCGGGTCCCGTTTCTCGATCACAAGCTTGTCGAGTTCGCCATGAGGATCCCCTGGCGGCTGAAGATCAAGAACGGCGAGACAAAGTACATCCTCAAGAAGGCGGTCGAGGGACTCATCCCCAGAAACATCATCTACCGGAAAAAGATCGGCTTCACCGGATCGGGAAAGAACATGCTGACTCCGAAAATCCTCGAATACGTAAAGCCGTACATACTCGACTATGAGGACCCGTACACGGATCAGTCGTACATCCGTTCCCTCGTCGCGGAATACGAACGAACGGGGATCAACTACTCGGCCGCAATCTGGTGCCTCGCCAATTTCAAGTTGTGGCACAAGCATTGGATTGCGGGAGAGTCGCTCCAGTAAACGAGGACGATACCACGATGGAAGAAATGACCAGCGCGCAGGACGAAGCACTCAAGAGCAAGGTGCGGGAGTACTGGAACGCTCATCCTTGTGGGACGCAATTTACCGGCGTCGAATGGGGGTCAAAGGAATTCTTCGACGATGTCGCGAAATTTCGTTTCGAGACTCAGCCATTCATGGCGAAGCTCGTGGGGTTCCGGGATTTCGCGAGAAAACGCCTCCTCGAGGTTGGGTGCGGGCTGGGAACGGACCTCCTTGAGTTCGCAAAGGGGGGCGCTCTCGTCACCGGCGTTGACCTGACCCCCCAGAGCATCGAGCTCGTGAAGAAGAGATTTGGCATGGAGGGGCTCCCGGTCGATGCCCGCGTTTCCGACGCTGAGCATCTGCCGTTCGAAGACGACACGTTCGACGTTGTCTATTCGTTCGGAGTCCTCCACCACACTCCAAACACCCAGCAGGCCATTGATGAAGTCTATCGTGTCCTGAAGCCCGGGGGAAAAATCGTCATCATGCTCTATCATAAAAACTCCCTCCATGTCTGGCTCGGAGTTCCGCTCTATTCCTTCTGGAAGATGGCAAAGTCGAAAGGGAGCGCCCTCATGCGTCCGACGGTTCTCGAAGACTGGGTACGGGTGTATGACGGCGGCGAGAATCCTCTCGGCAAAGCGTACTCGAGGTCCGAGGCCGAGAGAATGTTCTCCCGGTTCAGGAACAGGAGCTATGCATTCTGCGATTCGTACCGCCGGCGGTTTCCGGCCTTCGTCAACGCGGTCAACCAAAAACTCTTCGCTCCCTGGTGCGGATTCTGGATGGTCATCAAGGGGGAGAAGTAACGCTTCGGGGTTGGGGGAAGAAACTTCGTCAAAGAGAAACGCCGCGTCGTTCGATGCGGCGTTGTCGTTTCGCACGATCCCGCGGGCAAACATTGGTTCAGCGTTGCGAGGTACGGGATTCGGACAAAACGACCGGCCCTCGCCCACATGTCCCGCTTTGCAATTCCATCAAAAAATCGATACATTGGTTCGGTTTTGGCATACAAGACGGTGCTTGGGCTCCATCATTCGACTGAGTTGCCTAATGAAGAAGATCAACTTTGCAATAATCGGCTGCGGCAGAATTGCACAGCGGCACGCCGAACATATCAGCAAGATGGCGAACCTGACGGCCGTCTGCGACGTCAAGGAAGAGCGGGCAAAGGAGCTCAGCGCAAAGTATGGATGCCGACCCTACAAATCGATCGGCGACCTGCTCTCCGCGGGACAGGAAATCGACGTCGTCTCCGTTTGCACCCCGAACGCATACCACGCAGAGCATTCCATCGCGGCCCTGGGCGCCGGGAAGCACGTCCTCTGTGAGAAACCGATGGCGCTGACCACCGCAGATTGCCGCAAGATGATTGATGCATCGGAGAAAGCAAAGAAGCTCCTCTTCATCGTGAAGCAGAACCGATTTAATCCCCCCATCGTCGCGATGAAGAAGGCCATCGACGATGGGAAGCTCGGCAAGATCTTCAGCGTCCAGCTCAACTGCTTCTGGAACCGCACCGACCGCTACTACGAAGAATCGGACTGGAAAGGGAAAAAGGCGCTGGACGGCGGAACGCTCTACACCCAATTCAGTCACTTCATTGACCTGCTCTGCTGGATGGTGGGTGACGTCGAAAGTCTGCAAGCAATCACCGGGAATTTCGCCCATCGGAAATCGGTTCAGTTCGAGGACACCGGCGTCGTCCTCCTTCAGTTCCGGAACGGGGCGATCGGGACCATCAATTACACCGTCAACAGTTTCAAGCGGAACATGGAGGGCTCGATTACCCTCTTTGGCGAACGGGGGACGATCAAAGTCGGCGGCCAGTACCTCAACGTTCTGGAGCATCAGGAGTTCGACGGCTATGAGATCAAGGATGTGCCGCAATCCGCTCCTGCGAATGAGTATGGCTTCTACCAGGGGTCTATGTCCAATCACGATAAGGTGTACGCCAACGTGATCGATGTCCTCTCCAACAATGCGCCGATCGCCACCGGGGGCGTCGAAGGGATGAAAACCGTTGAAATCATCGAAAAAATCTACGCCCAGACGTCAGGTCAGGATACGGGCGTTTAAGGTCCATCCCAACGTCATCCTCGGGCGCAATGCGACCATCGAGGAGTACGTCCTCATCGGCGTCCCGCCGCGCGGAAGAAAGTCCGGCGAGTTGCCCACGAAGATCGGGGACAATGCCGTCATACGGTCCCACACGGTGATCTACGCAGGGAACGTCATCGGCGACAACTTTCAAACCGGCCATCATGTGCTCGTAAGAGAAGAGAACCGGATCGGCGACGACGTCAGTATCGGAACCTCTTCAGTAGTCGAGCACCATGTCGAGATCGGGTCTCATGTCCGCATCCATACCGGAGCCTTCGTCCCGGAAACATCCGTTCTCGAAGAAGGCTGCTGGCTGGGACCTCACGTCGTCATCACTAACGCCCTCTATCCTCTCTCACCGAACGTCAAGCAAGAGCTCAAGGGGGCGATCATCGGAAAGAGGGCAAAAATCGGGGCGAACGTGACGCTCCTCCCCGGAGTGAAGGTGGGCGAAAACGCGCTGGTCGGCGCGGGCGCGGTGGTAACGAAGGACGTCCCGCCGGAGAGCGTTGTGGTCGGGAATCCCGCCGAGCCCATCAACAAAGTTTCGAACCTCCCGTACGCACGAAAATCATGAACATCCCCCTCGTCGACCTCAAGGCTCAGTATCTCTCAATAAAACCCGAGATCGATGCGGCGATCCAGGGGGTGCTGAACCAGACCGATTTCATCGGCGGGAGCGCAATCGGATCGTTTGAACGTTCGTTTGCCGCCTTCAGCGGGATGAACCATGTGGTCGGCGTCGGGAACGGAACCGACGCAATTCATCTCACCTTGCGCGCCTGCGGAATCGGTCCGGGGGACGAAGTAATCGTCCCCGTGAATATCTTCATTGCGACGTCGGAAGCCATCTCGGCGACCGGAGCCCGGCCTGTCTTCGTCGACAACGATCCACGGACCTACACGATCGATGTTGGCGGGATCGAAAAGAGGATCACGCCAAGGACAAAAGCGATCATCCCTGTCCATCTGTACGGACAGCCGGCCGACATGGATCCGCTCCAGCACATCGCGAAGAAGCACAACCTTCTCGTCATCGAGGATGCGGCCCAGGCGCACGGCGCCACCTATCGCGGCGTGCAGGTCGGGAAGTTCGGCAGCGCAGTCTGCTTCAGCTTCTACCCCGGAAAGAACCTCGGCGCGTACGGTGATGCGGGCGCCGTTGCGACCGACGACGCGGAGTTGGCGGATCGAGTGAGGATGCTCGCCAACCATGGCCGGCTTGAGAAGTACGAACACAAGATCGAAGGATTCAACAGCCGCCTCGATACGATCCAGGCCGCGATCCTCAACGTGAAGCTCCGCTATCTCGAGGGATGGATCAAACGCCGGCAGGCACATGCGAAGCACTTCGACGAGTTGCTCGGCGGCCATGATGGTATCGCGGCACCGGAGACGCGCGATCAATCGACGCACGCCTACCACCTCTATGTCGTCCGCGTGGAGAACCGCGAAAAGGTTCGCTCGCTTCTCAAAGAAAAAGGGATCGCCACCGGCATCCACTACCCGATTCCTCTCCATCAACAGCCCGCGTACAGCTCTCTGAACCATCATGCCGGAGACTTCCCCGTTGCGGAGCGGTACGCCCCCAGGATCCTCAGCATCCCGATCTATCCTGAACTAACCGAATCCCAGGCGGAATACATCGCCGGCGCGCTCATCGATGCGTGCAAAAGATCCGCGTGATCCTTCTGTGGACGGAATGAAGCACGAGTCAGGCAGTTTCTTCTCGGACAAGGACGTTGTCTTCATCACGCTTTCGGACTGGGAGGGTCCACGGCGGATTCGTCACCATCTCGCGGATGCCCTTGCCCGCCGCGGTAACCGTGTCCTTTTTGTCGAAGCGTTCTATTCGTTGTCGAAGTTTCTCAAGGCACCTGACCTCCGCAGATTTTTCCGATTTCTCAGCCCGACGCGGGAACCTGAGAAGAACCTCTTCCTCTGCCCGATGTTCCCTTTCCTTCCGCTCGGGGAATTCATTTCGATCGTGAGCCGCCTCAACTGGATGGCGGCGCGGTTCCTCATCCGTCGCAGGATGGCAACGCTGGGTTTCCGGAATGTCGTGCTGGTGATCTTTGCCTACAATGCCGACCCCCTCGTCGGCCGTTTGGGGGAAGGGATCTCCGTCTACTTCTGCAACGACGCCTTCGACAAGCTCTATCGTCCCGAATTTCTCCGCCGCCGTGTCGTGTCGCTGGAGCGCAGGCTGATCCGGAAAGTCGACGCGGTCATCACCGTCTCCGAACCGCTGACCGAAGAGAGAGCTCCGTTCGCAAAGAGAATTTCCACCGTCCATCACGGTGTCGACTACGAGCTTTTTGACCAAACCCTCCGATCTCCGGCCGCGCCGGAGGAATTCGAACTCATCAAGAGGCCCATTCTCGGCTACTCGGGCGTCATCCGGCACATCATCGATCTTGAGCTCATCGCTCATCTTGCGTCGCAACGCCCGGATTGGTCGGTCGTTCTTGTCGGACCGGTTACGGAAAGCGATGCCCGTTATTATGCACACGTCGAGGCCCTGAAGAGGATGCGGAACGTCCATTTTCTCGGAGCCAGGCCTTCCCGCGAGATTCCCCGATACGTCGGTCAGTTCGACGTCTGTCTGTTGCCGTATGTTCTGGACGAAGTCTCGACGTACTACAACGCGCCGCTGAAGTTCTACGAATACCTCGCCGCGGGGAAGCCGGTCATTTCGACGGTAGGGCCCCGCGGACTCGAGGAATCCGTCGTGATCCCTGCGACGACGAAGGAGTCGTTTGTCAAGGCCGTTGAGAAGGGGCTGGGAATGACCTCACCCGCTCAGGTCGCACGCCGAAAAGAGGAAGCCCGGCGCAACAGCTGGGGAACACGTGTCGACGAGATCGCCGAGTTTCTCTCCACGGTCCCCGGCAAGGCATAAAGAGGATGCCGGCCTTTCAATAACTCAAAGGAATCACCTTCATGGCAACGGAGCAAAAGAAGCTCGACTTCATCGACCTGAGAGCGCAACAGCGAAAAATCCGCTCATCGCTCGAGCAACGGATTAACAAGGTCCTCGATCACGGTGCGTACATCATGGGACCGGAAATAGCCGAGCTGGAAGGAGCGCTTGCGAAGTACGTCGGCAGAAAGCATTGCATCGCATGCGCGAGCGGGACAGACGCCCTGCTCATGCCGCTCCTGGCGTATGAGATCGGTCCCGGCGACGTTATCTTCACCTCCCCGTTCACATTCATCGCGACCGCCGAAGTCGTTGCTCTTCTCGGCGCGACTCCCGTCTTCGTCGACATCGACCCAAAGACGTACAACATCGACCCGGCGCGGCTCGACGAAGCTGTGACGAAATTCATGAAAGGCCCCTCCGGGAAGAAGGCGAGAGGAATCATCCCCGTCGATCTCTTCGGACAGACCGCCGACTACGACCCTATTGAGAAGATCGCGGCGAAGCACGGTCTCTTCGTCCTCCAGGATGCCGCGCAGTCGTTCGGCGCAACCTACAAGGGAAAAAAGGCCTGCGCTTTGGGAAACGTCGGTGCGACCTCGTTCTTCCCCGCGAAGCCGCTTGGGTGTTACGGAGACGGTGGAGCCGTCTTCTCCGATGACGATGCAATGATGGAGAAGCTCAGGTCGATCAGGGTTCACGGTCAGGGGAGCGACAAGTACAACAACATCCGGATCGGGATCAACGGGCGTCTCGATACGATCCAGGCGGCGGTCCTCCTTGCGAAGATGGAACTGTTCGATGAGGAGATCGGCCTGCGCAACAGGGTGGCCGCACGCTACTCCTCGAAGCTGGCCGGAAAAGTCACCACGCCCTACGTCGAGCCTCACAATGTCAGCGTCTGGGCGCAGTACTCCCTCCTCACCGATCGCCGCGACGATATGCTCGGAAAGCTGAAGGCAAAGGGGATCCCGACGGCCGTCTATTATCCAAAGCCTCTTCACCTCCAGGATGCGTTCCGGAATCTCGGCTATTCGATGGGGGACTTTCCGGTGAGCGAGAAAATCGCCGCCTCAGTCTTCAGCATCCCCATGCATCCATACCTGGGAGAGGCAGATCAGGACTTCATCATCAACGCAATTCTCGAATAACCGTCGACGGGGAATACCCATGAAGAAAACGCTGCTCGCGCGATTGAAGAAGATCAAACTCCTTGCCACCGACGTCGACGGAGTCCTCACCGACGCCGGGATGTACTACTCGGAGCACGGAGACGAACTGAAGAAGTTCAACACTCGCGACGGGATGGGACTCGTCCTCCTCCGTTATGCAGGGGTGCGACTTGCGATTGTGACCAGCGAGGACACGAAGATTGTCGAACGGCGCGCTGCGAAGCTGAGGATTACTGACCTGCTCCAGGGGGCACGCGATAAGGTGACCGCCCTCGAGACGATCATGAAGCGTCATGGCCTCTCCTGGGAAGAGGTAGCCTACATCGGCGATGACGTCAACGACCTCGCCGTGTTGAAGAGGGCAGGGTTTGCCGCATCTCCGGCCGACGGAACCGAAGCGAACAGGAAGGCAGCCCACTACGTGACGAAGAAAAGAGGGGGTGAAGGGTGCGTGAGAGAGGTGTGCGAGATGATCCTTGAAGCCCGCGGAACGGCGGCGGAATCGGTTTTCACGGATATGATCCGTTCGCGGTGAGGAGACGATTCATGAAGTGCGGGTTTGCCCGCCGGAGGGTTCCATCCAGCTATGACGGGGTCGTCTTCACCACCACAAGGGTGAGATCGTCGTGCGGCTCCATCGCTCCGCGGAACTTCCGCACCGACGAGAGGATCGACTCCTGCAAATCTGCCGACCGGTATTTCCAGCTCACTTCGACGAGGTGGTGGACCGTCTCCTCGCCGAACTGATTATTCTTCTCGTCCATCGCCTCGGTCAGACCGTCGGTGTAGAAGACGTAGATATCGTCCTTCCTCAACGGCCTTTTCACCTCCTGTAGCTCCTCTTCGAAGATCTTCCCTCTTTCAAGCCCGAGGCCGATGCCGTGAGTACTGAGGAATTTTAAGTGTCCGTCGGTCTTGATGAGCGCCTTGTTATGGCCGGCCCGGCAGATGCGAACCTCTTTCTTCTCGAGGTCGAAATACGCAAGGATCATCGTGATGAACGATTTCCGTTCGAGCCCTTCAAAGATGCGCCTGTTGATATGGACAAGCATCTCCTTCGGAGTCTTGTACATATGGGCGGCGAGCTGAACCATCCCCTGGATCTTCGACATGTAGAGTGCGGCGGACATCCCTTTCCCGGAAACATCGGCCACGACGACAAGGAGCTTCTTCGGACCGAGCTGAATGAAATCGAAATAGTCCCCGCCGACCGACATGGCCGGGATCGAGATCCCGGAGATGTCGAGTCCCTTCACGGCGGGATTCCGCTTGGGAAGGAGACCTTCCTGGATCCGCCGGGCGATATCGAGCTCGTGCTTGATGCGCTCCTGTTCGGCAAGCTCCTCATAGAGGAAGGCGTTCTCGATCGCGACCGAAGCCTGTTTGGAAGTTGAGGTGAGAATTTCGAGGTCCTCCTGACTGAAGGTGGACTCCGAAAGTTTCTCTCCGATACAAAGGGCGCCGATGAGCCTCTCCTTCGACCTGACGGGGACGACGTAGTGGAATTCTTCCGCCACGAATTTCTCCTTGATCCCCGGCGGGAGATAGTCGACGCTGAACCCGCCCCTGAACCTCTGGATGACTTCGATGATCTTCTTGTCCGACTGGAGGCAAAACTCCTTCCACGATGTGCCGTCGAAACCCTGAGCCTCCGTGCAGCAGCAGTTCTGTTCGTCACGGAAGAAGAGGATGCCCGCCCTTTTCAGGCGAATGATCTCCACAAGTTTCTTCACGATGCCGCGCGCCAGATCGACCATGCCGAGGGTCGTTCCCATCAGCTCCGCCAGCTCGGTCGCTGACCGACGATAGTCATAGCGCGCCCGATCGTAGAGCTTGTCGATTCCCTCCTGCCCCTTCCGTCCGACGAATGCGACCGCAACGGTCAGCAGGGCGGCGATCGCCATGAGGAGCGCCTTTTCAATCGGCTCCTGCTCTCCGGGGAGACTCGGGGTCTTCAGGACTTCGATCGACGTACCGGTGAGGCGGATGTTCGGAAGGTCCATCTTCACCTGCGGCAGGTTGATAAGGATCCAGAGCGATGCCGCGGCGAGAAGGAGAACCCATGCCCACGAAATGATCGAGTACTGGATATTCCGTCTAACCCGGAGGTCGATATCAAGCAAGTGGTAGCGACCGACCGAGTAAAGGTAGGCAAGCGGAATTGCCGCCAGCGTCACCCCCATCAGGCTCACATAGATGACAGCCTGCTGGGTATTCGCGAGGTAGCCGAACGCGATTGTGAGCGCCGCCGAGCAAAGTGAAGTCCAGTTGATGATGCGGGCGGTTTGACGGTATTCAGTGCTCGATTGCTTCCGGTAGTAAATGACGACGACGACGATCCAGAGAATAATCACAAAAAGTGAAATGAGCCCCACATTTCCCTTGAAAATCATCGTCGCGGTTGCGCCGACGAGAGCAATGCCGTAGGTCGACAACCGCAGCCATGGCCGCGCAACAAGCTCGGGACGTTCCTTCGGGAAATAGTGTCCGCTGTGATAAAAGATCGCGATCCCCAGAAGGACGGCGAAGAGGGTCACAACACCCCGGACTCTGGCAAAGAGATCGACAACGCTGTCCCGCTGTGCATAGGTCGTCAGGATGAAAAATCCCAGGAGGAGGAGTGCCAGTCCCGCAAGCCGGGCGGCGTTGAGCTGGGGCCGTTTGAGGGACAAGAACGCACCGGTCCCCATGTAGAGAAGACCAGCGCAGAAAACGACCAGGAACGAAAATGGGAAGCCAAGGGAAGCCAGAACGACATTGAGCGTCAGAAGCCGATTTTCGCGCAGGACCTCATACTCGATCGATTTTCCGATATGCCCCTGCCGCATGATCGAATCCGCCTGCAGGACATTGTCAAACCCCTTCCCGTTGATACGGACGATGAGGTCTCCGACCTTCATCCCGGCCCTGTCGGATGCCCCTCCCTCCGTGACATCGACGACGTCGGCCGTCGGGGGAATGACCCGCGCGATCGTCGACGTCAGAGAAGACTTCCGGACCCGGAAGAAATAGTCGGCTCGCTCCGCCGGGCGGTTCACCGTCACATTGATCGTGTCCCCGGTGCTTCCCGCAGCGATGCTTTCCAGTTCCTGAGGAGAAGCCGGGCGCTTCTCATTGACGAGGAGAACCAGATCTCCGACACGAATCGAATCTCCCTGGGCCAATCCCGGCCTGCTCATCGTTTTTTCTTGTCTCCGGCCCGACTCAACCCCCGTGATATTCTTCACGACATAAAGTTTCGACGGAGAATTTGTGAAGAGGTTCTCGTCGGTCGGACTGCTCGCGTAGCGATAGAAATTGATGCCGGCAAAGATGAAGAGCAGGACGGTCAGCAGGCCGATAAGAAATCGGACAAGATTCGGATGTTGATCGAAGTATGCCATGATGGAGATATGTTGTTCTGCGGGCACATCAATATACGAATTTTCGCGAATTTCGTTTCGGGTCTCGCGTCGATCTGCTCATGATGGACGGGCAATTGGGTTCGGTGGCACATTTTCACATTTCCCTTCGTCAAAAAGCCGGGTCTCCCGGGAACGTCAGCACATGTATCAGACTGCCGCCGGGGTTCATGGTTTTTTGGGGAATATTTGGTATATTGAGCAGAAATTCCGGCCAAAAACGTCTCTCGGCGTCGGCGGCATACCTCAGCATCCACGGAACATGGGAGTTTTAGGGAAGAATTACCTTCACACCGTGGGCACGAACGTCGTGCTCAAGCTCGTCGTTGGGTTGGTCATCAGCGTCGTGACGGCGCGCGCGCTCGGACCTTCGGGGCGCGGAGAGTATAACCTCCTCGTCCTCATCATCACCACCCTCACGACCGTCCTCAACTTCGGCATTCCCGCCTCGAACACCTATTTCGTCGCGCAGAAGACGATCGCGCGCGAGCGGCTTCTCAGGGCCTCATTCGTTGTCGCCCTTTGTGTTAGTCTCATTTCGTTCTCGCTGCTCGTTGTCCTGTACGAGACGAACCTGCTCAAGTATCTCTTTCCAGTCGATCATCTGACCACGTCCGTCGTGGTTTCGCTCGCGATCATTCCGGTCGTGTTCTTCAATCTTTTCGCCCAGGGAATCATCCTCGGAGAAAACAGGATTTATTTCAATAATTACGTCTACCTCGCGGGTCAATCGTCTCTTGCCCTTCTTCTCACCGTGGCTTTTGTGCTTCACCGGCTCACCGTTCCGCTCGCGATCATTTTTTACGCCTTGAACAACCTTGTCTCCTTCGTCATGATCCTGATAGCCTACCGGAGAGTCTTGTTTTCGGCGCCGCTCCTCGGAATGCGCTGGAGCGAATATACCCGCGTCCTGAAGTTCTCGACGCCCGTGCAGACAGGGAATATCATTCAATATTTTAACTACCGGCTCGGCACATTCCTCGTGAATGCGTTTCTCGGTACCGTGTCAGTCGGACTATTCTTTCTTGCCGTCAGCCTCGTCGAGATCCTCTGGGTCCTTTCAACCTCGATGGCTTCGGTTCTTCTTCCGACCGTCGCCGGGAACCATGCACAGTCGAAGGCTATCTCCGTGAAGGCGGCTTCCGCGTCCCTGGGAGTGACGCTGATCGCGGGCCTCTTTGCGTGTCTCGTGGCTCCTTATGCAATCGTGGGTCTGTTCGGAAAAGAGTTCGCCGGATCTGTTGCGCCATTCTTCATTCTTCTCCCGGGGATCACCATCTTCAGCATTGCAAACGTCCTCGCTGCGTATATCACCGGTGTCGGCAAACCCGGATACAATACCGCCATCTCTCTGATCTCCCTGGTGTTTACGATCACTCTCAACGCGCTTCTCATCCCTCGTTTCGGGATCGGGGGTGCTGCGTTTGCGTCAACGGTCTCGTACTTCATCACGTCAGTTCTCACCCTTGCGGTGTTTGCCAGGCTGTCTTCGCTCACGTGGCGGGAAGCGCTCGCGTCTACGCTGGACCTGAGGGCCGACCTCCGGAATATTTTGAATCGGGCCCGACTTATCTTCCCCGGAGCGAACGGAACTTCCACCCAATGAAGAAGACCGTCCTCATCGTCTGCCCGCAGGAAAGCTCGTCGTTCGTCCAGCAGGATGCAGCAATCCTCTCCACCCGTTTTGGTGTGAAGGTGCTGAGCCTTCATCGGCTTCGAAACCCGAAATTTTTCTGGACCGGCGTCGCAGTTGCGGGGGCGCTGGGATCCGGAGACATCGCTGCAATTCTCATGTGGTTTTCGGTCCCTCATCTTGCACCGGTCATCGTTCTCCTGGCGGGACTATTCCGGAAAAAGGTCATCGCAATCACCGGCGGATTCGATGTTGCGTACGTTCCGGCGATAAAGTGGGGAGAGATGGGAAAGAGGTGGAAGCGGATACTCCAGCGATTTGCGCTTCGGCGCGTCGACGCATGTCTCCCGTTTTCGGATTTCTCCAAGACCGACACGCTTCGCTACGCCCGCACTGGAACGGTCTCGACGATCTATCCCGGAATCGACACCGCCCACTTTTCGCCGGGGGGAGAGAAGAGCGATACGGTTGTGACGACGTGCAACATCATCAACGCCTCGACGATAGTCCAGAAAGGTCTGGACGTCTTTGTCGAATGTGCGGCGGCCCTCCCCGATCTGAGGTTCATCATCGTCGGAGAGATGAGCGCAGCGGATCCGGCCTCGGTGAAGTTCCGCGAGAGTGCCCCCCCGAATGTAACGTTCACGGAAAGGTATGTGTCGGATGAGGAACTCCTTTCGATCTACCGGAGAGCCAGGGTCTACGTCCAGACTTCCGCTCACGAGGGGTTCGGAATAGCGTGCGCTGAGGCGATGGCATGCGAGTGCGTTCCCGTGGGGACGCTCGGCACGTCGCTCCCGGAGGTGATCGGAGATGCGGGGTTCCTCGTCGCCTACCGCGACGTCCCGGGGACGGTGAAAGCGATCCGGGAAGCGGTCGTCAACGACGCATTGAGAGCAAAGGCACGGAAGAGAGTCGTCGAGAAGTTCTCTCCGGTGGAGCGGTCGGCAAAGCTCATCGGAGCATTCGAAGTAATCCTCGGAGGATAAATGTGTGGCATCACCGGGTTGTTTTCCCGCTCGGGAGCGGGAATCGATCTTGCGCTTCTGAAAAAGACAACGACGACGCTCCGCCACCGCGGGCCGAACGATGAGGGGTATCTCCTCGTCGGCGCGTCCACAGGCCGTTGTGAACTGCGCTCCGGCGAGGATTCAATCCCAGCGGCGAAATCTTCGTCTCCGTCAGTGACAGCACCTGCCGATGAGCCAATTGCCCTCGGCCTCGGATGGAGGCGACTCAGCATCATCGACCTCTCACCCACCGGACACCAGCCGATCTCCAACGCAGACGGGACGATTTGGGTTGTCTACAACGGGGAGATCTACAATTACATCGAGCTCCGACGGGAGCTTGAGGCAAAGGGGTATCTTTTCAGGACGAAAACGGACACGGAGGTGATCGTCCACGCCTACGATGAGTGGGGACCGGAATGCCTCAACCGATTCAACGGGATGTGGGGCATCGCTCTCTGGGATGCGCGGCGCCGTCGCCTCTTTTGCGCCCGCGATCGTTTCGGCATCAAGCCCTTTTATTACTGCTCGAACGGGAGTTCCTTTTCATTCGCGTCGGAGATCAAGGCCCTTCTCGTGGACCCCGCGATTCAGCGAAGCGCGAACGGCAGGGCCGTCCACGACTACCTCGCATACGCCATCCTCGACCATACAGACGAGACCTTTTTCTCCGGGATCAAGCAGCTCCCCCCATCCCACTATCTCCTCCTCGACGCAACGGGGGACCTCTCCGTCCATCGATACTACACGGTTCGGGCCGAGACGAGACACGATTCATTCGACGAATCGGAGAGCAAGCGGCACGCAAGAGAGTTCGGAGAGATCCTCAAAGACGCGGTGAGATTGAGGATGAGGACCGACGTTCCTCTCGGGAGCTGTCTCAGCGGCGGGCTCGATTCCTCGACCATTGTGTGCCTGGCAAATAACCTCATTTCGGAAAGCGGCGTCATCGACCGGAAACTCATCGGCGATCGCCAGAAAACCTTTACGGCTGTTTACGACGATCCGCGGTACAGCGAGAAGCCCTTCGTCGAAAAGGTGATCGCGCGAACGGGGGCCGACGCGCATTTTGTCACCCCGGACGAGGAGCGCTTGTGGACTGAACTGCGCCAGCTCATCTACCATCAGGATGAACCGTTCATTTCCACCTCCATCTACGCCCAGTGGAATGTCATGCGTCTCGCATCCCAGAACGGTGTGACGGTTCTCCTGGACGGTCAAGGGGGTGACGAACTTCTCGGCGGCTACGCATGGCACAAACCGATTTATCATGCCGAGCTTTTGAGGCTCCTTCGTTTCGCCTCCCTGCATAGGGAACTGCGAGGGTCTGCGGTAACCGAAAGAAGGTCGTACGGATCCCAGGTCGCGGACCTCCTTAAAAAAGTGCTTGGAGGGATCGTCCCGCGCTCCCTTGTCGAACGTGCGCTCGAGCCTGACGCAGTCATGAACAGGGAGTTCGCTTCCCATCACGCACACGAGTGGGGAGCGCTCAGGAAATCCAACACCGATCTACAGGAAAGGCTCCTCGAGGAAGAGACGCAGCTCAACCTCCAACAGCTCCTTCATTATGAGGATCGCAATTCGATGGCCTTCTCTATCGAGGCGAGGGTTCCGTTTATCGATTACCGGGTCGTCGAGCGCGGCCTCCGGATCCCGTCCGTGTACAAGATCCATCGCGGCTGGTCGAAATTCGTGTTGCGCACCGCCGCGGAAGGAGTCATCCCTCCGGAGATTCAGTGGCGGAAAGACAAGATGGGGTTTGTCACCCCGCAAAGCCAGTGGATTCAGAAGCTTCTCCCGAGAATCCGGGAGATCCTGCTCGACGAAGATCTTCGGGCCTCGGCGTACATCGACGCGGAGTCGGTGAAGAAAAAGATCAGAGAACAGACGAGAAGCATCTCCGACAATCTCCTCTGGAGAGTACTGAATCTCGAATTGTGGATGCAGGTTTTTGATGTCCGATAGCGTGCCCACATCGTCCGGCGGATTTTTCCGCGAGCATCGTTGGTTCCTCTTGCTCCTTCTCCTCTATGCCCTCTTCGCGACGCTTTGGCTGGATCACTATCCCCGCGTTTGGGTCGACGAGCCGTGGGAGGCGACCACCGGTTACACGCTGGTAACCGAGGGGAAGTTGCACAACCCGGTGCTCGAGAACTACGACGCCTTCGACAGGATTCTGCTTCAGCCCCGGCTCTTTCTCAGCATCGCCGTCGCCCCCGCGTTCTGGCTCTTTGGATTCGGCCCGATCCAGGGGCGGATCGTCTCCGGCATCTTTGGCGGCCTTCTCCTCATCGCCGTCTACCGCACCACGACGGCGGCAGTTTCCCGACGCGCTGCGCTTCTCGCAGTCTGGTTTATCACGATCGAAACAATGATCTTCATTTCCTACCGGACGATCCGTCCCGAGATCTATCTCGCGGCGTTCGAGATGGTCATCCTCGCCCTCTTCTTCCGCGGGCTTCGAAGCAGGAGGCCCGGACATTTTCTTGCGGCGGGGATCCTTTCCGGCGTCGCACTCTGGACTCATCCAAACGCGCTCCTTCTTGTCATCGGCCTTGCGGCGGTATTTATCATCGAGGAGAAACGGAGACTCTTCACCTCCAGGTCCGGTTGGAGCTTTGCGGCGGGAGCGGTACTGGGGTTGCTGCCGTATCTCCTCTACGTTGTCGTTAATGATGCCCATGATTCGTTTGCCACGTTCTTCGTTCAACTTGACAACAGGACCGATGTGCTCGTGAAGGGGGGATGGCTTTCCACCAGCTTTGGGGGAGAGTGGAAGCGGGTGGTCGAATACGCCCAGTTCCCGGACCGGGTTCTTCTTATCCCCCTTTATCTCCTGGGTTGGATCTTCTCGTTCAGCTCCAAAAGAAAAGAGATCCGGTATCTCGGGCTTATCGTCGGGATCCAGGCGGTCTTCTCTTTTCTCCTCATCTCGAACAAAACGATCCTTTACTCTTCGACCATCCTCCCCCTTTTGTGCGTGCTCTTAGCGGAACTTGCCGACCGCACGCTGGGCGGCAAGGAGCTCCTTTCGGCGAGGGTGAAGAAGGCGCTGACCAAAGGGCATGTGATGCAGACCGTGGCGCTCGCAGGAGTGCTGCTCTTTTCCGCAAACCAGCTGGCGGGAGATGCGACGCTTCTCTGGCGCCAGCGGGATTGCTCTTACGAGCAGACGATCGCCGAGCTCCGGGAGGTTATTCCCCCCGAATCGCGGGTGTGGGGATCGATGGCATTCCTGTTCGGTTTCTATCAGCAGCCTTACCGCACACAGTATACACGATTCCACGAGCTCGAGAATTTCAAGCCTGAATACCTCATCACCGGCGACCGCGAAGTCTGGGGTAAGGATTCGTGGCGTGACGTGCGGGAGGCCGCCGAGAAACTCGCCGCAACCCGGGGGACTCTTGTCAAGGAGTTCCCGGAAACGCCGTATGGGGCATTACGGGTGTACCGCCTTCGCTGGTAGCACGCCCGCCTGGGGCCGGTCAAACGAAGATATTGAAAGAGCCTGGGGGGTTCCGTATCTTTGTATCGCTTGTTCTTTCAACCATGAGATCAACCTATGGCTTTCATCTCCTACGTCATCCCTGTCTATAACGGCGCGTTGATGGTCGAGCGGCTCTACGACCGTCTTCTTCCGGTCGCCAGATCGCTGGGACGTTACGAAATGATCTTCGTCGATGACGGAAGTACCGACGGCAGTTTCGAGCTCCTCAAAAAAATGAGGAAGAAGGATCAGAACATCTGCGCGGTCCAGCTGAGCCGAAATTTCGGCCAGCACAATTCCACACTCGCCGGCCTCTCGTGTGCGCAGGGAGAGATCGTCGTTACCCTCGACCAGGACCTCCAGAACCCACCGGAAGAAATACCTGGACTTCTCGGGAAGCTTTCCGAGGGATTTGACGTCGTCTACGGCATTGCGGAGATCCGGGCGCACAACGCCTTTAGGAACGCTACCTCCGACTTCAGCAAGTGGATCTCCGCGAAAATCCTCTCGACCGCCCTCGGCGGCAACTTCAGCAGTTTTCGAATCCTCAGGAGATGGGTCGTCGACGAGATTGTGAAATACCGGTCCTCGTACACCTATATCGACGGACTTATCAGCTGGACGACGACGAACGTGGGGGGGGTGACCGTGCGAAACGACAGATCGGATTTTGAATCCCACTACACGGTCGTACGGCTCATCAATCATGGCCTCAACCTGCTTGTCAACTTCTCGATCAGACCCCTTCAGATTGCTTCACTCATCGGCATCGTCAGTGCGCTGGTCGGCCTCATCGGCGCCGCGGTCGTCATCGGCGAGAAGCTTCTTTACGGATTGCCGGTGCAAGGCTGGGCTTCCCTCATGGTGGTGGTTCTTGTCATCGGAGGAATGCAGATGGCGTTCCTCGGCCTCATCGGGGAGTATACCGGGAGGATCCTTATGAACTCCAACAGCTCTCCGAAATTCGTCATCCGCGAGATCGAGAGAGGAGGGAAACGGAATGGCCGGAAGTCATCCTGACCTTTGCCTCGTTCTGGGGGGGTGCGGATTCCTCGGCTCCGTCGTCACCCGCCGACTGGTCGAAAAGGGACACGCGGTCCGTGTGCTTGACAAGGAGGGGCAGAACACCGACCGGATCAAGAGTGTCCTGCCGCAAATCGAGCTGCAATTCGGAGACTTCTCGAGCGCCGGCGATCTCGCCGTGGCTCTTGACGGCGTCCGCACCGTGATCCATTTCGTCGGTACGACGATCCCGCAAACCTCGATGAACGACATCGAATTCGACGTCGAGACGAATGTCCTCCCAACCGTACGCCTCCTGGAGCAGCTGAAGGACCGGCGGTCTGTCCGGCTGATTTTTTCGTCGTCGGGCGGAACCGTCTACGGCGCCGCGAAGCCAGACACTCCGCTTTCGGAGAACGATCCGACCGAACCGATCTCCGCGTACGGCATTTCGAAGCTCATGATCGAGAAATACATCCGGTTGTTTTCGGTCAATTACGCTCTGCCTGCGGTGATCATGCGGTTTTCAAACCCGTACGGCCCGAGCCAGCACCCGTTGAGGCCTCAGGGGGCCGTAGGCGTTTTCGTCAATCGCGCTCTGCGCGGCGAGGAGATCGTCGTCTGGGGTGACGGATCGACGGTGAGAGACTATCTCTATGAGGACGACCTCGCGACCGCCGTTCTCTCGGTGGTGGAGAAGCCGGCCCGCGACGGGATCTACAACGTCGGATCTGGGACCGGAACTTCCATCACCGACCTCGTGCGATCGATCGAGCGCACCTTCGGGGTCAGGTGCAAGATTCGTTACGATTCCAGCAGGCGATTCGACGTTCCCTACAACGTGCTCCGGATCGACAAGCTCACCTCAGAAACCGGATGGCGTCCGGAATATACTCTCCTCAAGGGACTCGAGGCATTGAAAGCTTCGCTCGATCCCCGGCACTGATCCCCGGAAATTCCGACGAGAACGGTGAATATCATCCTCTATACCTCGAGAGCGCTTCGGGAAGCCGGACCGCATCGACTCGCTTTCATCGTCGCGGTGAAAGTGTGGCGCGCCGTTATGGGAGGGGCTTTTGTCGGCAAACTGCGGAGGCTCCCGAGGGAATCCGGTGTTCAGTTCAGGGGTCTTCTTTCCCTCGAACGGTCAGCTCCCGAAAGATACAGAAGAGAATTTCCCTCCTCGTTCGCTTCCCTCATCAGGCTGGCGCAGGATATCCGACAGCACAACTTCACCCTTCTCGGACGGACGTTGCGTTTCGACGGACCAATCGCCTGGCACCGTGATGTTGCATCCGGCAAGGAATGGAAGCGGAGAGTCTACAGCGAGATTGCGTTGCACTACGAGGGCTCGCCGGACGACCCGAAAAATGTGTGGGAGCTCAACCGGCATCAACATTTCGTCACGCTGGCCCAGGCTGCGTATCTGTCGGGCGATCGGGTCTTCTTCGACGAGCTTGTCGCTCAGTGGCTTGATTGGATTGAGGAGAACCCGTGCGGCGTCGGAATCAACTGGGCAAGTCCCCTGGAGGCCGGCATCCGGCTTATCTCATGGACGCTGGCGTATCAACTCTCCGAGCCTCTCTTCTCGCCCGCCCAGAAGGAGGAGATCCTCCATAGCGTCCATCAGCACACCGCGTTCCTCGCCGGCCGCTTGTCGACCGACAAGGTCGTACGGACCAACCACCTTATCGGAGAATGCGCAGGCCTCTTTATCGCTTCAACATGCTTCAGGTTTTCGCGGTCGGAGTCGTGGCAGAAACAAGCCCGGACACTCCTCGAAGGTGAGATCATTGCACAGGTCAATTCGGACGGAGGGATACGGGAACAGTCCGCCTCGTATCACCGGTTTGAGGTTGAGCTCTTGCTTGCGGCCTTCCTCGCGGCCCGGAGCGCCTCCCTCTCCTTCTCATCCAGGTCCGCAGACCGCCTCCAAGGGATGATCCGTTGGCTCGAGGTCGCACGCACGCCGGACGGAGGCTTGCCGCAATTCGGCGATTGCGACAACGGGCGCGGTTTCCTCGTTGCACCGATGCTGGACTTCTGGAACGCCGACGGATTGCCTGCCGTTGCCAAGTCCCTCTTCGGCTCCTACTCCCTCATAGGGAAAACGCGGCTCAACGAGGAGACCTTCTGGCTGGTCTCGGAGAGAGATTGGGAGACGCTTCGTCGAGAGACGCCGGGGAGAGGACGCGCCCCTCTCGAATGGCTACCGGAAAGCGGGCATCTCTTTCTTACGCACGGCGGGTTGGATGAGAAAAACTTCTGCTTTGTTCGATGCGGGGCCTTCGGGCTCGGAGGGAGCGGCTTCGCCTATCATAGTCACAACGATCTCTTTGCGCCGATTGTCTACTTCAACGGAATCCAGATCCTGGCCGATACAGGGACATCGCTGTACGGCGGCAACCAGCATGAAAGGGACTACCTCCGCTCAGCGGCTGCGCACAATTCCACCTTTGCCGGCGGGTGGAAGTTCTTCCGACCGAGAAAGGTGCTTGGATGGGAGGAGGCGCTTGACGGGACCGTGGTTGAGCAGAGAACATCCGGATCGGAAATCCTTCTGGCATGCAGGTACAATCGCGGGGGAATCCGGTATCAGCGGAATTTCGAATGGAAGTTGGATACGCCTTCCCTCTGCGTCGAGGATGTTTTCGAGGAAGAGACTCCCTCCATCCAGTCGTACTTTCACCTTGGGCCAGGCCTTGCGGCCGAGGCCGGAGACGGCCGTGTGGCAATCCTGAGAGGAAACGAAACCCTCGCCTCGATGACGTTCCCAAAACATCTGTCACTCCGCATCGAAAAGGGGTGGATATCCAGATCCTACGGGACAAAAGAAGATTCGGTGTTGATCCACTTTACCTGGAACGCCGGTGCAAACGAACCGATGAGGTTCATTCTCTCCGGACCTCCGGAAACCACTTCGCACTGATCGATCACCATGGAAGAAGAACTTTACAGAAAATTCTACGAGGTAGAGAACGCACACTGGTGGTTTGTTGCCCGCCAGAAGATTATCATGGATGTCATCGAACATCGGATCAAGCTCCCGGCCGGCTCGAAGGTTCTTGACTTCGGCTGCGGAACGGGAGGAGTGTTGTCGGCCCTCTCGGCACGTTTCGAATCGTACGGCACGGATATGTCCCCTCTCGCCATCGAATTCTGCCGCAAGCGGGGGATCTCCAGGGCCTACTGCTGCACGCTCGACAAGTTTCCGGTGCCGGGAGTGAAGTTCGGGCTCATCACCATGCTCGATGTCATCGAACACATCGACGATGACGAGGGAATTCTTCGGCAGGCGCTTGGATTCATCGAGCCGGGGGGATACCTGATTGTCACTGTTCCGGCATACAAGTTCCTGTGGAGCAGCCATGACGACCTGAATCACCACAAGAGGCGCTACACGAAGAGGATGCTGGCCGACGTCCTCAACCGGAGCGGGTTCAGCACGCTTCGGCTCTCCTACTATAATACGATTCTCTTCCCGACGGCGCTGGTTGAAAGGATGGCTTCGAAGGTCGCAAAAAGCAAGGGGGACGGCACGCTCAACATCCCCCCAAAGCCTCTCAACACGGTCCTTGCGCGAGTCTTCGAGTCGGAACGATTTCTCCTGAGAAGGATGACTTTTCCATTCGGACTCTCGCTTCTCGCAGTTGCAAGGCGGCCGGTCTAGGCGGCTGCTCCCCTTTCTCCCGCCCACATCGGAGCACGGAAAAGGAGTCCATCGTTGACTCTCACTCCATTCTTATTTATATTTCCCCCACTTTAGGAAGCGGTCAATCTTCTCACCACTTTTATCGGGAGACACACATGTCAGACATTTCACTCGATGCCCTCGGAATGGTTGAAACGAAAGGGCTTGTCGGCTCAATCGAAGCCGCTGACGCGATGGTGAAAGCCGCCAAGGTCACTCTTATCGGCAAGGAACAGATCGGCGGCGGATATGTCACAGTCATGGTGCGCGGCGACGTCGGAGCAGTGAAGGCGGCAACGGATGCCGGAGCAGCCGCGGCGCAACGAGTGGGTGAATTGGTCTCCGTCCACGTCATTCCGCGACCTCACAGCGATGTCGAACTGATTCTCCCGAAGCGACCCGCCGCCAAGTAGTCCGGCGATCACCTCCCACAACGGGGTACCTACACCTGGAGCACGATGGAATTCGCTTTTGGCATGGTGGAAACTCGGGGTCTTGTCGGGGCGATTGAAGCCGCGGACGCAATGGTGAAGACATCCAACGTCCGGCTGGTGGGAAAGGAGAGAACCGACCCCGCGATGATCACGGTGAAGATCATCGGAGAAACTGCGGCCGTTCGTTCCGCCGTCGAGGCGGGGGCCGCCGCGGCCCAGAGAGTAGGCCAGTTGGTCTCGCACCATGTCATTCCCCGCCCCGCCGAAGGGATCGACAGCCTCATCTTCGCCCATTCAATTCTCACCGAAGAGGAGATCGCGTCTCTCAGCGGCGAAGAAGCTCCGCGAGCCGAAGCGGTCGAAACCGAGATTCCCACCGATGAAGAAAAAGAAGAGGAAGATGTCGCCTTTTCTCCGCCGCAAGCAACCGAACGGGCGGCGTATCTCGCCGAGCTTAATGCAATGACGGTCCACGAACTCCGGTCGTACGCGCGCAGCATCGAAGGCCTCTCGATCTCCGGCAGGTCTATCTCGATGGCGAACAAGGAACAGCTCCTTGAGGAGTTGGTGAAGGCAAAGTTTCGTGAGTAGTCTCGCTCCATAAGTGTCCCGTGGTTGCTCCGTCTTCGTCCTGATCCTCCGCGAAGATGGAGTTTTCGTTTCTGAGCCTGCCCATGGCTGAGCCAAAGAACAAGAACTTTCATATTGCCATCTTCTCGACTCTCTTCGCGGTCGTGTTGTGGTTTTTCGTCAACCTGGGGTCCGAGTACCAGACATCGGTTGCGGTCCCGGTTGTCCTCGAGAATATCAGGCCAAATCGATCCCTCGCCCGTCCCGTCCCACAAAATGTTACCATCAGGGTGGAGACGACGGGATGGCGGATTCTGGGGCTTTCATTCATGCCGACCCCCCGTTATGCGCTGGATCTTTCGGATGTCTCCGTGAGGTATAACTACATAACCCGAAACGATCTCGAAATCCGCCTGGGATTGCCCCCCGAGATACGTGTCCTCGACGTCAAGCCAGATACGATTGCTGTCGTTCTGGACGAGAAGATCCGGAAGAGTGTTCCCGTGGAACCGGTCGTTCAGTTGAGCTTCCGCGAAGGGTACGGTCTGGTGGGGGATGTCGTCTCGCTTCCGGAGAGCGTCTCATTGGCGGGTGCCCGGTCCATCCTCGATCGAATCGACCGATGGCCAACCCTGCCCAGATCGTTCGCGAACCTCAAGAGCGACATCAAAGCACGGGTTCCGCTTTCGGATACGATCGCATTCGGCGTCACCGCGACGCCCTCCGTCGTCGACCTTCAGGGAGACATCCAGCCGACGGCTGAGAAAAGTTTCAAGGCAATCCCCGTCGAGCTGAACCAGGTTCCGGGAAACAGGCTCGTCGTTCTTATTCCGCCGAAAATCGACATCATCGTCAGGGGCGGGATCGAACAGATCGCTTCACTGGATCGGAAGGATTTGTCCGCGTACATCGACTATCGGTCCATTCTCCTCGACACGACGGGATCGATCCAGCCCGTCGTGAACGTCCCGCGAAACATCCGGATCGTCCACCAGGAACCCGAACGGCTTCAATACGTTGTGAGGAAATAAAAAAGGCTCAACATGCAGTTGAGCCTTTTGTAAGATCCGCCGCGTAGCCGCGTCAGAACGGTTTATTGAGGCGAAGGAAGACGCTCACCGGCGCTTTGACGTCCGTCCGCCACGCAAAGCCGAGCCGCCAGCTGTCGTCATGCCAGCCGACCGCAAACCCCACATCCGATTTCATGAGCTTCCCATTGACGGAAGGGAAACCCTTCCCGAGGTCGAGAGTCGTCGAGACTGAATCCGCCGCCCCCGCGTCTGCGAGGAGGAAGAAATTGAGACTTCGGGGCCATACCGACGCATCCTCCATCACTTTCCCTTCCAGGATATACTCGAAGTTTCCGAGGATCATCCTGTTCCCAGCGAACTCTTTGAACGCGAACGCCGGGAGTGTATTTGCTCCGCCGATCTCGAAGGTCTTCTGCGGGATGTAATCTCCCTGGAGTGACGCAACGCGAACGCGGACATCGATCTTGTCGTAGTCCGAAAGGGGCTGGAACCGGCGAATGTCGACGATGGCCCTCGTGAAATCAAAGTCCCCCTTAAGGAGATCGCCCCCGCGCTCAAGGCTCGCGTAGACATTCCAGCCCACGGTCCTTCTTCCCTCCCGTTCGAGGGTGCTCATCCCCGCTGTGCCGAGGACACTGTGCATCGTCCCTTCCGCCACGGCCGGATTCTCCCGGAAGCTGTGGCTTTGGCGGAAGAGAGACCAATCGGTCACGTTGGCCAGCGAAGAGTAATCGTCGATAAGGTAATCGACACGGATCTGGGTCGTGAGGTCGGACTCCTTTGTATAGTGCGCGGCATGGACCGAAAAGCCTTCGCGGGTGAAGTAGTCGCGATAGTCTTCGTGCCAGAAGAGCGCGGTGATGTTGTTCTCGCTTAGCTTCATCAACCAGGCATCTTTCGTGTCCGTGATGCTGTGTCCCTCCGCTCCGAACTCGAAGATCTCGTCGTCATCGGAGGCAAACTCGCGGTCGACTCCGAGGTTCAACCTCCACCGGTGAATCTTGAATCCATATCCCGCGGAACCGTATCCCGAAAGGGCCTTGCTTCCGTCCCAGTAAAACTTCTTGTCGGATCCAAGACCGAGGAAGAGTCCTTCGACTCTATTGTATCGGAACAGGACGTTATCCGGAAACGACGATTCGCCGAGCCACAGATCGTTGAAACGGTACGATCGGCTCGACCGGTAGTGACCTCTTTCATAGACGGCGTCACGGACTGAAGAGCTCTCTTCGACATAGCCGTCGACGGTGCCGTTTCCCTCCCGCTTGACTTTGCCGTTGATCGATCGGGCGTTCCCGGTGATTCTCCCGCCGTCCTTCACGATGATGTCGCCGTTGATCGCAAGCGCATCTCCTTTGATCAACCCCGTCACCGTGAGCGAACCTCCCTTGACGACGACGTTTCCATCGATCTTGTCGTTCGCATCGATCATCGTGTTGCCGGTGAACGTCACAGCTTCAGACCCGGCCTTGTATCTCTTTGCGACGGCAGCAGAGTCCATGTCGCTGTCGTAGTCGCGATCGCGTTCCCGGTCCATCTTCCGGATCCCCGACTGTATATCGTCAATGAGATCATCGATGAACGAGCCGAACCGATCGTTCGATGTCAGAGAGTCGACGTCTCCCCGTTCGAACCGGGTCTCGTCGTCAAAGCCCTGGGCGACGGCGACCGGCGTGGTTCCCGAGAAGAGAGCGACGAACACTCCGGCTGATAGTAGAGTTTTTTTCATGTGATCATCTCGCTGGCTATGGGGGGATACTCCACCCACAATTACGCAGGGGCCGGTGAAAAGTTACGGATATGTCGGGTTTCCGGTCGTGGTTATTGGCCTAAATCCATTAATTCCGTATATTTCTCCCACAGCATCCCGGAGGCGTTCATGAAGCTCACCGTCAACATCGACCACATTGCCACCGTCCGGCAGGCCAGGGGCGGAAACGATCCCGATCCGGCGAACGCCGCTGCGGTGTGCGAGAAGGCGGGTGCCGACGGTATTGTATGCCACCTTCGGGAGGACCGGCGGCACATCCAGGACCGGGACGTCGTGCGGCTCCGGAAGACCCTCCGGACGAAGCTGGACCTCGAGATGGCCGCGACGGAGGAGATCATCGGAATCGCCCTGAAAGTCGTCCCCGACCTTGTCACGCTCGTTCCGGAGAAGCGCCGCGAACTGACGACGGAAGGGGGGCTGGACGTTGTGGGCCAGCGACCGAGGCTCCGGCAGGCGATCGAGCGATTCCATGAGAAGGGGATCCTTGTCAGTCTTTTTATCGACCCGGCAAAGAGCCAGGTCGACGCCTCGCGCGATGTTGGATCGGACATGATCGAAATCCACACCGGTGAATATGCCGAAGCGCGCTCGGCTTCGAAGCGGAAAGCGCTCCTGAAGACGATCGGGGCGATCGCTGATTACGGGAAAGTGCTTGGCCTCGGCGTCAACGCGGGGCATGGGCTCGACTACGTCAACGTCCGACCCGTTGCGCTCATCTCTTCGATCGACGAGATGAGCATCGGATACGCGATCATCGCGCGGGCACTGGAGGTTGGATTGGAGAAGGCTGTGAGAGAGATGCGGGCGTTAATCCGTTAGAGGAGTCAGTCGCCCATCGTGAGCTTGCGGATATCGTCCCGGAGTTTTGCCGCTTTTTCGTACTCTTCTTTTTCGATCGCCTCTTTGAGCGAGGACTGAAGCTGGTCAAGCTTTGTAGCGTGTTTCTTGAACGCCGCGGGGGGGTCGGTCTTTTGCTCTTTTCCTTCGGCAGGTTCCTCTTCTTCGTTCTCCGCGACGATCCCCGCCTCGTTGAGAACCTCTTCCGCGACAAAGATCGGCACCCCGTACCGGACCGCGAGGGCGATTGCATCGCTCGGCCGGGAATCGACTTCCTGGCTCTCGCTCACCCCTTCGATGGTGATCTTGGCGTAGAAGGTGCCGTCCCTCAACTCGTTGATGAAGACATCCTGCAAAGAAACGCCGAAGGTATCGATGATGTTCTTCATGAGGTCGTGAGTGAGCGGGCGCGGGGGTTTGATTCCTTCCATCTCGAGCGCGATGGATTGTGCCTCGAACGCACCGATGATGATCGGAAGTCTCCTTGTTCCGTTCATCTCCTTGAGGATGAGCGCGTAGGCTCCACCGCTCGACGGGCTCGTCGACAATCCCAGAATGTCTACCTGCACTTTCTCCACGACGACCTCACGTAAAGATTTTGACTCTACAGCGAGTATATCAAAAAGTAGTCTGAATAGCAACTCGCGCCGTCACGCCGTCCCACCTTCCCTCAGGCGCTTCACCTCTTTCGTGAGAGCGGGCACGATCTCGAACGCATCTCCGACGATGCCGTAGTCGGCGACGGTAAAGATCGGCGCATCCTTATCTTTGTTGATGGCCACGATGCACTTCGACGAGGACATTCCGGCAAGGTGCTGGACCGCTCCGGAGATCGCGACGGCGATGTAGAGAGATGGGGAGACTGTTTTTCCCGTTTGTCCGACCTGCTCCTCGTGCGGCCGCCACCCGGCATCGACCACCGCCCTTGACGCCCCCACGGCGCCGTTCAGCGCGCCGGCGAGATCCTCGATCATCGCGAAATTCTCAGGTCCTTTGAGTCCTCTTCCCCCGGAGACAATGATGTCGGCTTCGGCGACATCCTTCTTCCCGGCCGATGATTTCGTCTCGCTCACTACGGCCCCGAAATCCTCATCGGCAAGCTCTGCCGGAATCGACTCAACCGGACATTCCGCCCCGGCCGGCGGCCCGGCCGCAAAGACGTTCGGCCTGAGGGCGAAAATCTTCGTCGGGGTAGCGATGGCGACCTCGACGATTCCTTTTCCCGCATAGACGGGACGCATGGCGAGAATGTTTCCGCCGGAGACGGTGAGGGCAGTGCAGTCGGAGGCGAGTCCGGCCCCGAGCTTTGCCGCAACCCGCGGCGAAATGTCCTTCCCCATCGCGCTTGCCGGCATCATAATGACATCGGCCGATTCCCTCCGGGCGACATCCGCAACAACTTTCGCATACGCGGTCGTCGAGGGTCGGCCAAGTCTTGGATCATCCACGACGATCGCCCGCGATGCGCCGAAGTGACCTGTTTGCGGAGCAATCCCCGAGACTCCGTCCCCGACGACAAGAGCGATGACTTCCGCCGGAATGCTCTTCGCAATTCCGACGGCTGCGGTCAGGGATTCGAACGCCGCCCGCTTGAATTGACCGTCCCGCTCTTCTGCAAAGACGAGGATTTTCATTCGTCCATCAGCTTCATGATTACCTAGAGGACTTTTGCTTCAGTGTGGAGGAGACGCACCAATTCTCCAGCCGCAGAGGCGTCCGTTCCCACCACTTTCCCGGCCGATTTCGGCGGGGGATTTCTCATCGAGGAAACGCGCACCCTGATCTCGGCGGGGGCCGGGTTCCGCTCGTCAATCACCTTCCTCTTCGCCTCCATGATTCCTTTGAGGGATGGATATCGCGGTTGGTTCAGGCCCTTCTGAGCGGCGATCACCGCCGGCAATCTCAACCGGACAACCTCGCGACCTCCTTCGATCTCCCTCTCGACGACGGCGGCTTTTCCCTCGATCTCGAGCTTCACAACGACAGAGACGGACGGGATGGCGAGCATCTCGGCGACCAGTCCTCCCACCTGCGCGTCATCGTAGTCAATGGATTGTTTGCCACAGAGGATAATATCGGGCGAGAACTCTTTCGCGAAGTCTGCCAGGCCGCGTGCGACGGCGAAAGAATCGCGCTCGGCGGAGTCCTTGAGTAGAACGGCTTTGTCGCATCCCATGGCGAGGGCCTTCCGAAGGGTCTCCTTGTGCGTTTCTCCTCCGAGTGAGACCGCGACGACCTCTCCCTTGAACTTCTCGCGCAAGCGGAGTCCCTCCTCCACCGCGTACTCGTCGTATGGGTTGAGCATGAAATTGACCCCCCCGGGGTCGATGGTTTTCCCGTCTCCCGAAACCTTCACCTTTGTCTCGGTGTCCGGGACATGATTGACAAACACGAGGATCTTCATTGGCGCGCCGTCAGGTCAGAGAACTTCGTGAAGGGCGTAGAGAAACTTTTTGTTTTCATCCTCGGTGCCAGCGTTGACGCGCAGCGTTCGCTCCAACATCGGGTACGAACTCACATCCCGGATGAGGACATTCCGTTCGAGCAAGCGGTCGAAGATGGCACGCGCCGGATGGGGTGTTTTGAAAATAAGGAAATTTGTGTCGGAAGCAAGGGTTTCGACGCCGGCCGTCGAACGGAGTGAGGCGAGAAGACCATCCCGCTGTTTCTTGATGTAGGCAATTCGCTCCTCCACGACACCGCGGCGCTCCATGAGTTTCATCGCCACAGAAGCGGAGAAGGCGTTGACCGTAAAGGGGATCTTCGGTTTCAATAGCTCGCCGCAGAGCTCGGGCGCGGCGAGGAGGTAACCGATCCTGAGTCCGGCCATACTGAACGCCTTGGAAAACGTCCTCAGGACCATGAGCCGGTCGTTCGACGCGAGCAGCCGCTGGGCGCTCGGCTTCTCCGAAAACTCTATGTAGGCTTCGTCGACGAGAACAAGCGAATCGGTTTCCGCGAGAATCGCAGCGACGTCGTTGAGGCCGATCGACTGTCCGGTCGGGCTGTTCGGCGAGACGAGGATGATGAGCGACGGATGCTCCTCTTTCGCCCGCCGGATGATCTCCGCCGCGGGGAACGACAGGTCCTTATTCATCGGCACAGCTACCACTTCGCCGTCGAAGACGTGGACCGCCTTTTCGTAGAGAAAGAAGCTTGGGACCGGAATGAGGACCTTTGTTCCGCGAGTCACCACCGCCATGAGGATGGTATACATCAGCTCGTTCGAACCGTTCCCCGCGATGATCCCTTCGCGCGGATGTCCGACGCGGCGAGCAAGAGCATCGATGAGCTCGTCGGGGAAGACGCCCGGGTAACGGTTCCATGGCCGCCGGACAAGCTCATCCGCCAGCTCCCTCTTGAGCTCGGCGGGAACGTCGAACGGGTTTTCGTTCTGGTTCAGCTTGATGAGACCGGAATCGAGGGGCTTTCCTCGCACTGCATAGGTTTCAAGCGCCCGGACATTCGGTTTGATTCGGTCCAGAAAGCTCATGCGTCTTCCCTTTCCCGCAGGCGTGCCGAAAGAGCGTGCGCCGTCAATCCTTCATGCTCGGCAAATCTCGCCACCGGCTCCGAGACACTTTTCATCATCGCTCTTGAAAACTTGACCACGCTTGATCTCTTCACGAATGTCTCGACAGACAACGGCGATGCGAATCGCGCGGTGCCGTTCGTCGGGAGAACATGATTGGGTCCGGCAAAGTAGTCGCCGACAACAACCGGCGAATATTCCCCGAGGAATATCGATCCTGCGTTTCTGATCTGCCGAAGGATCGATTCATCGCCGGCCGTCACGATCTCAAGATGTTCGGGGGCGATGCGATTGACAAGCTCCACCCCTTGCGCGAGATCTTTCACCCGGTAGGCCTTTCCGTTGCGCCGCAGAGCTTTCTTGATCATCTCCGCCCGCGGAAGGGTGCGAAGGTACTTTGCAAGGCATTTCTCGACGTCGGCGATTAGCCTGGAAGAGGGGGTGACGAGGATCGAAGATGCGGATTCGTCGTGCTCCGACTGGGCAAGCATGTCGGCCGCAAGGAAGTCGGGGTTCGCGGTTTTGTCGGCAAGGATCACGATTTCGCTCGGGCCTGCGACGGCGTCAATGCCGACGAGGCCAAAGACCATTCTCTTCGCTGCGGCGACGAAGACGTTTCCCGGACCGACAATGACGTCAACGCGCGGAATTGTCCGGGTGCCGAAAGCGAGGGCAGCAATGGCCTGAGCGCCTCCCACGCAGAAGATTTTCCTTATGCCGAGAACCGCCGCGGCAGCAAGGACATCGCGATGAACCTTGCCCCGTTTATCGGGAGGAGAAACAAGGCAGATCTCGTCGACTCCAGCCACCTGTGCCGGAATGACGTTCATGAGGACCGTTGAAGGGTACGCGGCCTTCCCGCCGGGAACGTAGACTCCGGCCCGCTGCACCGGCTGGATTCTCTGACGAAGGGTGGAACCCTTTCCGCCGGGAATCGACCATGAAGAGCGCACTTGATGTTGGTGGAAAGCCCTGATGTTGCGGGCGGAGCTTCGGAGGATTTTTACAAACTCGGCGTCTGCCCCCGCCAGGGCGCCGAAGATTTCTTTTTCGGGGACGGAAATCGATTTCAGGGTCACGCCGTCGAATTTGCGGGCGTAAAACCGAAGGGCTTCGTCTCCTTCCGCTTCAACTTTGCGGAGGATATCTCTTACCACCGCTTCAGTTTTCCCGTCGGAGACGGGTGAGTGCGCTGGGAGAACGGAGGCGGAATGAGACGATCGCAGGTCGATTGTTCGGAGCATATTCCTCAGACAGGATGTTTCCGGAAAAATATACCGAGAAATCGACCGACAATCAATGAACGACGTCAGAGGGACCGCAGGCTGCTATTTCTCCGCGATCAACTGCTCGAGTTTTTTCGTCACCTCTTCGTCAGTCGGGAGCGTTTTCGTGTCGAATCGGGCTACGACATTCCCGTTCCTGTCGACGAGAAACTTGGTGAAGTTCCAGCCGATGTCCCCCTTGAAGTTCGTCTCTTTGGTGAGGTACCGGTAGAGCGGATGCTGATCTTCCCCCTTCACGCTGATCTTCGAGAACATATCGAAGCTCACATGATACTTCGTCGTGCAGAACTCCTTGATTTCCTTGTCGGATCCCGGCTCCTGGGCGCCAAAATTGTTGGCGGGGAATCCGAGGATCCGGAATCCTTTGTCCTTGTACTTCTCGTAGAGGTTCTCGAGATTTTCGTACTGCGGCGTGTGGCCGCAGAAAGAGGCGACGTTGACGATGAGCAGCACATCTCCCTTGTAATCGGCGAGGGATTTCTCCTTTCCGTCGATCGTCTTCATCGTGAAGCTGTAGACTCCTTTGTCGGTTGTCATGTTCGCTTTTGCTCCATTCTTCTCCTGACCGATGCTCACGCCTGCCGCGAGGACAACGCATGCCACCGTTACTGCCAACGCTCTCTTCATTGCCGGGTCCCTTTCATGGTGATGGTCTCATCCGTACAACCGTTGCCGTGTGGCGTACGTTCCAATAAAAAGGGGCCTCACCGACAACGATGAGGCCCCGGCATTCGCGGTGGAGTCGGTCACGTCCCCGCGCTGTAGTCATCCATATAGTGCTTCTGTTCCGGCGTGAGGGCGTCGATCGTGATCCCCTGGGTCGCCAGTTTCACATTGGCGATTTCCTGATCCTGCGTCACGGGGATGTCGTAGACCTTGTTCTCGAACTTCTTCCCCTTCCTGAAGTTCTCCGCGAGGCGAAGCTGGGACATGAACTGGTTCGCGAACGACATATCCATGACCTCGGAGGGATGGCCCTCGGCGGCCGCGAGGTTCACGAGTCTTCCCTGGGCAAGGACGTAGATGCGGCGGCCGTCCTTCAGGGTGTACTCCTCGTTATTCGGCCGGACTTCCCTCACGCTCTTCGTCAGCTTCTTAAGCTGGACGAGATTGATCTCGCAGTCATAATGTCCGGTGTTGCAGATGATCGCACCGTTCTTAAGCTTTTTGAAGTGCCGCTCGACGATGATATCCTTCACCCCGGTCGCCGTGATAAAGACGTCGCCGATCACCGCGGCTTTGTCCATCGTCATGACGCGGAGTCCCTCGAGCGTGGCTTTCAGCGCAGCGGTGTGCTTCACCTCCGTGACGATGACGTTCGCGCCGAGCCCCTTGGCTCTCATCGCGACACCGCGCCCGCAGTGGCCGTACCCCGCCACCACGACGTTCTTGCCGGCGATGAGGACACTCGTTGCCCGGATCACTCCATCGATCGTCGACTGCCCTGTACCATAGACGTTATCAAAATCCCACTTCGTCTCCGCGTCGTTCACCGCGATGACGGGATATTTGAGCGCTCCGTCTCCGGCCATGGCGCGAAGCCGGTGCACGCCGGTGGTTGTTTCCTCGGTTCCGCCGATAATGAAGGGAATCAATTCCTGGTGCTTGTTATGGACGGTGAAGATGAGATCGGCCCCGTCGTCGAGGGTAAGATTTGGCTTGAACCGGAGGGTCTCGTCGATGCACCAGTAGAACTCCTTTACGTTCATCCCGTGCCACGCGAAGATCGAAATCCCGTCGTCGGCGAGGGCCGCGGCGACCGCATCGTTCGTCGACAACGGGTTGCAGCCACTCCAGCTCACCTGCGCTCCCGCCTCGACAAAGGTCTTCACAAGGACCGCCGTTTCTTTCGTCACATGAAGGCAACCGGCAATGCGGAAGCCTTTGAGAGGTTTGGTCGTCTTGTACTTTTCCCTCAGCGCCATGAGAACCGGCATGCGCGATTCGGCCCATTCGATGAGTTTGTGGCCACTCGCAGCCATGGCAAGATCCCTGACTTTATAACGTCCTTTCTTTTCGTCCATTGATTCTCCAGAGTGAATAGATATGGTTCGTTGCCCGATCTTCGCGGGCATTCACCGTGCGGCGCGTTTCAGCACCGGCACCAGGTCAAGCGCTTCCCACGTGAAGTCTTTGTCGTCGCGTCCGAAGTGGCCGTATGAGGCAGTCTTCCGGTAGATCGGCCTGAGGAGGTTGAGGCGGCGGATGATGCCCCGCGGCGTCATATCGATCTCCTTCCTGAGGATCCTCGAGATCTCCGCGTCCGGCATTTTTCCCGTGCCGAAGGTATTGACATAGATCGACACTGGGTCGGCGACGCCGATCGCGTACGCCACCTGGATCTGGCACTCGGTGGCCAGTCCGGCGGCGACGATATTTTTGGCAAGGTGCCGCGCGGCGTATGCCGCACTGCGGTCGACCTTCGAGGGATCTTTCCCCGAGAATGCGCCGCCGCCATGGGGCGCCCGACCGCCGTAGGTATCGACGATGATCTTCCGGCCCGTCAGTCCGCTGTCTCCGTGCGGTCCGCCGATCTCGAAGCGGCCGGTGGGGTTCACGTAGTATTTCGTCTTCTTGTCGAGGAGGTGTTCCGGGATGACCTCTCCGACGACATGGCGAATGACGTCTTCACGGATGCGTTTCTGAGAAGCATCGCCGTCGTGCTGCGTTGAAACGACGACGGTGTCGACACGGACCGGCGTGCTGCCGTTATATTCGACCGTCACCTGGGACTTTGCGTCAGGGCGGAGATACGGCATAAGGCGGAGCTGCTTTTTCCGGACTTCGGCAAGCCTCCGCACAAGCTTGTGAGCGAACATGATCGGCATCGGCATGAACTCGGGGGTTTCATTGTTCGCATACCCAAACATCATCCCCTGATCGCCGGCTCCGCCCGTGTTGACGCCGCGGGCGATGTCGGGAGATTGAGAATGAATCGATGAGATCACGGAACATGAATCCGCGTCGAACTTATACTCGGCCTTCGTGTATCCGATCTCGCGGACGGTTTCCCGCGCAATGGTCTGGAAGTCGACGTATGCGCCCGTCGTGATCTCCCCGCCGATCATAACGAGTCCCGTCGTCACGAAACACTCGCAGGCAACGCGCGAGTACTTGTCCTGCTGAAGCAATGCGTCGAGCACGGCATCCGAGATCGCATCGCATACTTTGTCCGGGTGGCCTTCGGAAACGGATTCAGACGTGAAAAGATACCTCATTGCAATCTTACTCCTACGATGGTGTGGGATAGGGTTCTGATACTTGGGATGAGGGTGTGCACGGGCGTCCTCTCAATAGAACTCAAGCTCGGAGGAATCGCCGATATTGATACGCTTGTATCCCCCGCGCACCGTCGCATTGCTGCCGATGATGGACTCTTCGAGAAGAGCGGACTTTACGATGGCATCCTCGCTGATGATCGAGTTCCGGACGACCGAGTCTTCGACGCTGGCACGGGCCGCGATGGTCGAGTTCGGGCCGATCACCGAGTTCTTCACCGTGGCGTCCGGTGAGATGAAAACGGGCGGAATGACGACAACGCCCGGAGGCACGGTCTTCGTCGAGCGCTGCGCCAGGAGATGACGGTTGGTTTCAAGAAGCGTTTCGGGTTTCCCGCAGTCGTACCAGCCGTCGATGATGTGCGTCGTGATTTTTTCACCCCTCTCAATCATCATCTGGAGACCGTCCGTGAGCTGAAACTCGCCCTTCGTCCGCCGGTCCTCCTTGATGATGGTTTTGAGGCACTCGAGAAGCACATCGGGCCGTCTGACGAAGTAGAGCCCCACGATTGCCAGGTTGCTCGACGGATGTTCCGGTTTCTCGACAAGCCTGCTGATGAACCCGTCCTTCGTTTCTGCCACGCCGAATCGCCTGGGGTCCGAGACCTCTTTGACGCCGATGCTGGAGTATTCCCCTCTCGTCATCGCCGTGAGATTGACGTCGAACACGGTGTCTCCCAGGATGATGAGGATGGGGTCTTTCGAGACCGTATGGCGGGCGAGGTAGATGGCGTGACCAAGTCCCAACCGCTCTTCCTGTTCGACAAAGTCGACCGTGATCGAGTAGTTCTCGGTGATATACTCCTTGACCTTGTCGCCGAGGTAGCCGACGATCACCGTGGCAGAGTCGAACCCACCCGCGATGATCTTGTCCATAATATGGCCGATAATCGGCTTCCCGGCCACATTGAGGAGCACCTTGGGAATTGTGTATGTATGAGGACGCAGTCGGCTCCCCACCCCTGCGACCGGAATGATTGCCCGCATTTGCTCAGCGATATTTGAATTGTTAATATACCGAAACCCCCCGCTAGAATCAACCGAAGAGATCGGTAGTCTCCTTACATGAACCACCCATCAATGGCCCCGCCATCCTTCTGCCGAAAGCCTGGCTTTGCCAGACTCTCTCCACGCTTGAGCCAACGCTTCGCTCGCTCGGGATGGCGGGCTCTCCTTCGACTCAGGCAAAGTGGGACACAAGTAGGAGTTTGGCTCGCTGGGCACTACTCAAATCCGTTGCACTAATAGTCACGCATCGGTATATTTGTTCTGCGCGAGAATGACGGCCGGAGCAAAGATCCGGGCACGGCGGACGAGGCGAACGCGCATGATTTTATCCATCTGTAGACGAATGCTCTGGAAGAGACTCTACAATAGTATCGTTGTGCCGCTGATGTGGGTTGTGTTCCAACTGGGAGGACTCTTCAACGATAAGATCAGGCGCGGCATACGGGGAAGGGCCAACCTCACCGACACGATCGAGCGGAAGATCCGGGGCCTGAAGGGGTCTCACCGGCTCTGGTTTCATGCTTCCTCGCTCGGAGAGTTCGAACAGGCGAAGCCGATCATCAGCGCCATCAAAAAGGCTCGTCCCGACACCGACATCATCGGGACGTTCTTTTCGCCTTCCGGTTACGAGAACTCCAGATCGTATAAGCTCGCGAACGTCATTTCCTATCTCCCTTTCGATTCCCGCTCAGCGGTAACCTCCTTCGTCGATATTGTGCGGCCCGCAGCGGTGGTCTTCGTGCGGTACGACGTCTGGCCGAACCTCATCTGGGCACTCAAGGAACGGCGCATTCCTGTCATGATCGCCAACGCGACGATGAAGAAACAATCCGCACGGAAGCTCCCGCTCGTCCGGGCGTTCCATCGCGCTCTCTACGATTCGCTGACTCTTATCCTCACCGTCTCGAATGAGGACAAGCTCTCCTTCCGGGATTTCGCCCTCACTTCTCCCGTCATCGAAGCGATCGGCGACACGCGGTTCGATCAGGTGAAAGCCAGAAGCGACGACGCCGCGAAGAAACACCTCCTTGCCGAGAGAGTTGTTCTCGGCAAGAAAGTCCTCGTCGTCGGCCAGAGCTGGGACGCCGACGACGTCGTCGTCCTTCCGGCGCTGTTCAGGCTCCAGGAAACGATCCCCGAGCTTTTGACGATCATCGTCCCGCACGAGCCGACGGTGCAAAACCTTGAGCAGCTTGAGGTCAGGCTCGAGGGACACACCTCCTCGATCAGGTTTTCCGAAATGAACGACTATACCGACGAGAAGGTTATTCTTATCGACAGCGTCGGCGTTCTCGTGCCGCTATACCGGTTTGCCCATGCCGCTTATGTCGGAGGGAGTTTCCGCCAGGGAGTGCACAACGTCCTTGAACCGGCGGCCTTCGGGATCCCGGTCCTCTATGGTCCGCGGCATACGAATTCCCAGGAAGCCGTCGCGCTTGCCGCAGCCGGCGGCGGTTTCGTCGTCGAGACCGACGACCAGGTGTTCTCGACGCTCCGGACGCTCCTCACAAACGAGAAGTGCAGGATCGAAGCGGGGGAAAAAGCGCTCGCCCTCGTCAACAACAACCTCGGAGCAACCGACCGCGTCATGAATTACCTTCTTCCTCTCCTTTCCCCCGCCTGACCGCGTCACATTCGAAATCTTAGTGCAAAAATGTTATATTGTTTCATTGTCGTTCAATTCTCATGACCATCGCCTATTTTGACACGGTCGCCGGCATCAGCGGCGACATGACGCTCGGTGCCCTCGTTGACGCAGGAGTGCCCCTCGACCACCTTCGGGCCGAACTCTCGAAGCTTCGGGTAGAGGGATATACCCTCGAAACGAGGAAGGTCGAGCGAAGCGCCATTTCTGCCATAAAGCTCGATGTCGTTCTTGCCGCCGGTTCTCACGGGCATCTTCACGAACATGGCGATCACGCATCGCACGGCCATGGCGGGGAGCATCATTCGCACCACGACCACGCTCATGACTCCCGGAGCCTCAAAGACATCCTTGCACTCATCGCCGGATCCGGGCTCAACGGCAGGGTTCGGGAGCGGGCGTCGGGAATCTTCTCCGTCATCGGGGAGGCTGAAGCGAAGATTCACAACACGACGCCGGAGGAGGTGCATTTTCATGAGGTGGGCGCCGTGGATTCGATCGTCGATGTCGTCGGCACCTCCATCTGTCTCGAGTATCTCGGCGTCGATCAGGTCTACTCTTCCCCGGTCAAGCTCGGGAGCGGAGGATTCGTGGAGACCCGGCATGGGAGGATGCCGATTCCTGCACCGGCCACCGTGGAGATCCTTCGCGGCTATCCGTCGGTGCTCACAGACATCCCCTTCGAGCTGACGACGCCCACAGGGGCCGGGATCATCAAAGCGCTGAGCATGGGTCAGTGTTCGATGGAGGCGTTGCGCATCTCGTCGATCGGGTACGGAAGCGGGTCGCGCGACATGCCCCAGGTGCCGAACCTTCTGCGGGTTTTCATCGGCACGCTTGAGCCGGCTCACGAACAGGATGAGCTCCTCACCGTTGAGACGAACATCGACAACATGAATCCCGAGATCTTCCCGTACGTCATCGAACGCCTCCTCTCCGGCGGCGCCCACGACGCCTATCTCGTCCCCGTCGTCATGAAGAAAGGGAGACCAGGAATCGTCCTTTCGGTCCTCGTCAACAGGGGGAAACTCGACCCGGTCCTCGACACGATCTTCGCGGAAACGACGACCCTCGGCGTCCGCATCCAGCCGGTGGAGAGACGAAAGGTGAAGCGGGGTTCAAAAAAGGTGAAGACGTCGTTCGGCGAGATGAACGTGAAAGTCATCAACCACGACGGGGTCGAACGGCTTTCCCCCGAATTCGAGGAATGCAAGCGCATCGCCGCAGAAAAGAGGATCCCCCTCATCGACGTCTACAGGCAAGTCGAAGCGGAACTCCGCTAGCAATTCACGGCTTTCGGCCGAGTCGCCATGAATCATCCATTCGTTGACGTCGCCCTTCCCCTCCCTCTCGACCAGACCTATACCTACTCCCTTCCCCCTCAGCTCTCCTCCGCCGTCCGGCTCGGAAGCAGAGTGCTCGTCCCTTTCGGCAACAAGAGATTGTCGGGAATCGCCGTCAATTTTCCCTCCGCGAGTTCGGTTGCGCGGCTCAAACCGGTCCTCGAACTCCTCGACATCGAACCGGCAATTACCGCCGAACTTCTCTCTCTCGGCCGCTGGATCTCAGAGTATTACCTGGCACCGCTCGGAGAGGTTCTTAAGGCCTTTCTTCCGCAGGGAACCTCGGTGAAGAATGAGGTCCTCGTCTCGCTGAAGCATCCCGTCAACGTAGACCTCCTCCGACAGGCGGAAGGCGCGTCCGCGCAGCGACGACGAGTACTACTTCTTCTCGAATCCGGAAAGAGGCATACCCTAGCACAGCTTCGCAGGAAGTCGGGTATCGCGAATATTCACGGCGTTCTGAAGGATCTGACTGAATCGGGAATTATCGAGATCATCGACCGTCTCCCGTCAAAGGGAACCGCTGTGAGGATGGAGAGATACGTGGTCAGGAAATCCGACCCGGCGGCGGTGACCGCCACCGGTCCCGCTCAGAGGCGGCTTCTCGCCCGCCTCACGGAGATGGCCTCGGAGCCGTACCCCCTCCGCGATCTCCTCAAAGAGACCTCCGCCTCTTCAACCTCTCTGAAGAAGTTCATCGACTCTGGGGTCGTCGGGATTGTCGAGCGGGAGGCGAAGAGGGTCGCCGCCTATTCCCCGGAGCCCGACGACGCACGGATCTCTCCGCTCCAGCTGACGAGCCATCAACGACGCGTCCTTGACGAAATCCTCCCCGCGATCGATTCGGGAGTCGCGCGGACATTTCTTCTTCACGGCATCACCGGAAGCGGCAAGACCCAGGTCTACATCGAAGCGATCCGCGAAGCGCTCGGGAAGGGAAAGACGGCCATCGTGCTCGTCCCCGAGATCTCCCTTACCCCGCAGACGGTCCGTCGGTTCAGAATGCACTTCGGAGACGCTGTCGCCGTCATGCACAGCAGAATGTCCGACGGGGAGCGTTTCGATGCCTGGAAGGGATGTAAAGAAGGAAAGTTCCGCATCGTCATCGGCCCCCGGTCGGCGATTTTCGCACCGCTCTCCGGCCTTGGGCTCATCGTTGTCGACGAGGAACACGAGGCATCCTACAAGCAATTTGAGACGGCTCCCCGCTACAACGCGCGCGACGTCGCCGTCGTTCGGGGGCAACAGACGAACGCCGTCGTCCTCCTCGGCTCGGCGACTCCATCCATCGAATCGTATTACAACACGAAGACCGGAAAGTACACGCTTCTGACTCTTCCGGAGCGGATCGACGATGCGGTCCTTCCTTCCGTCGTGCTCGTGAACATGGTCGACGAGCGAAAGAGGAGGTTCGCGTCGCTGAAGGAGGAGGCAAAGAAAATCGGCAAGAGGGCATTTGAGGAGGGATTCCATTCCATCTCACTTCTCCTCGAGGAGAAAATCCGGGACAGGATCAGAAAGGGGGAAGGGACGATTCTCCTCCAGAACCGCCGCGGATTCGCGCCGTTCGTCGAGTGCCTCCAGTGCGCTTATGTCGAGCGATGCGAGCGATGCGACGTCACGCTCACCTACCACCTGGCGAAAAAGCATCTCCGGTGTCACTACTGCGGCATCGTGAAGCCGCTGCCGGCGCAGTGCCCGAAATGCGGTGGGGGACCGATGAAGCTTCAGGGGTTTGGAACGCAGCGGGTCGAGCAGGATGTTGCCCGGCTATTCCCGGAGGCAAAAGTTGTGAGAATGGACCTCGACACGACGACGCGCAAAGGATCGCACGACCGGCTTCTTCGGCAGTTCGCCAGCGGCGAGGCGGACATCCTTCTCGGGACACAGATGGTCGCCAAGGGGCTCGACTTCCCGCGCGTGACGCTCGTCGGGGTGATCTCCGCCGACACGCAGATGCTCCTCCCCGAGTTCCGGTCTGCGGAAAGGACTTTCCAGTTATTGACGCAGGTGGCGGGGAGGGCGGGACGAAGCGCGTTACGGGGCGAGGTTGTCATCCAAAGCTACCAGACCGACCACTATGGATTGAAGCACGTCCTCGACCACAACTTTACGGCTTTTTACGACGAGGAGATCCGCTACAGGAACTCTGCCTTCTATCCTCCGTTCACGCGGCTCGTTCTCATCGAGACGAAGGGAACCGACGAAACGAAAGTACGTTCAGTCGCAGAAGCAATCGCGAACAGGCTCAGGAGGCTTTCGCCGTCTTCGAACCTTCTCGGCCCTGCCCCGGCGGTGATCGCGAAGATCAACGACAACTACCGTTGGCACATCCTCCTGAAAGCTGCAAGACAGAACGACCCGGGGGCAGGGGCGCTTCGCCGCACCGTCTCCCGGGTCGTCCATGAAATCGGCCTCTCGGCAGGTTCCAAGGGATTACGCATCTCGGTCGATGTCGATCCCCAGGGAATCCTCTAAGATCTCTACATTCCGAAATTCCACAGCACCGACACGGCCGACCAAATCACCCACAGCGTTCCAACCGCCGCGAGCGCTTTCGCCGATGTCGTGGCAAAGATCTTCCCCAGTCCGATTCCGATGACGGCGAGGAACCAGAGCGTGCCGAGATTGATGGCGCTGAGAAGCTTGTCAACTTTGTCCGTCGGGTCGAAGTGCGAGATGGCAAGGGCCAGGCTCGGCGTCGCGTAGAGCGATCCCATCGCCACAACGAGGAGAAGGGTGATCACCGTGGCGACGATGGAGACATAGAGCGACAATCCGACCACCTCCAGTACTTTTTGATATGTCGCTGCGGACTTGAAGACCCACTTCCCCACAAGCCAGAAGACGAGCGCGAACCCAAAGAGGGCGACAGCCGCCATGAAGACCGCGCCGATCGAACCGAAAATCATGAAGAGGGGCGAACCGGGTTGCGCCGGATTCTTCGACATAGCCAGATCTGCCTGCTCCTGCGTCATTTTCCCTTCAACGACTCTCTTCTGGATGGCCTTTTCCTGCTGATCCTTCATCTGGTCCTGGACGGGCGCCTGTGAGAAGGCGACGAGGACGAAGATGACACTGACGATCATCGAGATGATAAGCGGAACTGACCAGTTTCCGGTCTGTTTCTCACTCTTCGCCACATAGTCAAAGAGCTCGCCGGGGGCCGTGAAAACGTTCATCAACTTATCGGAGAACGACATCTCATTGCTTTCGACGGGGGCCGCTTGCGTGGTCGGTGTTTCATCCATAGTCTGCTCCTTTCGATGTGAGGTCTCGACTGAGTTTTTGGTGGCGGTCAACAAAGTCCCGCTCGGCTCAAGTATAAGGAATATGTCCTGCACTGTCAACGCCGGGGATGGTCCCTTCCTGTTGCAGGGCCATCCTTGCAAAAACTCTCATTTTTGTGTACCATGACCTACCCGATCGATAGACTTCGTGCGCAATGTTTATTTCTTTTGAGGGCATAGACGGCTCCGGAAAGACGACGCAGGCCAACCTGCTGGTGGAAAAGCTCCGCTCGCATCGCTACGTTGTGGAGTTTTTCCGCGAGCCCGGAGGAACCGAGATCTCCGAAAGAACCCGGGAGATCCTCCTGGACAAAAAGCATCTGGGCATGAGCCAGATCACCGAGCTCTTTCTCTTCTCCGCCGCCCGCGCTCAACTTGTCAGCCAGGTTATCAAACCCGCGTTACTCGATTCCAAAATCGTCCTCTGCGACCGCTACGTCGATTCGACGACGGCGTACCAGGGGTACGGACGCGGACTTAAACTCGGCGCAGTGAAGACCATCAACGCCGTTGCTACGTACGGGCTGATGCCGGAGCTTACATTCCTCATCGACGTCCCGGTCGAAACCATCCTCGAGAGACGCAGGAAAAGCGGATTGCCGATCGACAGGATGGAGAGCGGCGGGAGGGAGTTTTACGAGAAGGTCCGGCAGGGATATCTGGAGATGGCGAAGGAGGAGCCGAAGAGGATCGTTCTCGTCGACGGTTCACACTCCGTCGATGATGTGCACGCTGAGGTCTGGAAAACACTCGCGCTTCGCCTACCCCGAGGCTGAGCGCGCTCGGTAAGCTCAGGGCAGCGCCTTCGACAAGCTCAGGGCGGAGCAGATCCCTGCCTCTGCTGGAAATCGTCCTTCCGGCTCATGCATCTTCCGGAGGTGGACATCCTCCTTCTTACCGGCTCACCCTTTTCAACCCCGCGACCAGTTTTTCCACATCGACATAACTCTCCAGCTTCAGCCCGTTCCCGTCGAGTGTTGCTCCCTTTCCGTCGTACGTGACGAATGAGGTAAAGGTGGAGAGGTCTCCGAAGTCGACAATCTTCCCCCTGCGACGAACGCTGTTCCCCTCCGCCACCTCTTCTTCGTTGATACCGACATCCCCGACGATCGGATTCAAGCCTCCACCGAACGTGACGGTCGCGTCGCGGATAATAATGTCGTAGAGGTTTTTGGTGTTCTCCGGGAGCGCTTCGTATCGGCGTATCTCCGCCCCTTCGATCTCGCCGGTCGCAACGGAATAGCAGAGACCGAGGATGGCGAGGCAGTTGAGCTTCCGGATGAACATTTTTGCGGGATCGTCTGCATGCCCCCCCGATTCGATGAGCACGGTGCTCGTTCCCCATTTCTGGACGTTATCCCCGAACGCCCGCGGCTCAAACGAATCGTCGTAGCGCGAAATGTGCCCGTCGATGTATGGCTGGAGGATGTCAACAAGCTGGGCGGCCATCTTCTTCGCGCGAATTCTCACCGCATTATCGCTCTTAGCAACGTCGACTGCGGGGGCCAGGAGTGCAATCGTCGCCACTTTTCCGGACGATCCGACTGTGTAGCGCGGCTCCTGGTCGTGGAGATTCAGGCCGTACTCCGGGGCGAACTCATCGCGGACGCGCTTGAGGATCTTCGCCTCATTGGTCCTGAGGCTCGCTGCATCCCGGTTGATGTCGATTCCCTGGGCATTCCGTCGCTGGAAGCGCTCGGCACCGTCCGGGTTCAGCATCGGGATGATAACGATCGAAGTCTCCGAGAGAATTTTCGCCGCCTCCACAGCCGAGCCGTTCCGGGCAAACCAGGAGAGCATGTCGAAGAGCCCCATGGTCGCCGTCGGTTCATCGCCGTGCATCTGCGACCACATGAGGATCTTCTTCTTCCCGCGACCCATGCTGAGCGAATTGATGGAGCGCCCTTCCGCCGAGACTCCGACCTGACGGATTGAAAGAATTCCACCGAGGGACGACTGGAGCGCGATGAGGATCTCCATCATATCCGCATGTTTGAATCGGCGGGAGCGTACCTCCTTCGCGTAAAAAGAATCGTACGACTCAAATAGCGTTCTGACGAATTGCCGGGTGCCGGCCTGATGTGGGCTCGCGGGCATAGGTGTATCAAATGTGAGTGAAGGGAACCCGATCCCGCGGGTCTCCGCGGCCGATTTCCGATTGAGTTGTTTCGGGTTGGGAATCAATGTACGAAGTTTTCCACGAAAATGAATGCAACGAAGAAGAGATCATGCGCAGGGAGCGCGCAAGAACGGACCGCTTGGTTTCCTGCCTTTTGGGTACGCTGTGCTGCAATCAACGGAACTGTAGGGGGACTGATCAGATTCGATATCATTCAGCGATGCGAGCTCTCCCGGCTCCCGGTAGCGTGGACTCCTGAATACCCGCCTCGACTCCGCGGGCGCGACGATTGACCCGCAGCCCTTTACCCGAATCCTTTACCGGTTCCGAAGGAATATGTTCGGGAGAATCCATCCTGCTCATTTCAATCGGACTCAGAAGACACTCTCCCCCCAACTTCCATCTTATTGATTATCCCTCTGATTTTACGTATCTTAAAGAAAATTTCCCCGTTGTGAGTGGAATATTGATTCACAGAGGCCTGGGAAGGGAATCGCTTCCATCAGGCAAAGGAGTGTTTTCGTGGAAGTATCGTTCAAATCGCTAACGGATTGCGATCAGGAAGTTGCCATCAGCATGACACCGGAGGAGCTTGCCCCCCATTTCGAAGCCGCCTACAAGAAGGCCGCCCCGTCGATCGAGATCAAGGGATTCCGAAAGGGGAAAGTTCCGATAGCGCTCATCAAAAAGTACTATGGCGAGACCGTCGAAGCGGATGCGCTGGACGACATCGCGAACGAGACGTTCAAAAAGAGCATCGAGGAAAAGAATATTCAGCCGATCGGTACCCCCACGATGACCGACATGAAATACAAGCGGGGCGAGCCGTTCAGCTTTACAATAAAATACGAGGTGAAACCGTCTATTACCCTTAAGGAGTACAAGGGAATCCCGGTCGAGAAGTACGTTCACCAGGTGACGGATGCCGAGGTCGGTGAAGAAATTCATCGTCTCCAGCACATCAATGCCACGTTTGAAGAGGCGCCGAAGGTTGATGGTGTCGAGTACGTCGTTACAACGACGATCCAGGATACCGATGAGGCCGGGACACCCCTCGTCGGCCGGAAGCGTGAGGGGATGCGGATTTACCTCAACGAGCCGACGACAGAGGCAGAGATCAAGGAGGCCCTGAAGGCCGCGACCACGGGGGGAGTCTACCGGGTAAGCTTTGAGCATACGCATGAAGACCACACCCACAAGGTCCACATGGAGTTGACCGTCACGAAGGTGGAAAGGGTGATCCATCCCGATTTCGACGACGAGTTTGTGAAGAAGCTCACGAAGGAGAAGACGACGACGGTCGACGCGTTCAAACGGGAACTTCGGAGCGACCTGGAGCATTATTGGAATGACCGGACGGAGAAGCGACTCGTCGACGACATCACGAACGAGATCGTCCGGCGGCATGAATTCGCCGTCCCCGAGACCCTCGTGAAGACAATTACCGACTCGTTCATCGAGGACCTCAAGGGCCAGCAGAAAAACAAACAGCTCCCGCGCGGTTTCGACGAACAGAAGTACCGCGAAGCCGTTCGCCCGTCGGCCATCTGGCAGGCAAAATGGATGCTCATCCGCGAACAGATCCTCGCGAAAGAGGAGATCAAGCTCGCGGACGCGGATGTTGAGGCCCTCGCGGAGGCGGAGTCGAAGCGGCTCAACATCGACAAGGAGCGTCTCGTGAACTTCTACAAGACCTCCGATACCGCGTCCGAGCGGCTGCTCAACGACAAGCTGGTCGCCCGCTTGAAAGAATACGCTTCCATCAAGGAAGTTCTCACCGACGACGAGAGCAAGCTCATCTCGTAGTCCGGCATTCACCGTGTTCATTGCAGAAAGGATCGACAGGAAATGACCAACCGTCACGAACTCTATAGCCAGCTGGTGCCGATGGTCGTCGAGCAGACGAGCCGGGGCGAGCGGGCGTTCGACATCTTCTCGCGCCTCCTGAAGGAGCGAATCATCTTCGTCGGGACAGCGATCGACGACGTCGTCGCGAGCCTCATCGTCGCCCAGATGATCTTCCTCGAGGCGGAGGATCCGGAGAAGGATATCCACCTCTACATCAACAGTCCCGGCGGGAGCGTGACCGCGGGACTGGCGATCTACGACACCATGCAGTACATCCGGCCCGATGTCTCGACGATGTGCGTCGGCATGGCTGCGAGCATGGGCGCGGTTCTCCTCCTCGCCGGAACGAAGGGAAAGCGGAAGGCCCTTCCGAACTCACGGATCATGATTCACCAGCCGTGGGGCGGAGTCCAGGGAACCGCCTCGGACATCAGCATCCAGGCCGAGGAGATCATCAAGACGAAGACGCGCCTCAACGAGATCATTTCGTTCCACTCCGGGAAATCGGTCGATGAAGTGATGCGGGATACCGACCGTGACAAATATCTCTCAGCGGATGACGCAAAGGCGTACGGCCTCATCGACGTCGTCCTCACGAAGAGAACGCTTGAATCGAAGAAAGAGAAGTAACCCAACCATCGCCAATCCGGGATACCTTCATGAGTCAGAAGCCAAAAGGGGACGACAAGATCCGGTGCTCGTTCTGCGGACGGGGACCTGAAGAGGTTACGAGCATCATCGCGGGACCGGACGTCTACATCTGCGATCATTGCGTTTCGAGCTCGGTCGACATCATCCGAAACAACATGGCCGCCTTCCCGAGGAAGAAGGGGAAGGCAAAAGCGGGCCTTACTCCCGAGCAGTTGAAGGAGGCGCTCGATCAGTACGTCATCGGACAGGAACAGGCGAAGAAAACACTTTCCGTCGCGGTCTACAACCATTACAAACGTATCGATTCGAAGGATCACCTCCAGGCATTCGACGACGTTGAAATCGAGAAGAGCAACATCCTTCTCATCGGCCCCACCGGCACGGGGAAGACTCTCCTCGCGCAGACTCTCGCCAGGATTCTCGACGTCCCGTTCGCGATCGCGGACGCCACGACGCTGACGGAGGCCGGGTACGTCGGCGACGATGTCGAGACGATACTCGTCTATCTGCTCCAGAACGCGGAATACAACGTCGAGCGGGCCGAACGGGGGATCGTCTATATCGACGAAATCGACAAGATCTCGAGAAAGAGCGACAGCGCGTCGATCACGCGGGATGTCTCGGGCGAGGGAGTCCAGCAGGCGCTGCTGAAAATTCTCGAAGGAACGATCGCCGGGGTGCCGCCCAAGGGAGGGCGGAAGCATCCCGAGCAGAGTCTCATCAACGTCAACACGAAGAATATTCTCTTCATCTGCGGCGGAGCGTTTGAGGGGCTCGACAAGATCGTCGCGAAGAGGGTGAGCCAGAATCCGATGGGGTTCGGGGCCGACCTCCGCGGGAAGAAGGATTACAACGCCGACGAATACCTGAAGCAGGTGGAGCCCGACGACCTCCTGAAATACGGGCTCATCCCGGAATTCATCGGACGCCTGCCGGTCATCTCTTCGCTCCATTCGCTCTCCGAGGATGCCCTTATGAACATTCTCGTCACGCCGAAGAACGCGCTCGTGAAGCAATTCCAGAAGTTGTTCAAGTACGAAGGAGTCGAGCTGGAATTCGAGGAGGAGGCGCTCCGGGCGATCGTTCAGAAGGCGATGGCGCGCGGGACCGGTGCCAGGGCATTGCGGGCGGTCATTGAGGAAACGATGACGGACATCATGTACCATCTCCCTTCGCGCCCGAACATCACGAAGTGCGTCATCACGAAGGAGTCCATCGTCAAGAAGAAGGAGCCGATGTACCTTTACGAGGAGAGAAAGTCGGCGTAGAACAGAGGATCGAACTGGCTGTCGAGCCGGCCCCGATTTCGGAGCCGGCTTTTTTATTGGTGGAAGGACTCAGTTGAGGTTGCAGCAGCCCCCGTCGCATCCGCACGAACCGTTCTCGCACGCGGGGCCGGGGGAATTTTCGGCGTTGCCAGAGACGACCGGGGCGGCGGGAATCGACATCAATTTCTTGTGGGCTTTCGAGCCGCACGAAGGACAGACCACATCCTCTTCCAGCTCCTTCCCCTTGTGGTACACGTCGTACTTCGTCCTGCACTTCTCACACTGGTAGTCGAATACCGGCATCTTCTCCAAAGCCTCCTGTCTTGTTGATCCTCGCCTTCGTTGGTTTCTGGTTGGATGCACCGATCCAAGAAAGGATTCACAATCCAACCGGTGTTTTCAATATCCTTCCTGCATCCCCTTTCTACAGGTTTCCGATCACCCATGACGAGGCGACGAGGGCGGCCGTCTCCGTCCTCAGCCTTCTCTTGCCGAGGGAGACCTGGACGAACCCTGCGAGCTCCGCGGTATGGATTTCCTCTTCGGTGAATCCCCCCTCCGGACCGATAACAATAAGCGCGGAGGTCGGCTTCGGACGGTGGCGGAGCGCCTCGGCGATGAAGAGGACCTCGTCTGCGTTTTCGTACGGAATGATCTTCAGGTCGAACACCGACGCATGCCCGATGACCGAGGTGATCTCCGTGATCGGGTAGACCTGCGGCAGATAGCACCGCCCCGATTGCTTCATCGCCGCGAGAGCTATTTTCTTCCAGCGATCATCTTTTGAAGAGTGGACAATCGTCCGCGAGGTGGCGAGGGGAATGAAGCGACGAACGCCGATCTCGGTCCCCTTCTCGATGAGCCATTCCATCCTTGACGGGTTCTTGAGAACCGCGACGGCCAGCGAAACTTCGATCCCCGGTTCGTTGAGCCGCTCATGGACGGAGAGAATCTCGCATTCGATCCGGCCTTTGCCGGCCGATCGTATGACTGCCTCGTAGGCGCGGTCAACCCCGTCGGCAACCCAGATCAATTCCCCTTCCGATTTCCGTAAAACCCGGACGATGTGGTTCGATTCTTCCTCGTCGAGGGTCAGATAGCGGTCGCCGACCTTCGCCGGGTCGACATAGAAAAATTCTTTTGACATATCAGCGGTCTTCCGGATTACAAGGATGCGCCGAGGTCGAGAATGAATTCGCCATGGTGAAATCCCGGACCGCCGAAGGCATACTCCGTCCGGGCCACGAAGCTGTATGAAAGGAGAAAGTTGAGCCCCGCACCGAAACCTGAGAGGACGTTGTTCATCGCCACCGGCTGGGTGCGATACCAGACGGTCCCCGCATCTCCGAAGAGGGTGGCGTAGAGGGCATACCGGATATCCCTGAACTGCTCGATGGGAATCTCATCGATCCTCATGTAGCTCGGTCCGATGAGCGGGACCCTCAGTTCCGCCTTCGCGCCGAGTATGTCCTCCCCTTCATCGATGGTCCTGAACCATCCGCGGATACGATCGCCATACCCGAAGAAGACGTGACCGTAGTTGGGAACATCTCCTCCTTCGGCTACGCTCCCGAAAAGCCGCACGCCGAAGCTCGATCCTTCGTAGAGCGGAATGTACCTTCGAACATCGACCGAGTACCGCTCGTAGTCGACGTACTGGTGGTCGAGTCCGTATTTCGTCGCCGTGAGTTTGGCGAATGTGCCTCTGCTCGAATATTCGGCGAGATCCCGAGTGTCATACAGGTAGAGGAGAGTGAGGGACGGAAACTGATCGGTGCCGTCAGGTGAGAGAGTTCGCCCCGCCTGGTTGTTCGTCACGCTGAGCCGCGTGTATTCCAGCGTTGCGGTCGCCGTCGTGAAAAGAGAAAACCTCTTGCCAAGGGTCACCTGGCCGTCCTCAAGCTTCTGGTCGAAGTTGGGACCGTTCATGAGCGACACGAGGCTTTGGTTCCGGATGAGGGAGTACGACACCCTTGTGGAAAAATAGAGGTTGTTCTCCTGGTCGACGACGGGGTTGGTGTATTGGAGGGAGATGTACGGATTGTACCCCAGCGCCCCCTGAAGGCTGATGAATTCCCTCCGTCCCCGGAAATTCGTGTGGACGACCCCTGCCCCATAATAGAGATGTGCCCAGGTGTGGTCCCGGATCCCGAAAATGGGATACGGGAAGAAGTACCACCGTTCGCTCACAAGGACGATGAGGGTTGCGGTCGTCGAGTCGGGGACGACCTGGATGTCGACTTTGTTGAAAAGCTGGAGGCTGTAGATCCGGTCGATGTCGTACGCGACGGCGTCCTTCGTGAGGAGGGACCCGGGTTTCAGCGACATCTCCCGCTCGATGATGAAGTCTTTCGTCAGTTCGTTCCCGACAAAAATGATGTTCGAGACCCGAAGAGTCGAGTCGGGGTACTCGGCAAGGACCGTGCGGGTTGAGTCCTGCGACAGAAGGGGCGCCCAGGCGAAGAGGATCAATGCGATCAACCTGCGATGGCTCATCGGGTTCCGTAGAATAAAAAAGACTTGAACAGGTCTCCCGGCTTCAAGTCTGTGCTCGACACCTCGCAAGGGAATCACCGCATGAGGGCACGGTGTTCCACCGCGATACAGCGGTCCATGACCACCTTCAGCCCCGCCGATTCCGCTTTTGCCGCCGCAACCTCATTGATGACTCCGAGTTGCAGCCACACCGACTTGGCGCCGACCGCAATCGCTTCGTCGACCACCGCATCGACTTCCTCCGGTCGGCGAAAGACGTCTACGATGTCGATCTTCTCCGGAACGGATTTAAGGTCCGGGAAGCACTTCAACCCGAGAACTTCCTCGTACTTCGGATTGACAGGATAAACGCGGTATCCCTTCCCCGCAAGGAATTGCGCGATCGAGCCGCTGTCGCGCCACGGCTTCGGCGAGGCGCCCACGACGGCGATGGTCGCGGCCGACGAAAGAAGCTCTCTCAGTCCGGCGTCGTCGGTAGTCATTCCGCCGGCTCCTCCGCATACGCTTCGATGGGGGGACAGGAGCAGACGATATTCTTGTCGCCGTACGTGCTGTTGACGCGCCCAACACCGGGCCAGAATTTTTTCACCCGGAGCTCCGGAACCGGGAAGACCGCCTTGGCGCGTGAGTAGGGATGTTTCCAGTCGTCTTTGGCGGCTTCGAGGATGGTATGGGGAGCGTTCTTGAGAACGTTATCCGACGGGTCGGCTTCCCCCGTTCCGATCTCCTCGATCTCTTTCTTGATAGCGATCATCGCCCCGGCGAAACGATCGAGCTCGGCCTTCGACTCGCTCTCCGTCGGTTCCACCATGAGCGTGTCGTGTACCGGGAACGAGACGGTGGGAGCGTGGAATCCGTAATCCATGAGACGTTTCGAGATATCCTCGACGTCGATCTTGAACTTTTCCTTGAAGTCTTTCATGTCGAGGATGAACTCGTGTCCGACCATCCCGTTCTTTCCCTTGTAGAGGATCCGGAAGTGCGGTTCAAGTTTCGCCTTCAGGTAGTTCGCGTTGAGAATGGCGTAGCGGGTAGCCTCGGCCAGGCCTTCGCTCCCGAGCATGCGCACATAGCCATAGGTGATAAGAAGGATGCTCGCACTCGACCGGGGGGCGGAGGCCACCGCGCGGATCGATTTGGATCCGGAAGATTTCAGGGCTGAGTGCCCGGGGAGGTACGGAACAAGGTGCTTTGCGACGCAGATCGGCCCCATGCCGGGACCGCCGCCGCCGTGCGGTATACTGAACGTTTTGTGAAGGTTGATGTGACAGACGTCGGCTCCGATGTATCCGGGGCTCGTAAGCCCGACCTGGGCGTTGAGATTGGCTCCGTCCATATACACCAGACCGCCGTGCGAATGGACGATCCCGCACATCTCGCGGATCTTCTCCTCGAAGACTCCGTGGGTCGACGGATAGGTCACCATCAGTGCCGCGAGCTCTGCGGAATGCTTCTGAGCCTTCGTCCGCAGATCGTCGAGGTCGATGTTTCCATCCTTATCGCATGCGACGACGACGACTTTCAGTCCTGCCATCGCCGCGCTCGCGGGGTTTGTGCCGTGCGCCGAGGAGGGAATGAGCGCGACCGTCCGTGCCGCGTCTCCCCTGTCCCGATGGTACGCCCTGATGACGAGAAGCCCGGTGAACTCTCCCTGTGCTCCTGAATTCGGCTGGAGCGACACCCCGGCGAGCCCGGAGACCTGGCACAGCGCGGCTTCCAGCTCGCCGAAAATCCGACGGTACCCCTGCGCCTGGTCTTCAGGGGCGAACGGATGAAGGTCCGAGAATTCGGGCCAGCTCACCGGCAGGAGCTCCGCGGCAGCGTTGAGCTTCATCGTGCATGAGCCGAGCGGGATCATCGAATGGACAAGTGAGAGGTCCTTGTTCTCAAGATGCTTGATATAGCGCATCATCTCCGTTTCCGACCGGTAACTCGAAAAGACGGGATGCGTGAGGTACGGGCTCGTCCTTCCGGCCCATGATGGGTACTTTGGATCAAGGGAGCCGTACTTCGATCCAAACTCTGCCGACGTCATTCCCGATCCCCGGGCGAAGATATTTCTCACTGCGACGACGTCTTCAACACGCGTCGTTTCGTCGAGCGAGATCCCGATTCTTGTCCTGGCAATCTGGCGAAGATTGTATCCGGCACGGGCCGCGGCGTCGACAATCGTCTGCGCATCCTCCCCCGCATCGACGGCAAGCGTGTCGAAATAGATCAGGTTCGCCTGCCGGTAACCGAGGGCCCTTAATTCGGAGTCGAGAGCGGAGGCAAGACCGTGGATCCTCGCAGCAATCGCGCGTATTCCATCCTGTCCGTGGTACACGGCATACATCCCCGCCATCACGGCAAGAAGCGCCTGGGCGGTGCAGATGTTCGACGTTGCTTTCTCGCGCCGGATGTGCTGTTCGCGCGTTTGCAGGGTCATCCGGTAGGCGCGGTTGTTCTGAGCGTCGAGCGAGACTCCGATGATGCGCCCCGGCATGCTGCGGATATACTCGTTTTTCGTCGCGAAGTATGCCGCGTGCGGGCCGCCGTAGCCCATCGGCACACCGAATCGCTGCGAGGATCCGACGGCGATATCGGCGCCGAACTCTCCCGGAGGGACAAGGAGCGCGATGCTCAGGATATCCGCCGCGAGGACGGCAATCGCACCCGCATCGTGGAGAAGGGAAATGAACGCCCGGTAGTCGTGAACTTCACCGAGTGCGTCGGGATATTGGAGGAGCGCTCCGAAATAGGTCCTGTCGGGCTTCGCCGACCGGTGGTCTCCCACAACGACTTCGATGCCGACAGCTTCCGCCCTCGTCCGCACAACGTCGATCGTCTGGACAAAACAGCCTTCCGACACGAAGAATCGCTTCCGCCCTTCCCCTTTCTTGCTGACGATGCCGTACGCCATTGACATCGCCTCGGCCGCCGCGGTCCCTTCGTCGAGAAGCGACGCATTGGCGACATCCATACCGGTCAGGTCGGCGATCATCGTCTGGAAATTGAGGAGGGCCTCAAGCCTTCCCTGGGATATTTCAGGCTGGTACGGAGTATACTGAGTGTACCACCCGGGGTTCTCAAAAATGTTTCTGAGGATGACGGCGGGAGTGATCGTCCCGTAGTATCCCTGGCCGATCATCGATTTCAGGATCCTGTTCTCCCGGGCGATCGTCCGCAGTTCCTCATGGTACCGGTGCTCACCGATTGCCGGAGGAAGCCTGAGCTGCCCCTCGTGCCTGATGCTCGCCGGCACCGTGCGCGCGACAAGCTCCTCGAGGGAGCCGACGCCGATCGTCGAGAGCATCTCGCCGAGGTCGGCGGGGCCCGGTCCGAGATGCCTCGGGGCAAAAGATTCTTCGTGAGAGATCCCGTTCTTCATTTTCTCAGTACTCATATGCAGGATTAACCTTCTTCGTGGTCCGGCAGCGCGTCCCCACCGGCGCCGTGCCCGGCATTTTTCGCGACGTGTTCGAGGGCCTGCTCCGCCGCGGCCTGTTCGGCTTCCTTCTTGTTCTTCCCCACTCCCATTCCGCACAAACCTTCACCGAAGGTCACTTCGACCGTGAAGGTTCTGTCGTGATCGGGTCCCTCCTCTTTCGTGATCACATACCTGGGGGGAGCGATCCCTTTCGACTGCGCGTATTCGAGGAGGGCACTCTTGTAATTGTCGTCAAGCGCCTGAAGTTTCCCCGCGGACTGCGCATTGTCAAGCTGGCGAACGACGAACCGCCTCGCGGCCTCCAGCCCTCCGTCAAGGTAGATCGCGCCGATGACCGCCTCGTACGCATCCGCGAGGATCGTCTCGGCCCCTTTCTCGGTTGCCTGGGACGCGCTTGTGCTGAGGAGAAGGAAGTCGCGAAGGCGGATCTGCCTGGCATAGGTCACGAGGGCTCTCCGGTTGACCAGCCTGGCCCGCATGACGGTGAGTTTTCCTTCCTCCTCGTCCGGATACGCGGCGTAGAGCCGTTCCGCGGCCACCATATTAAGGATCGAATCTCCGAGAAACTCGAGGCGTTCGTTCGAATGCTTCGCCGGGGGGTTCATGTACTGAACGTACGAACGGTGGATCACCGCCTGAAGGAAGAGCTCTCTCGAGCGGATCTGGTGCCCGAGGGCGGCTTCGAGCCCGCGAAAATCGACACGTGATGAGACGTCGGAAGGGAGGTGCGCGGAAGGCGCAGGGGCGGTACGGAAAAGTGTCTCAATCCAGCGACGTAAACTGCTCACACCGTCTATTGTCCTGTTAGTTCCCCTGATATTTTCTGAAGAGCAGGGTTGCATTGTGACCCCCAAAACCGAAGGTGTTGCAGAGGGCAACATTCACGGCTTTCTCGATGGCCTTGTTGGGAACATAATACAGGTCGCACTCGGGATCTGGGGTTTCGTAGTTGATGGTAGGATGGATCCTGTTGCTGACGAGAGTCATGACGGTCGCGATGGAACCGATGGCTCCCGATGCACCGAGGAGATGCCCGACGAGGGACTTCGTGGAATTGACGGCGAGCTTCTTTGCGTGCTCGCCGAAGACAGTCTTGATGGCCGCGGTCTCGTTCCGGTCGTTCGGCGGCGTGGAGGTGCCGTGGGCGTTGACGTACTCGACATCCTGGGGGGATACACCGGCATCGCGGAGTGCCGCCCTCATCGAGCGGACTGCCCCTTCGCCACCGGGCGCCGGCTCGGTGATATGGTGCGCGTCGGCGGTAAACCCGACGCCGGAAATCTCAGCATAGATCTTCGCCCCCCGCTTCACCGCGTGACCAAGCTCTTCAAGAACCAGCACCCCGCCCCCTTCGCCCATGACAAAACCATCCCTGTCTTTGTCGAAGGGGCGGCTCGCTTTTGCCGGAGCGTCATTGCGGGTGGAGAGGGCCTTCATCGCGTTGAACCCGCCGATCCCCATCGGACAGATGCTCGCCTCCGAGCCTCCGCCGAGCATGATATCCGCGTCGCCCCGCTGGATGAGGATGAAGGCATCGCCGATGGCGTGAGAAGCGGTGGCGCAGGCCGAGGTCGTCGCGTAGTTCGGCCCTTTGAGGCCGTACTTCATCGAAATCCTTCCCGCGGCAATATCCGGAATCATCATCGGAATAAAGAAGGGGCTGATGCGGTGCGGGCCCTTCGTCTCGACAAGGGTCTCGTGCTGACGCTGGAACGTGATCATCCCGCCGATCCCCGATCCAAAGATGATCCCCGCCCGGTCGGATGAGATTTTCGCAAAGTCGATGGAGGAGTCCTTCACCGCCGCGTCGGCAGCCGCAAGGGCATACTGGGCAAACGGGTCGACCCGCTGGACCAGCTTTCTGTCCATATAGTCGAGGGGGTTGAATCCCTTCAGCTCCGCCGCGAACTTCGTGTCGTATTGCGCCGTGTCGAAGTACGTGATCGGAGCGACGCCGCTCACTCCCGCGAGGGCATTCTTCCAGAACTCCTGGACCGTGAGTCCGATCGGAGTCACAGCACCCATGCCGGTGACGACGACTCGTCGCGCTGTTCCGTTGAACGGCATATCCTCTTCCTCTTATTCCTGGGTTGATGTCCGGTGAAGAATGTAATGTCCGCCCGGGGCGGACATTACTGCAAAGCTCGATCCTGTTCCCGTGCCGGGATCAGGAAACTTTTGACGAGAGATACTTGATGGCGTCACCGACCGTCGAGATCTTTTCGGCGTCTTCGTCCGGAATCTGAAGGTTGAAAGCTTTCTCGAATTCCATGACGAGCTCGACCGTGTCCAGTGAATCGGCTCCGAGGTCGTTGGTGAACGACGCCTCGGGCGTTATCTGCGCTTCGTCAACGCCGAGCTTGTTCACGATGATTTCTTTAACCTTTGCGGATACGTCAGCCATAAAAGTATCTCCTTTGTTTTGATGATGTTGATTCCCGAGAAACACGCGACCTAGATTGCCATGCCCCCGTCGACACACAGCACCTGACCGGTAATGTAATCCGCGTCGGAAGATGCCAGAAATCGAACAACGCCCGCGATCTCCTCCGGTGTTGCGATCCGTTTCAACGGAATCTCGGCTAAGATAGCTTCTTTTTGTTTATCATTCAACTTCCCGGTCATGTCGGTCTCGACAAAACCGGGGGCGACGACGTTTGCCTGGATATTGCGCGACGCAAGCTCCTTGGCGATGGATTTCGTAAACCCGATGATCCCGGCCTTCGAGGCGGCGTAATTCGACTGCCCGGCGTTCCCCATGATCCCGACCACCGAGGAAATGTTCACGATCTTTCCCGACTGCTGACTCATCATCTGGCGGCAGGCGGCCTTCGTGTAACTAAAGACGCTCTTGAGATTCGTGTCGAGGACCGCGTCCCAGTCCGCCTCGGACATGCGCATGAGAAGACCATCCTTTGTGATCCCCGCGTTGTTGACGAGGATGTCGAGTCTGCCGAAGGTCTGGACAACCTTCTGGACGATCTCGACGGCTTGCGCGGGATCGGCGGCATCCGATTGGAAGCCGACCTCGCGACGACCCTTTGCACGAAGCTCGGCGCCGAGTGACTCGGCGGCCTCTGTCGAATTCCGGTAGGTGAACGCGACGTCCGCACCGGCATCGGCAAGGGCGAGAACAATCGCTCGGCCTATCCCGCGGGCCGCTCCGGTAACGAGCGCAACTTTTTGATTGAGATGAGGTGTCGTCATTGTCGTGGGTTGATGATGGCCTGTGTCATGACGCCGTTCCGGCTTGACGACGTGCCAGTTCGTCGTAGCCGGCCGGTCCAAGGACGAACTCGAGCTCTTCGCGGCACGCGGTGACGATGGAGGTCTGCCGCTCGTCGAAGACGGAGCAGCAGGAGGGCTTCTCCTCCACAAAATCGTCGAAGGTCACCACGCCGTCCTCGACGGTGATCGGAAACGCAACGCAATAGAAAGGCTTCAGCGCCCATCGCCCCAGGTTCTCCGCGCTGCCGGCGGCCTGGAGACTGCACCGGCCCGCCTTGTTGAGAAAAACACATTTGCCGTTCATCACCTCGGTCCCGACCGCCTTCCCCGAAGGAAAGTCGGGATCCTCGACAATCTCGCCGTCAAACCAACGGGTGTGATCCGCGGTCTGCGTTTCGTCGAGGTATTTTTTGATAATCTCTTTGTGCGCGAGGATTTTTGTCCTCTCTTCAAGGTCGACATAGACCCCGGCGGAACAGCAAGTCGACTCGCAGGCGAACGGCCCGCATCCGCCCGCAAAGCTCTTTTCGAGTATCACCGTGTCGACGGTATGACGACCGATCCGGATCTTCTTCTCCATCGCTTTATCCTTCTCTGCTCTTTCCGTACGCCGCAACATTTGCGGCGGAATCCACGCCGCTTGCGGCGGCGGCCGGTACAATCCTCTTCACAAGTCCCTGCAGCACCTTCCCCGGTCCCACCTCGACAAATTCGGCCGCGCCGTCTGCGGACATGCGAAGGATGCTCTCATCCCACCGAACGGGACTCGTCACCTGCTCGACAAGGAGCGCCTTGATTTCCCCCCCCTTCTGCACCGGTTTCGCGGTGACGTTGGCGTAGACCGGAACGGAGGCATCGCGAAAAGGAACGGCATCGAGTGCGGCCCGGAGTCCCTGCTTCGCCGATTCCATGAGCGGAGAATGAAATGCCCCGCTTACGACCAGTTCTTTGACAAGCTTCGCGCCGCGTTCCTTCGCGAGATCCATCGCCTTTCGCACTCCACTCACCGACCCTGAAATGACGATCTGACCGGGGGAGTTGAAGTTCGCTGCCTGCACGATCCCCTCCTCCCATGCCGCCCGACAGACCTCTTCGACGGCCTTCGCGTCGAGGCCGACGACGGCCGCCATCGTCCCCGGATTTTCCTCTCCCGCTCTTTGCATGAGCTCGCCACGGAGCCGGACGAGTTTCAATCCCTCTTCGAACGAGAGGGCGCCCGCCGCGACAAGGGCAGTGTACTCGCCGAGGGAATGGCCCGCGAACATCGACGCGTTCGACGGACCCAGAACCGACCAGACCGCCACGCTGTGGAGAAAGATCGCGGGCTGGGTGTTCTTCGTCTGCTTCAGGACATCTTCGGGGCCGTCGAAACAGATCCTCGAAAGAGGGACGCCGAGGATCGCATCCGCCCTGACGAACAACTCTTTCGCGGCAGGGTGCGCTTCGCAGAGGTCCTTTCCCATCCCGACATACTGCGATCCCTGTCCGGGAAATATGTACGCCCTCTTTTCCACCTCAGGCCCTCGCATCAATGTCCGTTGGGGACGTCGATGCCCCATTTGACGAGCACCGCGCCCCAGGTGTAGCCGGCGCCGAAGCTCGAGAGAACAAGGGTGTGCCCCTTCTTGATCTTTCCGGCCTGCCACCATTCCGAGAGGCAGAGGGGAATCGTGGCCGCGGTTGTGTTTCCGAACCTGTCGATATTGATCATGACTTTCGACGGATCGAGTCCCATCCTTCCGGCGCACGCATCGATAATCCTGAGGTTCGCCTGATGAGGAACGAGCCAGTCGATGTCATTGCCGGTGAGGTTATTCCTTTTCATGATCTCCACCGAAACGTCGGCCATGCCGATGACGGCAACTTTGAAGACGGCCTTTCCGTCCTGGTAGATGTAATGGAGTTTCTTGTCGACGGTCTCGTGTGTCGCAGGCCTCAGGCTTCCCCCGGCCGCCATGTAGAGCGAGTTTCCGCCCGATCCGTCCGAGTAGAGCCGATGGTCTAGAATTCCGACCCCATCCTCCGCGGCCGGCTCGAGGAGAACCGCGGCTGCCGCGTCGCCAAAGAGAATGCAGGTATTCCTGTCCGTGTAATCGGTGATCGAACTCATCTTGTCCGCGCCGACGACGACCACCTTCTTATACGCTCCGGACTCGATGAGCTGCGATCCGACCGTAATCGCGTAGACGAAACCGGAGCAGGCGGCGTTGAGGTCGAACCCAAAGGCTTTTTTCGCGCCGATCTTCTCCTGGACGAGACAGGCCGTCGATGGGAAGAACATGTCCGGGGTGACCGTCGCCACGATGATGACTTCGATCTCCGCAGGATCCATGCCGCGGAAGGCGAGCATGTTTCGAACCGCCCCGGCTCCGAGGTCGGAAGAGCCCCCATCGCCAAGGATACGCCGCTCGCGGATCCCCGTCCGCGTCCGGATCCACTCGTCGTTGGTCTCCACCATCTTCTCGAGTTCCTGATTCGTGAGAACCTTCTCCGGGACAAAGTGTCCTACCGCGGTAATCGCAGCTCGTCGTCTATCCATTCATCGCGCCGGTATTGTGATCCTTCAGTGATGCTTCGATATGCTCGTTGATCTTTCGGTTCACCATTTCTTCGGCCCGCAGGATCATGTTCTTGACCGCTTTCGGGGTCGAGCTCCCGTGGCCGATAATCGTCACCCCGTTCACGCCAAGGAGTGGAACCCCGCCGAATTCCTGGTAATCGAACTCCTTGAAAATCGTCCGGAGGGGATTCCGGAGAATTCCCATGAGAAGCTTCTGCACCGGGCCTCGGTCGGCGAAGCCCTTGAACTTCACCTTGAGGAAGGAGGGGACGCTTTCGGCGAATTTCAGAAGCACGTTGCCGAGAAAGCCGTCGCACACGACGACGTCCGCCTTTCCTTTCAGGATATCCCGCCCTTCGATGTTG
>DATJQP010000019.1:0-20662 GCA_035505655.1 Bacteroidota bacterium
ACATTTTCTGACGTTAGATCTTCGATGTCGGAAGTTCCCTGGACGCTCCCGAAGGGAGCCCTCCGGGACCGGCTGAAGCGTCCGGGCATGACGGACAGTTGACGATGCGAAACGTTCGCGGCTGGTCTGACTGCCCCCCCAACTCTGAACCACGCACTCGGAACTCAGGACAAACAGCTCCGGGCCGATTTCTTACTTCTGATTCCTGTCTTTCTTTCTACCGTCTCCTGTCTTCTGTATTCTGTATACTGTCTCTTCCGGTTGCCTTTCTTCCATTTTCCTCCTACTTTTCAGCCGTCAATCCCTCTCGCCGGCGCTTCCCGAGCTGTATCATCACTGCTCCAAGACTTCCTGCGATGCTGGACAAGACCAGCGGAGACAACTTCGAATCGTCGAACCGCCCGCGGCAGAGAGAATCGGCACATCGATATTGAAGCGGTACACCACATCATAGCGAACTCCCGACTGCCGGGGGCGGAGTACAAGCAGTTTGTTCTTAACCCACATCAAACCAGAGGAAACGAATGAAGTACGGCCACTTCGACGATCAGGAAAAAGAGTACGTCATCACCCGCCCCGACACGCCCCTTCCGTGGATCAATTACCTCGGCACTTCTGATTTCTTCGGGATCATCTCGAACACCGCCGGGGGGTATTGCTTCTATCAGGATGCGCGGATGCGCCGCCTGACGCGGTACCGCTACAACAATATCCCGATGGACGGAAACGGCCGCTACCTTTACATCAAGGACGGAGACACCATCTGGAATCCGATGTGGAAGCCGATGCGCGTTCCACTCGATGCGTACGAGTGCCGTCACGGGCTTGGCTACACGAGAATCACCGGTGCAAAGAACGGCCTTGAAGCATCGGTGCTCTATTTCATTCCCCTCTCATCCCGAAACGAAGTGTGGCATCTCCGGTTGAAGAATCTCACAAAAGCGCCGAAGAGCCTCCGCCTCTGGAGCTTTGTCGAGTGGTGCCTGTGGGAAGCAAACGACGATATGACGAATTTCCAACGGAACTATTCGACGGGACAGGTTGAGGTCGAGAACGATGCGATCTTTCACAAGACCGAGTATCGGGAACGCCGGAACCACTACGGATATTTCGCCACGACGGCTCCTGTCTCAGGATTCGACACGAGCCGCGATGCATTCGTCGGAGTTCACCAGGGTCTTGAGGGTCCCGCGGCGGTCATGGAGGGAAAGTGCCGTCAGAGCATCGCCTACGGCTGGTTGCCGGTTGGAGTCCATCAGATCGATCTCCAGCTTCAGCCGGGGGAGACGAAAGAAGCGATCTTCCTTCTCGGTTACGCGGAGAATCCGGAAGAGCAAAAATTCATGCCCGATGGGACAATTCGCAAGGATGAATTCAATGCTGTGAGATCGAAGTTCGGGGCCTCCGGAGCGGTGATGGATGCATTCGCCGCGCACAAGGAGTACTGGAACGGACTCCTTTCATCCTACCGGAGCGAAACGCCCGACCCGATCGTCAACAGGATGGCGAACATCTGGAACCAGTACCAGTGCATGGTGACCTTCAACATGTCCCGGTCGGCATCCCTCTATGAATCGGGAATCGGGCGCGGCATGGGGTACCGTGACAGCAACCAGGATATTCTCGGCTTTGTCCACATCCTCCCGGCCCGCGCCCGTCAGCGCATTCTCGACATCGCGGCGACGCAGCTCTCGGACGGAACATGCTACCACCAATATCAACCTTTGACAAAAAAAGGGAACGCCGACATCGGCGGCGGGTTCAACGACGACCCTCTCTGGCTGATCCTCTCAACGACCTCCTACATCAAGGAAACCGGGGACGATACGATCCTTCGGGAGCAGATCGGCTACGCAGACGTCGCCGGATCGAAGGCGACGCTGATGGATCATCTCCATCTTTCACTCCGCTACACACTCGATCACCGGGGCCCGCACGGGTTGCCTCTCATCGGACACGCCGATTGGAATGATTGCCTCAACCTCAATTGTTTCTCGACGACGCCGGGTGAAAGTTTCCAGCTCGCGGGGCACATCGCCAACGACAAAGTGGCCGAATCGGTGATGATCGCGGGGCTCTTCTGCAAGGCGTGCGACGAGATGGGCGCACTTCTCGACCATCTTCACACGAAAGATAAAGGTGTCGAGTACCGGAAACAGGCCGTCGAGATGCGGGAGACGATCTATCGTCACGGGTGGGACGGCGAATGGTTCCTTCGCGCCTACGATTCCTACGGAAAGAAACTCGGCTCTTCCGCGAACGACGAGGGGAAGATCTTCATCGAGAGCCAGGGATGGTGCGTTCTTGGGGGAGTGGGGCTAGAGAACGGATTTGCGCTCAAGGCACTCGACAGCGTGAAAAAACACCTTGCGACGCCGAATGGAATTATCCTGCAGCAACCGGCGTTTCAATCGTACCACGTGCACCTCGGCGAGGTGAGCTCGTATCCCCCCGGCTACAAGGAAAATGCGGGCATCTTCACCCACAACAACACGTGGATCCAGATCGCCGAGACGATCCTCGGTCGGGGGGACCGTGCGATGGAGTACTACATGAGTATTTGTCCTCCGACAAAGGAGGATCAGATCGACATCTACCGTTCCGAGCCGTATGTCTACAGCCAGATGACGGCCGGCAAGGATGCACCGACCCCGGGTGAGGGGAAGAACTCGTGGCTTACCGGCACGGTGGCATGGTCGTTTGTCACCCTCTCGCAATACATCCTCGGCGTGCGGCCGGACTACGACGGACTGACGGTGGATCCGTGCATACCAAAGACGTGGAAAGGTTTCTCTGTAATCCGAAAGTACCGGAACTGCGTCTATCACATCAACATTTCCAATCCATCCCACGTCAACAAGGGGGTGAAGAGGCTGACGGTTGATGGGAAGAAGCTCGATGGCAACAAGATCCCCGATTTCCATGACGGAAAAGAGCATGCCGTGGAGGTGGAATTAGGATAGCGGCACACGGCGAGGAATGACAACGGAGCATTTATGCTGAGCATCAAAGAATATCGGGTAGACGGAAGGGCCAAATTTCACATCGCCAAGGCCGATCCGGACACGACCGCAGAGTTCAAGTCCAAAGAAGATGCCGAGAAGCGCCTCGCGGAGAATATCGTCAGGATGCAGGATTTGGAAGGAAAACTCTACGCGGAGGATACCTACAGCATTCTCATCATCATCCAGGCGATGGATACGGCGGGGAAGGACGGGGCGATCAAGCACGTGATGTCCGGACTGAACCCGCAGGGGACCGTCGTGAGAAGTTTCAAGCAACCCTCCGCCGAAGAGTTGAACCACGATTACCTGTGGCGCGCACACAAAGCTCTGCCTCAAAGGGGACAGATCGGTATCTTCAACAGATCCTATTACGAGGATGTTCTCGTCGTCCGGGTCCATGAACTGCTCGACAAGCAGAGGCTGCCGGATGAGTTGATCACCGACGACGTGTGGGAGAGGCGGTACCGGCAGATCAACCAATTCGAGAAATACCTGACGGAAAACGGAACCATTGTCCTCAAATTCTTTCTTCACATTTCGAAGGATGAACAGCGAAAACGCCTCCTCGACAGAATCAACGACAAATCCAAGAACTGGAAGTTCTCCGAGGCCGACCTGAAGGAGAGGGAATTCTGGGATCAATATCAGTCGAGCTATCAGGAGGCCATCCGAAAGACGGGAACGGAGACCGCTCCCTGGTATGTCATACCGGCGAACAAGAAATGGTTTGCCCGGCTGCTCGTCTCCGAAATCATCGCGCAAACGATGGAACGGCTCAAGCTCAAGTTCCCAACACTGAACAAAGACCAACGTGATTCGCTCGAAAAATACAAACGGAAACTGATGAAGCAGTAGCACGCTCTTTTCCCTCGTCTCCTCTTTCCGTCTCCCGCCTCCTGTCTCTCGCTTCCTGCGCCGAACCTCCCCTCTGCCACCTCCTGTCTCCTGTATTCTGTATTCTGTCTCCTGTCTTATTAATCCATCGTTAACTTTCGCTTAATCTCAACGTCACCTCCTCCCCGTATCATTACGCCCGAGGCCGAGTTGTTGTCTCTTTGATTGAACCAACCCTTTACCGATCCAGCGTGGACTTCTTACAGCAATTTCAGAACTCGCTTCCCCCGTTCAGGTGGTCCTTCCTCTTCCTGCCGCTTCCCCTTTTCTTCACCATGGCTCTCGACGCGCTCGGGTGGAGGTTCCTTTTCCCGGCATCGGGGAGGCCGACGTACCGATCGTTATTGAAAGCGCAAATCGGCACGGAAGCGATCTTTCTCTCGATCCCCGGCGGATTCGCCGCCGCCGATATTGCAAAGGTGATGATCCTCCGGAAGAGGGAGGGAGTTGAAACTGCGGACTCCGCGGCGAGCCTTGTTGCGCGAAGATGGATCCTCGGGATCTCGCAGATAACCTTCCTCATCCTCTGCTTCGGTTTCGACTTCGGGGTCATGAAGAATGGGCTGAGTAGGCTTCTCGCGGGGACAAACCTCGGTCTGGTTGCGTGCGCATTCATCGTCCTCGCGGCGGTTGCTCTCGGTGCGGTGACCCGGCTTGTGGTGCTCGGAAGGTTCGCGGGGACGCTCTATTCGACGCTTCTTCTTCTCCCGATCCCTCCGGTGAGACGGTTGCTGGCGAGACATGAAGAATCGTTTCGAAGGGCAGATGAATGTTTCCGTGAGCTCGGCTCGGGAAGCAAACTTGTTCTCTCGCTTTCCGTCCTTCTCTACTTGGCGACCTGGGTTACCGAAGCGCTCGAGACCTTCCTCGTCGCCCGTTACATGGGGTTGGGGATGAGCCTGACGCAGGTGCTCATTGTCGAAGCGATCCTCTCGATCGTCAAAGAGGCGGTCTTCTTCCTGCCGTCCGGCATTGTCGTGAAAGATCTCGGTTACGTCACCCTCTTCAGCGCATTTTCGATAGTCATCTCTCCAGTCCAAATGCTCACGTTCATCGTCATCAAAAGGTTCGTCATGCTTCTCTGGGTTGTCGTCGGATTCGGACTGCTTCTCGCGGAGGGGGTACTCCCTTCAGTCAGGCAGAGGGTGTCGAAAGGGCTCGTGATCGCGGAGCAGGAGCAATGAAGACCCTCATCGTGATACAGGCACGGCGCGGCTCGCGGCGTTTTCCCAACAAGGTCATGATGCCCCTGAAGGGCAAGCCTCTTCTTATTCGCATGATCGAGCGAATCCGTGCGGCGAAGGTCGATTTCGAAATCGTGGTCGCGACGACCATCGAGCCTCTTGACGATTCGGTCCGTCAGATCTGCCGCGATATTGGTGTGAAGTGCTACAGCGGCCATCCTACGGATCTTCTCGACAGGCACTATCGGGCGGCCGCGGGAGAGCGCGCCGACGTGGTCGTGAAGATCCCTTCGGATTGCCCCCTCATCGATCCGGCGGTCATCACGAAGGTCCTTGAATACTACTTTTCCCACGCCGCCGAGTACGACTTTGTCAGCAACCTCCACCCGGCGAGCTATCCTGACGGGAACGATGTCGAGGTGATGTCGATGCAGGTGCTCGAACAGGCCTGGCGCGAGGCGGAGAAGCCGTTCGAACGGGAACATACGACCCCGTTTATCTGGGAGTGGCCCGAGAGGTTCCGGATCGGAAACGTCCGGTGGGAGACCGGGCTCGACTATTCTCGCTCTCACCGATGGACGATCGATTACCCTGAGGACTATCACTTCATCAGCACCGTCTACGATCGTCTCTGGACGCGGGAGCGTCCGGTCTTTTCGATGGACGACATCCTCGACCTGCTCGAACTTGAGCCAGCCATCGCGGCCCTCAACGAAAAGTACGCCGGGGAATACTGGTATCGCGACTATCTCCACGAGCTGAGGACCATTCGTCCTCTACGGCCACGCGCAACACACGAGCATCAGGGATGACCCGACATGGTCGAAGAAAACAGAAGAGAGCTTGAGTCGCTCGCGTTGAAGGTGCGGGAGCATATCATCCGCATGGCGACGGACGGCGGGTGTTTCATCGGTGCCTCGCTTTCGTGCGCCGACATCATCGTTTATCTCTACAAAGAGGAACTCAACATCACGCTCGACACCGTTCAGGACCTGAACAGAGACTACTTCTTCCTCTCGAAGGGGCACGACGTTCCGGCTCTCTATGGAACCCTCGCGGAGCTCGGGATTCTCGATGAGAAGCGTCTCGCGCATCATCTGAAAACGACCGACTCGATCTACTGGCATCCGAACCGGTCGGTGCCGGGAGTCGAATTCCACTCGGGCTCTTTGGGACATCTCCTCTCCGTGTCGATGGGGGTTGCGTACGATTGCAAGCTCCGCGGCGGCAAGAACAGGATCTTCGTCCTTCTCGGAGACGGGGAGTTGAACGAAGGATCGGTATGGGAAGCGGCGCTCGTCGCCTCCGCGTGGGAGCTTGACAACCTGACGGCAATCGTCGACCGGAATGAATTCCAGGCAAACGTCCGCACCGAGAAGCTTATCCCTCTTGAACCGATCGTCGAGAAATTCCGCGCGTTCGGCTGGTCGTGTCGAAGAATCGACGGGCACGATTTTGAAGGGCTCGAGGCGGGATTCTCGCACCTTCCCGTGATGCAGGGGAAGCCGAGCGTTGTCATCGCGGATACGGTGAGGGGGAAGGGCTTGCCGAGCATCGAGCGGAGGGCGGACCGATGGTTCGCGAATTTTTCGAAAGCGGAGGTCGAAATGCTGATCCAGGAGCTGCACGGCAACGCTGCGGCGCACCTTACCTCCGGCACAATGATGGTGAGGTGAGCGATGACGTACGAGGAAAAACTGCTCGATCTGGCCGCGAAGAGCGAGAACATCGTCGTCCTCACCGCTGAGAACCGTGCCGCCATCCGAAATCTGCCGAGGGCGCTGGGATCCCGGTTCATCGATGTGGGGATTGCCGAGCAGACGATGGTTGGCGTCGCTGCGGGACTCGCCTTGAGGGGAAGAATTCCCTTTCTCCATGCTCTGTCGACATTCCTCACGATGAGGGCTTTCGAGTTCGTGAGAACCGACGTGGGGATCGGGAAACTGCCGGTTAAGCTCGTCGGCGCCGTCCCGGGATTTTTGTCGGAAGCAAACGGGCCGACACACCAGGCGGTAGAAGACATTGCGCTCATGAGAGGAATTCCTTCCATGAGAGTCTTCTGTCCTGCCGACCGCGACGAGCTGGTCGGGGCTCTCGACGTGATCGCGGAAACCCGCGTGCCCTGCTATATCCGATTCAACGAGAGCCATCCTTCGGTGCAGCATAAGACTCCGTTCGATTGGGGGAAGGGGGAGATCCTTTCGGATGGAGAAGATGTCACGATTCTCACGTACGGATTATTGCTGAGGGAAGCGGTCGTCGCGCGGGATATCCTGGAGACAACGAAGGTATCCGTCCGTCTCGTGAACCTCCGATCTCTGGCGCCGGTCGACGAGGGTATGATCGTCGATTCCGTAAAGCGCACGAAGCTTCTCGTGACCGTGGAGGATCACTTCCTCGTCGGCGGTCTCAACAGCATTGTCAGCGAGACGCTTGTGAGGAATGGGCTCCTCCAGAAGGTTCTCCCCATCGCGCTCAACAATCGTTGGTTCACCCCCGCGCTTCTTGGGGATGTGCTCGAGGTGGAAGGCTTCAAAGGGCAACAGTTGGCGGCGAAGATCCTATCGCACGGCTTTCGCGGGGTCCCGGCAAAAGCGGAGCAGGGGAACAAGGCAACGGTTCATTAATATCAACCGCAATCGCAGAAAGGCGGAAACATCATGGGCAACGGAGTCCGGTTTAACGAAACGTACCCGGAAATTGCAGAATCCAACGAGCTGTACGAACGGGCGGCGGGGCTGATCCCCGGACATTCTCAGACGCTCGCAAAGGGGCCCGGACAATATGTCAACGGGGTTGCTCCGAAGTATCTTGTGCGTGGGAAAGGGGCGCATGTGTGGGATGTCGACGGGAACGAGTACATCGACTACAACATGGGAATCGGGCCCCTCTCGCTCGGCTATTGCTACGGTGCCGTGGATGAGGCAATCCGCAGACAGCTCAACGACGGCATCACCTTCTCGATGATGCATCCGCTCGAGGTCGAAGTGGCGGAGCTCATCAGGGAAGTCATCCCGAACGCCGAGATGGTGCGCTTCAGCAAAACGGGAGCCGATGTCACGAGCGCGGCGATCCGGCTCGCCCGGGCCTACACCGGAAGGCCGAATGTCGTTTGCTGCGGCTACCACGGCTGGCACGATTGGTATATCGCAGTCACCGACAGAAACAAGGGAATTCTCCAGGAGGTGCGGGATCATACCTTCACCATCCAGTACAATGACTTCGACTCGGTCCTCGAGGCGATCGACGACGACACCGCCTGCGTAATCCTCGAACCGGCGGTCTTCGACGTGCCGGAGAATAATTTTCTCCATCGTTTGAAAGACCTCTGTCGCCAGAAAGGCGCCCTTCTGGTCTTCGACGAGATGTGGACCGGCTTCAGACTTGCACTCGGAGGAGCGCAGGAATACTTCGGCATCAAGGCCGACCTGGCGACCTTTTCGAAAGCGATCGCGAACGGCATGCCCCTCTCCGTCCTCACCGGCAAAGCTGACATCATGAAGCTCCTCGAGAAGGATGTCTTTTTCTACACCACCTTCGGCGGTGAGGCTCTTTCGCTGGCGGCGGCGAAAGCGACGATCGAGGAAATGAAGTCGCAGCGGGTTGTCGAGTATATCAAGCACCAAGGGAAGAAACTCCGTCACGGGGTCAATGCGATCGCGAAGGGGATCGGGATGGACTATGTGAGTTGTGTCGGATTCGATTGCCGAAGTCTCGTGACATTCAGCCAGTCGGCCGGGCAACCTCTCGAAATGAAATCACTGGTTCAGCAGGAGATGTTCAAGCGTGGAATCCTCTGGAGCGGTTTCCACACGATCTCCTTCTCCCACACGGATGAAGATATCGACTACACCCTCCTCGCGTACCGGGAGGCGTTCTCCATCCTTCAGGAAGCGGTGAACACCGGGAACGTGGCGGCTTCCCTCAGAGGGAGTGTCGTCGAGCCGGTGTTCCGCAAAACAGGCAACTTCAACATGAAACCGAAGAAGAGTGCGCAATCGGTATGAGCGATGCCCTCAGGGAAAAGTCGATCTTCTCGCTCCGGAACAAGGTGGCTCTTGTCACCGGGTCGCTGGGACTCCTCGGCAAGCAGCACTGCTACGCGCTTGCGGAGGCGGGAGCTCATGTCGTTGTGACCGACGTCGACTGCAAAGCATGTGAGGAATTCGCGGTCGCCCTCACCGATGAATACCATGTCCTCTCTCTTGGATGTGACTGTCGGATCACCGACAAGCTCTCGATCGCGAGGACGAAGGAGTACGTCCTCGACGAGTTCGGGCATATTGATGTTCTCGTCAACAACGCGGCGATCAACGACATGGTGGAGGGGCACTCCGCGGGAGGCGAGCTTTCGAAGTTCGAGAACTTTCCGGTCGAGGCGTGGAATCGATCGCTCGAGGTGAACGTGACGGGAACCTTTCTCTGCTGCCAGATCCTCGGCCCGGCGATGACCGAGCAGGGGTTCGGAAGTATCATCAATATTGCCTCGACCTATGCGCTCGTTGCCCCTGACCAGTCGCTCTACGCCGGACCGGACGGGACTCAGTCGTTCTACAAATCTCCCGCATATCCTACGACGAAAGGGGCGGTGGTCGCGCTGACGCGGTACCTCGCCTCGTACTGGGGGAAGCACGGAGTGCGGGTGAACGCCCTCTCGCCCGGGGGTGTCAAGAACGGGCAGAACGAGTTTTTCATTGAGAAGTATTCCACGAGGACGCCCCTCGGGAGAATGGCTTATCCTAACGACTACAAGGGGGCCGTGGTCTTCCTCGCAAGCGATGCCTCGAAGTACATGACAGGAGCAAACCTCGTCGTGGACGGGGGTTGGACCATTTGGTAAGTGCGGGAGAGGTTTGAAGAATCATTGTGCCGGGACGAACATTTCAGAGAGGATCCGATGACAACCACCGCAATCCGTATCGGTGACAAGCTGGTTGGCCCCGATCAGCCGGTTTATGTGATCGCCGAAATCGGCATCAACCACAACGGCTCGATCGACATCGCAAAGAAGCTCATCGACGCGGCATTCCTCGCAGGTTGCGATGCCGTGAAATTCCAAAAGAGAACGCCCGAACGGTGCGTTCCCCGCGATCAGTGGGATGTCGAGCGTGAGACACCGTGGGGGAGAATGACCTACATCAAGTACCGCCATAAGATGGAGTTCTGGAAGAAGGAGTACGACGAGATCGACCGGTACTGTGCTGCTCGCGGCATGGCGTGGTTCGCCTCGTGCTGGGACGAAGAGTCGGTTGAGTTCATCCAGGAATACGGGGTCCCGTGCTTCAAGGCCCCTTCCGCGACCCTCACCGACGTCGGGCTTCTTCTCGCGATGAAATCGAAGGGCGTTCCGCTCATCCTTTCGACCGGGATGTCGACGCCCGAAGAGATTGAAGCAGCCGTCGGTCTTATCGGCATCGACAATCTTCTCCTCGCCCATACGACTTCGACATACCCCTGTCCGCCGAATGAGCTCAACCTGAGGATGATCCAGACACTTCAGTCCAGATACCCTGAGGTGCCCGTCGGATACTCAGGCCACGAGACCGGTCTCACCCCGACCTGGGTTGCGGTTTCTCTCGGCGCGCAATTCGTCGAACGCCATATCACCCTCGACCGGGCGATGTGGGGAAGCGACCAGGCCGCCTCGGTGGAGATTGGCGGACTCGTGCGTCTCGTCCAGAATATCCGCGATGTCGAGAGAGCATTGGGGGATGGCGTTAAACGAGTCTATCCGAGTGAAATCGGCCAGCGGAACAAGCTTCGGAGAATTCCATCACTCGAACCGCTCGCCGTCCCTCAATAGCCGATGCCGATCGAGCTCACATCACCGGTCATCGTTGTCCTCTCGGCGGCGATCCTTGTCGTGCTGGAAAGGAACTATCCGTACGAGCCGAAGCAATCCTTCCTGAGATCCGGATTCGTCAACGACCTCGCCTTCTACGCGATCCTCCAAAGCTACATCCTCGGTTACATCATTTTCTTCTTTGCGAAGTGGCTCGACCGGCAGTCCGGCCTTTCACAACTCCATCTTGTGAGCGACTGGCCGATCGGATGGCAGTTTTTCGTTTTCTTCGTCATCCATGACTTTTACATTTACTGGTTTCACAGACTTCAGCATTCGTCGAAGTACCTCTGGAGGATCCACGAGGCCCATCACTCCTCGCTGGATGTCGACTGGCTTTCCGGAGCCCGTTCCCATTCGCTTGAGATCCTCATCAATCAGACGGTGGAGTTTGCACCGCTCATTCTCTGCGGCGCCTCCCCGGCTGTGATCCTCTATAAAGGGGTCGTCGACAGCGTGTGGGGGATGTACATTCATTCCAACATCGACGTTCATTCGGGCCCACTGCAGTATCTCATCAACGGACCGGAGATGCACCGCTGGCACCACGCACAGGAGGTCACCGAAGGGGGGATCAATTTTTCGACGAAATTGGCTCTCTGGGACTGGCTCTTCGGGACGGCGCACCTTCCGAGACCGGAGAAACCGAAGGGATACGGGCTGGAGGGAGTGAAATTTCCGGGGAACTACGTCGCCCAGCACATCTTCGCCTTCCGATCGTTTGAACCTCCGGTCCCACGTCACTCGGAGCCGACGACAGCATCGGTCGGTATCGATGAGACCACGATTACGGTGTGAGGAATGGTGCGGCTCTTTGGACTGGATTAAACCATGAGAAAGAAAATCCTTTTCATCTGCGGGTCCCTCAACCAGACGACCCAGATGCACAAGATCGCCGAAGAGCTCCCTGAGGCCGAGCACTATTTCACTCCCCACTATCACGACGGGATCTACGAATTCTACCGCCGGCTGGGGATCCTCGAATTCTCGATTCTGGGGGACAAGATGGTGAGGAGGTGCATGGCCTACCTTGCACGGCACAACCTCCCGATCGATTACAAGGGGATGAACAACACCTACGATCTTGTTGTGACCTGCGCCGACGTCGTGGTTCCGAAAAACATCCGGGACAAAGATGTTGTCCTTGTCCAGGAAGGAATGACCGACCCCGAGAATTTTCTCTACCATCTGGTGAAAACGTTTCCCTTCCTGCCGAGGTGGATTGCAAGCACCTCGACCTTCGGTCTCAGCAACGCCTACCGGAAGTTCTGCGTGGCGAGCGAAGGGTACCGGGATCTTTTCATCCGCAAAGGGGTGGATCCGTCCAAAATTGCCGTGACCGGGATACCGAATTTTGACGACTGTGCCGGGTTCCAGCGGAACGACTTTGCGTTCAAACACTTCGTGCTCGTCTGCACCTCAGATGCCAGGGATACGTTCAAGATCGAAAACCGAAGGAGGGTGATCGAAAACGCGGTGAAGATTGCGGCGGGCCGGACACTCATCTTCAAGCTGCATCCGAACGAGGATGCCGAGCGAGCGACGAAGGAGATCCGACGTTATGCCCCCGGAGCCGTCATCTTTGAAAGCGGAAACACCGAAGCGATGATTGCAAACTGCGACGTCCTCATCACCCAGTTTTCATCCACGGTCTTCGTCGGCATCGCCCTGGGGAAAGAAGTCTATTCGAACTACGACGTCGGGGAACTCAGGCGTCTTTGCCCGATACAAAACAACAGTGCTGCCCGCAACATTGCCTCCGTCTGCAGGGAAATTCTTGAAGGCGAGCACCTGCCCGGGGAAGCGAATGCAGAGAAAGCCCGCGTTCTCACCCCATTCCGCCCGATCCTTCAGGCTGCCAACGACTCCGCGCTCCTCGCGAAATAACCCCTAAGTTCCAACACGATAAGAACCAGCACGGGTCCAAACTCCCCCACCATTGCGAGAGGGTACTGAATCCATGTACCGGTCATTCGGTACGTCACGACGGTGAAGCTTGTCAGGCTGACTCCGGCGGCTAATGCGATGCCGGACCATCTCCTCGTGAGCGGGAGAAGCAGAGCAATCCATGCTACGTACCAAGGATGGACAACGGGAGAGAAAAGGATCAGCGCAACGAAGGAAAAGTAGACGGTGTCTATGAGTTCTCTACGCCTCCAGAGAAGAAGGAGGAGTGCAACGAGAAGGAGCACAGCGCAAAAGAGCCTCGCGGTCTGGTTGTTGTTGAGCATGGCGTAGAGAGGTTCGAAGATCGGCCCATTGAAGGACCAATTCCTGGTGAAGGTCGAGAGGGTCTGGAAAGGGTTGGACGAGAAAAGATACGGAATAAATTGCGCCACCAAAACGACGGGAGGGACGACGCACGCCGCGATCTTATTCCGCCATCCACGTTTCAAGAGAAAGAGCCCCGGAAGCAGTATCAGGCCGACCGGTTTGATCGAAATGGAAAGCGCCAGAACAAAGTACGATAGGATGGGCCGGTCTGTCCGGTAGAAGAAGAGTGCGAAGATGAGGAGAGGGAGTCCGATCGCGTCGAGATGGGCATCGAGCGCGAACTCGATGATCGGCAGCGGGCAGAGTGCATACAGAAGTAAAAACTTTCGGTCTATCTTCGCACCCCTGAGGAGCAGGAAGAGACCAAAGATGGTCAGTGCCTCGGCCGCCAGATAGACCAGCTTGTAGCTCCAGAGCGACTCTCCGCTCACCACGTAACATCCGTAAAAGATCCATTCGCTCAGGGGAAAGTAGATCGTTCTCAGGTCCGCGTGGTTCATCGCCGCGGGGAGGAGCGGCGAACGGAGAAACGCGAGATGGGGATCGGTCGCCGGGTAAAGATACGGATTCAATCCGTTTGCCTGCACCTTCCCGTCCCACACATACCTGTACGCATCCTCCGACCCGATCGGGTCCATTCCAACAAAACTCAGCCGGAGTACGAAGGCAATTGCGAGCGTCGCAAGCAGTCCGCTCCCGGAGATAGTTATCCGCGGCAACAACAAGGCCATCGCGATATAGAAGCCCGAGCTGACGATGAAGACAGCCCCGAAGAGAAGGGCCGGGTGCGAGAACGGAGCATGGAGAAAAAGGAACGGGAGAGCGATTCCGGAAACAGCGACGGCGAAAAATGTCGACAGCGGCGATTTCATGAGCGACGGAGTTCCATGGAAGAAGATCAGGCAACAATGATGAGCATAATACGCAAATCGACCCTGTTTATCACTATAATAATGTTTATCAATATGATAGGTGAAAACGAGAGCTTTCCGGAGAGTGTCTGAAAAAACTCCGGCTATTGCAGCGAATTTCCACCCTCCGGTTGTATCGTTGGCATACAATGTGCCTCAATTGCATAGCCGGGATCGGCAAACCTTTCCACTAATCCGAGGTCTTCGTGGTGCGCAGAGCGTCGATCTGTTTCATTCTGGCCTTCGTAGTTTCGGCCTGTTCCTATCTGCCTTTTGGGGGGAGGGAAAACGATTTCGTGCGAGTGAGGGGGACACACTTCATCCTTGACGGAAAGCCGTACTACTTTGCCGGGACGAACCTTTGGTATGGGTGTTATCTCGGCGCTCCCGGCGCGATCGGGGACAGGCCTCGCCTTCTCCGCGAGCTCGATTCCCTCCACTCCATCGGCCTTGACAACCTGCGCGTTCTTGCCGGCTCGGAAGAGTCGAAGAAACTCCGCGTGATCCATCCAGCCATTGTCCGTGCACCGGGGATCTACGACGATTCGCTCCTCGTCGGGCTCGACTTCCTTCTCGACGAGATGGGGAAGAGAAACATGAAAGCCGTTCTCTTCCTGACAAACTACTGGGAATGGTCCGGAGGGATGTCCGAATATCTTGGTTGGGCCGACTCGCTACGGGCTCTTGACCCTGAGGTGGATGGCTGGGGGAAGTTCATGAATTTTTCCGCGATGTTTTACGCGGATGCAAAGGCGAACGAGTACTATCGCTCCTACGTGGCGACGCTCGTCAAACGGAAGAACAGCATCAACGGAAGAGAGTACGATAACGATCCCACGATCATGTCGTGGCAGCTCGCGAACGAGCCGAGGCCCGGAACCGGCGGAGAAGAGTCGGCAAAGATCCTCCCTTCGTATTACCGATGGATCGATGAGACGGCGCATTACATCAAGACGCTCGATACGAATCACCTCGTCTGCTCCGGGAACGAGGGACTCGCGGGAAGCATCCAGTCCGAAGAATGCGTCCTCACCGCTCACCGTTCGAGCTCCATCGACTACCTGACGATTCATCTTTGGCCTCTCAACTGGGGATGGTTCGATCCCAAAAAAATGGAGAAGACGCTTCCGCCGACGATCGTCAATGCGACCGCTTACATCGCGAAGCATATCGAGTACGCACGGGAGCTGGGGAAACCGATGGTGATGGAGGAATTCGGGATCGGACGCGACACGGGGGCATACGCGCCGGGGACTCCCACAACGACTCGGGATTTCTACTACACGAAGATCTTCGGAATTCTTTACGACTCGGCCCATGCCGGAACGCCGGTTGCAGGATCGAACTTCTGGGGATGGGGAGGAGAGGGGAAGTCGCCGAACGCCGATTTCGTGTGGAAGGAAGGAGACCCCTACACCGGCGACCCACCGCAGGAGCCGCAGGGACGGAACTCCATTTTCATCACCGACCGCTCAACGATTGAGATCATCCGGGATCATGCGGCAAAGATGAAGAGACTCGGCATTTCCGAACCTGTCAATCCCGGCGCGGATGTTCCTCACGCACCATAGGATCAATGAACATCCTTCGTTACTCCTCCCAGCTACGATTTCGGTCGCTCCCGCTGGGAGGATTGTTGCACATCTCCCATTCAGTGGAGATGGAAGATCTTCTCCTTCGGACATTTCGCGTGGCGACTCCTTGATCGAAGCGTCACGACATGTTTTCGATCCAATCATTACAGAGAAAGGGTTCTCCTATGAGGATGACGCTCATCGTTGCAGGGGCAATCGGCGTCCTGGCGGAGTGCTTTGCCGCTCAGCCGAAGGTCATTGACGTGCGTGACATGGGGGCGGTGGGAGACGGGAAGACCCTCAACACACGGATCATCCAGTCGGCGATCGATTCGGCGACGAAGGAAGGTGGAGGAACTGTTTACGTCCCTTCGGGCGTCTACCTGAGCGGGACCCTCTGCCTCCGCGATAACGTCAACCTCTACCTCGAGAGCGGGGCCGTCATCAAGGGGAGTTCCGACCTCAGAGACTATCAACTGGACGGAAAGAAGGTGGGGCTCTTCTTCACCCAGGATGCCGAAAACGTTTCGATCACCGGACACGGAACCATTGACGGAAGCGGCGATACCTTCATGGTGTCCGACACCGCGAAGAAGATGGATCACACGGGGACGATGTGGAGCAGGCAGGGAGACCACTTCAGGGACATCGGGGGCGGGTTGGGGGACGGTCCGCTCGTGCCGAAGGATCGTCCTTATCAGATGATCATTTTCTCGCACTGCAGGAAGGTGACGGTGCGCGATCTCTTCATCACTAATTCTCCGTTCTGGACTCTTCACCTCGCCGACTGCGATGCCATCATCCTCTCGGGGCTCCGGATCTACGGAAGTCTCATGTTCCCGAACAACGACGGGATGGACCTGACGACGTGCACGAACGCAAGCATCTCCGACTGCGATATCCGCACTGGCGACGACTGCATCGTTCTCACCGGATACAATCATCACTTCGACCTTCCGGGATACAAGCATCTCAAGGGGACGTGTGAGAACATCACCGTTTCCAACTGCACGCTTGTCTCGCGCTCCGCGGCCATCCGGATCGGCGGATTCGACCAGAACCCGATGAGGAATTTCGTTTTCAGCAACATCATCATCAGCAATTCGAACCGGGGGATCGGCCTATTCGTGCGGGATCAGGGGGGGATCGAGAACGTCCTCTTCTCCAACATCCTTATTGAAACCCGGCTTTTCACCGGCGATTGGTGGGGGAACGGGGATCCGATTTCGCTCTCGTCGGTGCGGCTGACGAAGGATGTCCCCCTCGGCAGGATGAAGAACATCAAATTCGAGCACGTTGTCTGCAAGGGAGAATCGGGGATCTATGTCTACGGGACCGAGGAGAGCGTCATTGAGGATGTCTCGTTCACCGACGTCAACTTCCGTATGGCTGACGGCAAACTCAACGCGATCGGCGGCGGGAATTTCGACCTGCGCCCCGTTCTCGACCCGAAGCTCTCCCTTTTCTCCCACGACATCCCGGGGCTCTACGCCCAGTATGTGAAGAACCTCCGCATCGAAGACTTCACCCTCAGCTGGGATTCGATGAAGGAATCGTACTTCACGAACGGGATCGAGGTGAACCACTTCGACGGGGTCGACATCGTCCGGTTCCGTGGGACAGGGTCGCCGGGGAATTCCGGCGCGGTGCCGGTGTCGCTTTCGGACGGAAAAGGGTACGAAGTCTCCCCGTCCGACGTGGTCGTCTCGAAGAACAATGTGAAGGAGAAGTGAAGAATCAGCGGGATGCTGCGATGGCTCTTGGACTTTGCGGCTGATCGCCTGAGAGAGGAGCCGGTTTCAGCGCGCTGTAGATTGACCGTGAACGATCGGGCGATCGCTCCATAAGGCAGAAGCAGCTATCCTGTGCGATGACTTCAAAATGGCGAGGGTAGACATCGGGAAGGAGTTGCGAATTCGGCGGAGTGGTCCACGGCTCCCTCGCTCTGTTCTTTTCCATCACGATATAGCGGTCTCCTCTCAGAACCGAATCGGGGACCTGGCATCCGGGGGGAAAAGGGATCGAGTGGAACGTCAGCATCGGCACCCAGCTCGCGATCTTGATGCGGTCGGCGCTGCTCGCTTCCGTGAGCAGGGCAATGGAACCCTCTCGATAGTAACGAGGGATCATACCGCCGAAGAGCATGGCGTCTTTGATCGTCGGGGTGATGCACTTTGCCGCATCGCGATACGTCGCAACGCTGACCGACGGCGTCGTCAGCTGGGTGATCGGCATCGCGATGAGGAGGCAGGATGCAATGACGCCCGAAACTATCCCGGGAACCGTCGCAGCGATCCGTTTGAGACCGAGTCCACCGGCGACGGCAAGGAAAAGTCCGAACGTAAGAACATAGCGCCAGTTCCACCACCACTGATCGATGCCGACGTAGCCCGCAAATGTCGCCACGACGGTGAAGGCGAGCGGCGCGAGGAAAAAAAGAAGGAGAAAGAGGATCGGTTTCCTTTTCTGCTGCATCCTCACTCCCCTCCAGAAAATGAGCGCGAAGCAAAGGAGGAAGGGGCCGAAGATATTGAGGAGTGCCGTGAGGTACGTTTTGGCGATCTTCGCGGGAAGACGCTGTTCGGAGTTGCGATAATAGTCGGGAAGGGCCGAGTAGGTCCCCCTGGCGAACTTCAGCGGGTTGCCGAAGGCGAGGAAGTGCCAGCCGACCCAGAAGAGAATTCCGGCTCCGGCGATTGCCGCAATAAGGATGATCTTCGTCCCTCTTCCCTTCTCACCTCTCCGCCAGTGGGCGATCCCTTCCAGCGCGGCGGCGAAGAAGAGAAGCGGCGCAAGGAGCCACGCTTCGTAGCGGCAGAGGGTCGCGAAGACGACGGAGACGGATGTGAGAAGGAGCATCGGCAAGGACCCATTCTGCAGCCAGCGATACACTCCGAACCCCGCGAGCGCGACAAAGAACGTCAGGCTCGCTTCATCCATCGGTGTGAGGGCCATATAGACGATGTTGGGGTTGAGGGAGACGACCGCCGACATGAGGAATGCGATCCACGGTGAAGAGGTGAGGTCCTTGATGAGAAGGAACAGGATGATCCCCGTTCCGACGAGGCACGGAATCCCGACGAACATGCCGGCGACGCCGGAGAAAAAGAGGAGATCGATCGAGGTGAAAGGAAGGAGCAGGAGGTGAGGGAGCGGAAGCCACGTCGTGCCGATCGTCAACTCCTGGATCCCCAGCCCGTCGGTGAATTCACGGGCCTTGATGACGTGCGATGATGCGTCCCCGAAGTAATAGAGGGAGTACCGGTCCTGGTGGTGGAGAACGACGCCGGCCCCAATCGCGACGATCAGGATGAGGAAGGCAAGAAGGGTGCCATAGGATCTTCCCGAAACTGCGGATGCTTGACGCCGCTCGTCATCCTTTTCTTCATGAATGCCGGGCATGCTCATCGCTCTCCGTTACTTCGCTTCCTGAAAGAGATGGAACGATTCGATCGATTGAATGAGTTCGTCTGCCATCTTCGCGTGGGTTGCCACGGTGGGGTGACCGTCGGCCACATACCCGCCGGGGTATTCGCTGAAGGTGGCGTAGTGGACGTCCTGTTTGCCCGCGCCGAGCTCTTCGTCGACGACCTGCTTCACGTTCTTCCGGGTCCATTCGGGGTAGGCGGCAACGGCGACAATCTTAACGCCGGGATAGACCTCCCGGATCGTCGCAAGGAATTTGTGATAGGTCTCGCGGAACAGGGCGGAGCTTGAGTCGGGAATGGAATCGCCTTTACCCCGCAAACCGGATCGATCGTTGAGGCCAAGGCAGATGATGACGACGTCCGGAATCCACTGTTTGAAGTCCCAGGTCGGTGTGGGCGCCTCCATGAGGGTCCTGTTGAACCTGTCGGGGATCGTTTCCGAGGTCTTCCCCTGCCAATCGCAATAGAGGCCGCCTCCGGACCGGCAGGTGGTCGTATACTGGGCGTTGAAATGGCGCGCGATGAGCGGCGCGAATCCTTTGTCGATGTTGGTCACCGGGAAGCGCGCTTCCCATTCGAGATGTGGCGCATGTGCCTCATCGCTCTCGGCGGCGGTAAAAGAGTCGCCGATAAATTCAATCTTCCGGGCCGGCTTGGGGGGCGGAGGAAGGAGCGTTGCACCGCTGTCGAGAAGGAAGCCGGAAAAGGTGTACGGAGGCTCAAAGGTGATGTTCCGCCTCGTGAGGAGGAGCGTATGCTTTGTGTTTGGAAGGCTGTCGGCGAGGAGGTAGTCGGTTTCTTCACGACTTGTTCCGTGGAACACGCCGTGCAGCGCTCCGTCGATCGTGACGTTGAAGTAGTTCGTCCCATCCTTCAGCCTCACGCCAATGGACGTTCCCGTGAACTCGACCTCGATGTAGACGCCGGGCCACGAATAACGTGGATGAAGCGAATCAATCATGTCCCACCGGCCGAAATACTGGATGCGGGGATTGTTTGCCGGGATGAAGTTGCCGGAGGCTGACATGGTCGTTCCTAACGCGCTGAAGATTGTGCCGAGAAAAAGGAAAGCGAGCCGCTGTCTCATATGACGATCCTTCGAAGATGTGTCTCCCGGGAATGTGGCGGGGAGTGGGACAGTTCAGTAAAAATTCGACATCCCGTTGACAGTCGAATATGGGCAGAAATATTCCAAAATACAATGACAACGGGCTGACGGTAGTGCCTGAATTTCAATCGTCATTGCGAGGAGTCCGACTGAGGTCGGACGACGAAGCAATCCCCTGCATTGGCCGCAGCGCGTCTTCGAATCAGGGGATTGTCAGGCTGAGCCTGACGACAAAAAACGCCGCTTCGTCCCGATAAAGAACATCGGGACTCGCAATGACAACTAAATTGGAATATGCCAAACTCACACACTACCGGGCTGACAGTAGTCGCGCAATTTGAAACGTCCCGACGCAAATGTCGGGACTTGCCATGAGATTGTTGTAGTGGATTGTTCAAACTCGGCTACTACCGATTTATCGACGAAGATTCCCTGAAGAGAT
>DATJQP010000020.1:0-73792 GCA_035505655.1 Bacteroidota bacterium
GAGGACAAATTGAGCGGATGGAGGCAACTCATTCGCGATTTCGTATAACAAATTTACGAAAGGAGTCCGGTGTATGAAGCTCCCTCTTGCGCTTTTCGTGTTGGTAGCCATTTCTTCACAGGTTGCTCTTAGCCAGACTTATATGGCGACGGCTTATCCAAATCAGAATACGCTTATGATACCCGATAGCTTCAAACTGGCTGTGGCTATCAAGCTGCCGCCTGACTCCTACGATGTCAGCGCGTCGTTCAATGGCGCACATGCGGGTGGTGACGTTGACGGTATCTTCTTCGCGGCGCATACGGGCGAATCCTCGACAGAATGGCCTCGTGGTCATGCGGTGTACGAGTCCATTCACAGCAAGGCGAAAACGATCTCATTCCCGAATGCCCCGGACACGGTGCTGGGCCATCTCTTCTTCGAGGATGGGGGGGATTTCAATGATAATGCTGGGAGTGCGACCGTGGTCTTTTCGTCGAAGACCTCTGGCCGCAAGTACACCACAACTGTTTATCCAAATCAGAATACGATAATGATACCGGACAGCTTCAACCTTGCTGTTCCGATCAAATTGCCACCGGGATCCTATCAGATTACGGCATCATTCAGCAGCGCGCACGCTGGTGGCGATATTGACGGCATCTTCTTCGCGGCCCACACAGGCGAAAACTCTACGCAATGGCCTCGTGGTCACGCGGTGTACGAATCAATTCACAGTGAAGCGGATACAATCTCTTTTGTCAATGCTCCAGACACAGTGGTGGGGCACCTCTTCTTTGAGGACGGCGGCGATTTTTTCGACAACAATGGGAACGCGTCGGTTGAGTTCAAGAAAATCCCCATCACGTCAGTCGAAGGTTCAGAGAACTCGGTACCGATCGAGTTTGCATTACGGCAGAACTACCCCAATCCTTTCAACCCTTCGACGACGATCAACTTCGCGCTGCCCGAGGAGTCGATAGTCAAGCTGGCGGTGTATGACATTGTCGGACGGGAGGTGGCAGTCCTCTCCAACGAACGACTGAGTGAGGGATACTACAGCAGGACGTTCGACGGATCAAGGCTATCGAGCGGAGTCTACTTCTACAGGTTATCGGCTCTAGCCCAGAGCGGGAGCGGGCACTCTTTCTCCCAGGTCAGGAAGTTGATCTTGTTGAAGTAGACAAAGTGCAATAGGGGAGGGTCAAGGGGAAATGCCCGGTCGTCGAAAGATACCGGGCATTCCTGTTTCCCGATGACTCACCCATCCACGCGCATTCGACCCAAAGGAACAATTCCCCCCTCCGCGGTGTTGGTCTTCTCAACGATCAGACCACGGAACGAATGCATGAACACCTCTTCCAACCCCATCGAGTCCGCGAAGCGGACATTCGAAACCTACAAGGGCCTAGCCGATAAGGCGATGGCTCAGGTTTCCGACGACGAGTTCTTCCGCTTCCCGGAGTCGGAATCGAATAGCATCGCCTTCATCGTCAAGCACGTTGCGGGGAACCTCATGAGCCGGTGGACCGATTTTCTCTCCTCGGACGGAGAAAAGCCCTGGAGGAACCGCGACGCGGAGTTCGAGAGCGACTCGAAGGGGCGGGCAACGATACTCTCAGAGTGGGAGGAGGGATGGATCTGCCTCTTCAGGGCGCTTGGCTCGCTGACCCAGCAAGACCTTCCAAAGATCGTCACGATCCGGAACGAGCCTCACTCCGTCCTCGAAGCGATCAACCGGGGGCTCGCCCACACCTCCTACCATGTCGGCCAGATTGTCCTTCTCGCAAAGCTCTACAAGTCGGCTAGTTGGAAAACGCTGACCATCCCCCGGAGGAAAAAGCCCGATTGAGAAAACGGCGCGCATTATCCTGCGCCCTGCGGCTTCCCCCGCCGCCCGGATTGCGCCTTATGCACTCCTATCCCCGCCATCCCCTTCACCCCAGATCTTCCTGCCGGTGCGCTTTCGGAAGAACGAAAATCTTCGTAACCTTATGGCGCTCTTGTCGTATGCCGTAGAAACCTGAAACGGATCCTATCTTGACCCTTGCCAAGGCCCTCACAGTGCCGACGCTCATCCTTGGAGCGCTCGGATTTGCCTCACTCTCCGCGGCCGAACTCTCGAAAAACCAGAAGGGCTATGTCGTCGATGCGGTGAGGATCGACGAGGATATCAACCTCACAGGAAAAATGTCCGATCCGCACTGGCAATCTGCTCCGACGGTCGAGTGCCCGTTCGAGATTTCCCCCGGCGAAAATACCCCGGCGCGGGCTCGAACGCTTGTCAAAATTCTCTACAATCCCCGCTTCATCTATTTCGGGTTCATCTGCTGCGACAGCACCCCGTCGGCCATCCGTGCGCACCTCTCGGACAGGGACAACAATTTTGCCGATGACTTTGTCTTCGTCGCGATCGATACGTACGAAGACAACCAGCGGGCGTACGAGTTCGTCGTCAACCCTCTTGGCGTTCAGGGGGATCTCATGAGAACGGGTAACAATGAGGACGCCAGCTGGGATGCCGTCTGGTACTCGAAGGGGACGGTGAACGACACCGGCTACGTCGTGGAGATGGCGATCCCGTTCAAGAGCATCCACTTCCCTTCAGCGAAGTCGCAGGATTGGACAATCATGCTGCTCCGGAACTATCCGCGGGACAGCCGGCGCCAATCGACATGGACTCCGTTCGACAGAAATGACCCGTGCACGATTTGTCAGGCAGGTACGCTGAGGGGTCTCAAGGATCTTCAATCGACCGGGACGATGGAGATTCTTCCGTACGCGATGGGTTTCCAGGCAGGGAGCCTTACCAACACCGACGATCCGGGCTCGGGATTCTCGAACGGCAAGGTGAACGGAAGGGTTGGAGGAGGGGTGAAGTTTTCGCCGAACCCGAGCCTCTTCGCCGAGGCGGTCATCAACCCCGACTTCAGCCAGGTGGAATCGGATGCGACGCAAATCAGCGTCAACTCGAGCTACGCGATTTACTATCCGGAGAAGCGGCCGTTCTTCCTCGACGGGGCGGATATCTTCGGCACGCAGTTCACCGATTTCTATTCGAGGATGATCAATAATCCTCTCGCGGCGGCGAAGCTGATCGAGAAATCGGACGGCTTGACGATCGCCTACCTCACCGCCTATGACAGGAATTCCCCCTTCAACATCGCCGGCGAAGAGGGGAGCGGGTCGGTCGCGACGTCGCTCCAATCCTACTCCAATATCCTCCGGGCCAAGTACGATTTCGGCAAACAATCATATCTTGGATTCCTCGGAACGGGAAGGGATTTTTCAGACGCCCATAACTATACGGGAGGGGTCGACTGGAACCTCTACTTCAACGACAACTACTCCTTCCGCGGCCAGGTGCTTGGATCAAACACGAGAGAAGTTAACGATTTGTCTCTCTACTCGGACAGCAGTACTTTCGGGAGTACGCAATACACTCCGGGGTTCGACGGACAGACGTACAACGGCACTGCCCTCTACGCGCAACTCCGTCGCGACGCGCGGAGCTACAACGTCAACCTGACCTACCAGGATATCTCGCCGACCTTCCAGGCGGAGAACGGCTTCATTACCGCCAATGACATGCGGATGATCGACCTCCAGAACTACTACAACTTCTTCCCGGTGACGCCGGTCGTCGATCAGGGAGAAATATGGATCGAGAACAACCTGCAGTTCGACTATGACAACGCACGGAAACAGCGCTGGACGGCGGCCGGAATCTACCTCGGCCTCAAAAGCCAGACGAACGTCAACCTCTCGTTCCTGCCATACAACGAAGAACTCTACCACGGCGTGAGGTTCAACAACATCGTCAGAACCGAGTTCAACGTCAATTCCGCGCCGGCGACGTATCTCTCGTTCTACTTCGACATCCAGATCGGCAGGTTTATCGACCGGAGCCTCGCCCTTCTGGGCCACGGGCACAACATTACCTTCTCGACCACCGTCAAGCCGACGTCACAGCTCGAACTCGACCTCTCGTATTCCCGTTCGCGGTTGTCGGATGTCTCGACTCAGGAACTCTTCTACGACGGCTACATCAGCCGGGCCACGGCGATCTACCAGTTCAGCTCGGATGTTTTCTTCCGCCTCATCGGGCAGTACGACGAATTCAACCGGGCGGTTGAGATCGATCCGCTTCTGAGCTACAAGCTGAATCCCTTCACCATCTGCTATGCCGGCTCCACGCACGACCTGACCGATTTCCAAAGCCCGTTCGGCTTCGAACAGACGGAACGTCAATTCTTTATAAAGGTGCAGTACCTCTGGCGACAGTAATGACTATGGGAGGCAGGGGAAATACCCCTCAACCCTCAACTCCCCAACCCCTCAGCCCCAACACCCTCGATCTACTTTCTCTCCCCATGCTCGCGCGGTTTGTAGGTTCCGTTGGGACTGATCAGTTCCTTGTACGGACTATTCCAGCTTTTATCGAAGATGCCCGCCAGCCTTCCGGCCAGGAAGGGGCTCGCGCCTACGATGCCGAGGTTCCGGGTTCCGTAGAAATAGCTCTTCTCGCAGTTGGCGGTGCCCAGCCAGAACAGTGAGTCGTCGGCCACGATGTATTTGCAGTGCTCGACCCGCGCAAATGAAATGTACCCTCCCGACCATTCGGGGATATCGCTGAAGGCAACCTCAATATTCGGAAGCGCGCTCAGCGTCTTGAGGTTGGCGACCGAGGCGCTCCCTTTTTCCCAGTCCGCGACGATCATCCTTACTCTCACACCGCGGCCGGCTGCACTCCGGATGGCATCGTCGATAACGGTGTAGGTCCCTCCACCCCAAACCCGGGGGGAATAGGAGAGGAACTGGAGTGTGAGCGACCGCCGCGCCTTGCTGATAAGGTCGGTAATGGCTTTTTCGTCCCACAGGAGGGAGTCGGGGATATATCCTGCCGGACTGTAACTTGGGGTGATGAGGGCGACCTTTCCGTCTCCTTCGGAGATCCGGATTGGTGTTGGATACACCTTGTGTTGCACGAGGGTCGCTTTCGATCCTTTTGCGGTATCGGAGGCCAGGCTCCAATCGAGGTCGAATACGTCCCCGAACACTTCCGCGACTTCTCTGTTGTTGACTCGGAGGCCAAGCTCGTGGATATGTTCAAGCGATCTCCAGTCAAAGTTCTGGCTTCCGACAAAGACTTCCTTCCGGTCGACAATGAAGTACTTCGAGTGCTGAATTCCGCCGGCGATCGCTCCAAAGTTGATGAGCCTCGTTTCGATATTCCTGTGTTCACCGAGGCTGTCGATGCTGGCGGGATAGGTCTTGTACATCCTGGAGTCGGCGATGAGGCGCACTTTCACCCCACGGTCGGCCGCCGCATAAATTGCGGCGAGGACAGGCTCAAGCATTTTTCCCGGCTCGTTGGAGACGTAGTACTCCTCGAAGTCGAGCGAGTGCTTAGCACTCCCGATGAGCTGGAGCCACACCTCCTGGGCGTTCCGGATGTCCGGGTTGTCGAGTCTTGTGCCGATGGGGGTCGACTCGACGATTTCAATATCTGCCTGCGGGCTGACCTGAGCCGCCAGGGGGAAGGAAATGAAAACAGCGAGCGCTACGCCCATTCTTTTCATGGTTGTCCTCTGCAATTCAAGGGTCGAGAAATCCGGGGAGCACTGAGTGTGGAGCGCCGGTTCTCGACTTCTCACAAAATCGATCCGGCGCTCCTTCTTGTGTGGGGGAAAGCACCAGAATCGGGGGTTACAGCGTTTTCAAAAGCGCATCGAGGTCTGCCAGCACTTGCATCGGGCCGACGTATCTCTTGCCGAAGTAACTGTCTGAGATTACCTCATCCCGTTCGTTGAGCATGACAAGGCAGGGGATTCCCGGACCGCAATACTTCTTCTGCAATGCCGCCCTTCCCGGGCAGTTCCACGAAACCCCGACCCATGGTATTTCTGCCTCTTTCATATACTCCCCCAACTCTGCTTCGGATCGATCGAAACTGACGAAGACGATCTCGAACTTGTCTCCTCCTCCGTTCGCTTTGTAGTACCGGACGAGCTTCGGAGTGAACGCACGGCAAGGTCCGCACCAATGCGCCGAGAAATAGAGGAGCACGATCTTTTTCCCGGTGACCCTCTCCTGGTCCACGCTCCCGCCGTCGTTCGTGATAAGATCGGTCGCATGCCCCGCCAGGATGGGATGGGAACCGTAGTACGAATCGTCGGTGGATGCGCGCGACGGGGAAGCCTGTGCCGTTGAGCGGACCGGACGAACGGTGTTCGTCAGGAACCACTTTCCGTTCTTGCTGAGGGTCGCAACGTGGCCGTCGTACGTCACGGCATTGGCGTCATCGGGGGGAGTGCCGTTGATATAAAACCAGGTTCCGTTTTTTCTCAGGAGGACCGACTGACCGGCGTCGGTCGTCGCCCGCATGTCTTGCGAGAGAAGCTGATCAGTGACGATGACAAAGACGCACAATAGGGAGAGTCGCAGCAATCTCATAGGATCTCCTCTGAGTCTGGATCAAGTTGACCGGGCCCCTCGGCGAGAAAATGCGTAGAATGGTGAGCGCTGTTCTCGCATCCAACACGGGCAATATCGTAAATATCCACTCAAGATTCATTGTCCGGGGTCAACGAGAGGGTTACCTCCCGCCGACGAGGGTGGTGAAGCAGAACGGGTCGAGGGTAAAAGATGCCTCGCCCCCGGAGACCCGCACCCGCTTTTCTTCTTCCATCCCCCTCCTGGCATCGGTGACGTAAAGGGTGAGCCCCGTGACCTCCCTTGGCAAACCGGTCAGGTGAACCGGACGTGAGGCGCCGTGGTTCACGAGATCCACGACATAGGTCCCGTCCTTGATATCTCCGAACGCCGCACAACTGATTTCATCGTTGTCGCATGTTGCGGGGAGGATGAACGACCCGGGCGGGACTAGTCCGAGCTGCTTCAGATTCCAGAACCGCTGCGTCGGACGGAGCTTCCCTTCAACCTTATACATCCCCTCACCGCTGAGGAGGGAGTAGTCGGAGGTCAATTGCCATTGGAGGATCGCTTTGACGTGGGCGATGTTGCACGCCCGCACGTAAATGTCGATTTCATCCTGGGCGAAGGACGGTTCAAGGAGGACATCGGGATAACTGTACGCCTGTGCATCGGTCCCTCCTTCGGCGATGAGAAGCGGGACGTTGAGCTCGCTCGCGGCATCGCCCCAGTTGGCGAGGGTCCAGTCGTCGCACCCCCGCCATGCATGAAATGAAATCGCGCCGATGTACTCGTGTGTCGCAGGGTCGTCAATGGCAGGCTGGATGAAGTCGATCGTCGTCGCGTCCGAGTTGTCGCCGAGGAGCATTTTCGTCGCCAGCCCCTTCGAGGCGAAGTACGCCCCCAGCTTCTTGATGAATGCGGCGTGCTCTTCTCCGGTCATTCTTACGTAAATCCCCAGGTCCGACTCGTTGAACGAAAAGAGGGCCGGCTCAACGCCATACGCTTCTTTGAGGTAGATGAAATACTCGGCAAGGGATTTCACGACGCTCCGCATTCTTTTCGGGTTGAGCGGATTGCCGAAGATGCCGTTTTCGTTCCGGAAGTTCGGCTCGCCTGAGATCGCCCAGGAGGGGGGAGTCCAGGCGGTGACGATGAGGGGGAGGCGCGTCTTCGCCAGTTGTTGTGCCACCTCCATCGCACCCCGAACGCTTTCGTCGAGCTTTCCCCGCCGCGCTGCCCCTAATGGATCGACCGCTTCAACCGGATGCCAGCTCCGCCAGGGCAATTCAACCCGCGCCCAACGGACGTTCAGATTCTCCATGCAATATCGGATGACGGCGGGATCAAGTTTCTCATTCTGGATCCTGAAATTCCCGCCGATGCCGTCGAACGCTCTCCCCGGTTTCGATGTGTCGATCGCAATACGAACGGGGGAGTGGTCGACCGTTCCGGAAATCCTGATGCTGAATTTCCTTTCCGCGGTCTCGCCCCCCTTCGTCCGCCCCGTCATGATCGCGAGATAGACTCTATCGTCCGGGTTTCCGAAGCGCGGGATCCCGTGCTGGAGAATCAGTTCCGTGCGTTCATCGGTTGTCACGTCGAGCTTCCGGGAGGGGGAGGAGACGCGGAATCCTCTTGCCGAGACCTGCAGAAGAAAAGCTCTCGTCCCCACACGGCCCGGAAACTTTCCGGCTCTTGGCGGGAAGAGGGGAATCGGCTCCATCGTCGACTGAGCGGTGTCGATCGGCTCGATCTTCCCCCCGGCAAAGTCGTCGGCCGGCAGGTCGAAGCAGATGAAGACACCGCGCAGCGTCGAGTCGCCGGCTGCGGTCGCTTTGACACTGATCGTCGCCGACCCCTCGCTCCCAGCGACCGCTTCAGTGAAGCCGAACTGCGAGAGCTCCGTCGTGACCGTTTGAATCTCTCCTTCGCGCCGGTAGTTCGGCTGTTGCTTTTCCTTTGCCGTGGCGTTGATGTCGGCCATCGAGGCTCCGACAAGACAGAGGCTCGAGGTAAATTTCATCAATTCTCCCTCAACCCTGATTCCGTCGAGATTGCCCCACGCCGTCAGTTCCGGCTGGGCAAGGAGAGGATCCGCAGACAACACGATCCCTGCGATCACACCAAGGAATATTGATTTCATCGGGTACTCAGATTAGGAAGAGAGGAGACGGGAGAAAGAACACAGAACACAGAACACAGAATACAGAATACAGGAGAAAGAAGAAAGTAGAAAGAAGCAAGATAGAAGATTGAACATAAGGACTCAGGACTCTGAACCCAGGACTCCAGCACTCTGGCTCAGAACTCTAGACTCCGGACCTATGACTCCAGCACACCGGACCCAGAATTCCCGACCCTGCCGATGCTACAGACTAGTTTGACACCAGCGTGGTAACGCTAGACGGATCCAGTAACGTGGTGAAGGTTCCGGACGATCCGGAGACGTTCCCCTCCTGGGAACAATTCTTAGCCGGCGACGTTGTGTAGCACGAAAAGCTAGTCGCCGTGCTGTTCGGGATGCTGATCGTCTGATAGATAGTGTATGCATTTCTGTTGACGAGGACAATGACGATGCTCGAACCGTTCCGGTACGCCGTGATATCGACATTCGACCCGGTTCCACCGCTTGCCTCGACGAGCGTGTAACCGGGGCGGACGAACCTCGCATACTGAGACATGACATAGCCCCGTTTCGTGATATTGCCGTTCTCGTCGATCAGCCCGTAGAACCTCCGGATATACCACCAGACATACGCGTTCATTCCCGCCTTCATGCAGTCGTTGATCTCTTTTGCCGTGCCGATCACCGCCGTCCAGGAGGTGTCGGTGTCAAGATGTTCGGTCATCCAGACCTCCTTCCCTTTGCTCATGGCGAGCGGGTACGCCGCGAGCCCGCCCCCATAGAGGTGTCCGCCGATGATGGAGACGTTCGCCGCGGCCCCTGCGTCGTTGAGGGTTGGATCGGAAAGAGCGTGGTTGAAGTTCTCGGATTCAGGCATGATGATCTTGAGCCCGATGGCGGAGGCGTTGTTCTTGACGAAGTTGAGCATCTGTGCAGCGCTCCAGTAGCACGATTCATAATTCACCGAAGCGTCCGGCTCATTCTGGATGGAGATGGCATAGAGGGGGGCGTTGTTGGAAGAAAGATAGTCGGCGAAGGCCTTCAAGTGTGACGCGTAAGAAGCATAGGAGCTCGTCTTCAGCGCACCGCCGACGATGTTGTGGTTTGTTTTCATCGAATCGGGCGGAGTCCAGGGAGAGGCAAAGATCGTCGCGCCGAGTGAATAGGCTAGCGCTGCAGTCGGTACCTCGAGCGAGAACTGTGTCTCGTCGTACGGCACCCGGACTCGTAAGATGGTCAATCCGATCTGGCCGTTCCCCGCGCCGAATGCCTCATGAACCTGTGCGGTCGTAAGGTCCGGAATCCAATCCGGCATACTTACTCCGCCGAAGCCTCTGATACGCTGACCCATGGAATCGAGTCTCACCGTAGCATCGTTCGGCACGACAGTCCCCGGGCCGACGGGGATGTTGTCGTTCTTCGAACATCCGGCAACGATCAGGAAGGAGAGGAAGAGAGCGATTGGGAATCGTGATCGTGAGAAATGAGGGTTCATGGCTTCACCCCTTTAAAGATGATGAGATCGTTCCCACGCAACGGCAACATCGGGTTCGCCCTGCACCGGATCTTCAGCTCGGGCGGCGGACTGATCATCGTCGAACCTCAAAGCACTCCTAAGTGTACTCTAATCGAATCTGCCTGTCAATGGTCTCCCGTCCGGGGGCTCGGAAAAATTGTGAAGGAGGGAACTATTTCTTACATTGCTCTTCATGAGAACCCGTTTGACCGTCGTTTCCGCTCGGGCCGTCGCAGCAATCCTCGCTCTCGTTGTTCTTGTTCCCGGACCGGCACAGGCCCAGAAGAAGTTTCTTTTCGATGCCACCAAGGCTGAGACAGCAGGAAACGCCGACTGGGTGATCGACGAAGACAACAATGTTCCGGGAAGGTTTCCTACCCCTCCGGAATCGACTGTCACCCAATCCACGGCGGAGACCTATTGGACTGGAGCGCTCTCTTCGTGGGGCATTGCGCTAGTGAAGCTTGGGCACCTTGTCGAAACGCTCCCTCCCGGGAAGACGATCACGTACGGCGATTCGACGAATCCCCAGGACCTCCGGAATTACGACGTCTTCATCGTCGATGAACCGAACACTCCGTTCAGCTCCTCCGAAAAAGCATCGATCGTCCGTTTTGTCCAAAACGGCGGCGGACTCTTCATGATCTCAGATCATGCGGGCGCCGACAGGAACAACGACGGGTGGGACGCCGTGAGGATATGGAATGACCTCATGCGGAACAACTCGGTGCAGTCGCTCCCGTTCGGCATGCTCGTCGACTCGACCGATTACTCGGAGACGACGACAAACCTTCTCGCCGACACCACGGACCCGGTCCTTCACGGACCGGCGGGACCGGTGACGGAGCTCAAGTACAGCGACGGAGCGACTCTCACGCTCGACCCGTCGACGAATCCGACGGTGAAAGCACTGATTTGGCGGAACGGATATCCTCATGGGCTCGCCAATGTCATGTGTGCCACAGCGCAATTCGGTGCGGGGAAGGCCTTCCTGATCGGAGACAGCTCACCGGCGGACGACGGCACCGGTGCGTCGGGAAACTCCCTGTACCCGGGGTGGACCGAGGTTGGAGTGAGCCATGCGGATCTTCATCTCAATGCCTCGCTCTGGCTCGCGAACAGGTCCACAACGACGACCGCCGGGACACTGACATTTTCCGCCCGTTCGCTCTCCTTCGGCGATGTGGGAGTGAACGACTCGGCCGCCATGACCCTCGCCGTCAAGAACAGTTCCGCCGGCTCCGTCCTCATCGATTCGATCGCCACCGCAACGACGACGTTCCGCTGCGCAGTTGGGAATGCCGTCGTCTCTTCCGATTCCCTGAAAATCGCGGTGACATTCTCGCCGACCTCATTCGGCGGGGCGAACGATACGCTCTTACTCCGGTGCAAGGCGGAATCGCTGACCGTGAGGATCCCTCTCGCCGGAAACTGCCCCTACCCGGCGATCTCTGTTAATCCTCAATCGCTGTCGTTCGGTCAATTGAAGAAGGACAGCGTGAGTGAATTGCTTGTCTCAATGACGAACACTTCCCTCAGTGTTCTCGTGCTTGATTCCCTCTTTACCGGGAGTGGGGTGTTCCAGGTCGTTCCCCGGGGCCCACGCCAAGACGTGAGAAAAGGGGATACGGCCGTCGTGGAGGTCTTCTTCCATCCGGATACTCTGCGATCGTATCTCGACACTCTCTATGTCTCGAACAACTCTCAGGTGCCGCTGCTGAAAGTTCCCCTCTCGGGATCCGGTGTCCTGACCGGCGTTTCACAGCAGCCCCGCGGAGTGCCGGCATCATTCGAGCTCTTCCAGAATTTTCCAAACCCGTTTAACCCGACGACATCGATCCGCTTTACTGTTCCCGCAAGAAGCCGGGTCGTTCTGGAGGTCTTCAATGTCGTCGGTCAGCGGCTCGTCACTCTTCTCGATGGTGAAAGACCTCCGGGGAGTTATGAGGTTGAATGGGGGAATGGGATCGCTTCCGGACTCTATTTTTGCCGGCTCACGGCGGTCGAAAGCGATCCTCCGAACACTCGATACCGCAGCACGAAGAGAATGTCGCTCATAAAATAGACTATTCTCCGTAAGGCGGTCAGAGAAAGGAATATCCATGAAAAACAAGAGTTCGGGTCCAAGGCGTCGGGGCCGGTCTTCGGCCTTCTCGGACGGGGCCTTCGCATCGTCCCCCATTCGTCTTCCCAGACCTTCGCTCACAAAGGCGGGCTCCGTGGGGAAGGCGCTGGCGCACAGGAGGACGACACGCGAGATGAGCGAAGCGAAACTTCCGCTGAAGACTCTCTCCAACCTGCTCTGGGCTGCGAACGGGGTGAACCGCAAGAAAGGACCGTTCGGCATTCCGGGGAGGACCGCTGCGTCGGCAAGCAACTCACAGGAAATCGACATCTATGTGCTCGTCGAAGAGGGAGTTTACCTTTACGACTACCAGTTTCACCGACTCATCCCGATTCTTGCCGGAGACCACAGATCTCTCGCGATCGGTGAAGGTCAATCTCCGGCGGCAAAGAAGGCCCCCGTCCACCTTGTGTATGTCGTCGATCTCGACCGGTTGGTCAACAGCCAGGGCTACCAGGAGCCGGGACTGAAGGATGCCGAAATTCAAAAGTCGTACTACTTTGCCGACACCGGGATGATCGCCGGAAACGTCTACCTCTTTGCAGCCTCCGAAGGGCTCGCGGCGTGGTTCCACAACTGCAACCGCAAAGTGCTGGAGGAAAAACTGATGCTTGGTTCCGACCAGCGAGCGCTCTTCGGTCAGACCGTTGGTTTTCCGCAGTAGAGACTCTGAATCGTCGCCGCGGAATGGGAGAAATTGCGACGAGTCGGGGAGTACGAATTCCTTGTCAGATTTTGGAGAGACTCATCCATGGACTTGACCGGAAACACAATTCTTATTACGGGGGGAACTTCGGGGATCGGTCTCGCGATGGCGGAGTTCTTCCTGAAGGAAAAGAACCATGTGCTGATCTGCGGACGGAGGGACGCGAGGCTCCACGCGATACAACGAAGGGCACCAGCCATTCATGTGAAGACGTGCGACATCGTGAAGGAGGCGGACCGGAGAAACCTTGTCGAATGGGCGACGTCGAACTTCCCGGATCTCAATGTTCTTGTCAACAACGCCGGGATCCAGCGGGAGATCGATTTCACGAAGGGGATAGCCGAGTACTGGGCCGGCGAGAATGAGATCGCGACGAACCTCGAGGCGCCAATTGTTCTCACCGGAATGCTCATCCCGCTCCTGAAGGGGAAAAGAGGAGCCGCGATCATCAATGTGACCTCCGGGCTCGGCTTTGTTCCGGGGGCGCGGGTCCCGGTCTACAGCGCAACGAAAGCAGCCATGCATGCCTATTCGATGGCGCTGAGGAATCAGCTCTCGAAAACTGGCATTAGAGTCTACGAGGTGGTGCCGCCGGCCGTCGACACCGAGCTGAATCCGGAAGGGCGCGCCAGGAGGCCCGGCTTCACGATCGATCTGAAGCCGAGGGAATTCGTCGAAGGAATTATGGAAGGGTTGAAGGCCGACCGCGCGGAAGTCGGCTTCGGCGCTACCGAGGGACATCTGAAGGCTTCCCGCGAAGAATTGAACAAAAGTTTCGAAATGATGAACAGCAGGTGGTGACGGAGACGGGAAGAGTCTTCAACCCACGACAAATAGCGCCCTTCTCCGGCGATCTCCTGGGCACTTCCCTTCTTACGTCTTCCATCTTATCTCCTCTTTCTTAAATTCCCTCACGCTCTTGCCGAGTTCCTGTCCGGATGCGACCAGATGGCGGCGATGTTCCATGAATACCTACGCGTAGACCGCCAACTGGCGTTCTTTCTGGAGGAACCGGAGCGATTCCATTACCGGAGATGATACGTCGGGGTTTATGGAGGACTCCCGAACTCGCGAAGGGGGAGGGTCGAATGCGAGAATAGGGGCCGTTGGCAGCGGCCCCCATCCTGCATGTCAGAACTGAGGAGAAGCTAATGCGGCTTTTTTGCCGTGAGCTGCGCGACACGCTGCTGAACGAAGGCGGAAACGCCCGGCGTGTTTCCGTAGACTTCTTCGAGACGATTGGTCGCGGAGATCGCCTTGTCAAAATCGCCAAGCACCTCTTCGGCCTGGGCGAGTATGATGAGAGGGTTGAATTGATTCAGCGGTTCGTTGATCTGACCCGTAAGATCGGGGCTCAATTCATCGGCGATTTCTTTCGAGTATTCCCTGGCACGGAGTGAGTCGCCTCCGATCGCATAGAGCTGGGCGATATCGCTCTTCGAACGGTAGTCGAGCGCAAAGACGGATCGAGGAACCACCTGATCCATCCGGTTGAGCACCGGCACCGCTTCGGCCGGCGCGTGCTTCTGGTCCGTCAGGTAGACTGCATAGGTCATGAACGCTTGCCGGTAGTTCATGATAAGCCGGCGCTGGTTCTCGTCAAAATGGACCGACGGGTCGTTCAGGCCTCTCCAGCGGAACGGGTAAGCCGGAGTTTTCGACACCGCGGTGAAGTCGGTCATCAGCTCCTGCTTGAGAACAGGCTCATCGACTCTCTCCCACTGTGAGTGAACGACTCTGGGCACCAGCTTGAGTGCCAGCCCCCTCACCTCCATGTGATCCTGCAAACCGATCTTTGCGTCGTCTCCGCTCGTCGTCGCGAAATAGATCGGACGCTGCCAATTCGACGTCCGGACGATGTCAAAGACAAGGATATCCTGAACTCGGAGGGCCTTGATGTTCCCGAACGTCAGCGTCGCCGGCATCGTGAATTTCATCGTATCGACGATATCCAGTCCCCGAGGATCCTTGTTCGAGGGGTCCCATCCCTCCGCTGCGTTCCGCGTCACCGGGATCGCGAAGGTCTGCGGGTCGTACTGCACCGGCATGATGCCGGTAATCTGATCGTCCGTCAAACTGATGGGGACCTTTTTGGCGCCGAACGGCTCCTCGTGCTTCAACTGCTTGATATACCAATCGGTGTTGGCAAGGCTCAGACAGATCACCCGCACATCCCGACGGACTCCCTCCACATCCTGGAGGTACCAAAGGGGGAAGGTGTCGTTATCGCCGTTCGTGATGAGGATCGCGTCTTTCTCAGTGCTCTGGAGCAGGTTATAGGCGTAGTCCCAGGCGAGATAATGCCCTCTCCGGCTGGACGGATGAATCGTTGTCCTGAGCATATTCGTCGGGACGAAGATGAAGACGAGGGCCATCGCGGCGTAACCGGCAACTTTCGCCTTGTTCGCTTCGAGCTTCTCTTCGAGGAACTTTATGATCGCAAGGGTCCCGAACCCTATCCAGAGACAGAAGCCGAAGAATGAATAGACGAAGAAATAATCCCGCTCACGGGGCTGTTCCTGCTGCATATTAAAGTAGATTGCCAACACCACGCCCGTGAGAAGGAAATAAATGGTCATGATGAAGGCCATTTTCTGGTCGATCTTCCAGTGATACCAGAACCCGATGAGCCCGATGAGGAGGGGGATGGCGAAAAGCTGGCTGAACTTTACTCCCGCTCCCTGCCAGTCGTCAAGCTTCCCGATGAAATTCCATCCGAAGTACCGGAGATACATGTGGTTGATCTGGTACTGGAGGAGGTAATCCATGTCGCTCGTGTAGTTCTTGAAATACTCGACCTTGTCCGGCTCGGTCGACCACCGTCGCTTGAGAAGCGGTGTGTCGCCGTATTGGTCGCGGGAAAGGTACATGACGAGCTGCTTCAGAGTACTCGGATCATCCTCGTTGATCGGCGGATGCTCGTTCGACCGGATAAAGACCACCGCGTAGATCGAGTAGCCGAGGAGGATGAGGATGAACGAAAGGGCGGCGATGTTGAGGATTCGCCGCTTGTTCTTGTACGACCACCAGAGAAGATAGAGCGCCCCGATTGGAAGTGCCACGGCGACGGCAATCCAGAGGTCGGACTCGATCCCGAAGACCGAGCTGCTGAGCATCGAAGGATACCACTTGACGATCCCCGGGTAGACGGTGAAGAAAATGAGCGCGGCGACGACCGCGAACTTGATCCCGTCTCCCGAAAAGGTGAACGTCTTCAGCGAGTGCTTATAGAACCGGAAATAGACGACGAGGATCGCGACAAAAAAGCCCATCAACCCGTGAATGTGGATCCCTGTCGTCAGCCCGACGAGGAACGCGATGAGAAGAAGGTAGGCATCGCTGTGAGGCTTCTCGTACTCCTCGTGCCACCGCAGGATAAGCCAGATGATGATCGCCGTAAAGAGGAGACTCGTGTTACGTGTTTCGGTCTCTATCGAGTTGAACCAGAAGGTTGTGCTGAATGTAAGGGCGAGCGCACCGATGGCCGCCGAGCCATAGATGGCGAACTGGTCAAACGTCGCTGAGGGAAGGTCGTGACGGAGGAGGATCATCCGCACCGTGATAAGATAGAGCAACGTCACGACGACCGAGCTCGCCAGCGCGTTGACAAAGTGCATCCTCACCGCGATATCGGCGAAGAGGGGAATCATCGACGCCACCCTCATGACGATCACGAGAAGGGGCGATCCCGGGGGATGCTGGACCTGGAGCAGATACGACGCCGCGCAATGCTCTGGAACGTCCCAGAAGACGACGGTGGGGGGAAGGGTGTAAAGGTACGTGGCGAGCGTGACCGCGAAGACTGCGAGCGCCACGAGACGGTTCGTTCTCTTATGATTCATTGTCCAGGTTGAGGTAAGTAATCGATACGATCTTTAATGATATTGGTTTCTTTCCTTTAATTCAACAAAGATTTGCTGAGGAGACGGCGTCTCGGTCGAAGAGTGCCGTGTCCTGGTTGGAAGAACATAACAACCTTCGGAGGTGACCCGCCCGAAAACCGACAGGAGTCGTTCAGGTTGGTCAAATTGACATTGCCTTCCGCAAAGCGTAGATTGATGCATTCCGGGGGGAAGACACGGCGGAAATACTCGAAAGGATAAATGCAGATGGGAAACCTCGGAGCACCGGAACTCATTCTAATTCTCCTCGTCATCATCGTCTTCTTTGGTGCCAAGAAGATTCCTGAGATTGCGCAGGGGGTCGGCAAGGGAATACGCGAATTCAGGAAGGCGAGCAAAGAGGCCGAGGCGGAATCGGGGGATTCCACCCCGATGATCGGAGACAAAGTAGCGTGTCCTTATTGTTCGACCCCCGTGGCACAGGGAGCGAAATTCTGTCCCTCGTGCGGGCAGTCCCTTCAGGGTGTGAAGTGCTCGAAGTGCGGTGCGGCGAACGAGATCGGGAGCCGGTTCTGCAAGGAATGTGGAACGCCGCTCGCGCGTTGACCGTGCGTGTCGCAATCCCCGAACGGTCTTGCGTCGGCTCCCTCCTGACGGACGAGCGGAAGAATAAGCGAGATTATGATATCCACTGAATTTCTATCACGTATCCCGATTTTTGAGAGAATGTCGCCAGCCGACCTCGAACTCCTGCGGGGGCTCTGGCGGGAACGCACTCTCACGGCGGGCGATGTGCTCTTCCGCAAAGGGGATTCCGGTTCGTCGATGTACATCGTGGAAGGAGGGATGATCGAAATCTCCATCCCCTCCGAAACCGAGCAAAAGGACATCAGAGTTTCGATCCTCAGTCAGGGGGAATTTTTCGGAGAGCTTTCGCTCGTCGATGGCCTACCCAGGACGGCGAAGGCGACGGCAACGAACGACGTCAACCTTCTCGAGATGCGGCGGGATGATTTCATCAAGTTTGTGACCGACCGTCCTGCCGTGGCGATATCAATGATCAGCGAGATGGGGAAGAGGCTGCGGGCGACGAACGACCTCGTGACGTCGCTCGCCTCGAAGAACGTCAACGTTGAGATGGCGGAACAGCTGAGCTTCGGTGACAAGCTTGCGGACAAGGTCGCCGATTTCGTGGGTAGCTGGACCTTCGTGATCTACTTCCTCTCCGGACTTGGAGTATGGATCGTCCTCAATCTTGTGGAGTTTCTCTTCAGGCCATTCGATGCATATCCTTTCGTCTTTCTCAACCTGATTCTCGCCGTTGTCGCATCCCTCCAGGCCCCGTTGATCATGATGAGCCAGAACAGGGCTCAGAAGCAGGATCGGTTGAAGGCAGACCTCGACTACCAGGTGAGCCTCAAATCCGAGCTCATGCTCCAGCAGCTCCATGCGAAGACAGACGAGATGCGGGCCCTCGAGTTCCAGACGATGGAAGCGATCCTCCAGAAGGAACTCGCCGTGATCCGCCGGCAGCTACAGTTGATCCCCGAGATCGCTTCCACATCGATCCTCTCCCAGGAGCGTCTCCCCGGTCCGGCAGAGGCACACCGCAAGGAGAATTCCCCGCAAAAACTCTTCCGGGAGATCAGGACTCCCAGCGCGCCTTCGACGAATGGATGATTCTCTCTTCCTCGACCTCCTGTTCCCTTCGTTCCCTCCCAAAAGAAAGCCGCGGCGATAGTGCCGGGGCGGACGACTTTTGCACCTCAGAGATTCCATCGGTGCGAGCCATCGGCTGCTCGCGATAGATCTGACGATCGGCGGATGACATTCGCCCGCCGGCACCGCCAGTCAATTGAGATGACCCCGCTTTTGATGCAGTAGATGCCGGGCCTCGGCTGACTTGCAATGAAACCCGCAAAAAGTTTCGAGCAGAAACACTCGCGGCCATCTACCGCGACGCGGTGCTATCCAGAAACCAAAGGCCGGTCAGTCCCGCCCGCGTTTCGACCCTTGGCGCGCCTTCGGGAAATTGCAGCGGGGAAAAGAAGGAGGGAATGTCAGTCGATCGTGCGGGTGAAGAGTTCGATATCATTTCGTTGCGTCCATCCCCTGTTGCCCCAGAAGGAGATGCCAGGCTTGTTCGTGGCGTGGACAAAGAGATGGCACTTCATGATCCCCAACTTTTTCAACGCGAGGATCACCTGCTCGGAAAGGAGCCGACCTGTCCCCTTTCCCCGGTATCCGGGAGTCACGGCAAGATGGTGGAGAAATCCCCTCCGGCCGTCGTGTCCCCCAAGGACCGCGCCGACAATTGAGTCCCCGCTCTTCGCCACAAAGCTCATCCCCGGGTTTCGCGAGAGATAGGCCTCGATCGCACCGCGTGTGTCGGAACGATCGGTGGTAATCCCCTCGGTGCTTTTCCAAAGTGCCATAACCTCATCATAATCTGACGCTTGCATCGGACGGATCTCTATCATAGAAACTCGGCTCAATGTCGGGATTTCGGAAATATTGCGGATGACGAATCCTCCATAAGCTAAATTATTGGGGGCCGAGATGCAATGCGCTAACCGACTATGCAGGCGGATTATATGGGGGATCGGCGCAGCGCTTCCGCGTGTTGAATGAAACGAAGGCGCGGTTTGGGCCGTTAAGCCTAAACCGGCAGCGGGTGTCCAACCAATAAGTCAATCACATGGTCTTTTTTGAAGGGAGCGAAGGAACAATGAAACGCGTTACATGGGCGGCCGTTCTCCTCGCAGTCTCTCTCGTTGCAGGAGGATGCACGGCAGATCGATATGCCAGGTACGAAAGGAATCGACATCCAAGACCCGACACACTCGCGATGCTGAAATCTCAGGACGTGATCTCGATGTCCAAAGCGGGAGTCAGCGACAGCCTTATCATTTCGATGCTTGCGGTCACCGATTCGAGATTCCAACTGAAGCCGCAGGACGTTATCGACCTCAAGAACGCCGGAGTGAGCGATCGGGTTATCGACGCGATGCTCTATTCGGCACAGGCACCTGAGGAGGCGGTCAGGTCCGGCGATCACGAATATGCATATCCTCCATACTACGATTGGTACCCCGGGTATTATCCGTACTGGTACTATCCGTACTGGTACTATCCATCGTTCTCCTTCGGATGGGGGTTTCGGTATCATTATCCGACATACATCCACCGCCAATCGTACGGGGGCTTTTATGGGCATTTCGGCGGGAGAGGATCAGCTCCGCAGGGTCGACATCGGTAGCCGGCAGACCGGAGCTTTCAGGAGGGATCGGACCTTTTCCGATCTGGAGGGTGAAATGAAGCCCGACACGCAAAGTGCCGGGCTTTTTGTTTTCCGGAATATCTCAGGTCTCTCATTCCGAAGCGGAGGCCTTATCCCTTTCGGGCATCCCGGAGGTTGTTCCGTCAACGGCCAGGCTAGGTAGAGGCCGATTGCTTTTCGCATCCACTTTTTCTACCTTCTCTCGACCGCTTACAGGGAGCCCGGGCGAATCTTCACGAACGGTGCGCGACTAGGGGCGAAGGGGAATGCCCGAATCCTCGGATCATAGTCTCCCGCCAAACCGCGATCGATCCGAAGACGAAAAAGACAGAACAGGAGGTCCACTGCAATGGGCACGCCTCGCATCTTCTCCCGCCCGGGTTTGATCGCTGTCGTCGCAGCCGTTCTGGTTTCCCACTCCTTCTCGTTTGCCTCCACTCACAAGCCGCGGGGGACATCCATTTCCGGCGCCGATACGACGGAGAGCTACTCGATTTATCTCATCAACGATTTTCTCGATATCGTCGGCAACAACGGTGATGGTTCCTTCAACCCGAGGACCAACAGCGCTGGCGGGGAAATTCCTAACGGAAGCGCGCTGTACTCAATCTTCGAAGACGGCTTGGTCTGGGGTGGCTACCAAAACGGACAATTGAAGGTGGGCGGTTCGACGTACCGTCACGGGCTGCAGCCGGGCAAGATCGTGACCCCCGGAACGGGAGGGTCCGCTCCCATTTCCGACGATCCTACGCTCTCCAAGTACCGCGTCTATCGGGTCCGTCCGGATATCAACCCATCCGTGAGTTTCGATTCCGCGAAAGCCAGGCTCGATGCCGAGCTGGCGAATTATCCCCCCCTCTTCTTTGCGACATCACAGCAGCTCTACGATCAATACATCACCGATTGGAACGAGTGGCCGGCTTCGGACGGAGCTCCGTTCTTCGACAAAAACGGAGACGGAATCTACGAGCCCTCGGTTGATATCCCCGGCGTTCCGGGGGCGGACCAAACTCTCTGGTATGTCGCCAACGATCTCGATCCTGCGCACACGACGTTTCTTTACGGGTCGCAGCCCCTCGGTCTGGAGTTTCAGCGCACCGTTTGGGGATACAACTCGGTCGGGCCGCTCGGCCAGGCGATGTTCAGCTTTTACAGGGTGGTGAACAAGAGTGGAGCCCGGATCGACAGCATGTACCTCACGCAATGGTCGGATCCGGATATCGGCGACGCGTCTGACGACTTTGTCGGCTGCGACTCGACGATGAGCCTCGGGTATGCCTACAACGCGCAGGATATCGACGCGCAGTACGGCCCCTATCCGCCGGCAATCGCCTACGTTCTTCTCGGACCGGCCGTGCCGGGGAGCGCATCGGATTCCGCCCTCGTGGGTCCTTTCAAGATACGCAAGGGGTACAAGAACCTGATGATGACGTCGTTCAATTTCTTCATCAACGGAGGTACAACCTACTTCGACCCTCAGCTCGGAGACTACTCGGGAACGGTGCAATGGTACAACCTCATGAAGGGGCTCGTTGGGTCGACGGGTGCTCCGCATATCAATCCGACAACGGGGAGAGCAACAAAATTCCCATTGTCTGGCAACCCTCTCATCGGAACCGGCTGGATCGACGGCTCTGTCGCTCCGCCCGGTGACCGAAGGATGGCTCTCAGCGCGGGCCCGATCACGATGGCGGCAGGGGACACGGCAATCGTCGCATCGCTCCTCATCGGAGAGTGGCAAGGAACGCGGCTTCAGAATGTCGCAGCCTTGCAGGGTCTCATCTCGAGTGCGAAATCGTTCCTCTTTGGCGGAATTGAGCTCGCGATCACTCACCCGAGTTCGCTCTACCCGCTCGGCTCCGTCGTTCCGATCCAGGGCACTGCGAGGATTCTTGGTCTGACGCTTCAACCCTCCTGGTTTCTCGCCTCCAGGCCGGCGATGAGCTCTGCGCGGCTCGTTCAGACCGCCCCGTTCGACGTTCAGGTGGTCACGGACGTCATCGGCCATTATGTTGTTGGATTCACCGCATCGGCCGTGCCGGAGACTCTCTATGCTGCGTTTGATATTTCGTCCGACCGGGCACCGGTGGCAAATTTCATGGCCCCCAACGAGGTGACGCTGGGAGATACGATTAAGCTGGATGGTTCAGTCTCCTACGACCCTGACAAAGACTCTCTGAAATACCAATGGAAGGTGACGGGGGATGCGCCGGGTGAGTACGCTTACCTGGCGGCCGATACGCTCCGCGGAATTCTGATGGGAGGGACGACCGCAAAGCCGGTCTATGTAGCCGACAGGATGTCGTTGCTGACGATTCAGGAGACGGTTTCCGACGCCCTCTTCTCCACAACGCTGACGAAGACCGTGCGCGTCAATCCTTCCAGGACAGCGAACATCTCGTTTGGAAAGATCTTTCCGCTTTCGTACTACTTTCAGACCGGGATCTTTGGAAGCGTCGAGATTCGTGAATTCAACTCGGAGATCTGGGCGAACGGCGTTGGGTCTCTCGCCCTTCTCGACTTTGGAGCTTCTACGACCCCGTCGATCTGGTATCCCGTGGGGATCGGACGGTTCGCGGTTCCGAACGACAGGCTCCTCATCGTCGCGGACGCCAATGTCGGGACGCAGGTGATCACGACGAACGGTGCCGGTACGGAGACAAGTGTCGTTACGCTCGACCCGGACCATTCGCTCAACCAGAAGCCCGATACGACTGCGTGGGACGTCTATTTCCAGAATCCGTATCTGCTCTTTTCCTACGGCCTCCCCGGTCTCTACGTTTACGGTCTCAGTATCCCTGGAATACCGGCCACGATCGCGCAGTACAGCAACGGGCGTCAATGGCGGAATTTTGCCGTTTCAGGCAACACGCTCTATGCTCTTCATACTCCTACTCAGGAGATGAGCATTGTGGATATCTCCGATCCGACCTCAATCCAGGGGGTCGGCGTCGTGAAACTCAATAATGCCTTCACCCTCATCAAGATCGACGGTCAGCGGCTCTATCTTGCCGAGGCGGACACGGTCGCAGTCTACAGTATCGGCGTACCGGCGGCACCCTCACTGCTGGGGCAGCTCACCGTGCCGAGGAAGTATCGCCCCTACAATGTTCTTACGGATATTTCGGTATCGAACAATGTGCTCCTCATGACCACGGTTGAGGGTTGCTACATCTACGATATGACCAATCCTGCGGCCCCCGCGGAGCTTGCCCACATGGTCACCGGGATACCGATGTCGCGCGCCTTCTACGACGGGTCACGCATGATGGTCTCGCTTTACGATGCGCTCGGGACAGGGAGTGCCGACCGACCGGGCGGTGCGGGAGAGATCGTCTATACGGGACCGACCGGCGTTGCGACCACGGTGTCGCTCATTCCAGCCTCAATGACGCTGGAGCAGTGCTACCCGAATCCGTTCAACCCGAGCACCACGATCTCCTTCTCGATCCCGCGGGAGAGCGATGTCTCGTTGGTCGTCTATGATATCCTCGGAAGAGAAGTGAAAACGTTGCTCCACGGAAGGGAGAAGCCGGGAGTTTACCGGCTCTCATTTGACGGAAGCCGGCTTTCCACCGGTGTCTACTTCTATCGGCTGAAAGCCGGGACCGAAACGAGAGTCAAGAAGATGTTGTTGTTGAAGTAGAGGTGATGGTCGGGCCAGGATTTGGGAGGGGGGTTTGAAACGAGGTGATCGGAGATGAGATCGTCGCGGATTTTTGTTTTATCACTTCTCATGGCAGCGTCTGTGGCCGGGCAGACTCCCGATACGGCGCGGGACGCCGAAGAGCTCCATCAACTCGTCTTCCCGGGCTCCCCGAATTCGCTTTCGCGTCCCTCGCTTCTCCCGTTGCTTCGTCCCTCGGACTTCGTCATGTCGCGCGAGTTTCCGGAAAGCTCACTCGGATATCTCCTCGTTTCCCAGCCTGCCCGGGATAAAGGGGCGGACCTCTCCTGGCAGCTCAAGTTGAATTCCGCTCCCGACGATCCGCTCAGTTCCGTGAGGATGGTCCTTAGCGGGGCGAGCGCGGCGGGGGTGGCCTACCTGGCGTACCAGCACATCAAGAAGTACGGTTTCCTCAAGTAGCCTCTCTCGCTATTCCAGTCCATAGGGGGCGATCTCGGGGGAACATTCCACGGTGAATTCCAAGCTGACGACCTCGTTTCCGCCTGGCTCGATTTTCAGAATCCACTTCAGCATTCCGTCGATATCGGGGGAGCTTGGATATTTCCCCGGCCCAACGGGCTCGAACGATGTGGGAACATCCGGATGAGTTGACTCCCATGCGGAAATATTCAGCGCACAAAAGTCATCTTCTTCTGAATCCGCGTATCCCCTGCCGTAAGACGGTACACGTACACTCCGCTCGCGAGGCCTGCCGGTGACCAGGTGACTTCGTATGTACCTGCGGGTTGACGTTCACTGACAAGCCGGGCTAGCCTGCGTCCCAGGAGGTCGAAAACTTCGAGCGACACGTTTTCGATTCCGGGGAGGGAATACTCTATTCTTGTCCCCGAATTAAACGGGTTCGGATAGTTTTGTGCGAGAGTTGCGACGTTCGGCGGGATCTCCGATGATGGGTATGATCGCTTCAGAATCCAATCGTCCGGATCGAGCGATACCGTGGTCGGCTGAGTGGGCGAGGGAATGAAGAACGTCTGCGACGACGCATTGTCGAACACGGAAACCGTCGTATCGTACCCTGGGTATGAGAGCTTCACATCGATCGGCATCGTGAAGAAAGAGGGAGTCGCTGCCACCCCATTTTGGGTGATGGTGAGCTCGACGACGTGCGACGTGCCGGATGAACTCCATTGCCATGAATAGAGATATTCCGGGTATCCGTTACCGTAGATCCATTCATTGAAGAAATAGGCGAGGCTTCTGCCATAGACTGATTCAAAGTCCCTTTCGAGATCGCTTGTCGCCGCAGTTGCGTAGCGAAGCTGCGGGTCGCTCGCATACGCCTTCATCCCCCGAAAGAACATGGTGTCGCCGACGACATGCCGGAGCATGTGGAGAACCGTGGCTCCCTTGGAATAGATCAAGGGGGAATTGAAGAGAGTCGCCGGCGTCGAGGTATCCGGAGCGCCGATCCTGCCCCCCGCCGAGAGCGCGGTCACCATTTGGGTTTGAACGTAGCTCCGGTATGAGCTCTTTCCGTATTTCTTCTCCAGGTACAGCGCGGTCGAGTACTGCGCGAACCCCTCATTGAGCCAGAGGTCCGACCAGGTCCGACATGTGATCATGTCCCCGAACCATTGATGGGCCAGCTCGTGGGCGACAACATTCTCGTTGAACGTCCCGAGGGAGGTCATCGTCTGGTGTTCCATCCCCCCCGATCCGAATTCGGCATGTCCGTATTTCTCTTTGATGAAGGGGTATTGGCCGAAGAGGGCGGAATAGATCGAGAGCATCTCCGGGACGCGGGAGAGACTCGCCATCGCCGCTGCGAGATCTTCCGGGATGATATAGTTCAACACCATCATCGAATCGGTTTGCGAATAGCGATACCAGTTCGTGAATTGAGAAAAATTGGAAAGCGTCACCGAGATCAGATAGGATGCAATGGGGTAACGCTCTCGCCAATGCGTCGTCGTCCGTCCCCCCGTTTCAGGAGTGACTGAGACGAGAGTTCCCTGCGACCCAACCCTGTAGATCGAGTCGCACGTCACGTAGATGTCGGCCGAGTCTGCTTTGTCAGTTTGATCGTTCTTGCACGGCCACCAGTCCCGCGCTCCATACGGCTCGCTCAATGTGTAGAACCATGGCACTCCGTCGTGGTGAGTGAAGACGACGCTCCCGAACCCAGTCGCGATCGGGGAGCCTTCGTAGGTGATCCGCGCCGCAAGATATTCGCCGGCATGATACGTCCTGTCGAGCGTTACCGTAAACGAGGAGGGCGCCTGGACAAACGACACCCGCACATTCCCGACGAAAATGGAATCGATCGTCATCGTGTTCATAAGGTCCAGCGTGAGCTGACTGCAGCTATCCAATCGGAAGACTCCCCCAATCGTCACCACTCCGTTGAGATACGACCTGGCAGGATCGATCGTGAGGGCGAGGCTGTCGTAGGTGACGTCGAACCAGGGGCTCGCTTCCGAGAGCGATGGGGCTTGCGTTTTCGAGAGCCATGGTTTCTCGGCCTCGAACGCGGAGATCTCATCTCCCGATCCTCCATGAGCACCGACGGAGTACTGCGCCTCCGCGATCGGAACAAAAAGTTGCCACATCAGAAAGCCGCCAAGGAGGGGCCGTAATAGTGATTTAGGAAGGGGTTTTCTCCTCACAAAGCTTTTCGTCCTGGTTTTTGGGGTCGGGGAGGGCACATCGAAATGTAGGGAATGCGGGGGAGAAGCAAAAGGGGAAACGGGAACGTCTCCATGTCCTGAAAGTGTTTTTCCCTCGTCCCTGCTGTTGCAAGCGAGAGCGCGAGCATCTATATTAGCACCGGAAATCGACCTTACCGGATGAAGCGAATTTTCGAGGAAATCAAAGAACGCCGGCTTTGGCAAACGCTCATCGTCTACTGCGGGGGCGGCTTTGGGCTCATGCAGGTTGTCGATATCCTCCTTAACCGTCTCGGACTCCCAGCCTCCTACTTCACAATATTCCTCGTCTTTCTCGTTGCCGGCGTCCCCGGCTCTCTCATCGTCGCCTGGTTTCACGGCAAAGAAGGGGCACAGAGGATACGAAAAACCGAGGTCATTCTCCAGCTCGTCCTTCTCCTCGCAGCTCTCGGGGTTTCGTATCATTTCACCACGGCCGGCAATTTCCTCCTTCACGAAGGGCCTCTCGACGATCGGTCGATTGCAGTGCTGCCGTTCGTAGACCTGAGCCCGAACAAGGATCAGGAGTATTTCTCGGACGGCCTCAGCGAGGAGCTCCTCAACCTCCTTTCCCGGAATACCGGGCTCAAGGTTATCTGCCGTACCTCCTCTTTTTCCTTCAAAGGAAAGAACGAGGATGTCAGGACGATCAGTGCAATCCTCGGGGTGGCAAATATCGTCGAAGGGAGCGTTCAGAAGTCCGGGGACAAGCTGAGGATCTCCGTTCAGCTCATTGATGCGAGGGACGGGACCAACCGCTGGTCGCAGACCTTCGACAGGGAGATGAAGAGCATCTTCGCTCTCGAGGATGAGATCGCCCAGACCGTTGTGGGGGAATTGAAGGCAACAGTTTCACTCGACCGGCAAGCCTCCGGATCTCCGGAGCGCAACACGGAGGCTTACAACCTCTTCTTGCTGGGACGGTACTTCCACCAGCTGGGTGGACGCGAGAATATCGCGAAGTCGATCGAGACGTTGAAACGCGCTCTGCGGATCGACTCGACCGATGCGCAGGCATGGACAGAGCTTGCGGCTGCGTACTCGAGCCAATCGGATTATGGGTATATCGGGACGGCGGAGGGGTATGCGTTGGCGCGCGAGGCGGTCCGCAAGGCCGTGCTTCTCGATAACACCCTCGCGGTCGCTCATGGCGAGCTTGCCTGGATCAGCATGGCCTACGACTGGGATTGGCCCGCCGCCGAAACCGAATTCCGCACTGCTCTTTCTCTTGAACCGGGGAACGTGGAATTGATCCGCAACTCCGCAACCCTGAGCGCCATTCTCGGCAAAAGGAATGACGCAATCGGCCTGTTCAGGGAGAGCGTCTCTCTTGACCCTGTGAAATTCGGTTCTCAAGTCTCGTTTCTCTTTTATGCCTACCAACTGTTGTCCGCCGAGAAGTTTGAGGATGCCCGCGCCGAGTGCGCGAAAGCTCTCCGGGCAGATTCTCAGGCGGTACTGCTCCATCTTTTCAGCGGCTTTGCCGCTCTCCTGGAGCAGAGATTCGAAGTTGCGGGATCCGACATCCGGATGGAAGTCGATTCGAGCTACCGGCTCTGGGGAACCATCCTCTATCACACGGCAGTCGGCAGGCGGGATTCCGCCGAGAGCGAGCTCGAGAGGTTCATCTCGCTTTATCAGAACGAGGACGCCTATCAGATCTGCGAGGTCTACGCGTACCGCGGAGAGATCGGTGAGGCATTTCGATGGATGGAGCGTGCCTACCTTCAACGGGACGGCGGACTCCTTCTCGTGAAGAGCGATCCATTCCTCGCGAAGCTGCGTTCGGATCCACGGTACGTTCTGTTCCTCCGGAAGATGAACCTCCCCGTATAAGCCGGCGTTGCTCGATTCGTGTTGCTCGATTCGACCACCGGACTATCATTTGCCTCCGGGATTGAGTACATTGAAACGGTCAGAGCCAGAAAGGCCAGTCGTTCATTGTTCGAAAAACTAGTCGCGAAGATCCGTTCAGCATTCCGGCCCGCGCCGCCGGTCTTAGTTCCTTCCCCCCAAGGACCTCCCCCTAAATCCGCCGAACCACAAAGACGCGTCGAGGAGAAGAAAGGCCGTCCCCCCGCCGGGAAAGAACGGAGGGGAGGGAAACCCTCGCCGGGCCCGAAAGCAGAGCCCCCCCGGCCACCCGTGCGCGTAACACCGTGGGATAGTTCAGTCTTCGTCGTCCCCCCGGTCGAAGGGAAGAAGAGATTCCACGACTTCCCAATTCCGTCCGAGGTGCTCCATTCGATCTACGACCTCGGCTTTCAGTATTGTACACCCGTCCAGGCAGAATGTCTCTCAAAAGCCCTGGAGGGGGAGGATGTGACCGCCCAGGCTCAGACCGGCACCGGAAAAACGGCGGCCTTCCTCATCACGATTTTTTCGCACTTTCTCAGGCACCCTCTTTCCGGCCAGCGTTCTCTCGGGACGCCGCGCGCGCTCATCCTCGCACCGACCCGCGAGTTGGTCATGCAGATAGAGAAAGATTCTCTGGGGCTCGGCAGGTATGTCCCGTGCCGGACCCTCGCCCTCTACGGAGGGATCGACTACCTAAAGCAGCAGAAACTTCTCAAGGATGCCCCCGTCGACATGCTCATTTGCACACCGGGAAGGCTCATCGACTTCAAGAAGAAAAGGCTTGTCGATCTCGGCAAGGTTGAAATCCTTATTCTCGACGAGGCGGACCGGATGCTCGACATGGGGTTCATTCCGGCAGTCCGTTCGATCGTTCTCAGCACGCCGCCGAAGACCGAGCGCCAGACGATGTTCTTTTCAGCCACGATATCGTCCGACGTGAGGCGGCTGGCGGAATCGTGGACCCGGAAAGCATTCCAGGTGGCCGTCGCGCCGGAGAACGTCGCCGTCGACAGCGTGGAACAGATCACCTACATCACGACCCGGGACGAAAAGCCGACGCTTCTCTACAATCTCATCATGCAGAAACAGCTCGACAGGGTTCTCATCTTCGCAAACCGCCGCGATGAGGCACGCCGCCTGAAGGACAGGCTCGAGGCCTACGGGATCAGTTGCGCGCTCCTCTCGGGGGATGTCGATCAGCACCAGCGGATCAGCAGGCTGGAAAGGTTCAGGGAAGGGAAGATCCGTGTTCTCGTCGCGACCGATGTCGCCTCGCGGGGCATTCACGTCGAGGCGATCTCACACGTCATCAACTACAACCTTCCCCAGGATGTGGAGGAATACGTCCATCGGATCGGAAGAACCGGGAGGGCCGGAGCGACGGGCGTTTCGATCAATTTCGCTGACGAGGAGGACTCGCACGAACTGCCGCATCTGGAAGAGTTTCTTGGGAAGAAAGTCGAATGTGTCTTTCCGGAGGAGCATCTCCTCGCTCCGATCCCCGCAACGCTTGCCCATCACTCCATATCGCACAGCGAGCCGAAGAGGCCCGATCATCGAAGGCGCGTGCAGAGACGAAGACGCTGAGGCTTCGACCAGGATCGGTGACCTTTGAATTTCGGGAGTAATTCCCGACATTAACCTTTTGCAATCCACGCGTCCAACACTCAATCGCAGGAGGAGGACTTCCATGAAGCAACGGATACTGTTTGTGATCCTGCCGCTGTTCGTGGCAACGATCGCCGCGGCGCAACCCGCGCAAGAGTCGGTCGATACGCTCACGGTGGCGAAGATCAAGAACGAAGGACTGAACGATTCAAAGGTGATGGAGACGCTGAGCTATCTGTCGGACGTCTACGGACCGCGGCTCACGGGATCGCCGGAGTTCAAGGAAGCGGCGGACTGGGCGAAGAAGAGGCTGGAGGAGATGGGGCTTCAGAACGTCGCCATCGAGACGTGGAAGTTCGGTCGCGGCTGGTCGCTGAAGGATTTCTCGGCCGAGATCACCGAGCCCAGGGTCCAGCCCCTCATCGCATATCCGAAGGCCTGGTCCCCCTCCACGAAGGGGACGCTCCGCGGGTATCCGATCTATTTGAACGCCAGGAACGAAGCGGAGCTTCAGAACTACAAAGGGAAGTTGAAAGGAGCGATGGTTCTCATCAGCGATCCGAGGGACCTCAAGGCCCACTTTACCCCCGATGCGACGCGCCTCACCGACGAGGAGCTGTTGAGGATGGCCAACGCCGACCTGCAGCGCGGTCGCGGCCGAGGCGGCAGGCGTGATACCGCAGCATTCCGCCTTCTGCGCGAGCGGTACATGATGGCGAGAATGAAGTTTGAGTTCTGTCAGCAGGAAGGGGCGGCCGTTGTGCTCGAGTGTTCCTCCGGCGACGACGGAACGGTGTTCGTCCAGGGCGCGACAGTTGTCCAACCTCCCAATACTCCGATGGACCGGAGAATCAACCCCTACGACGAGTCGGAACCGAAGGTGCTCAGCCAGATCGTGGTGGCGGCGGAGCACTACAACCGGATCATTCGGATGCTCGAGAAGGGGGCCAGGGTGAAGCTCGAGCTGAAGATCGAGGCGGAATTTTACGACGACCAGCCCGGCATGAACATCGTCGGGGAGATCCCCGGGAGCGACCTCAAGGACGAGGTTGTCATGATCGGCGGGCATTTCGATTCATGGCAAGGGGGGACCGGCGCCACGGACAACGGGACAGGCTCGGCGGTTTGTATCGAGGCGATGCGCATCCTTAAAGCTCTGGACCTCAAACCGCGTCGGACAATCCGTATCGCCCTTTGGGGCGGAGAGGAAGAAGGTCTGCTTGGTTCGAGAGAGTACGTCAGGACGCATTTCGGGGAAAGGGATACGGCCCAGGGGAGCACCTTCGGCGAACTGAAGAAGAAGCCGGAGTACGACAAGCTGTACGTCTATTTCAACGACGATAACGGTACCGGAAAGGTCCGCGGAGTCTACATGCAGGGGAACGAAGCCGTCCGTCAGATCTTCAGGGCATGGCTCGAGCCGTTCGCGCAGATGGATGCTTCGACACTCACGCTCGAGAACACCGGCGGCACCGACCACCTTTCCTTCGACGCGATCGGTTTGCCGGGTTTCCAGTTCATCCAGGACGATATCGATTACGAGACGCGGACCCACCATTCGAACATGGACGTCTTTGACCGGGTGCAGGAGGGGGACGTGAAGCAGGCCTCGATCATCATGGCGGCATTCGCCTTCGATGCGGCGATGCGCGACGGGAGCTTCCCGCATAAACCGTTGGCGCCGATGGGAGGCAGAGCCCCCTTCTGAAGCATATTAAAGAACAAAGAGAAAAGAGCAAAAATAGAGGTGAAAGATCAAAGATGACGCATCGGCCTTCACGACGGTTTTCCGGTTCTTTTATTTTTTCTCTGTATCTCTGCTTTTTACTTCTTGCTCTTTGATTCGACATTCTCCGTTATGCAGCAAACCCTCGTCATCTTCTCCGGTGCCGGTCTCTCCGCTGAGAGCGGGATCGCGACGTTCCGGGATGCGGGGGGATTGTGGGAGCAGCACAGGGTGGAGGATGTTGCGTCCCCCGAAGGATGGGATCGTGACAAGAAGCTGGTCCTCAACTTCTACGAGGAGCGTTTCCGCAAAGGGCTTGCGTGTGCCCCGAACCCCGCCCACAGGGCGATCGCCCGGCTCGAAGAGAAGTACGACGTCGTCAACATCACCCAGAATATCGACACCCTCCTTGAGCAGGCAGGTTCCACGAACGTCTGGCACCTGCACGGGAGAATAGATTTTCAGAAGTGCGAGTTCCATTTCTCCATCCCTCCCTACGACGATCCATCCTATTCGTGCGACTATCGCGCGCGGATCAGTGCTCCCACGAAACTCGGGGACCGGTGTCCGAAATGCGGCGGTCAGCTGCGTCCCGACGTCGTCTGGTTCGGGGAGGCGGTGGACATGCGCCAGGAGTACCTCGAGACTCTCGTTCGAAGGACTGACATTTTCGTCGGTGTCGGGACATCCGCGCAGGTCTACCCCGCGGCCGGGTTGCTCCCCCTGTTCAATGGCACGAAGGAGAAGTATTTCATCGACCCGAAGCCGGCGTACGATCTCCTCCACGGGTTCAAGGTACTTCAAGGGAGAGCGAGCAACCGTATGCCCGAACTCGCCGACCGCCTCCTTCAGAGCCCGCCCGGCAACGGAAGTGGAATGTAAGATGGTTTGGGTGTCCGTCAATCCGCAGGCGATGATCTTGCCAACATTATGGGCTCTCAGATCGGCATTCTGCGGTGGCCAGGAAAGGAGGTCGGCAGGTATCTTGCCCTCTGAAGCGATAACTCCATCACTCTAGACCGGGACCGCCGCCCCGGTTTCTTTATGATTTTCTTTACCGTCTCCTCAACGACTACTTTCGATATTTCCTGCATGAATATCTTTGCTATCTCCTGCCCGACTATTCTTACCTTCTCCCGTTTGAATTTCTTTGCTGTCTCCTGTCTCCTGTATTCTGTATTCTTGTGAATTAGGATTGACTTTCTCTCATTTTCGGTTAAATTTCGGTCTAAGGAGAGTTGAACTGATCGAGCATTGTTAGAGAGCAGTCGAAACATTTATGCCCAAGATGCCCCCTTATGAAGGGGTCATCACTTCTTCTCTAGCAATGGAGCCGAATTTCATCCACGAGAAGAAATTCGGTTTTTTTGTATCAGGTGGAAAGATGAAGCTACCGTGGAAAGCATTATCGTTCCTCGCTCTGGGAGCCGCCCCCTTTGCCGACCTCACCGCGGGAGATACCTACGTTGCCAAGTATGCGGGTGAATTCATGGCGATCGGGGTGGGGGGAAGGGCGTTGGGTCTTGGCGGCGCCTACGTTGCCGCTGCCAACGACGTGACGGCAGGGTACTGGAACCCGGCGGCGTTGGTCCGGATCAATTACCCCGAATTCTCGTTGATGCACGACGAACAATTCGGGAGCCTGGAAAACTTTGACTATGCGGGGGTCGCGGTTCCGTACGGCGCCAACGACACGACCTCTTCGACCTTCGTCGACGAGGCGGGGAACACAAAACCGGTCATCAACTACAACGCGGCCGCGTTCGGGGTGAGCGTCATCCGGCTCGGGGTGGACGGAATCCCCGACACGCGCAAGCTCGACACCAACGGCGACGGCATCTACACCGACCTCGACGGACGGCCGGACCTCACGCAGATTACCTACTTCAACGCCGCGGACTGGGCGGTCTATTTTACCTACGCAAAGCAGCAGTCCGAGCATTTTTCCTACGGTGCAAACCTCAAGCTCATCCGCCGCGACATCGGAGACTTTCACGCGACGGGGATCGGTTTCGACCTCGGCGGACTCTACACCCCCACGCCGAACTTCTCCCTCGGCTTCAATGCCCAGGACATCACGACCACGCTCGTTGCGTGGAACACCGGCACGAACGAGCTCATCTCTCCTACGCTGAAGGTCGGGGGAGCGTATCAATTTGAGCTCCTCGGAGGACGTTTCGGTCCGGTCTTCGACACGGATGTTCGTTTCGAAAACAGGAGGTTCTCGGCGATCGCGAACCTCGGTCCGGTAAGTTTCGACCCGCACGGTGGGGTCGAGTTCGACTACAAAAAAGTCGTTGCCCTTCGCGTCGGGTACAACGACGTCAAGAGCCTCACGCTCGGCGCAGGGGTCCATTTGCGCAAGCTCGATATCGACTACTCCTTTGCCAAATTCGATGGCGACGACCAGCTCGGCAATTCCCATCGGATCTCCCTCCGGTTTATTATCCAGGAGGATAAATACCGGCGGGGAGCGGAGTGAACGGAGTGACGACGCTCCGAGTGTCTCGTTCTGCGCTCTTTCTGAGGTTGCTGTCTCCTCTTTTCCTTCTGTGCATTCTCACCTCCTGCGGTCCGGGGCGGGAGACCGCCGCCGGCTCCTTCGCACCCTCACCTCCGCTTCATAAAAACCTGCTGCCTCCCAACGGTTGGAGCGCCGTTCCCGGTCCGGAGAAATCCGCCCGATATCTCCTGCGAATGGTGAGAAATGAAAATGACGCCTCAATGCTCGTCAGAGAGTTGAAGCCAGTGGCTTCCGCGAGGGCCTTCCTCGGCCAGGAAGATCTCTGCGTGCTCGGGAATATTTCGATGCAGGGAAAATTTGCGAAGGAGGGGCCGGAGCGGAAGGTTCTCCGTCCGCCGGCGCCGATGGATGGGGGAAAACCGGCTTGCGTCTACATCTATTCGGAGAATTCCCTGCTTCGAAGGGTGGTTGTGATCCGGACAAGGTCCGCGATCTACGAAGTTGAACTTCTCCAGGATTCTGAAACGCTCTCCCTCGCGTCGGTGCTCGACGCCCAGCGCTTCGTCGTGAAATCGCTTCAGGAGGAGTGACCTGCCGGCACTCCGTCGCCCTATTTTGTCTTCAGGATGAAGACTCCATCCCACTCGGGCGGGGGAGGCGAGGTGAAAAGGCTTTTCGAACGGGCGATGTAAAGCTTCGAGGGAGAATCGAAGGGGTCGATGGAGATCGCTTTCGTGAACTCCTCGATGGCTTCCGTAAACTGCCTGTGGCGATAAAGTTCGAGTCCCCGGTGGTACGCCTCCACGGCCGCGATCTTCTGCTCGGTGACCCCGTTTTCCTTCTTCCCCAGGAGCTCGAACACCTTGATCGGCTTCGTCTTTCCCTTGACGACAAGGAGGTCGAGTTCGCGGAAGAGGAAGTAATCTTTCACGAGCTGCTGGGTCCGCTCGCTCGCCATGATGTACGTCCCGTACTCCTTGTTCGCCCCCTCCAGCCGCGACCCCAGGTTGACGCTGTCTCCGATGACGGTGTAGTCGAACTTGCCGGTCCCGCCCATATTCCCGACAACCATCTCGCCGGTGTTCAATCCTATCCGGACGTGAACGTTCGGCTTTCCCTCGGCACGCCACTTCGCGCGGATGTCGACGAGGCGTTCCTGCATCTCGAGCGCGGCATTGCAGGCGTGGAGCGCATTGTTGTCGAGCTCAATGGGTGCTCCCCAGAACGCCATCACCGCGTCCCCTTCGTACTTGTCGAGCGTGCCGTCATGTTTGAAGACGATATCGGTCATCGCGCTGAGGTACTCGTTAAGGACGAGGACGAGCTCCTCGGGGGGGAGCTTCTCGGAAAAGGTTGTGAAGCCGGCGATGTCGCTGAAAAGTACCGTGAGTTCCTTCCGCTCGCCGCCCAGCTTCAGCTTCTCCGGATGGGCAATGAGCTCGTTGACGACATGAGGGTTGAGGTATTGGCTGAACATCCCCTTGATCATCACTTTCTGCTTTCGCTCGGTGAGGTACTGGTAGACGGCGCTCCCGACGTAGTTGGCGAAGACCGCCGCGATCGGAGGGACGACCGGGATGAGGAGATTTCGAGAAGCGAAAAGCCCGTCCGCGATCATGATAATCGCGTACACCTCCCCTCCGACAAAAAGGAGGGCGACGATCTCAAGAACGAACTCAAACTTCCATTTGATCTGCTTGAAAGCCGAGACGACAAGGAAGCTCACAAGGGAAAAGAAGAAGGTATAGAGGATCTCCATGGCCGCCGGGGGGCGGACGATATAGTTCTGGTGGAGAAGCGTCTGAAGCGCGTTGGCGTGGAGCTCGACGCCGTACATCAGGTTGTCGTCCGGTCTCTCTTTCTCCGCAATGGGGACCGGGAAGATATCCTTCGACTCCGGGAAGGCGGGGCCGATGAGGACGACCTTGTTCCGGAAAGTATTGCTGTAGAGAAGCCCGACGTCGGGATCGTCGAAGGTGTTGATGTCGGCCTTGAGTTTGATCTCCTCGTTCGTCTTGAACGTCTTGTCGTCGAGAATGTCGGCGATGTCGATCTGCGGGAAGGTCTTTCCGGCGAGGCCGTGATAGTTGACGAGGATGGAGACGTCGTCGTATTTCGGGATGATCCGGTTCCCGAGGACGAAATACTTTCCTTCATCTCGGCAGACCGTCGTCGAAGGGAGGTGAAGCCACTTGTTGAGCAACGCAAATGCGAACGTCGGAAGGTAGACATCCGCCCCGGGATCTTTGGCGATCGCCTTGTAGCGACGGTAGATGCCGTCCTCGTCGTTGGGGACGTAGACGACGCCGACGGAGCTGTCAGCGGAGTAGAAGATGCTGTGGTAGTTCTCGTTCGCGCGATGGATCGTTGCCTCATCGTTCCGGATCTCGGTCTTTCCGGCGACGACGACGTTCCGGTATTTGCGAATGGTCTCCCGGAGCTCGTCGTCGTTCGCAGTGCCGTGTTCGTCAGGATCCTCGAACGACAAGTCGATGCCGATGACCCGCGCGCCGGCGGCATTGAGATTCCTGATCGCCCTGGCGTAATAGCTACGGGGGTATGGAAAATGGACGGGGAGGGAGGCGTCGGAATTCTGCGTGAGCGTGACGAGGACAACGTCAAGCGAGTCCTTCTCATACGGAAGGGGGCCCCTCCGCGCGAAGGACTTGTCGATGAAGGAGAGCTTCAGCCGGTCGAAAAAGTGGAACTCAAATACGGCATCCTGAACGAACACCACGACGAGGAGCGCGATCCCCGAGCTGAGAGCGATCCGGATGAGCCACGGCATCAAACGCTGGGTGAGCGGCTTCGCCATACGCTCCTAGAAGGTGATGCGGTAGATCAGGCTGACGTAAGAATCGTTCCGTGTTCCGGAGTTGATGATCCACTGGTATTGAAACGCCGCACTCTGGTTCCGCGCGATGGTGTACTGGGCCCCCGCTTCGAGCATCGTCCGCTTGAAATCTCCGAACGTCGGCGCGAACGTGCCGGAGATCCTCAGAAGGTCGTCGAAGAACTTGTAGCGGCCGTTGAGCGTGATCGTCGTGTAGTTGAGCGACGAGGACGAGACGAGGGTTTTCGCGACTCCGCCAGCGGTGTCGACGGTGACCTTCGGGATCGTGTTGAGGCTCATCGAATAGCCGACGGTCGTCTCGAGCGGGAAAGTATGCACAGTGTTGACAAGGAAGAACGCGTTGAGTCCCTTGACGTCCTGTTGCTTCGGGGTGTTGTCTTTTTTGTTCGAGATGTCGAAGCTCAACGTCGCGTTATGACGTCCCCAGTACGAGAAGTCGTACGTCGACTGGACGAAGTACCGGTTCGTGTTGTCGTCGATCGCCTGCGATGCCGCCGTTTGTAGCGTGTCGAGTGGATCGATCGGGTTCTTCTCGCCGTTGTTCCCGTATCCGACCGTCAGGTTCGGAGCGCTTGAGGTCGGGTAATACGAGAGTGACGAATTAAACGTCGTGTAGGTTGTCGTCAACTCCACCGTCCCCGTCGACGTCCGGATCGAATCGTTCCCCGCGGTGTTGTTCTGCAGTTGCTCGTAGCTCGCCGTGAGAAAGACGCTGTTCCCAAACAGGCGGATCCGGTCGAAGACGTTGTAGCCCTTGACGTCCCTTCGGAGCGCTGTCGTTCCGACCGAGGAGTAGTCGGCGCCGTGATAGAGATAGGTGCCTTTGATGTAGTTGCCGAAGTAGTTGAGAGCCAGGCCGCTCTCGTAGACCAGGGCTGTCAGACCCGGGGGAAGGGGCTGAAGGTTTTCGTTGAGCGTGATGACCTTGGCGAGGTAGTTCGTCCCGAATTTCTTCAGCAGGTTCTTTACCGATTTGCTCAGCTTCGACGTGTCGATGCTCGCGTTCGTGAACTCGGGGGCGGAGATGTCGATGTTGTTGAGACTGTAGGACGTTTGTCCGGTCAGTTCAAACCTATGATTATCGAAGGCGACGACAGCGTCCGAACCGACGACAACGTTCTCCTGCGGTCGGACGATCGTATCGGTGTTCGAGTAGTCGTCCTTCGCGTGGAGGTACGTGAACCCCAGCTGGAAGTTCTCGCCTTTTCCAAAACTCGGTCGCACCGCCGTAAGATTCCGTGCGAGCGTCGGCGAGGTGGCCCCGGCACTGGTGTCGGTATCTACCCGTCGGATGACCTGACCGCTCGCATAATCGAGGTTAAACGCCCCGAGCAGCAGGTCAGCGGAAACACCGCGGATCCTTCTGCCGTCCATAATTGCTGTCGGGAAGCGAGGATAGACGTCCCCGAGCCCAACCTTTGCATACTTTGCGTCGAGCCCGAAGAAATAGCGGTCCTGTGGCTGGCGGGCGGGCTCCTCTTCCGACGTGAGAAAAAGGTTGCCGCTCGTCTTGAGGATCCCATAGGCGGCGTTCGCGTTCGCGGTCAGCCTCTTGTAGGGAGTGACAGCTCCCTGGATATCCTCCTGGCGCCACTCCGCCTGGGCATTTCCGTTGTAGAGGACTTCTATCCTCTCCGCTTCTTCCGCCGTGACGACGCTGAATGTCCGCTCTATCGTATGGTAGAGGGCCCCGGTCGTGTCAAAGACGCTTACCTTCAACGTGTGGATCCCGGTCCGGATGTTCTTCGGGAGGACGTCGGGCGAGACAATGATGAGGTCCCCCGTAATGACTTCGAACGCGGAGACGTTGACGTTGTCGAAGATGATCTTGGTCCGCTTCTTGTCGACGGCGCTTCCGGCATACACGAAGGAGATGGAAATATAGAGATCGGCCGGAGTGAGTTGCTCGGATTTGTCCGGACTGAGAATGAGGATCTCCTGGTCCTTCGGTGACTTCGCCGAGACGGTGATGCGGGTGGGTGTCGCCTGGGGGTTTTCGTACGGATACGTCTCGCTCGTCCCCGCGTTCGTCTGAGCGAGGATGTACACCTCCATGAAGGGAGGGGCCACATCCTCCTGAGGGATTTCGACGGACGCTGTGTCTCCGGAGATCGGCATCTCAAGCACCCTGAATTCCGACTGGCCGAACTGACGGTAGTAAAGGACGACACGCGCCAGCTCCGTCGACTTTACAAGCTCGGCGGTGACACGGAGCGACGACCCCTCTTTCGCCTCTCCCGAATGAAGTGCCCGGATGTAGGTGTTGATCTGGGAGCTCGCCGGCAGCGGGCAGAAGAAGAGAGTGAGCACGGCTATTCCCAGCGCAACAAAAGGAAAAGAAACCTTGCTGCGGAAGTCCATGGCTGACCGGGGGAAGGTGAACGAATAGTGGCGACAATAAAAAACCGCCTGCAATCTAAAGAATGGTGCTTAAAATTGCAAGCGGTTTTTGGGTATCTCAGAGGACGGTTAGTAGTCGATGACCATCACCTTTCGCTTTCCGTTCGGGTCGGAGAATTCTATCTTCAACTCGTTCGTCGTCGTCGATTGGACGGGAAGGTTGATCGCGTTCTGTGGATCCGCGGGATACGTCAGCGAGATTCCGGTCTTCGTCCTAAAGATGACGTACACCTGGACCGACGGGCTCGTGACGTCGCTTCCCGGAACCGTGAATTTCACCGAGTTTCCTGAGAGCGTCGCGGGGACTTCCTTGAACGACGACATCGTGGAGTTCTTGTACGCAAGCGCGTAGTACGATACGATCGATTTCAGAGTGTCGATCGGCACGGAGGTCTGAACGAGCTCAACCGTGACGGTGGCGTCCTGACCCTGCGTGATGACCGGCGCCGAGATCGCGAAACCGACGCTGAATCCACCGGACGAGGACGACCCGCTATTCGCCGTGCCTCCTCCGCCTCCGCCGCCCGACGTGGCCGCCGAGTTCTGCAGCCTCTTCAGTTCCTCGGGAGTCGTGGGCTTTACCTCGATCTTTCCGTTCGCATACGAATGAGCCGTCTGGCCGGCTCCGACGTCGACCGACTGGTTCGAGACGGTATTCGTGAAGACGACGAGACCGGCACCGAGGATAAGGACGTCGCTGCTGTCGCCGCCGTTCACAAGAAGCCCCTGCGTCCCGCGGATCGAAGCGACGGACGTCGGGGTGGAGAACTCAAATTTTTCGCCTTCCCTCTTCTTGACGTCGAAATTGAGCTCACCCCTCGCGAGATGGACGTTCTTGGAGAATTCCTTGTTGGAGGTCATCTCACCGCTTACGGTGATCTCGGAATTCTCCTGAAGGCGAAGGATCGAGTTTTCTATGAACTTGATGACAACGAAGGAATTCTCTCCCGTTCTGACCTGATCCCCCGACATCAGAGGTGTCGAGGGCACTGCCTTCGCCCAGCTTTTCCCGGTCTTCAGGAACTCGACGGTTCCGATCGGCTTGAAGACGAGAGCGACCGGCTTATCCGGGTCATACGTCGGCCCGGCGAACGCTGCGCTGAAGAAGCAGAAGGCGCAGAGCGCTACAAGGAAGTATCGTGGTTTCATGAAGTGCTCTCCAATAAGTCGGAAGTACTATTCGTCCTGAAGCTGGATTGATTTGATCTTGTTCTTGTTAAGGTTCAAGATCACCTGAAGCTCCTGAGCCGATAACGTGACCCCGTTGAGGGTGAGCCGCGAGCTGTTGATCGTCAACTTCTGATCCTGAATCACGTTGAGATAATTCTGATACGTCCCTCCTCCCAGCGCCGATTGGAGGATGTTCATGATGAGATCCCCCTGCGGGTCGGAGATACGGAACAAGCGGATTGTCCTGAGCGGGTCGATGGTATATCCGAACGCCGTCCGGATCCCGTCGAGCACTACAACGTACGATTTTCCCCGCTCGAGAGGACGCGGTCCCACAAGGACATTGACTCCGGGACTCGAGACATTCGACTGAGGATAGGTGAAGATCGTCAGTCCACCTGACGCCTGCCGGTCAATCTGCACCTGCAGATATGGATCCGCCGCCGAGATCGCATCTTCGAGCGATTGCTGCTCGGGACGCTTCTCGTAGACGCTGATCATGACTCCTCTTGTATCGTACGTCCACTGGAACATGGGAAAAGGAGTCGAATACTCGACCCCGTTGTCCGACGGCTGAAGGAGCGTCGCGTTTGTCGGGTTTGTCACCGTGACGGTGAAGCGGGGATCGTTGCTAAGGTCGACGACATAATTCACCGTCTGATTCCCCACCTTGACGACGGTGAACTTGATCTTGACCTGGTACGTGCCCGAGGGCGCCCTTCCGCCGCTCGTCGAGGACGAAATTTCGTCCTTGAGCCGCTGTTTCATCCCCTGGTCGACCGTTGAGTTCAGGTCGATGTCCTTCGAGTACCCGGCCTTTGCATCAAGGCTCGTGAAGATTCTTCCCATCGGAGGGACCGCGAACGGACTCCTCGTGTCCGAGTAGGCGATTTGCTTCGGCGGCGGCCCATCCTCCTGGAGCGTCACATACGCCTCAATATGCATGTTCACCCAGACAGTGTCTTTCCCCGTGAGATTCTGGATGTTCAGCGAAAAGCTGGATGGTGCAATATCCTTTACCTGCTCCGTGAGGGGATCAACCAATGCCGTCGCGTTGACGATATCTGCATTGGTGACTGTGGGAATGACGTTGATGTACGGCTGCGCCAGTCCCCGGAACGTCCAGAGAAACCCCATCGCAACCATCACCAGAACCGATCTCGTAGTTCTCATACTGCTCTCCCGATTTTATGAATCCAGACAAACGACGCTAAGTTCAAGATACCGGATTAGGCGTTTCACGTGCTGTGTTGAGAGTCACCGGCCCGAGGAGGCCGAGAAGGGTTAAAAACCGGCTATATCATTATAGATGACGAAAGCCATGAATGTGAGGAGCAACACGACTCCGGCTTGCTGCACAGTCTGTTGAACCTTGTGTGGAATCGGTTTTCGGAAAATCGCCTCGTAGATAAGCATGACGAGGTGTCCGCCGTCGAGGGCGGGAAAGGGAAGGATGTTCATCACTGCAAGGCTGATGCTCAAAAGGGCGATGAATCCAAGAAAACTCATAAAGCCGATCTCGGCCGTGCGTGTGGCCATCTGGGCAATCTTGATCGGTCCCCCAACGGATTTCGCGAACGAGGCTTTTCGCTCGACGATGTGCCAGATCGAGGTGACAAAAAGTTTCGTCGCGCCGTAGACATCGCTGAGCCCCTTCGGGAGGGATTCAAGAAGCCCATAATGAACCCGTTGTGTGGGGCCGACGTATCTGCTCTCGATGCTGATGCCGATGAGCCCCTCCGCCGACGGGGTGATCGTGGTCGCCACGATCTTTGAGCTTCGTTCGAGTTCGAACGCGGTCTTCTTGCCGGCATTTGCCCTGATGAGGCGGGTGACTTCAAACTGATTGATCACCTTCTCACCAGCGATCGAGACGATGAGGTCGCCGGGCTGCACCTTCGCGGTCTCCGCCGGCTTCCCCGGCAGAACATCCACGACGGCCGCCACCGTCCGATCCGGAAGGAGTCCGAAGGAAGCCTCGGAGATGTCGGGGACAAGGGTGTGGGAAACGGCGATCGTCCTCGTACTCCCGTCACGTTCGATATCGAAGCTCAGGTCGTCGTTCGGAAAATCGACGTACATCGCCGTCTGGATCGCATCCCAGTGAGCGATTTTCTCCCCGTTCACCGCGAGGACCTGATCGCCGCTTCTGAATCCGGCCTTCTCGGCTCCACTTCCCGGGATGACGTAGCCGATCGTGGTGGTGAGACGGTAGAGCCCCCCGTTGACGTAGTTGATCCCCCAGAAAATCGCGACGGCGAGGAAGATGTTCATGATAACGCCGGCCGAGATGACAATCATTCGCTGCCAGACCGGTTTGGAACGGAATTCCCACGGTTCAGGGGGATGGTTAATAAATTCGGTGTCGAAGCTCTCATCGACCATCCCGGCGACTTTCACGTATCCTCCGATCGGAATCCACGAGACGCAGTAGTCGGTCTCTCCGATTTTCTTTCCGAACGCCCTCGGAGGGAATCCGATGGAGAACCTGTCGACGCGCATCCGGCATGCTTTGGCGGCGATGAAATGTCCGAACTCGTGAATGAACACGAGCACGCCGATCGTGATGAGGAAATAAAAAACGTTGTTGACAAGTTCCATCGTGAACATTGCTTCCTTCTCCTGGTGTCCCTTCTACTCGGTGATCTTGTATCTACCTACGCACGGTGGCGCTCTGAACCGCCCTTCAGCTCGTTCAAAGCCCGATATTGCCTTTTGGAAGCGGCACTAGTTGCACTCTGACGCGGCGAATTCCCGCGCCCATCTGTCGGCCTCGATGATCTGCGGCAAGGTCGGATGCTGGGTGGGGGAATGGTGTTCCATCGTCCGGCAAATCGTCTCCGAGATCTGGAGATACGGGATCCCGCCTTCGAGGAATCTCCCCACGGCGACTTCGTTTGCTGCGTTGAGGGCCGCGGGCATAGTTCCCCCCACTTTGAGAGCTTCGAATCCCAGACCAAGGCAGCGGAAACGCTCCAGGTCCGGTTCGAAGAAGGTCATCTCGCGGAGCCGGGGAAAATCCACCCTTCGGAACTCGGAGGCGGCGCGGTCCGGATACGTGAGGGCGTACTGGATCGGAATCTTCATATCCGGCACACCGAGCTGCGCTTTCACCGATCCATCCACAAACTCAACCATCGAATGGATGATCGACTGCGGGTGGACGACGACCTGAATTTTCTCGGCCGGCACACCGAAGAGCCAGTGCGCTTCAATGACCTCGAGTCCCTTGTTCATCAAGGTCGCCGAGTCGATCGTGATCTTGCTCCCCATTTTCCAGTTGGGATGATTGAGAGCCTGGCTGACCGTAACGGACTTGAGGTTTTCCTTCGAGGTGTTGAGGAACGGTCCCCCCGACGCCGTAAGGATGATCTTCGATATTGTTTTTCCCGACTCGCCGACGAGACACTGAAAGATCGCGGAATGCTCGCTGTCGATCGGAACGAGGCTCACGCCGTTCTTTTCCACCAGCGACATGATGATTTCGCCGGCGACGACAAGAGTCTCTTTATTGGCCAAAGCGATCTTCTTCTTCGCTTCGATAGCTCGGATGGTCGGTTTCAACCCGGCGAATCCGACGAGGGAGCTGATCACAACATCCACGTCGTCCCGTTGAACGACCTCTTCCAGCCCTTTTTCCCCCGTCAGGACCTCGGTCGAACCGTTGACGCGTTTTCGGCAGGCGTCGGCCGTTTCAGGATCCAGAACCACGACCCCCTTCGGCTTGAATTGCCGAACCTGCTCGCAAAGGGCGTCGATGTTCTTGTTGACGGTGAGGTAGGAGGCTTTGAACTTGTGCGGGAAGTTGGCAATGACTTCCAGGCTATTCCTGCCGATCGAACCGCTGGACCCAAGAATAGCGATGTTTTTCTGGCGCAAACTCAAGGAAAGAGCCGTTTTTGGCGTTTCAAAAAGGTAACTAAATGGCGATCCTAAGTCAAGAAAACAGAATACAGAATAGAGAAGACAGGGAACAGAAAAACAAGAGAGAAGAGAAAAGAGCAAAGAGCAAGGACCTATTGGTGGGGGTCATTGGAGACCTTGGACTGAAGACTCCGGACCATGGACTTAGGACACAGGACTACGGACTCACGCCGACGACCTGCCTCCCCGATCCCGCGTCCGAGATCCGATCAAACGAGTAGTCGGAGATTCGACGTATTGGACACCGACTCCCTTTGCTTTTCTTTCTACTTTTTCCTGTATTCTGTGTCCTGTATTCTGTCTCCCGTTCTCTCTTCACCATTGCGTTTCAGGGCACTTTCGGTTATATTTACTCCTCTATAATTGGCACTTGTGATTTCGATCTTCCAATTGGCCCAGTAAGGAGTTCGTTCGGATATGCCTATAATGACCAGAATGCGCGATAATATGCCGGTGATCCTCATCGCGCTCGTTGTCTTGTTCGTCGTCATGATCGTCTTTGAGTGGGGGATGGACTACCTCGGCATCCGCTCCGGGCGCCGCGATTCCGTCGGTGTGATCGACGGTAAAAAAATTACCTACCAGGAATTCTCCGAGCTTGTGAAGCGTGCGGCCGAGGAGCAGAAGAAGCAGACCGGGCAGGAGCCGGACGACGACGCGTACCGGCAGATCCGGGATCAGGTGTGGAACAGCCTCGTGGCATCGACGCTCGTTGAGAAAGAGACGAAGCGGGCAGGGATTGCAGTCTCCGACCAGGAGCTCGTCGATTGGGTGAAGGGGGACAACCCACCCGATTTTCTCGTGCGGCAATTCCGCGATTCAACAGGCAAATTCAACCGCGCGGTCTACGATCAAACCATCAACGACCCGAAGAACAAAGACATCATGATCCAGGTCGAGGCGGGATTGCGCGAACAGCGGTTGAGTGAAAAGATGCAGAGCCTCGTCTTCGCCTCTGTCCGTGTCACCCCGGGCGAGATCCAGGAGCGCTACATCGAGCAGAACCTCAAGCTCAATGTCCAGTACGCTCTCTTCGACCCGAATCGTTACTTCACCGACAGCGCCGCCTCCCTTACCGACGAGGATCTGAGGAACTACTACAACGAGAACCAGGAAGACTACAAGGCCAAAGCCACGCGGAAGCTCAAGTATGTCCTTTTCGGCGATGAGCCGTCGGCGCGCGACTCGCAGGACGTTCTCGTCGAGGCAAACAACATCATTTCGCAGGTGAATGCCGGGATGGATTTCCTTGACCTGCGGAAATCGTACATGGATAATCCTCCGCCCCCGGCCTTCTTCAAACACGGCCAGCTTCCGGAGGCCAGGGAAGACGCCGTCTTCGCGGCCGCACCGGGGAGTGTTGTCGGCCCCGTGAAGGATGTCGACGGCTATCATGTCATCAAAGTGATCTCCGAGAAAAAGGGACCCGAGGTGTTCGTGAAGGCCCGGCATATCCTTCTCAAGACCGATGGAAACAACGAGGCGGCCGTCATGAAACAGGCGAATGAACTCATTGAGCGGGCCCGCAAGGGAGAGGACTTTGCCGAATTGGCGAAGAAGTACTCGACGGAACCGGGTGCAGCAGTCTCCGGCGGCGAGCTCGGGTGGTTTGGGAAAGGAAGGATGGTGAAGCCGTTCGAGGATGCCGCGTTGAAGGGACGGCCCGGACAGATCATCGGCCCGGTGAAGACGCAGTACGGTATTCATATCATCAAAATCGAGGGAAGGGACGACCGGGAGCTTGAGATCGCCGACATCGCGCTTCCCGTCAAGGCAAGCTCTCAAACGAGGGATGATGCCTTCCAGCGGGCGCAGGACTTTGGCTATGTGACGAAAGACGGAAAATTCGAGAAGGATGCCGAAGGGCTGAATCTCCAGGTGAAGGAAACAGGCGCGTTCCAGAAAGGCGCCTCCATCCCCGGCATCGGAATCAACGAGGCGGTGATGAAGTTCGCCTTCGACAAGGATCTCGGCGACATCAGCGATGCGCTCCAGGTGAACGGGGGCGTTGCGGTGTTCAAGATCTCGGAGGTGAAAAAAGAGGGGGTGCGCCCGTTTGACGAAGTGAAGGAGTTCATCAGACCGAGGGCAATGCGGAAGCGGAAAATGGATCTCTTGAAGGATGTCGTTACAAAGGTCCGTGCGGCCCTCGGCGACACCTCGGACCTGTCGTCGGTCGGATCCTCGGATCCTCGCGTCACGGTCGCGTCGACCGGAGAGTTCAGCCCGAATGCCGGCATTCCGACGATCGGCCGCGATAATGCTTTTCTCGGCGCGGCGATGACACTCCCCGTCCGCAAAGTTTCCCAACCGGTTGAAGGTGGAAGGGGATATTATCTTCTCAAGGTCCTTGACGAGACGCCGTTCGACTCGGCGGGCTTTAATGCCCAGAAGAACATCCTTGCGTCGGAACTCCTCCAGGAAAAGAAGCAGAGGATTGTCGCAGACTGGCTTGAGAAACTCAAGGAGAAATCGGACATCGAGGACAACAGGGACTCGTTCTTCAGGTAAGATCTCGAGACTGCGGAGTATTCGAGAAAGACCCGACGTTTCCGACTTGCGGATCGCCGGGTCTTTCGTTATTTGACCTCCCCCCTTCGGGGTGTTATATTGGAGGGGGTGTGGAACGGCGACAGCGCTCATCCGACGACTCTCCGTCTCCCGTGGAACTTTATGCTTCGAAGCCTTAGAAGACTCGTCTTCGCCGTATCGGTTGCGGTGCTCGTGCTCACTCTTGCAACCGGGTATGTCTGGGAGCAGTTTGTGAGGCAGGAAGAGAGTTGTGTCCTCACCATCTCCTACGACAACGAGGTGATCTATGTCCTGCAGGGGATTCTTGTCTCCCTTCAGAGGGCGGAGTCGAGCCGCCGGGGATACGTCATCACGACCAACCGGGAGTACGTCTCGAACTACAACGATGCCGTGAACTCCGTCCAGCACTCGATGGCCTATCTCAAGCGGCTTAACAGCAACGGCCAGTACCAGGACAGCTTCCTCGATTCACTGGGATCATCCATCACCACGCGGCTCGTCGATCTTAAAAAGTCGATTGAGCTTGAGATGGCCGATAGCGCCGCCGACTCCGCGCAAGCGGTGATCACCAACCAGGGGGTCGACGCGATGGCATCGCTCCGTTCGACCATTCTCATCCTCGAGCGGCAGAAAAGAGACTCTCAAGACGACGCGTTCCAGAAGATCGGCAACCTCAACGCATCGGGTCGTTCGCTCATGACGGCCCTTTTGTCGGGCTCCGTGGTGGTTCTGCTGGGATTCGCGTATCTTTCGGTGCTGCTCCTCCGCCGGCTGGAGCGGTACGACGACCAAATGCTCCGCGAGCTCTATTACGCCCGCCAGCAAGCGCAGCATTTCAGCACGCGGTATCAGGATTTGAAAGCCGAGACGAAAGAGAAGAAGGCCACTGAAGACTCGGTGGATCCTGGGCCGCAATAGACGGCCCGTGACGAGGATGGGAGAGGGCGCATCACAACATTGATTCGAATCGATCGCACAACTTCATGAATGAAGCGAACCGTCAATCCGTGATTTTTCTGACAGGATTCATGGGGAGCGGCAAAAGTACCATCGGCCCGATCCTCGCAAACACCATCGGTTACAGTTTTGTCGACCTCGACCTTTTCATCGAACAAAGAGAGAAGAGGAAAATCGGCGACATCTTCAAGGAGGATGGCGAGAGCAAATTCCGGGAGCTGGAGAGGACGTTCCTGTCGGAAGTCTCCAAATCACCGCGCACGGTCATCTCGCTCGGCGGAGGAACCGTCGCGGACGAGGCATCCCTCGATCTCGTAAAGAAATCCGGACTCCTCATCTACCTCAAGGCAGACGCCCAGTACATCTACAAGAGACTCCGGACAAAGAGCGACAGACCGATGCTTCGGACCGCCGAGGGGGAACTCATGGACGCGGACCAGCTACAGGGGAGGATCGAGGAGCTGTTGTCGAAGAGAGAGAAGTTCTATTCCCAGGCTCACATCATCGTCCATACCGACGACAAGAAGATCGGCAACACGATCGACGAGCTCGTAAGACAATTGCGGCATCACATTGAAGAATAGTTCGCGTAGACAAGTCATCCGGGTTCCGCTCGGGGAGCGGACCTACCCGATCTACATCGGCACGAAGCTCCTTTCGGGTGTCGGCGATCTTTTCCATGAACACCGGCTTCCGCCGACGGCGGTCGTCATTACCGACAGCCGTGTCGCGACGCTCTATCTTGGAATCGTGGAGCGCTCGCTCGTCCGTTCAGGATTTACGGTTCATTCGATTGTCATCCCTCCGGGGGAGAAGCAGAAAAGCCTCGAGCGGGCGAATGACATCTACACCGAGCTACTGCGGAAGAGGATCGAGCGCCGCTCGACGATCGTGGCGCTCGGAGGAGGAGTGGTGGGAGACCTATCGGGGTTCATCGCGGCAACGTATCAGCGCGGCGTCGGGTTTGTCCAGATTCCGACGACACTCCTGGCCCAGGTCGATTCGTCGGTCGGAGGGAAGGTGGGCGTCAACCATCCTCTGGGGAAGAATATGGTCGGAGCGTTCTACCAGCCGAACTTGGTTGTGGCTGATGTTTCGACGCTCCAGACGCTTCCCGAGCGGGAGATTGTTTGCGGACTCGGGGAAGTCGTAAAGTACGGCGCCATCATGGATCGGAAATTCTTCGGGTATTCGGGGAGGAACCTCCGAGCCCTTTTTGCGAAGGACCCTGCCGCATTGAAACGGGTCGTGTCCGAGTGCTGCCGCATGAAGGCCTATGTTGTCTCGAAGGACGAGAGAGAATCGGGATTCAGGGCCATCCTCAATTTCGGCCATACGATCGGGCACGCTCTTGAAAAGGCCGGTGGGTATCGCCGCCTCAAACATGGGGAGGCAATCCTTCTTGGGATGGCGGCGGAATCCTTCATCGCCCTTCAGTCGGGACTGCTCAAAGCCGCTGATGCAGCGCTGATCGAGGAGACGATTCTTTCCGTTCCGCTTCCGCGGCTGAAAGACCTTCCAGCCTCTCCCGCGCGCCTCATCGACGCGATGAGGGTCGACAAAAAAGTCGCCGGGTCAAAGATCCGCTTTGTTCTGCCGACATCCGTCGGACGTGTCCTTCTCCCTCAACCCGTCGAAACTGAAAGGATCCTCGAAGGGCTCGGATATCTTCGGGGTTTTATCGCAGCCCTTCGGTAGTTCCGCCTTCCCTACCCGCCCGCGGCAATTTCCTCCAATTCCTTCATCATTTGTGGCGCAAACGCCATGTGCTCCGGCTTCATCAGTACGCTACGGAGAATCGTTGTGAGCTCGCGGTCCGCACTCACCTCAGGATGAATTCGTGCAAGATGGCGCGACGGAACCTGCAGGAGGGCAAGAAACAGAGGATGAGACCGATGGTGCATCGCATCATCAAAGAGTCGCTGGCTCTTCGCGGAAATAAGAGAGCTCGTGGATGGTTCGGTTCGCGGAAAGTAGGAGACAATGTCCAGCTCGGGGCTCACGAACTCCTTGAAGCGATCGCTCTTCGCGAGGAGTCGGGAAAAATCGATCGCGGCTCTCCTTGTCTTTGTGAGAATGGAACCAAGCCCGGTTGAAGGCTCGAGGGGGATGCATTTGAGAGTGAACCAGAGTGCCGCGGCCGAAGCCCCCGGACGCGAGCATTCAAGGCTGATCTCACCGAGGTGAAGTTCGCGCGAGGTGAAATAGGTGTAGGGTGAATCGTGTTTGTAGAACCTTCCTACCGAAGGATCGCGGACGAGAATGCACCCGCATCCGTACGGCTGCAGGCCATGCTTGTGCGGATCGACGACGATGCTGTCGCACTCGGCGAGATGCCGGAACGGAAGAGGGTCGATGAGCGGATCCTCCTGGCGGGCGAGGAGCGAAAAGAACCCGCCGTACGCGGCGTCGGCGTGAATGCGTGCGTGGTACATTCTCGCAAGAGGGACCACCTCGTGCAAAGGATCCACCGCACCAAGGGAGGTCGTCCCTATCGTCGCAACGATGGTCCCGACCTTTCCGGATTTCAGAAGCTTTTCCAGTGCATCACAGTCGATCCGTCCGGAATCGGTCGTCGGGACCTCGAACGATTCGGCGCGGATCACTTCGCACATTCTTTTATGAGTGTAGTGCGCACCGGCTGAAAAGGCGATCCCTTTTTCAGGGTGAAGAGAACGGGCGATCCAGAGGGCTTCGAGGTTCGCGATCGTGCCGCTGCTCGTGAGGTGGCCGAGGTGAGTCTTGTACCCCATCATCCGGGCCAGTGCCGCGACCGACTCAACCTCCATTTTCGCCGTTGCGGGACCGCCGTCGAGTGCGTGGTTGTTCGGGTTCAGGCTCATCGCCGCGCGATACGCCATGAGCGCGAGCGGATGAGGAGGCTTCAACATCTGCCCGGCATACCGCGGATGGAAGAATGGATAGTTCTCTTTCATCCTCTCTGAAAACTCGGCGGCGACGTTTTCGAGACGAGCCTCTTCAACGGCAAGGGTCTCGTCCCTCAGAAATTCTCCCCATCCTGCTTCCCACTCCCGCAGGTCTGCCAGCAGTTTTTCTTCGATCGATCGCTTCATCTCTTTTTGCCGTCAATATAGGATGTGTTGACACACCATGCAAGAGGATGGTCTGTCGACAGACCTGGTATTGCCGATGCAGCACTTAGAGCATCCGTTTCAAGCGAAACCTCTTTTCACCGTTATTTAACACCAACGTAACACCCAGCTAACGAGTGCTTCTTACTATTGCATCCGTAGGAAAGGGCAAGGAGGTCTCTATGAAGATAGCATACTTCAACGCCAGCCTGAAGGTCGGTCAGGACGGAGTCACCCGCTGCATTTACAGAATGATCGACGCGGTGCTCGAGCGCGGGGATCAGGCGATCGCGATCGGCTCGACACTTCCGATTGGAAAGACTCCGATCCCGATGTACGGCGTTCCCTCCGTCGTTCTGCCGCTGCAGAAGAACTACCGGATTGCGATCCCCGGGTATCAATCCTTCGCGTCGGTTCTGGAGGAGTTCCAGCCCGACATTCTCCACATCAACAGTCCCTGCACGCTCGGTTTTGCGGCGGTGAAATACGCCCGGCATTTCGGACTGCCGGTTGTGGCGACATATCATACCCATTTCCCGACATATCCCCGCTACTACAACCTGACGAGACTCGAAGAGCTCACCTGGAGAATTTCACGCCGGCTCTACAACAGCGTCGAGAGGACCTTTGTGCCTACGAGACCGATCATGAAAGAGCTGGAGGAGAACGGGATCCAACATCTCACGTATCTCCCGAACGGAGTCGATACGTCGTTGTTCAGCCCGTTCACCAGGTCGGAGGAGTGGCGAAAAAGATTCGGCGGGGGAGAGAAGCCCGTCCTTCTCTTTGTAAGCCGTCTTGTGTGGGAGAAGGATCTCAGGATCCTGGCGCAGGCGTACGAACAACTTCGCGCCAGACGGAATGACTTTGAGATGGTCCTCGTCGGGGACGGCCACGCGAGAACCGAGCTTGAGGCGATGATGCCAGGGGCCCATTTCCTGGGATACCAATCTGGCAAGACACTCGCCGAGAGTTTTGCTTCCGCCGACATCTTCGTTTTCCCCTCGACGACCGAGACGTTTGGACTTGTGACTCTTGAGGCGATGGCCTCCGGGCTCGCCCCCGTTGCCGCCCAGGTCGGCGGGGCGGCGGAGATCATCGAGGAAGGACGGTCGGGGCTCTTTGCCCGCCCGCACGAAAGCGAAGACCTTGCCAGGAAGATCGAATGGTATCTGGACAATCCTCATCACAGAAAAATCATCGCAGACCATGCACTCGCTCGTGCACAGGAGTATCGATGGGAGTCTGTTCTCGACAAGCTTTTTGAGAACTACGGAGAGGTTATCGAGGACTTCCGCCGACGCCGGTTCCCTCGCGCAGCCTGAGGTTCTCCACCCCCGGCGTTCAGGCCCCACCGGCATCGCGGCCGGCAGCACCAGGGCCACCGGCAATTCATTCACCATCGCTCACCTCTCGGATCCGCACCTCAGCCGTCAGTATTACCGCGAGCACATCAAGTCACTGAAGATCCTCCTCAGATCCATCCTTGATGAAGGATGCGACCACATTCTTATCACCGGGGACATTGTGAGCACCGGCGACCCGGACGACTATTACCTGGCGAGGAAGATCCTGACGACGTACGGCCTGATGGACAGCCGGAAGCTCACGATCGTTCCGGGCAATCACGATATCTTCGGAGGACCGCATCGGGCGGTCGATGTGCTGAGCTTTCCGCGCCACATCCGCACGATCGACTACCATCGCCGCGTGGCCTTGTTCCAGGAGGCATTCGCCGAGACATTCGAAGGCGTGGAGCGGATGGACGGCGACACTCTTTTTCCGTTCATCAAACGGGTGGGACCGTTCTCCATCCTCGGGCTCAATTCCATCCCTCCTTGGTCCCTCTGGGACAATCCTCTCGGATCGAATGGTATGCTGAGCGAGTCTCAGTTCGCGGCCCTTTCGCGGCTCAACGATGAGGGAGGCCTCGGGGGGGGAGTACCGATCGTCGCGATCCATCACCACTTCAACGACCTCGTCGATGAAACCACCGAGAACAGCCTCTGGCGGAAAATCGAATCGAAAACGATGAGAATGAAACGACGGAAGAAGCTCCTCCGGATCTTCTCGTCGCTCGGAGTGCGGGGTGTCCTTCACGGCCACGTCCATCGGAACGAGCTCTATGAGAAGAATGGAATCCATCTTGCCAACGGAGCCGGGGCGGTGTGCGACGACCCGGTAAACATGTTAAAGTATAACCGCGTGACCTCCGCCGGGACAGAGGTGGGGATCGAGATCAGACTTCTCCCGATCGCGTTTCAAACGTCGGTCACCGCAGTCTCATTTCATCAATTCCACTCTGTGGGATCGGTCCCTCAGGCTGCCGCTTCCTGACGATGATCCCCCCACACCTTCATTCCCAGCTCAAAATGTTGGAGGCGAGAAAGGAAGGGAAGCTCTCCGGCCGCCGGCGCATTGCCGTTTTCGACCTGGATAACACCCTCCTTGTCGGGGACATCGGGGAGGCAGTCTTCGCGAGGCTTCTTCGGGATGGCGCACGGCTTGCGTGCGGCTGGAAGGAGTATGAATCGTTTCTCCGGTGCGACCAATCGGCGGCGTACCGCCTTGTCGTCGAGACGATGGCGGGCCTCTCTCCGGCCGAGGTCGAAAGGGCGACCATCAAGGTGCTGAGCCAGCCGGAGCCGTTCATCGAGGTGGAAGGAACCGGGGTTCCGGTTCCGAGAGTGAACAGAACAATGAGAGAATTCGCCGCCGAGGTTCAGGAGCGTGGCTACGAAGTCTACGTGATTTCGGCGAGCAACCAGACTTCGGTGCGGATCGTTTGCGAAGATTTTTTTGGGATTTCGCCGAAGCGGTGTTTCGGGCTAGAACTGTCAGTGGCCGGAGGACGCTTCACCAACGTGCTAAAGACGCCTTATCCGATCGGTGCGGGCAAAGTCGAGCTCTATCGGGCGATTGCCGGTGACCTTCTTCCGCAGATCACTGCGACCGACAGCTTCATCGACGCGCCGCTTCTTTCACTGACAGATCCGCTTGGACTTTCGGTGTGGGTGGGAAAAAGCCGGATGGAATTCAAAGCCGTCAGGGATCGCTTGCGTTTGCCTCAACACCTCTGTTTCGTTCAGAGGCCCATGGATCAGAACCTCAGGAAGAGGGTCCGGATCCTTGGGGAACAATGGAGCAGAGTGGACGATTCTCCTTCCGCGATAACGGAGACGTGAGTTGGCGACGATGAGGTCGCGCTTGTGATCCTGAATGGGAGCCTGAAGACGATCTCCGTGGGGACCGACTCGCCGTCGAAGGCTCCTTCGAATTCCACGCGCGCACTCGATTCACCCGTGAAGGTGAGAGTGCAGGAAATCGATCCGAATTTCGTCGGCACGTTGAGCAGTCTCACGTTTTTCCCCTTCCTGACAAGCCTTCCCCCGCTTCCATCGAAAATCAGGATCTTTTCTTCGAATTCTCTCACAAGGCAATCTCTCAGGAAAAGGACGATCTCTGCGGCAGCCCATCCGTGGTGGCCGTCTCCCATCGCGCCTCCCATCGTCCGCGGATGAACAGCCTCGGGGAAAGAGAAAGGACTCCGGGCCTGCCGGAAGATCGTCTCCGCCACCTCCCACGCCTCCTCACTATCTCCGAGCAGAAGATGAGCATGAGCGATCTGAAGCGTCAAATAAGGGTTGTAGCCGGAATGGACGATCGGGTGAAAGAAACCGCGATCATCGACGTAGCGGTTCGTGATTTCACGGAGAGTCGTACGGGGAGCTGATGTCTCCGATTCGAAGAGCCAGAGCGGGTAGAGGGATGCAACGCAACCGATCGCGCTTTCATCGAACTCACGCTCTTCTGTCGCTGGAATCAATCCCTTGCCGCGCCTCGCGCCTGCCCGTTCGAACGATTCGACGAGATCCCTCGTCAACCTCGCGGCCTCCTCTCCGAAAAGCTTTGCGTCTCGCGGAACCCTCAGGATCGTTGCGATCGTTGCCATCGACCGGAGTCCTGCAAGCGACCAGAAACTATCCCAATAGTATTGATCGACAGTACCGAGGTGCTCCGCACTGAGACTCGGAGGCATGAGACCGTTGGGAGATCGTTTTTTCTTCCGCACAATCCAGAGCGCGGCTCGCCGGAGTGCGGGATACCAATTTCTGAGCCACAACAACTGGCGTGTGAGAAGGAAGTGCTGATGGACCGACCAGATGACGCCGCCGTTGGAGTCCCATTCTCCGTCGGGTCCCCTGAAAAAACCGTCGGGAGTCTGTCCGTCGGGGAACGCGTCGATGACCTCCTTCGCCCGGCGGCCGAATCCAAGAAGATCGAGCGCGCGCACCATCAGTGTCGCATCGCGGTACCAAAAGTGGTGATAGAGGAACGGGCCCGGCGAGATGAAGCTGGCGTCGTTCAGCTCGAGGAGCGCAAGCCGGCTGGCCTCGAAGATCCTCTGAAGGTCCTCATCCGCGAACTCGAACGTCCCCCCCTGCGAAAGCTCTTTTTCCCATTTGACCTCCTGCTCGGATTTTCTCTTCTCGTATGCCACGCGCCATGTCTGCTTTGTGCCCCGCTTCTCGAGTTGCTTCCGGTCGGCGAGGGCGGAGCTGTAGTGAACGCGCTTCTCTTCGGACGGACCGAGATCAAAGGTGAAAAAGGCCGTTGCGTGCGCAAAACCGTTCCTGCAATGGACCGATTGCTTTGAGGATTCGTTGAGGGTGTCGAGCCCCCTTTGCCGGAGGAGATGAGCGACGTCTCCCGATTCGAGTGACGAGAAGGAGACATGATCCGGCGGCTCCGCGAAGGCGATGCCCGGAGATTTATTGACATAGGCAATGCGCGGAGAATGAAATTCGACCGAAAAGACGGGAGCGACTCCTTCGGGGTTGAACGGACGTATCGCCACGCCGACTGCTCCCGATTTCTTCTCGCCGCTCATATTCCGAAGCACTCCCTTCGCAAAAAGGATATCGATGCCGTGATTTGTGGTCGCGGCGAAATGCTCGACGGTGAAGCGGAGGCCGGTGACATTGAACGTCGTTGTCAGGACCGGGAAGTTCGCGCCGATCGCTTGATCCGCCGAGGGGGCCAACGAAGGAAAGAACGGCTTCCCATCCACCACGACCCAGGTGTCGATCGACCATTCGGAGGGGAGGGGGGTGGCAAGGCCGCGAGGGTCGACGATTGCCTCGTGGTAGCCGTTCAAGGTCCCGACGGTCGTCCAGTTTCGGTGGGTGACGTTGATGAGAAGGGGATTCTGCCCCCTCGGGATGAAGCTTTCGGTTCCCGGGTCGAGCTGACGGTTCACCCAGTAGGGAAAGAGCCAATCGCTCCGCATCTGAAGGAACGCGAAGTTCAAGAGACCCCTGACGATAAGCGGCGCGCTGAGCTGGAAGAGTTCCCGCGGGAATCCCTTCCCGTCGACGTCGCTGAACCTTCCTGCGATTTGAAACTGCCGGATGGCCTCGTCCGAAAGGTGCATCCGCCTCAGAGCTTGCTCGAGAATGTAGGAATTCAACGTCACGGTTGATAAGAGATGATAGGAGAATAAGGAACACTCATCGAATATAGAGCCATATCGTCGGTGTATCAATAGGCCAATGGGCCAAAACGCTTTGTTATCATAGATTTAACAATTTCTTAAAGCGGGACACATCACTGCCTAATCGGCATGATCTATTTTTGTGCATCCGAAAGCAAACAGCCGATGGAGGAAGAATGACAAACTCGCATGAAAATGTTCAACAGCCGTTTCCATTCTGGCTTCTTGAGGAGTTCAGTGCCGGCGAGAGTTTTTCCGAAGAAGAGTTGAGGCCGATCAGCGACGCCGAATTCTTCTCCTGGATGGGGATCCTCTCCATCGCGCTTCTTGTCTACGGCTTCGTCTTTCATTTCATCGCCTGACCTGCGTCCTCTCCGGTAAACCATTCCGCATCTCCCGTGTCTCATACTATGCCTCGGAGTTGCCCCGAGGTTGGATTATTATCGGATGGATGTTTGATCCCCGACCTCTCATCTCCAGGGAACCCATTCCTGGACGGCCGGGGATAGCGGTACCGATCTTTAGTCCGGCGGGAAGGAGGGACGGGTAGACAGGGACGGACTACAGCCAACCGTGTCGTTGACGCGGTTGGCTTTTTTTTGCCTCCTCCTCCGCGTGACGACCGGGCAGTGCCTCCTGTCTCCTGCCTCCCGTCTTCCTCTCTCCCTCTTCTTGCAAATTCAACCTCGAAGCGCTACTTTGACACAATTCAAGACCCACTCTTACTGGGGGGCATATTATCTCGCCTAGACCCGACTCCCGATGAAAGTAGGCAAGACCCTCTATGTCTCCGACCGGAAATCCTGGCGACGGTGGCTGTCGAAACATTCCCGAAGGGCCCCCGAGATATGGCTCGTTTACTACCGGAAGGATAGCGGCAAAAAGAGGATACCGTACAACGATGCCGTCGAGGAAGCTCTCTGCTTCGGATGGATCGACAGCCTGACGAAGCCGAAGAACGCGGAGAGCTGGGTTCAGAGATTCACTCCAAGAAGAAAGGGGAGTCCTCTTTCGGAGATGAACAAAGAGCGCATACGACGTCTCATGAAATCGGGGAAGATGACTCCGGCCGGGCTTCGAAGCATTGAACATCACCTCGTCCTCCGCCCGAACCGCAGGCCCGCGCTGAAGGGATTTACGCTTCCCTCCGACATTCTCACGGCGCTAAAGGAGGACCCGAAAGTGTGGAAAAATTTCACACATTTTCCGGATCGGTACAAGCGAATCAGGGTAGCGTGGATTGACGGCGCCCGGAAGCGTCCTGAGGAGTTCGATAGGCGGCTACGGTATCTCATCAGAATGACCGCTGGCAATAAACGCTTCGGAATGGTACAATAATGGATAGTGCCGGGAAATGTGTCTTGTATCATATGTTCCCTGAAACGGCAGTCGCATCTTAAACTCGTCCTTCGGCATTTGTGTCTATTGAATAGATTGCTCAACCAACACCTATCTGCGGGAGAGATATGAAAAATTTCCTCAAAGCGCTTCTGCTCGCGGCGATGATGTCGATCGCCGTTCCTGCCCTTGCTCAGCTCCATGTCGGTTTGCATATCCAGGTCGGTCCTCCTCCGCCGCCGAGGGAAGAAGTCGTACCCCGTCCGCATGGGCACGTTATCTGGATCGATGGGTACTACCGCTGGCATCCGCATCGCCATGCCTATGTATGGGTGCGCGGCCATTGGGAGCGGCCGCCTCGTCCGCATTCCGTGTGGGTCCCTGGGCGTTGGGAACGCCGAAACGGCGAATGGGTCAACTTCGAGGGCCACTGGGCGAACGAACGAGTCCGGAAGTAATTCTCCTGCCCCGACGGATTGTTGAACCAAAAGGGAAGCAGCCCGCCCACGGGCGGCTTCCCTTTTTTATGTGCATCTCTCACCCCCTTTTCTTATCTTGAACCGGATGCCCAAGGCATCCTCCGGGCGAAATCGTTGCCGCGGTGCAGCCCGGCGTTTCTCCCTCACCATTTATTCCAAGAGACCGGAAGGAAGATATGAAGCATCTGTTGATTGTTGCTTTGCTTCTCGCCGTCGCCATCCCGTCCTACGCCCAGCGTTGGCAATGGCCCGACAACCCGAAGAACCTCACCGTTCTGCCGAAAACGACCGGAGGAAGAGACCTCCAGCGCATCATGTTCGGCTTCACGGGAGGATTGGGCGTACGCTGCAACTTCTGCCATGTGGGGGAGGAGGGGAAGGATTTCAGTGAGTACGATTTTGTGTCAGATGCCAAGCCGGAGAAGAACGAGGCACGGCTCATGCTCCAGATGATGAACGCGGTCAACACCCAGTATCTTGCGAAGCTCGGGGTCGACAGCGCCTCCTCGATGAAAGTTTCATGTATCACGTGCCATCACGGTAATTCGAAGCCGGTGATGCTTGAGGACAAGCTCAAAGGGATCTTCGACCGCTTCGGCATCGATTCCACCATCCACCAGTACCGGGCCCTCCGCGAGCAGTACTATGGAGGCTTTACCTACGATTTCAAGGAAGGGACGCTCGTTCGTCTCGCCGACGAGATTTCGGGGGACGCCTCGAAGTCGGATGCAGCCATTGCGGTCCTCAAGCTGAACATCGAACTCTATCCGAATTTCTCCTACTCCTACGTCCGTCTTGGAGGGCTCTACGAAACAGCGGGGAAGACCCAGGAGGCGATCGACAGCTATTCCAAAGCAGTGGCGCTGGATCCGAGAAACGGCATGGCACGGATGCGCTTGGAACGACTTCAAAACAAGAAGTAATCCGGATCGGGAGGGCAACGGCACCCGTGCGCTCAACCATCTCCCCGACAGTCTCATGATTGCCTTCAAGCACTCGGCCCTTCTCCACGCCCCGGTAGGAAAAGTGTTCGGTATTGTCGCCGATCCGGCAAGGATTCCGGAATGGCGCAAAGATGTTCCGCGGGTGAGCGGCATGAGCGGTCCGGTCATGGCGGGGACGACGTTCTACGAGGATGTGCATTTCATGGGATCCAAGCGGCTTCTCATGATGATCGTGGAGCTTGTGCCGAACGAGAGGCTGGTCATCGAAGCACAGTCGGGGATGCCGTTACTTCCGGTACAGACCTTCACCTTCGTCCCGGAAGATGGAGGTACGCGGCTCACGGTGTCGGTCCTCATGAAGAGCTCCGGATTCCTCACGATGATGGAGTTCATGCTTCCCGCCCAGCTTAAAAAGATGTGGGAACGGAATCTTGCGGAGCTCGAATTACTGCTGGCCGCGTGAGTCGGGGGAAAGAAGACGGGCGTTGCGACAAGAAAGCACGGCGTGTTGATTCTCCGCTCGGGATGGAGTACCTTCAGGGAACCTTTGACGCTCTCATGGAAGGGGTCATCCCGTGAGCACCTACCCGAAATCTCCCTACGATCTTGATGATGAAGAATTCGCGTCGCTTGTCGATGAGCTTTCCGTCTGGTCCGCTCCCTTCGGTCTGAAACTTCTTGACACAATCATTCTCAGGGAAGGGATCTCGGTCCTTGACATCGGTTGTGGTCCCGGGTTTCCCCTCGTCGAGGTCGCCCTTCGTCTGGGGAAGACGTGCACCGTCTACGGAATCGATCCGTGGAAAGCGGCCGCCGCCCGGGCTCGAAAGAAGATCGAAGCGTTCGGTCTTACCAACGTCCATCTCATCGACGGAGTTGCCGAAGAGCTCCCGCTTCCCGATCACTCGATCGATCTCATCGTTTCGAACAACGGAATCAACAATGTTCAGGACCTCCCCCGCGTCCTTCGTGAGTGCGCCCGTGTGGCCAGGGACGGCGCACAATTCGTCGCTACCGTCAATCTCCCGGAAACGATGACGGAGTTTTACGGCATCCTCACCGATGTGGTCCTTGAATCCGGGCTGGCAGAGCTTGTCCCAAAGATCCGCCAGCACATCCACCACAAACGGAAGCCCGTCGGCGAGCTTGAATCGCTCTTTCGTATAAGTGAATTCGGGATCCGTCGCGTTGCCCATGCCTCGTTCAGGTTCAGGTATCTCGACGGAAGTGCGATGATCTCGCATCCTTTCATCCGGTACGCCTTCATGGAGAGCTGGATCGCCCTTCTTCCCCCCGAACGCTCGAAGGAACTCCTGGAAGAAGCAGAGTTGAGAATGAATCGCCGCGCACACGAGGCGGGGGAGTGGGATCTCACGATTCCGTTCATTGTCATCGATGCCTCACGGGAACCGCGTGCCGGTCAGCCGCAGCCCCTCGCTGCAGAAGCCAATCATCACTGAAGTCCGGAAACCAGATGTCAGATACTGACGCCGGCCTGAAGCGCCGATCGGCGGCCATCGCCTTCATTTTTGTTACGGTGGTCCTCGACGTTCTCGCCCTGGGGATTATCATCCCCGTCCTGCCCAAGCTGGTGGAGATATTCCTGGGCGGAGACACGGCACGCGCGGCCGAGATCTTCGGACTCTTCGGGACCGTGTGGGCGCTGATGCAGTTTCTCTTCTCTCCCGTTCTCGGAGCTCTCTCCGATCAATACGGACGACGGCGCGTCATCCTGATCTCTTGTTTCGGTCTCGGCGTCGATTACATCTTCATGGCGGTTGCTCCGACTCTCTGGCTCCTCTTCGTCGGGAGAGTGATATCGGGGATCACCGGCGCAAGCTATACCGCGGCCGGGGCCTACATTGCCGACGTGAGTCCTCCGGAGAAACGCGCCGCCGGGTTCGGGATGATCGGGGCGGCATGGGGGCTTGGGTTTGTTCTCGGACCCGCGATCGGCGGCGTTCTCGGCGGAATAGATACACGCCTCCCGTTCTGGGTGGCGGCCGCGCTGACACTTCTCAACGCGCTTTACGGACTCTTCGTCCTACCCGAATCCCTCAGCGAAGCGCATCGCGAGAAATTCTCCTGGATGCGTGCCAACCCTCTCGGGGCCCTGAAACTTCTTCGCTCTCACCACGAATTGTTCCGCATCGCGACGTCGTCGGCTTTTTTCTACCTTGCGCACCAGGTGCTTCCCAGCGTCTTCGTCCTCTACGCCGGTTACCGCTACGGTTGGGATGAACGGACCGTCGGCCTGAACCTTGCCGTGTTTGGCGTTTGCGGGCTGATTGTTCAAGGGGGAATCGTAAAGAGGGTCGTGGCGGAATTCGGGGAACGACGGGCTCTCCTTTCGGGCCTTGTCTTTGGTATGATCGGCTTCGTGATCTATGCGTTCGCCCCGACCGGGGGGATCTTCTGGCTCGGCGTCCCCATCTTTTCGATGATGGGTCTTTACGGACCTTCGGCGCAGGGATTGATGACACGCCACGTCAGCGCGTCAGAACAGGGGCAGCTTCAGGGGGCGAACAACAGCATCATGGGGATCACCGGCGTCATCGGACCCGGAATATTCACCCTCACGTTTGCCTATTTCATTGGTGGGGGGAAAGACCTTCAGTTGCCGGGTGCGCCATTTCTTGTTGCGGCGACCTTTATTCTTATCGCCTTCGCATTTGCCTGGAGAGTCGGGGGCGAGTAGGCCCCCAAAAAAAGACCTCACTGGATTCTTCCATTCTACCCCTCAGACCGATATATATGTACACAGAGGATACCCACTCTGCCGGTTAGCATCTCCCTCTGCTACCCCTCCCCGTTCTTCTCGTTCACCCGATCCGAATAAGTCAAACTTCCCCTCCGCATCAACTGCATGATAAGACTCGGTCAAAGTGAAAGTCAGGAAGCAGCCCGGCGGAGCAATCCACAGGGAACCTCTCTTGCCGTCGAGCGATTTCTCTGGGAGAGCCTTAGAGGGAAACGATTCCGAAGATACAACTTCAGGAAGAGATTCTCCTTCGGAGTATTTATTCTGGATTTCTATTCCCCAAAATCGAAGCTCGCCGTGGAAATCGTGCGTGATCCGCGAACCTTCGCGAAGCCGGATGAGTATGCACGGAGGCGCCGCGAGTACATCGCATTGTACGACATTGCGATCATGCACCTCACGGCGTCGGAACTCCTCAGCAACCCGGAGGCCGCTCTTTCCAGGATCGCAGAGGTCGCCAGGCGGCGTAGCGAGAGTCCCGTTCCCCTTGAACAGATCAGCTCTTCCAACCAGCCTTCGGAAATCCAGATTGTAGTACCCCTCGACTAATCTCAAGTGCCACCAACTTCCTGCGGCTGCAGTCGCAACCCTACCCCGCCGCCTTATCCGAATTGATTCTGCCAATGGTTTGATGCGATCCTTCCCTAAGACTCGTTTGGACTGACATCAACGGTTGGGAATAGCCTGCATACATTCCTTGCTCATCTTGTCATGAAATGGCCGGAAGGCCGGTTCGTGACATGACGAGTGCTGGAGTATCTTCATTCCAGAACGTTTTTGCCGGTCCGAAAGGGATCCCTTCGGGAGAATCCACCTGTGGGGATTGCGAGGAATCCAAACTGTAACACTACCGCATTAACGATATAGTTGATTATCCGATCCCGATAGTATAATTTTACGGGGCGAGGGAAGTTCCCCCATTCTCACAAAAAGTTCGGAGAAGCCCGTAATGACGATCTATCAGGAACTGACAATCCTCCTCTGGATTGCCCACGAGATTCTCTGGGGTCTCCTCTCGAGGGGAAACAAGGAGACTGCGGTGATGGGACGTAGAGCGCCGCGCACGATAGCACTGATCGGCATTGGACTTGGGTTCATCCTCCTCTATACTCCAAAATCGGTCTTGGGCACGATAGCGACTTCAGTCCTCCCAGAGAGCGGGCTCGTTGAGGGACTGGGGCTTGCAATTTGCGTGATCGGACTCCTCTTCGCTTGGTGGGCGCGTAAAACGCTCGGAACGAACTGGAGCGGTGAAGTGACGATCAAGAAGGATCACGAGCTCATCGAGCGCGGCCCATACACCGTCGTTCGCCATCCGATTTACACCGGCCTGATCATCGCGTTTCTCGGAACAGCCGTTGCGATGACGCGGTTGAGCGGATTCGTCGGTGCGGCTTTGATGTTTATCGGCATCCTCGCAAAGGTGAAGGAAGAAGAGACGCTGCTCGCGTCGCAGTTTGTGTCGTACGACAACTACTGCAGGCGTGTCAGGAAGATCATTCCATACCTTTATTGAAGATCCTGACGAAGGAGTCAAAGTGAATATTCGGCGTTTCCCGTCTTTTACGCTTCGCACTCTGCTCTCCGTCGCCATTGTGTTCGTGGCTGCCCCTTGCCGTCTCTCTGCTCAGCCCGAAGATAACGTCCGCCTCACCGTTTTTGCTGCCGCCTCCCTCACGGAGTGCTTCAACGCCATGGCGCGGGAATTTGCTTCCGCACACGCAGCTGTGACATTCTCGTTCAACTTTGCCGGCTCACAGCAGCTTGCCCAACAAATTGCGCAGGGGGCGCCGGTCGACATCTTTGTCTCCGCCAATCGTAAGCAGATGGAGGAAGCCGCGAAGTCGGGAAGGATTGACACTTCGCAAACGAGGATCTTCGCCTCCAATAGGCTGGTCGTTGTCTACCCGAAGGAGAATGTCGAAGGGCTCCGTTTCCTCTCCGACCTGAGCAGACCTCACCTGAAGATCGTTCTGGCCGACAAAGCGGTGCCGGTCGGGCAATACTCTTTGGAATTCCTCGACAAGTGTGAGAAGAGCCTTGCATTCGGTCCGGGGTTTCGGGAGTACGTTGTCGCTAATGTCGTTTCGCACGAAGAGAACGTGCGCGCGGTCCTTGCCAAGGTCGTACTCGGGGAAGCCGACGCCGGGATCGTCTATACTTCCGACGTTTCGGAGCGCGTCCGGAACGACGTGGGGACGATCGAAATTCCCGATTCTCTCAATGTCATCGCCGCCTATCCGATTGCGCCGATCCTCGATTCTCATTCCCCGAGGTTGGCGGGAGAGTTCGTCGCGTTCATTCTCTCGGAACAAGGACGGGCGGTTCTTTCCCGGTTCGGCTTTGTCCCTCTCACCGTCCGGAAGGAAACCAAGTGACCCCCCAAGGTCGAGTCTTGCCGCGAGAGGCTGAACAAAAAACGCCGGCGCGTCGCTGGGCGCTCTTCGTCGCCAGCCTTCCGCTGATCCTCTTTATTCTCGTTCCGCTCGCCGGGCTCCTGCTGCGCGTTACCCCTTCGATGCTGGCCACCAGCCTGGGCGATCGTCAGGTCGGTCAGGCGATGGAGTTGAGTTTCGTGACGACGCTCGTCGCCGTACTTGTGACGTTCATTTTCGGTACGCCGGTCGCGTACCTTCTTGCCCGCAAGCGTTTTCCCGGAAGGGCGCTTCTCGACGCTCTCATCGATATGCCGATCGTTCTCCCTCCTGCGGTAGCAGGGGTTGCTCTCCTCCTGGCTTTCGGGAGGAGAGGATTCCTGGGTCCGTTCCTCGGTGGAATTGAGATTCCTTTCACGGAAACCGCCGTGATCCTCGCCCAGGTTTTTGTCGCCGCACCATACTACGTGAAATCGGCGGCTGCGGGGTTCGCGAGCGTCAGCGAGGAATTCGAGCAGGCGGCCGCTGTCGACGGGGCGTCGCGTCCCCAAGTCCTGCGATCAATCGTCCTGCCATTGACGCTCCCTTCGATCGTGGGGGGAATCGTGATGACCTGGGCCCGCGCGTTGGGGGAATTCGGCGCGACGATCATTTTTGCGGGGAATTTCCCCGGAAGGACGCAGACCATGCCTTTGGCGATCTACATTGGTTTTGAGATAGACCTGCGGATTGCCGTTGTGCTTGCCGTCATCCTCCTCGTGGTCTCGTTCCTCGTACTGGCCCTCGTGAAGGGCGCTCTCGGGCGCAAACTTACCGTTCTCTAGGAAAAGGCCTCCGGGTGGTCGGAATCGTTCCCCGTGTATCGAACTTTCCGCAAGAAATGCCGTAGTACCGGGTAGGAAACTCTCGAAATGGACATGAACTCTGAATACTCAAATCCGCGCCCGGAGCCCCGCCTTCGCGATACCCTCCGTGATGATATCCAGTACCACAGTCACTGGCAGAGCTTCCGCAAAGAACTCAAGGACCTGAGAGAATTCTACATCGACGCGGAGAAAAAAAAGCGCCTCGAAGCGATGTCCCCGGTTCAGCGGGCGTTTCATCTCAGCGGGTGGATCCTCAAGAGCATGCTGATGAGATTGACCCCGCTCCGAAGGGTCCTTCTCGTCCTCGGCATCGTCCTGACCCTCCTCGCCGGTCCGCGGGTCTCTTACCAGCATGTCAACATCGACTTCTCGAACTTCACGCTTCCCGGTGCGGCGCTCATCCTACTGGTCCTCATGCTTGAACTCAAAGACAAACTCCTCGCGAGGGATGAGCTGGTCGCGGGGCAGAAGGTGCAGCGCTCTCTGATGCCCGAAAGCTCCCCCTTCGTTCCGGGATGGAGGTTGTGGATCTATTCGAAACCCGCAAACGAGGTGGGGGGCGACTTGATCGACTACATTCCCCTCGGGGGCGATCGGTATGGCCTGGCGCTCGCCGACGTCTCCGGTAAAGGGCTCCAGGCGGCGTTGATCATGGCGAAGCTCCAGGCGGTTCTGAAGGGACTCGCGCCGGACTTCGATTCCATCGATCAACTCATCGCAAAGCTTAACGCCATCTTCCACAGGGACGGACTTCCGAACAGCTTTGCCTCGCTCGTCTACGCGGAGATCTCGCCTCAAAGCGGCAAGGTGCGGTATGTCAACGCCGGGCATCTTCCCCCCGTGCTCCTCACCTCGGGCGGACTCTCTGAAACTCCGAAAGGAGATCCGGCCCTGGGGCTGATGTCATCAACAACGTATTCCCTCAGGGAGAGCGACCTCCAACCCGGCGATGTCTTCGTCGTCTATTCGGACGGGCTCACCGAAGCGAGCAACGAAAAGGGAGAGTTCTTCGGGGTAGAACGATTTCTCAAGAGGCTGGCCGGGATGCGCAACAAGTCTCCGGAGGAGATCGGCCGGGCGCTCCTCGGCGAGATCGAATTCTTCGTGAAAGATGCCGCGCCGAACGACGATCTCTCCCTCATCATTATCCAGCGTTTGTAGCTCCGAAGTCCAAACCTGCATCGAGCCCGCAGGAGGCTTGGGAATAGTTCCCGCTCACGCATCGGATTGGTTCTCCTCGCAATTTTTACCTTTACATTGCCCCTCTGAATAGATATCTTGCGACGTCGTCGGGTCCAATCGCCGCACGCGATTTTGTTCACCTGGGGATCGACGCGGTTTCTTTTTCTCACACAGAAGTCCTCGTTCCGCACTCATGAACATCCTCCTCATCAATCCCGAGTTTCCGGATACCTTCTGGGGTTTCCGTCATGCGCTGAAATTCATCTCCAAGAGAGCCGCATATCCTCCGCTGGGCCTCCTGACCGTCGCGGCGCTTTTTCCTGCCGGGTGGCATAAACGATTGGTCGACATGAACGTCGAGGTCCTCAGCGATCGCGACATCGCCTGGGCCGATTTTGTCTGCATCGGGGGAATGTCCATCCAATCCTCTTCGGCGAGAGATACAGTTGAGAGGGCGAAAAGGGCGGGGAAGAAGATCATTGCCGGCGGGCCCCTCTTCACCGTTCACCCGGAAGAGTTCGACGACGTCGACTATCTCGTTCTTGACGAGGCGGAGTTGACGCTTCCGCCGTTCCTCGACGACCTCGCGGCAGGTCGTCCTCGCCATCGTTACGACACCCCAGAGCGGGCGGACGTGAAAGCGACCCCGACACCGCTTTGGCATCTCGTCGACATGCGGCGGTACGGATCGATGAACCTTCAGTATTCCCGCGGCTGTCCCTACGACTGCGAGTTCTGCGATATTACCGTCCTTTACGGCCGGCGTCCCCGGACGAAGACGAAAAATCAGGTGATCGCTGAGCTCGAGGCGCTCTACCACGCCGGATGGCGGGGAGGCGTCTTCTTTGTCGATGATAACTTCATCGGGAACAGGAACAAGCTCCGGAAGGAGATCCTTCCTGCAATCATCGATTGGACGGTGCGAAGAGACCATCCCTTCATGTTCAACACGGAGGTCTCCATCAATCTGTCGGACGACGAGGAGCTCATGGCACTGATGACGAAGGCCGGCTTCCGGACCGTTTTCATCGGCATCGAATCTCCAAACCCGGAGAGCCTGGCGGAATGCAACAAGATCCCGAACAAAGATCGTGATCTTATCGCGGCGGTGAAAAAGATCCAACGGTCCGGGCTGCAGGTCCAGGGAGGTTTCATCGTCGGGTTCGACAGCGACCCCGCTTCGATCTTTCAACGGGTGGTGGAATTCGTTCAGGAGAGCGGAATCGTGACGGCGATGGTGGGACTCCTCAACGCGCCCGTCGGGACGCGGCTCTACAATCGGTTGCTGGAAGAGGGGAGATTGCTGAAGTCGATGACGGGGGACAACACCGATTTTTCGATGAATTTCATCCCCCGCATGAGCCGCGAAAGTCTCATGAAAGGGTACCGTTACCTGCTCGAACACATCTATTCCCCCAGGCCCTACTATGCCCGCGTGAAAAATTTCCTCAAGACGTACCGTCCCCCAAAAGTGAAATCGGTGGCGCTCACGTTCGCGGACATCCGCGCCCTTCTTTCATCCACCGTCATCCTTGGCCTCGTCGGGAAGGAGAGAGTGCAGTACTGGAAGCTCTTCCTCTGGTCTCTCTTTACGAGACCCCGTCTCTTTCCGATGGCGATTACCTTCGCGATCTACGGGCATCATTTCAGGAAGATCCTCGACATCTATGCTGCGGGATAGCCTCCCTTCCGAAGCCCCGCGATCTTTCTATCCCTGTTCTTCGTCTGAAATAAGCCGGTACCCGATCCCCGATTCTGTGAGGAGGATCTTCGGGCTGGAGGGGTTGTCTTCGATTTTCTTCCTGAGCTGGGCGACGTAGATACGGGTATATTGCGCCTCCTCGACACGGGTCGGCCCCCACACCTGCTCAAGGATGTAGTGGTGAGTGAGCACTCTTCCGGCGTTCTTGACGAAGAGTGCCAGAAGCGCATATTCAGTTGCGGTGAGCTTGAGTGTTTCCGTCCCCTTCTTCGCGACCCTCGCGGTGAGGTCCACGGTGACATCGTGGACCGAGAAGACCTCTTTCCCCGACGGGGTGGTCTGGTGCCGGAGGGCCGTCCTCACCCTTGCGAGGAGTTCACCCGTCCTGAAAGGCTTGACAAGGTAATCGTCCGCTCCCGCGTCGAGGCATCCGACAATGTCCGATTCGGCGCTGCGGACGGAGAGAATGAGGACGGGAATCTTCGCCCATCCGCGAATCTTTTTGAGGGCCTCGAGTCCGTCCATGTCGGGTAGGCCGAGGTCGAGAATGATGAGCTCCGGCCGCTCGGAACCTGCCATCCTGACCCCATCTCCCCCGGTCGGTGCAAGGCGGACCACGAAACCCGCCGATTCGAGGGTGAGTTGAAGGAGCCGGCGGATCTGGATTTCGTCGTCGATGACGAGGATAATCGGTTTATTGCTCATGGCGCCTGAACCTCGCTGTTGGTCCTGAGAGGCATCCGGATCGTAAATTCTGCCCCTCCCGATTCACGGTTTCTCACTTGGAGTGAACCGTTGTGCGCCTCCACAAACCCTTTCGCAATGGTGAGCCCGAGCCCCGCTCCGCCTCCTTTCAATCCCTCGGCACGATAAAATTTTTCGAACACTCTGCGAAGATCCTCCTTCGCGATTCCCTTCCCGTTGTCCGCGACGATGATCAGACAATCCTGGCCGGCCACCCTCGCCGAGACCTGAATCGCCGATCCCTCCTGCGTGTGGACCACCGCGTTGTGAATGAGGTTCGTGATTGCCTGTTCGATAAGGCCGAAATCCAGCTTCACGAGGGGCATCTCAGCGTCGACATCGACATCGATGAGATGGCCGGTAAGCTCCCTCTCCAGCCCTTTAAGGGACGCGTTAATGAGGTCCCTCACGTCGCACCAGTCCATCTTCGGACGGATCATCCCGGACTCGATGCGGGACATATCGAGAAGGTTCGCGACAAGCCTGTTGAGGCGCTCGGCGGCGATATGAATCTCGTGGGAATATTCGCTCGCGGAGTGCCCTGTGTTGTCGGAGTAGAAATGCAGCAGGTTCTCCGAAGCCCCGAGGATTGTCGCGATCGGGGTGCGGAGCTCGTGCGAAATCGAGTTGAACAGAGTCTTATAGAGGCGCTCCGATTCCGCGACAACAATCGATTTCTTGTTGATGTCGTTGAGCAATTCCCGCTCCATCGCCGAGGCAATCTGCGCGATGAAATTCTCCAGCGAGCCCTCCTGATCGGTCGTGAGCTTCGCTTCGTGCTTCGGCCGGACTCCGATGACGCCGAGTGGATACCTCGGTCCCGAGATCGGAAAGTACGTTGCCTGGGCAGAGGGGAGGGTGTCGGTGTATCGCCCCGCTTTTTTCTCATTCCAATACGTCCACGACGCGACGCCGAATTCTTTCGCGTCGAGCTCCATGGTGCTGGCCGGGTGAGTTCTTGCGGAGATCTCCCCGTCGGCCTCCCCGAGCACGATCGCCACGTCGGCGTCGAAGTACCGTTGGAGGTTCGTCACCGCGGCTTTGATGACCTCCTCCTGCGAGTGCGAAGCAGAAAGGTCGTTCGTGAGCGAGAAGAGGGCGGCCGTCTTTCGCTCTCTTTGTCGCACGGCCTGTTCGCGGGCTCGAACCCGAGCCGAAAGGACACCCGTGACGATCGCGACGATCAGGTAGATTCCCAGCATCATCGTATCTTCAAGATGGCCGACCGAGAAGGTAAAGATCGGAGGGATGAAGAAGAAGTCCCACACGAGCGCGCTGACGGCCGATGCGAGAAGGACCGGCCCGGGACCCATCCGGAGCGGTAGGAGCGAGACGGTGAGGAGGATGATCATCGATACCGTCCGGTAACCGATGATGGATGAGAAGGGGAAACATGCGAGCGCCACGACGACGACGATGGCGATGGCGAGGGTATACTGGAACATCGAGGACTGAAGGCGCGGGATGACGCGCTGTCTTTTCACTTCCTCCGCGGTCTCCTCCTGGCCGACGACATAGACGTCCACGTTATGGCTTCGCTCGATAAGGTCTTCGATCAGTCTCTGAGAGCGCGAAAAGACGCCCCGCTTCGATTTTCCGACCAGGATCTGCGTCGCATTCTGTTCCCGGGCGACGCGGATGAGCGCGTCGGCGACGTTTTCGTCGGCGGTGGTGACGACCTCGGCCCCGAGCTCGCGGGCCAGCTCGATGTTCTTCGCGAGCTGTTCCTTCGCGCTCTCGTCGAGCGGCTGGGAGGTCTCGACACAGACGACCGCCCACGAAGCGTTCATCGTGTAGGAGAGTCTCCGCGCCCAGCGGATGACGGATACGGTATGCGGGCTGGCGCTGATGCCCACGATGAGGCGCTGGCCTGATTTCCATGGGCCGGAGATCCGTTCGGTCCGCATGTAATCGCGGAGCTGGTGGTCAACGCGCTCCGCGGTAAGTCTCAGCGACATCTCGCGCAGCGCCGTCAGGTTCCCCTTCCGGAAAAAATTCTGGATCGCCTGCTGGGAGCGCTCGGGTGCGTAGACCTTTCCATCGGCGAGTCGCTTGAGGAGTTCGTCCGGAGGAAGGTCGATCACCTCGATGTCGTCCGCCCGCTCGAAGATCGAGTCGGGGACAGTCTCACGGATCATCGAGCCGGTGATCTGGGCCACCGCATCAGCGCGGCTCTCGAGGTGCTGGACGTTGAGGGTCGTGTAGACGTCGATGCCGTTGTCGAGAAGCTCTTCGACATCCTGGTAACGCTTCGTGTGCCGGCTGCCCGGCGCGTTCGTGTGGGCGAGTTCGTCGACAAGAACAAGCTTCGGCTTGCGGGTGAGGATTGCATCGAGGTCCATCTCCTCGAGGACCGTCCCCTTGTAATCGATCCTTTTTCGGGGAATACTCTGAAGCCCGGGGAGAAGCGCTTCGGTCTCCGGACGCTTGTGGGTTTCGACGATGCCGATGACGACATCGATTCCTTTGGTTACCGCATCGTGGGCGGCGGTGAGCATGTCGTACGTCTTACCGACGCCTGCGCACATCCCGAAGAAGATCTTCAACCGCGCTTTGGCCGCCTTTTCTTCCTCTTTCTTCAGGGCGTGGAGGAGTGCATCAGGGTCGGGACGGCTGTCATGAACGGGGGGCATGGCACAATATATTCACTTTATTCCTGATATGCATGGGGGGGATTTTCAAACTGGATTTCGGCGCATTCCGTCGTCCCGAGAATATTTCTTGGGAAGGTCGCTGGACTTTCTTACATTCTTGAGTTCGCCGTATTCGCGCATGGTGCTCCATCCATCAATGATCTCCGGGGACTCAACACCAACATGAAGAAGATCCAGGACATCGCGGCAAAGGTCGGCGTCTCATCCGACGACCTCATTCTCTACGGGAACTACAAAGCCAAGCTGCCGCTGAAATACATCAGCAGGGAGAAATGGGAGCGGAACAATCTCATTCTCGTCTCGGCGATCTCTCCGACCCCGGCGGGCGAGGGGAAGACGACGGTTTCGATCGGCCTCACCCAGGGGATGAACAGGATCGGAAAGCAGACAACCGTTGTCCTTCGCGAACCCTCCCTCGGACCGGTCTTCGGCGTCAAGGGGGGCGCGACGGGGAGCGGTCATGCGCAGGTCGTTCCGATGGAAGACATTAACCTTCATTTTACCGGGGACTTCGCCGCGATCGAGAAAGCGCATAATCTTCTTGCCGCCCTCATCGACAACAACATCCAGAACAAGACCAGGAACCTCGGCATCGACCCGCGCACGGTCCATTGGCGGCGTGTCATGGACATGAACGACCGGTCACTGCGGAAAATCATCGTCGGGTTGGGAGGGACCCTCTCCGGCGTTCCACGGGAGACCGGGTTCGATATCACGGCGGCTTCCGAAGTGATGGCCATTCTCTGCCTCGCCGAGAATCTCGTCGATTTGAAAAAGAAGCTTGGCAACATCTTTGTCGGGTTCACGTACGACCGGAATCCGATCTATGCCCGCGACCTCAAGGCGCACGGGGCAATGACGGCTCTCCTCAAAGACGCCATCCTTCCAAACCTCGTTCAGACGATCGAAGGGAATCCGGCGATCATTCACGGAGGTCCCTTTGCAAACATCGCCCAGGGGACGAACAGCGTCATCGCGACGAAGATGGGGCTTTCTCTTTCGGACTATGTCGTGACGGAAGCCGGTTTTGCCTTCGACCTCGGCGCGGAGAAATTCTTCGACATCAAGTGCGGTTACTCCGGCCTCTCGCCGAAGGCGGTCGTCCTCGTCGCAACGCTCAAGGCGTTGAAATACCACGGCGGGGTCGACGTGAAACAGGTCAATGAGCCGAACAAGGAGGCTCTCAAACGAGGCATGGGGAACCTCGAAAAGCACCTTGAGAACATTCTCGCTTTTGGCGTCCCCGCTGCCGTCGCGATCAACAGGTTCACCGCGGACACCGACGAAGAGATCGACATCGTCAAGAAAAGATGCAAGGAACTCGGAGCACCGGTCTCGGTTGCGGACGTCTGGGGCAAAGGCGGAGAGGGGGCGACGGAGCTCGCCGAAATCGTCTGCGATATTGCCGGCACATGCAAGGGGAGATATGTACCGACGTACGACTGGACCTGGGATATTCCGAAGAAGATCGACGCCATAGCAAAGAACATCTACGGTGCTAAGGCAGTTGAGTACGCGCCGAAGGCAAAGGACGATCTTGAAAAGATCCTGAAGCTCGGGCTCGACAAGCTCCCGGTCTGCATGGCGAAGACGCAGAATTCTCTTTCCGATAATCCGAAACTTCGCGGGAGGCCGAGGGATTTTCACATCGTTGTCAGAGAAATAGAGATCGCGGCGGGGGCGGGCTTCGTCATCCCCATCACCGGAGACATCATGCGCATGCCCGGATTGCCGGCAATCCCTGCCGCCGAGAACGTTGACGTGGATGAGAACGGAAAAATCACGGGTCTGTTCTAGGCGTGAAGGACCCCCGCCTCAAAGGCGAAAGGCAACACACGCCGCGGCGACGACAAGAAGCGCGATCCATCCCCAGAGGAAATACTTGGCGTTCATCGAGGTGTCGCCGCGGTTTCCTTCCCCTCCTGAAGCTGCTCGCCTATCCTTTTTCATCGTTGTTCTATCCTGCAATTGACCGATAGTTTCGGATCGCATCGAGGAGAGCTTGCGGTTCGTCACTGCCCACGCGAAACGCGCTCCCGTCGCTCAGGGTTAACTCCACCGCTCCCAGCCCGGAGACGTTCCACATGACGTACTGCCCGGGCCTCCATCTGATTCCCCACCCCGAATACCAGTGATTTCTTACCACCTTTGCACCCCGTATCTCTGAAAGCAAGAAAGTTCTGCGGATCAGCCCGGGGCCGAACGAGCAGGTGAGCGCGCTGCCGGAAATCTCGACCGTGAGGGAACTGAACAGGAACAGCGCGACGAGGAGCGTCGCCGGGATGCCCATCCTCAGCGTGCCTGGCTGATCGGTCCCCCAAAAGG
>DATJQP010000021.1:0-27369 GCA_035505655.1 Bacteroidota bacterium
TCTCCTGGGTTGGGCTCGTCTCAGGGACCGCAATACTGTTCGGGAAGGATCCACACAAGGCCGTGCCGATCGAGACAATGGCCGTATCCACCGCGGGGGTTCTTCTCTTGCCGGCGGTCGGCAATTTTACTGTTGAAGGAACAGTGGTGAGGACGAAAAAGGAGGCGCCGCCGCCCTGACCATAACAGGAATGAATAAGTCGCTCCGAATGAAATGCTGCAGACTCTGCGGGAGACCTGCGCGAAGATGATGCAACTGAAGGACAAGCGTTTTGTTCCGTCCCTTCAAATTCGAAGAACCGCAATTGCGGCAGTGGCGAAATTTTTGTATAATGAGATGAAATTAACTCGCATTCTGAAGGCGGGGTAGCTCAATCCCGACCAGAAGCGTCGGGACCTCGCTTCAAGCATTATCAAGGTCTCAAGCGGCGGGGTAGCTCAGCTGGTTAGAGCGTCGGAATCATAATCCGTAGGTCGTGGGTTCGAATCCCTCCCCCGCTACATCAATGTAGTCCCCGGTCACGTGGCCGGGGATCACCGCTTAGAGCAACGCCCAGGCTCATCGCCCGGGCGTTTGTTGTTTCATGCGTTCGCTCCGATCAGAGATTGCGGAAAGAGCAATCCACCGCAGACCTCAGGAGAGGTCGAAGCGGTCAAGGTTCATGACTTTGTCCCAGACAGCAACAAAATCATGAACGAACTTCTCTTGCGAATCAGCACAGGCGTAGACCTCCACCAGCGCACGTAGCTGGGAGTTTGCTCCGAAGATCAGGTCGACCCGCGTGGCGGTCCACTTAAGAGCCCCCGTCGAGCGGTCACGTCCTTCGAAGATCTCCTGCTCCTGCGTCGTTGGCTTCCATGTCGTTCCCATGTCGATGAGGTTCACGAAGAAATCGTTCGTCAGCGCCTCCGGTCGCTTGGTGAAGACACCGTGCCGGGATTTGCCGACGTTGACATTGAGGACTCTCATGCCGCCGAGGAGAACGGTCATCTCGGGAGCGGTGAGGGTCAGCAACTGCGCTTTGTCGATCAGCAACTCCTCGGCAGAGACGGAATACCGGGTCTTGAGGTAGTTTCGGAAGCCGTCGGCGACCGGCTCGAGGACCGCGAAGGAGGCCGCATCCGTTTGCTCCTGCGAGGCATCCATCCGTCCCGGCGTGAACGGAACCGTCACCTTGTGTCCCGCATTCTTCGCGGCTTTCTCAATGGCCGCGCATCCTCCCAAAACGATCAGGTCTGCGAGAGAAACCTTCTTGCCCCGGGATTTCGCTTTGTTGAACGCGCTCTGGATTCCCTCCAGTGTCTTGAGCACCTTTGCCAGCTGTTCGGGCTGGTTGACGGCCCAATCCTTCTGCGGCGCCAGGCGAATGCGTGCGCCGTTGGCGCCGCCGCGCTTGTCGGATCCGCGGAAGGTCGATGCCGACGCCCATGCGGTGGAGACCAGCTCCGGCACGGAAAGACCTGAGGCGAGGATCTTGCGCTTGAGGGAGGCGACGTCCTTCGCATCGATGAGCTTGTGATTGACTCTCGGAATGGGGTCTTGCCAGATCAGCTCTTCTTTCGGAACTTCCCGGCCGAGATAGCGTGCCCGGGGGCCCATGTCTCGGTGCGTCAGCTTAAACCACGCACGGGCGAATGCATCGGCAAACTGATCTGGATGCTCCAGGAAGCGCCGTGAGATCTTTTCATACGCGGGATCGAACCGAAGTGAGAGGTCCGTCGTCAGCATGGCCGGCGCGTGACGCTTCGACGGGTCGTGTGCATCCGGGACCGTCGCAGAGCCCGCATTGCCTTTTGGTTTCCACTGCTGCGCGCCTGCAGGGCTTTTGGTCAATTCCCATTCGTAGCCGAAAAGGACCTGGAAAAAGTTGTTGCTCCACTTAGTGGGAGTGGTGGTCCAGGTCACTTCCAACCCGCTTGTGATCGTATCGTCCCCTTTGCCGGTTCCGAACTTGTTCTTCCATCCCAACCCCTGCTCCTCGATCCCGGCTCCTTCGGGCTCGGGTCCGACAAGTTTTGCGTCGCCGGCCCCGTGGGCTTTGCCGAACGAGTGCCCTCCCGCGATAAGCGCCACCGTCTCCTCGTCGTTCATTGCCATGCGGGCAAACGTCTCCCGGATGTCGCGAGCCGCCGCGACGGGATCCGGCTTTCCATTGGGACCTTCCGGGTTGACATAGATGAGTCCCATCTGTACCGCAGCGAGGGGATTCTCAAGGTTTCGTTCGCCGGTGTATCGTCTGTCGTCCAGCCATTTCTTCTCCGCGCCCCAATAAATGTCTTTCTCCGGCTCCCAGATATCTTCGCGGCCGCCCGCGAAGCCGAAGGTCTTGAATCCCATTGATTCCAGCGCAACGTTTCCGGCGAGAATCATGAGATCGGCCCACGAAATTTTCCGGCCGTATTTCCGCTTGATCGGCCAGAGGAGACGGCGGGCCTTGTCAAGGTTGGCGTTGTCCGGCCAGCTGTTGAGCGGCGCGAAACGCTGGCTGCCGTTTCCGGCGCCACCCCGGCCGTCGCCGATCCGGTAGGTCCCCGCGCTGTGCCACGCCATCCGAATGAACAAAGGTCCGTAATGGCCGAAGTCTGCCGGCCACCATTCCTGCGAGCTCGTCATCAGCGCGCGGAGGTCTTTCTTGACGGCCGCGAGGTTGAGGGTCTTGAACTCCTTTGCGTAGTTGAATTCCTTGCCCATCGGGTTGGACTTGGAAGAACGCTGGTGGAGGATGTCGAGCTTCAGTTGATTCGGCCACCAGTCCTGGTTTGTCGTGCCGCCGGCTGAGTGCTTCTGAATTGCTTCCTCATTCATGGTGCTGACTCCTTTCATGGTGAAGTGGTTGCGTCAAACTTCGAGTCGGGACCGGACCGCGATCGCAGTCCGACCCCGCCGGGAATCTGTGCGAGGCCTCAAAGGATTACGTTTTTTATGAATTCTAATAATAGACAGTGTCTAAACACCTGGCAAAAAAAATCACTTCTTTTTCCGTCCCCGCAAGACGACCTGAAAGTCGCGGATCTCCAGGCCGTGGAGATTCTCTTTTCCTTTGACGACAAGTTTGTCCCAGGGAATATCGATGATGGTGCCAGACTCGTCGTCGATGAAATGATGATGCCGCGCGACATTTGGGTCGTACACCACGGTCCCTTCCTTCAGAATCTGGGTCCGGAGGATATTCCTGTCGACGAGGAGGCTGAGCGTGTTGTAGACCGTGGCCCGGGAGATCGTCGAGCAGCGCCGCCGCGCGCTCGCATAGACCTCGTCCGCGGTTGGGTGGGCCGTGCTCCCCGCCACCGAGTCCACAATCGCCACCCGTTGAGGCGTCGGCTGGATTCCGCAGCGGCGGAGGAGAGTGATTGATTCCTTCATACTAAAACTTACAGAGATGTTTCGCCAGATTCAAGTGGCTCCATAAGAGCCATGATGTGTGAAACGATAAAAATCAAAAATCAAAAATCAAATTGGAAAGATCAAATACACAGAGTAAAGAACAAAGATCCCCTCTGACAATCTATCTGTGTGGTGGGAAGAGTTCCAGGTCTTTCATTGTTCGCCTGGCCCGTTGCATCTCTCCTCCGGGCATTGTATCTTTTCGATAGCGGTGCCTGAGCCACAGCCAGGGCGGGCCGATCGACGACGATGGGCTCGCTTTTTCTTTTTTCGGAGCGAAGATGGATATCAACGGCATTGTCTGGACGGTGCAGCTGCGGTTCGGGCTTGCGCTCGTCCTTGGATTTCTCGTCGGACTGGAACGAGAAAGCACCAAGGTGGAGCAGAAGCTGGTCTTCGGCGGAGTCCGGACTCACCCGATCATCAGCATGTTCGGCTTTGGATGCGCCTGGCTGAGCAACATCGGTGATACGTTTATGCTTCCGTTCGGGCTGATTGCCGTTGCCGCCCTCACGAGCGTTGCCTATGTCGGAAAAATCCGGGCGGAGCGATTTGGGACGACAAGCGAGGTGTCGGCGCTCCTCACGTTCATCGTCGGCGCCCTCGCCCTCCTGGTTCCCGTATGGATCCCGCTGGCCCTCGGCGTCGTCAATACGATTCTCCTCTCCGAAAAGGCGATGCTTGAATCGTATGTCGAGCGGCTGAGCAGAGTGGAATTCCTTGCCGCGGTGAAATTTCTTCTCGTCACCGTCATCATCCTGCCGGTGTTGCCGAACGCCGAGTTCACCCAGTTTCATATCAACCCGACGAAAATCTGGCAGGTCGTTATCATCGTCTCCTCGCTGGGGTTTGCCGGATATCTTCTCGAGAGGCAATTCGGAGAGAAGGTCGGATTGTGGCTCTCCGGCATCCTCGGTGGCATCGTCTCGAGCACGGCAGTGACGGTTTCGATGGGGCGCATGGCCCGATCAAGTCCGGAGAGGTCTGAAAGTGCCCTTCAGGCAACGCTTCTCGCCGGCAGCGTATCGTATCTGCGCATGCTTGTGCTGGTCTGGTTCATCAGCCCGGGCTTGTGTTGGTCTCTTGCAGGAGCCTTTGCGGTGATCGCCGTGGTCGGAGGAATTCTCTCGATACGGATGTTCTCGAAGGAAGCGCCCTCGAAGGAAGCCTCCATACCCGATTTGCAGAATCCGTTCGAGATCAGGCCTGCAGTTGTTTTTGCCGGCCTCTTCGTTTTCCTGACTATCGCGACGATCGTCGTCCGCAGCCATCTCGGCGACGGCGGAATTCTGGCCCTCTCCGCAATCGTCGGAGTCACCGACGTCACTCCGTTCATCATGACTCTTGCCCACGCTCCCGAAGGGGCGAGTCATCTCGTTATCTCCTCCATTATCCTCGCCATGATGAGCAACACGATTGCCAAGGCCGTCTACTTCGCGACATTGTCAGGGAAAAACCGGAAAGAGACCGCCATCAGGTACTCAATCATGGCATTGGTTCATCTCCCCTTTATCCTTTTCTGAGTTCATCCCGAAGCCGCAAGAGGGAAGACACCTACCTGCAGGATCGGCCGCTCAAAAAAAATCCCCGCTGTCAAGGACAACAGGGATTTTCCACGTGCAAGCGCATCTTCGCGGAAACCCTGACGCTACTTCCTGAAACTTCGCAGGAACACCGGCACAAGTTTCAATACGCCGTCGATGCGTTTCATCAACCCCTTCCCATAGAGCAGATGAAGTCCGCCGAGGAGGCCATCGAAGATCTTCCTGTTGTGCGGATACCACCACATGTTCTTCTGGATCCCCGGCAGGATATCGTCGACGACGACGCGGGGTTGCGTCATCTCCTCCAGGCCGAGATAGCCGTGCGTCCTGCCGATCCCCGATTCCTTGAATCCGCCCCACGGTGTCTCTGCGAGCCCGTGGCTCATCAGGTGATCGTTGATCATCACCGAACCGACCTCGAGCCGAGCGGCGATGGCATGGGCTTTCTTCCTGTTCCGGGACCAGACGGAGGCGGTGAGTCCAAGGGATGAAGCGTTCGCCTTCCGTACCGCCTCATTGACATCCTTCACCCGGGCGACACCGAGGACCGGCCCGAAGATTTCCTCTCTCATCATCATCATGTCGTCGGCGGCATCCTCGACGATTGTGGGAGGAATAAAGAGCGCCGAAGGATTCGAGCCTTTTGGAGGGGGGTTCTCGAAGATTTTTCCTCCTTTTGATTTTGCGTCGCGGAGCTGATCCAGGACTTTCTTCATCTGTTCCCCGGTCGTCATCGCGCCGACGTCGACATCGCAGTTTCCGTCCGGGCCTTGGTTCAGCCGCCGCATCTTCTCCTTCAGCAGAGCGACGAACTCATCGTACACTGGCTCTTCGACGTAGACTCTCTCCACCGCCGCGCACGATTGTCCGGCGTTCGAGATTCCCGCCCAAAGGGCGCCGTTCACCGCGCGGTGCAGGTTGGCATCCCGACAGACGATCATCGCATCGTTCCCCCCAAGCTCGAGCGATACCGGGATCAATCGTTCGGCGGCTTTGGCCATGAGGAGTTTGCCGACGGGAACAGAGCCTGTGAAGAAGAGTTTATTGATCTCCGATTCGAGAAATGCTTTTCCGGCGACCGTCCCGGGGAGATTGATCAACGAAAACACTCCCGGCGGAAAGCCGCCCGCGGCCACGGCATCCTGAATTGCTTTGCCGGCCATGAGCGTCTGCGAAGCGACCTTCAGGACGACCGCATTGCCGGCGATCAGGGCCATCGCTACTTCATGGAAAGGAATGGCAAAAGGATAGTTCCACGGGCTGATGATTCCCACGACCCCGACCGGCACCCGGTCGACATACGACCGCTTGTTGATCGTCAGCAGACTCCCGCCCCCCAGCCGTTTCCGCTTCAGAATTTTCTCCGCGTGGGTAGCATAGTAGCTGATGGCCATCGCTGTCGCCATCACTTCGGTGCTCAAGGCGTCGATCTTCGTCTTTCCGCTATCGCGGGAGACGATCGTGGCCAGAGATTCCGCGTTCGCGACGATGTAGTCGCGCACCTTCAGCAGGCGACGGCGACGCTCCTTGTATCCGGCCGCTTCCCACGCCGGCTGGGCTTTGTGAGCAAGGGAGACGGCATTGTTAAGATCGGCGACGGTGTTCAGCTCCGTCATGCCGATTGTCTCGCCCGTTGCAGGATTGATGGAGGGAACGCTCCCTCGCTTTGCGTCGGAGATGGTCGTCGTCATGGCTTCACCGCGGATTCTTTTCCGGCCCGACCATACCACGACTTCATGCTTCCGCCGACACCCATGAGCATGAGGAATCGTTGGAACCAGCTATCCGGCATGAGGGCCCGGAAACGCAGGTTCATGTTGACGGTTCTCGGCCTCTTCGGCGAATAGCGCTCCTTCTTTAACGCGGATTCCACGATCGCGCGGGCGATAACGTCGTGGTCTTTCACCAACGGAACGATGAGGCGTCCCGGGAAGCCGAGACTTGCCCCTTCAAACATCCCCTTGGCGATGTAGCTCGGATGGATCGTCGAAAACTTCACTCCGTTCTTCTTGTGATTGAAGGCCTCCAGGCGGAGCGATTCGGTCAATCCCCAGACACCCCACTTCGTTGCGGCATAGACGGCGAGTCCGGGGACCCCGATGGTCCCGGCAGCGGAAGAGATATTGACGACATGTCCCTCGTTCCGTTCGTACATCCCCGGAAGAAAGGCCCGGATCGTGTAGACCAACGCGGTGAGGTTTACGTCGATCGTCCGCTCCCACTCGTCGTCCGGGCGGTCGAGGATCTCTCCGCCCGAAACGTACCCCGCGTTATTGATGAGGATGTCGACCCGACCCATTTCCTGCTCGGCCTTTTTCGCGAGCTGATAAACGAGGTTCCGGTCGGTGACGTCGCACCGGTGGGCATAGACGGTTCCGCGGGAAGCGAGTTCTTTCTGAGCTTCATCGAGCGCTTTCTCGTTCAGATCCCAAAGTGTTACAACGCATCCTTCCGCCACAAGACGGCGAGCAGTCGCCAGTCCGATCCCCATTGCTCCGCCGGTAACGACGGCGGTCTTGGCTTGAAGATTCATGGCAGGGTTCTCCGAAGGGTTGATGGATTGCTTGTACGGTGAGGTCTCCCATGGTATCGCACGGCAACTTTTGCTGGCGGCTCCAAAGTAGTCAAAATTGTCATTTCATTCAACGTTGTCCTCACTAAATGAAGAGCGAATATACTATATTGGTTTCAGGTGACGTTCAGAGAATGGTTACCGGTTCGTCCGGGTCCATTGGGCAACGACAGGGTGTTGCCGCCGGTGGATACGACACTTTCGCTTCGCAGGCCTCGAGGCGGGAGGGGAGAAGCCGGAGTTCTTGTTGGGCCAGGACCGGGAAACAGAAGAAGCGCTCAATCCGGAGATCATCATGCGAAGAACAATTATTCTATTACTATGCCTGATCGCGCTGGTCGGATCTTCGCGCGGTCAATACGTTGTTGATTCGACATTGCTTCTCTCTTCAAAGGACATGGAGTGGTGGCGCAACGCGAAATTCGGACTGTTCATCCACTTCGGACTCTATTCAATCCTGGGGAAGGGCGAGTGGGTGATGTTTGAGGACCAGATCGACACGGCGGAGTACGCGAAGCTGATGGATAAGTTTGACTGCAGAAACTTCAACGCCAGAGAATGGGTTGAGATCGCTCAGTCGGCGGGGTGCAGGTATATGGTCGTCACTGCGCGGCACCATGACGGGTTTTCCTTGTTCAAAACCGGCTTCGGAAACTACGATGCTCCCCACAGCGCTGCAAAAGAAGACCTCATTGCCGAGTACATCGGAGCGGCACACAGAGCCGGGATGAGAGTAGGTATCTACTATTCTCCGCTCGATTGGCGATACCCGGGCTTTTTCTTTCCCGACCTGTACCGCGCAAACGCCGAGCAGATGAAACGGCAGACCTATACGCAGGTGCGCGAACTCCTGACAAACTATGGAGCCGTGGATATACTTTGGTATGACGGCGGGGAGGACAACTGGCTCGGATTCGGCGGTCTGACGTGGAGCGGTGGGAAGGGATGGCAAACCCGCGGCTTCGACAAACCGTACGCCGGCAAGTTCAGTTGGGAACCTCTCAGGCTGAATCACATGGTGCGAGAGCTCCAGCCGAAGATTGTCATCAGCCAGCGAAGTGGTTGGATGGGAGATTTTGAAACGCAGGAGGTGGGTTTCAGGGGAAGACCCGAGGCCGCGCGGCCGTGGGAGCTCTGCACAAATCTCGGTGGACCTGCGTGGGGTTGGGTCCAATCAACGACGGATCACATGATGAGTCTCGACAGTTGTATCCAGCTCCTCGTGATGGTGGTGAGCCAGGGGGGAAATCTCCTCATGAATGTCGGTCCCAGACCGGACGGCTCAATCGAACCGAAGCAGGTGGAGCGTCTGAAGGGAATCGGGAACTTCCTCGCGAAGTACGGCGAAAGCATCTATGACACGCGGGGTGGAATCTATGACGCGAGTTGGGGCGGGACGACGGTGAGCGAAAATGCCGTCTACGTTCACCTCCTACGAGTCCCCGCCGATGGGACAATACACCTGCCGCCCATCACCCGGAAGATCACCGCGGCATCCTATCTGCGCGATGCTTCGGAAGTGCATTGGGTCCAGACTGAAAGCGGAATATTGCTGGAAGGTATTTCAGAGGAAAAGCGCGAGGCGGATCTGATCATCAAACTGGCATTAAGGTGATGTCCGAGCTCGTTGAGGCTCGCCGGGCCCCGGTCCGGTGTTGAAATCGTCTAGTAATGACTCTTCCTTGATTGAGCACGAACCAAGCGATCGGCCTTCACGATCATTGCGTCTTGGCTCCCGATTTGACAAATTGTGGAAACTGCGGTTCACACAAAAACCTGAATCACGTTCGAGGAGATGGAAATGAAGAGGTTGGTGATTGTGGTGACCCTTCTGGTGATTTCTCCGCTCTTTTCGAGTCCCCATTTGTTTGCCCAGTCGCTGCCCCTCGTCTATGATGTTGAGAACACCGGTGCGTCATATCCGGCGCCGTTTCTCCCTTCGGTGAATGCCCTTCCAGTTATCCAGGCTTTGCCCGACCCGTTTGAGTGGGCCGACGGCAGAGGCCGGATCGCGCACTACTCCGACTGGGAATACCGGCGCAATGAGATCGGCGCCCAGATCCAGAACTATGAAATCGGAGTCAAACCGCCGCCTCCGGATACGATCACCGCGAGCTATTCGGGGGGCACGCTCACAGTGAAGGTCATCGCCAACGGCGACACGCTTGTCCTGACATCCCAGGTAGTTCTTCCGGCCGGGAGCGGACCTTTTCCCGCCGTCATCGGGATCGACTTTCCGAGCGGAAGCATTCCGTCGAGCGTTTTCACGAGCCGCAATGTCGCGGAAATTTCCTTCGTCGAGAATCAGGTGACAACGGACGACAACCCAAAGACGACCGACCCGTACTACAAGCTTTACCCTGCACTCAATCCCACGAACACCGGGCAATACAGCGCGTGGGCCTGGGGAGTCAGCCGCATCATCGACGGACTGGAACTGGTCCAGAGCACTCTTCCGATCGATCTCAAACACATCGCGGTGACGGGCTGTTCGTATGCCGGCAAGATGGCCCTCTACGCCGGGGCGTTCGACGAGCGTATTGCGCTCACGATCGCGCAGGAATCGGGGGGAGGCGGCGCCACCTCGTGGCGGTATTCACACACCCTTCCGTACGGGACCGTTGAGGATATCGACAACACGGACTACAACTGGTTCGCGGACGGCATGAAGCAATTTGCGGGGAGCAACGTATCACTTCTCCCCGAGGACCACCATGAGTTGATGGCGATGTGCGCACCCCGCGCGCTCTACGTCACCGCCAATCCCGATTACGTCTGGCTCTCGAATCCATCGTGCGACGTCTGCAGCAAGGCGTGCGAGCAGATCTACGCCGGTCTTGGAATTCCCGATCGATTTGGTTTCTCAATCATCGGCGGACATTCTCATTGCGCAGTTCCCGACAGCCAGATTCCTGAAATCGGAGCCTTTGTTGACAAGTTCCTTCTCGGCAAGGATAGCGCCTCGACGAACATTGCGGACAGCCCATACAGTACCGACCTCTCTCCGTGGATTACATGGAGCGCTCCCGTGCTCACGAGCGGGAGCTCATATTTTCAAACGACCTCATTGGTTTCCCCGCCCAACCTTCAGAAAGGGGCGGATACGACGATCACATTCCAATGGCACGCAGCGACAGGCGCTCAGAGATATCTTCTCCAACTCTCAACCGACATCACCTTCCACACGAACACCCGGAACGATTCGACGGCCGACACGACCGCAACCATCTCCGGCCTTTCAAAAAGCAGACTCTATTATTGGCGTATCCAGATTCACAGTGCGTCAGGCCCCGGCCCATGGAGCGATGTGTGGCAGGTCTCGACGGCGGGACCTTTGCCCGGAAAGCCGGTCCTGATACCCGTTGTTTCTCCGGACTCGTCGCTCTTTGGCTACCTGGGATTCCAGTTCACCTGGAACAGCACAGCGTATGCAGCACAGTACGTCGTCGAAATCTCGAACGACTCGACATTCGTTCATATCAATTCGACGCTGACGACCGTCGATACACTTGAACATGTCTTCGGGTTTGTCGCAGGGACGACATATTACTGGCGCGTTCAGGCGAGCAATGTCATCGGCGCAGGTCCCTGGAGCGATGTTGCGCCGTTCCCGCAAGCCGGGATGCTTGTGAAGGGGGAAAGTGTCGCGCCGACCGTGTACGCCTTGAGTCAGAACTATCCCAACCCCTTCAACCCGACGACCACGATAAACTTTGCGCTTCCGAAGGCCGGGAGGACAACGGTTGCAATCTATGACATCTTAGGAAGACAAGTGCGGACGCTAGTCGACCGGGAATTGCAGGAAGGTAATCACACCGTAATAGTGGATGCCAGCGCAATGCCGAGCGGAGTCTACTTCTACTGCATTCGGTCGGGCAGCTTCGTGGAGACCAAAAAAATGGTCTTGTTGAAGTAGAGGAACCTGGCCTCTCCGCGCCGGGATGAGTGTCCTTGCGACGGATTCTCTGTGTTTCGCTTGATGCGCCGATTCCGGGATTGGGGATGGTTCCTAAGGTCGGTGCCCGATCTGCCGTTGTCTGCTCGACACTAAGAACGTTCAATCTAAAAGGCGAAGATGGAGCTTCTACGTTGCACCTCCCGAAGATCCTCTTTTACAAACTTCACACATGGATGTTAACCCCGTGCGAATGAATAGCAATCGATTGCCCATTGCGATGTTGATTGTTGCCGCGGCCGCCGTGCTGGCGGTCGTGTCAATTATTGCCCGAAACAGGATTCGTGAAACAGAGGCATACAAAAGCGAAATCGAAGAATGGCATGCGAAGCGAATCCAGCGGCTGGAGCGGCCTCAGGGGTGGCTGAGCCTTGTCGCTCTCGACTGGCTGAAGGAGGGAAAGAATGAGTTCCCGTCGATCGGAGCCGTCACGTTAAAAAAGGGGAGGGTCTTTGTCGTGATCGACAAAGGTCTTGTCGCCTCACTTGAGGGGAAGAGTTTCCTATCCGGCATTGTGAGGACGGATACGGATGAGATCGTCATCGGATCGAGGGTCTTCACGATCATCCGGCGGAATGACAGGTTTGCCGTGAGGATGTGGGATTCCGAATCGCCAACGCGAAGGAATTTCGCCGGCATCGAGCGGTACCCGGTCGATCGCCGTTGGAGAATAGAGGCCAGATGGGAAGCGTATGATCCGCCGAAAAAAGTCGGGATCGCGACAGTCATTCCCGGAATGGTCGAAGATGACCTCGTTCCGGGGGCTGCGGTCTTCACTGTTGACGGGGCGGAGATGAAGCTCGAGCCGACGCTTGAGGAGGGGGAGACCGACTACTTCTTTGTTTTCGGAGATGAGACGAACGGCAAGGAGACCTACGACGCCGGACGCTTCCTCTATGCGCACCCGCCGAAAGACGGAAGAATCATCCTGGATTTCAACGAGGCCTACAACCCACCCTGCGCATTCACCGATTTTGCGACATGTCCGCTCCCGACTCCCGGGAACCGGCTGAAGATCGCCGTCGAGGCAGGTGAAAAGAAATACCTGCCGCACTAGCTCTTCGCATCGCCGGAGGAGGTGATCTCTTCCTCGGGCCGGCGATCACTGGTTGACTCTCTCTCAAATAGTCTCGATATTCCCGCAAGGTTCACTATCCCGACTGTCCATGTCGGCGATCTCTATCACTGCAGGGGGAAGTCTTCCTGACGATTGCTAGCCTTCATCGGCCCGGCTGATGAAGGCTATTTTTGTTTTTGGCGGCACAATGATGAAGAACGATTTGAAGGCAAAGCACGAGGCACGTCCCCGCAACACCGAGGATGCTGAGCGAGGAGCAACGAGCAACGGGATATGCGCCTCCCTCGAAAGGATGCTGTGCCATGACTGCGAGAAAAAAAGAACAATCATCGGTACGTGTGCTCCTGGTCGAGGTCTCGGAGCGGAATATCAAAGCGGTGCGCAAGCTCTTTGCGAAACCGGGATCTGACCTCAAACTCACCTCAACGCGGACGAAGCGGCAGTTCTTATCCGAGCTGCGCAAGCGCTGCCACGATGTCATTCTTGGCGGGACCTCAGTCCCGCGGTTTGACGTTCGCGAGGCGCTTCGTTCCTCGCTCGCGATCTCCCCGGATCTCCCCTTCATCGGCGTCTTCGGCCTGCTCGATGAGAGATCTGCGATCAGTCTCATCAAGCGGGGAGCCGTCGACTACATCCCGGAAGACCGCCTGGATCGGTTGCCGTCTGCCGTCAAGCGCGCGGTCAGCGATGCGCGCCAAAAGCGGGCCTTAAGGGAGGCGGAGGCGGCTCTATCTCAGAGCGAGGAGCGTTTCCGTCTTCTCTTCGGCTCAAGCATGGATGGGATGCTTCTCACTTCACCCACCGGGGAAATCTATTCCGCAAACCCCGCAGCATGCAGGATGATCAGACGATCGGAGAAGGAAATACGCGCCGTTGGACGCTCGGGTATTGTGGACAGAGACGATCCGCGGCTCGCTTCGGCATTGAAGGAGAGAGCCCGGACCGGCCGGTTCAACGGCGAATTGACGCTCCTTCGGAAAGGAGGAGAGAAATTCCCGGCGGAGGTTTCGAGCGTTCTCTTCAGGGACAGCAAGGGGGTTGAGCAGACCAGCATGGTCATTCGCGACATCAGCGAGCGCAAACATGCGGAAACGGCCCTCAGCGAGAGCATTGAACGATTTCGGACGATCGCGGAACACTCGCTCGTGTCCATCATCATTATCCAGGACGGACTCCTTGCATTCCACAACAAGGCGTTCGAATCACTCTCCGGATACTGCGGCAGAGAAATAGAACGGTGGAAGCCGTACGAATTCGCAAAGGCGATTCACCCGGACGACCGCGACTTCGTCGTGGGACAGATACGGAAAAAGGAATCGGGCGATCCCGACATCGTTCCTTCGTACGGGTTCAGGATTATCCGGAAGGATGGGTCTGCACGATGGGTCGATCTCTATTCAAGCACGGTGCGCTATCAACAAAGAACTGCCGACCTCGTAACGCTTGTCGACGGGACCAAACGCAAGGAGGCGGAGGACGTGCTCGAGTCCCAGCGGGGTCTTCTCGCGGCGCTTATCAACAGCGCCGGCAATGTCATGATGTTCTCGGTCGACCGGAGCTACCGGTACACGGCATTCAACGCGAAGCACCGGGAGGAGATGCGCAGGCTACGGGGTGCAGAGATTGCCGTCGGTGTGAACATCCTCGATTGTTTTTCGGATCGGGCCGAGCATGATCTGTTGAAGAAGATGCTCGATCAGACGATGGCAGGGATTCCGTATTCCGTCATCCAGCACCGGCCCGATCCAGACATGTACTACGAAACGAGCTGGCATCCCATCGTCGAGCACGGGGTCATCGTTGGGGCTACCGGATTGGTAAAGGAGGTCACGGAGAGCAGAAAGGCGGCGGAAGCCCTTGCGCAGAGTGAGGAACGCTACCGGCTGCTCCATACCTATGCCCCCGTCGGGATTCTTCTTGCCAGCCCGGCAGGAGAGCTCCTCGAGGTGAACCCTGCCGCGCTCCGCATTCTCGGCTCCCCCTCCGCCGAGGCGACGAAGGCGATCAATGTCGCGACCTTTCAGCCTCTCGTCGCCGCGGGTATTTCCGGAGCCTTTCGACGCTGCGTCGAGTCAGCCCAAACAGGGTACGGCGAGTTCCCGTATACGTCGAAGTGGGGAAAACCGATCCACATGCAGATCAGGTTCGTTCCCATTCTGGATGATGCAGGAAAGCTGACACTCATCCATATCATTATCGAGGATATCACCGAGCAAAAACGAGCGAAAGAGAGCCTCATCAACGCGAACCGCATCTACGCTGTGATAAGTCAGATTAATCAGGCGGTTGTCCGTGAACGTGAACAAGGGGGCCTGCTCGAGAGCGTCTGCCGCATCGCCGTTGAGCACGGCAGATTCCGGATTGCCTGGATCGGACTGGTGGAGGGTGGTGCGAACGAGATTCGGATTGCCAGCTCGGCGGGGATCGATGCCGATGCGGTTTCGTCGATGCGGGAGCTTTCCGCACTCGACCTGCAGGACCGGGAGGGACCGACCCGCACGACAATAGGCTCGGTGAAGATCTCCGTCCACAATGATCTCGCCTCCGATCCGCGGGAAAGTCCTTGGAAGGACGCCATGCTGGCGAAAGGATGTCGCTCATCGATCACGCTTCCCCTGACCGTCTTCGGCTCGACGATCGGTTCGTTCAGCATCTATGCTTCCGCACACTCCTTCTTCGACGACGCCCAAATTGAGCTCCTTGACGAGGTCACAAACGACATTTCGTTTGCCCTCGAGATGATGAAGACCGGACATCTGAGGCAGGAAGCCGAAGAGGCGCTCCGGGAGAGCGAAAATCGTTTCCGATCGATGTTCGAGAATTCGACCACCGGCGCGGCCCTCGTCGGCCTCGACGGCCGGTACCTAATGGTCAACAAAGCTCTCTGCGATACCTTCGGACGTACGGCCGAAGAACTGACATCGGAAGGATTCATGGACGTCACGCATCCCCACGACAAAGAGTTGAGCCGGAAAATGTGGAAGGAAGTGCTGGACGGAAAAGGTGTGGGCATTAAGTTCACGAAGCGCTACCTCCACAAGGACGGACACGTACTCTGGGCTGAGGTGAGCTCGGCGACGATCAACGACGCCGGAGGAACTCCCCGGTATTTTATCACCCACGTGACGGACTTCACCGAACGCAAACGCTCCGAGGAGGCGTTGCGCCACAGCGAGGAGAAGTTCAAGAAGACCTTCATGACGAGCCCGGACGCCATCAACATCAACAGGATGGAGGACGGGGTGTACATTTCCGTCAATGAGGTCTTCGCCCGGATCATGGGCTACCGCGAAGAGGAGCTCATCGGCAAAAGCTCGTTTGAGCTCAACATCTGGAACGATCCCGAGGACCGGGCCAGACTCACGAGGAAACTTCGGGAGGAAGGGGTCGTCGAAAACCTTGTAGCCCGGTTTCGCACAAAGACTGGCGAACTCATCGACGGGATGATGTCCGCTACGATCATCGACCTCGACGGCACGCCGCACATCCTCAGCGTTACGAGAGATATCACGGAGCGTCGGAAAATGGAGGATGCTCTCCGGCAGCGGGAAGCACAGTACCGGGACCTCTTCGAAAACGCAAACGAGGTCATCTATATTGTCGATCCCGCGAGCGGGAGAATCCTCGACGCCAACATGAGGTCGCTCGAGACCTATGGATATTCGCGTGAGGAGTTTGTCGGCCGGAGTGTCAATTCCCTCGCGGGGGAGGCCTCACGCGGAGAATCGGTCATCCGACGAACGCTGGAGACACTGAGTCTGAAGGATTTCGAGACTACGCATCTCCGAAAAGACGGCTCCCTTCTCCATCTCCTCATCAATGCCTCGGTGATTCTCTACCAGGGAGAGCGGGCCATCCTCTGCATCGGCCGGGACATTACCGAGCGGATCAAAGCGGAAGAGGCGCGCAAGAAGCTTGAGCAGGATCTCTTCCAGGCCCAGAGGATCGAATCGATCGGAACGCTGGCATCGGGGATTGCCCATGACTTCAACAACATCCTCAACATTATTCTCGGAAACGTTTCGGTCCTGCTGCGGGGGGAGCCCGACAGGGTGAAGACGAGGAAGGGGCTCGATGCGATCGAGAAAAGCGTCAAGAGAGGAACGGCCCTTGTCAGGCAGATCCTCACGATTGCCCGAAAGACCGAGGCCAAATTTGTCGTCGTCGACATCAACGCCTCGATCCGCGAAATCGCCGGGATGATGTCGGAGACCTTCCCGCGCGACATCGCCGTCGATCTCCGCCTCGGAGAACCGGTTCCGACGTCATGGCTTGATCCCGACCAATTCCATCAGGCGATCCTCAACGTCTGCGTCAACGCGATGGACGCCATGCCAGATGGCGGGGTTCTCTCGATCGAAACCGATCTCCTCAACGGGGAGACGATCCGCTCGCGATTTCCTGAAGCGGCCGATGAGCGATATGTTCGCATCGCCATCGCCGACACCGGCCTCGGCATGAGCAAGGAGGTGCGCGACCACATCTTTGAGCCGTTCTTCACCACCAAGAAGAGGGGGAAAGGGACCGGCTTGGGGCTCGCCGTCGTCTACGGTATCGTGCGGGGGCACCAGGGATTCATCGATGTCCAGACCGCACCGGGAAAGGGCTCGACGTTTCACCTCTACCTGCCGTCAATCCGTACGGAGATTGCCGAACGGCAAGCGGAAAAAATAGTTGGGGAAGAGGAGTGGCGTGGGAGCGGAAGGGTGCTCCTGGTGGAAGATGAGGAGGAGATGCTGGACCTTCTCACCGAAATACTCGCGTCAAAGGGATTCGAAGTCCTTCCGGCCAGGGATGGGGAAGAGGCAACCAGGATCAGCCGCGAAAATGAAGGGAGGATTGACTTGGTTCTCTGCGATGTTCAGTTGCCGAAAACCTCCGGCGTGGAAACGGTGAGGAGGGTGAAACAGTGGAACCCATGCGCGAAGGTGGTATTCGCAAGCGGCTACTTCGATCCGGCAACGAGGGAGGAGCTTGTGGAAGTCGGCGCGCTTGAATTCATCCAGAAGCCTTGTCCACCACTCGTTTTGGCTGGAAAGATCAGGGAAGTGCTGGCAAAGTCGTGAGGAGGATGTCCCTGCCCAGTCCGATACACGTTGGAATGCCCGGGCCAAACGCGCGCTCCACCTCTGTGCGTCATCCCCGCGTGTTTCTAGCGGTCCCAAAGGGATCCCTTCGGGAGGATCCATTTAGTGATGCATCTATGCAGGATGCCGTAAGCTCCTTGGATGCCCGACAGAAGCATTCGGGTATGGCGCGCAGTATGGGGAAACCCGGTCCGGACCGGTGATTTTGTACTTTCTTTTCGTCTTGACTGTCTCCTGTATTCTGTATTTTGTCTACTCTCCCTTGACCTTCTGAAACATTCATCGTATTATTACGATATAAAACCATGGGCACCTCAAAGACTGAAGAATTCACCGCGAAGCAGAATCGCCTCTCGACCATCGCCAAAGCGCTGGCCCATCCCGCCCGCGTTGCGATCGTGGAGTATCTCGCCAAATCGAACGAGTGCATGTGCGGCGATATCGTCGATGTTCTTCCCCTCTCGCAATCGACAGTCTCCCAACATCTGCGCGAGTTGAAAGAAGCCGGCCTCATCAAGGGACAGGTGGAAGGAACGAGCGTCTGCTACTGCATCGACGAGAAGGGATGGAACGAGGCGAAAGAGATGTTCGGCGTGTTCCTTACGAATGTCCAGAAATGTTGCTAGTGCCCCTTCTTCTAATTGATCTTGTATCCAAATACGCACTGTGCCGCTCCAAACTTCACTTTGCTATTTCAGTGCAGAATACTGCTTTTTGAAGCGGCACTAGCATATTTTTTTGTCTTCATTCATCGTAATTTCACGATAAAGAAAGGACCGAGTCATGTCGACGAGTCAGGAAATCAAGGAAATTGTGAAAGAAAAATACGGCGCCATCGCCGGTCAATCGAAACAGCGGAATGCTTCATCGTGTTGTGGAAGCACCTGCGGGTGCGGTGATGCGGAGTACACGGTCATGGCGGAGGATTACAACAAACTGCCGGGCTACGTTCCCGAAGCCGATCTCGGGCTGGGGTGCGGGCTGCCGACCGAGTTCGCGCAGATCAGGCCGGGCAACGTGGTCGTCGACCTTGGGTCCGGGGCGGGCAACGACTGCTTCGTCGCGAGGTCCATCACCGGCGGGAAGGGGAGAGTCATCGGCATCGATATGACTCAGGCTATGATCGACAGGGCTCAATCGAACGCGGAGAAGCTGGGCTTCACGAACGTCGAATTCCGCCTCGGCGATATCGAAAATATCCCACTCGAAGACGGAACCGCGGACGTCGTTGTCAGCAACTGCGTCATGAACCTCGTGCCGGATAAGTCAAGGGCATTCAGCGAGACCTACAGGATCCTCAAACCGGGCGGCCATTTTTCGATCTCCGATATCGTCCTGAAGGGCGAACTCCCCGCCGCAATACGAAAGAGCGCGGAGATGTATGCCGGATGCATTTCGGGCGCAGAGCAAATGGAGGAATATCTCAAGACGATCTCCCGGGCAGGGTTCATCAATGTCGCCGTGCAGCGGCGGCGGGAGACGCCGATCCCGGAAGATATTCTCAAGGGAGTTGTCACCGCGGAAGAGCTCCGTGTCTTCAAAGCCAGAAAGGTTGGAATCTTCAGCATCACAGTCTACGCTGACAAACCAAAACAATGAAGGGAGACCCTTTGAAGAAGGAAAAAGTCCTTTTTGTCTGCATCCACAACAGTGCCCGAAGTCAGATGGCCGAAGCGTTGCTCAACCATCTTGCGGGGGATCGTTTCGAGGCCGAAAGTGCCGGCCTCGAGCCGGGAAGACTACACCCCCTCGCCGTCGAAGCAATGGAAGAAATGGGGATCGACATTTCGCACAACTCCACGCGGAGCGCTTTCGACCTGTATAAGCAGGGGCGAATGTTCAAATACGTTATCACCGTGTGCGATGAGGCGAACGCCGAGCGCTGCCCGATTTTCCCGAGCGTTACGAAGACCTTCCACTGGTCCTTTGCCGATCCTTCCGCGCTGAAAGGTTCGCACGAAGAGAAGCTCCGGGAAACCATCGCAATCCGAGACCAGATCAAAGCGCATATCAAGATCTGGCTCGGTGATCTCGCCGTGAGCACTCCCCGCTGACGGATGGTCGCACCCCGGAAACATCTCTCGCTCTTCGAGCGGTACCTCTCACTCTGGGTGGCCCTCTGCATGGCCCTCGGAACAGGAGTCGGCAGGCAGTTCCCTCAGGCGATCGGCCTCCTTCGCTCGATCGAATTCGGGAAGGGGAGTCATATCAATATTCCCCTTGCCCTCCTGATCTGGCTGATGATCTATCCGATGATGTTGAAGGTCGATTTCACCCGCATCAGGAATGTCGGGAAACGGCCAAAGGGATTGCTCATCACCCTCGTGGTCAACTGGCTCGTGAAACCTTTTTCGATGACGCTCCTGGGCTCCCTGTTCTTCAAGCGTCTTTTCCTGCCTTGGATCGGCGTCGACCTGGCCAACCAGTACGTTGCCGGAGTGATCATCCTTGCAGCGGCGCCGTGCACGGCAATGGTCTTCGTCTGGTCATATCTCACTGACGGCGATCCGGCCTATACGCTCGTCCAGGTCTCCGTCAACGACCTTCTGATGCTCGTGCTTTTCGCCCCGATCGTAACGCTCCTTGTGAGCGGGGCCAGCACACTGAGAGTTCCAATTGGTGTTCTCCTCTACAGCGTCATCATCTTCATTGTCATCCCCCTGAGCCTCGGAGCGTTGAGCCGGTCGGTCCTCGTCAGGAAGATGGGATCCGGCTGGTTCGAAAGCAGATTCGTTTCGTTCTTCCATCCGGTCACGATCCTTGCTCTCCTCGCTACCCTCACCCTCATCTTCGCCTTCCAGGCGGACAACATCACTGAACATTATGTTCATGTCATTCTCATTGCCATCCCGATCCTTATCCAGGTCTACTTCAATTCTTCGCTTGCTTATGGATTGATGAAGCTCTTCAAGGTCCCTCACAGGATTGCGGCTCCCGGCGCCCTGATCGGGGCGAGCAATTTCTTCGAGCTCGCCGTCGCGACTGCGATCGCCCTCTATGGCCCCGATTCCGGAGCCGCCCTTGCAACGGTCGTGGGAGTGCTTGTGGAGGTGCCGGTGATGCTTTCGGTCTGTTCCTTCTGCAACAGGACGAGAGGTTGGTTTGAGGTTCAGGCGGCGGCTCGGCCCGCCGGTCGATAGGGAGGATGAGGCGGATCGTTGTTTGCCTTTCACCCCCTGAAGAACTACATTGAAACCGTTGCCAAGGGAATCAAAGCGGTTCTCCGGTTCCCGTAATCCCATCCACACAGACGCAGAGGCTTTGGCGGAGCATACTTCCGCGCAGTTTCTCTCACGCAGAGTAAACGGAGCCTTGCGGCGTAACGCTCACAGGGGTGACGACTCTTAATCTTCGCCGGAGAGGACTCCAATGCTCAAGCACTTTCGCCCGATCGCATTCGTTGCCACCGCCGATCCTTCGTCCTCCAGGGAGTTTTATGAACGGATCCTCGGGCTTGAATTCATCAGCGGCGATCAGTTCGCGCTGGTCTTCGACCTTGACGGCACGCCGCTCCGGATCCAGGTTGTCGAAAAAGTGAATCCCCATCCTTATACAGCCCTCGGGTGGAATGTCTCCGACATCAGGAAGGAAGTCGTTGAATTGACTGGGCGGGGCATACAGTTCGAGCGGTATGAGGGGATGAATCAGGATCGCGACGGCATCTGGCGATCTCCGTCGGGGGCGCAGGTAGCATGGTTTAAGGACCCGGACGGGAATATTCTCTCCATCACCCAACTATGAGTGTTCTCCATTCTTCGTGTCTCGGTGCCGAAACGCGTTGACCTGCTGGTGGAAACGCCGCCGCCGACAAACCGAAAGGACTTCAATGAAGCGTAAGGTCTCACGATGAACGACATCATCTCCCTCATCGCAAATCTGGCCCTGACCCTCTCTCTCATCGTCGGCGTCGTTTTCGGTATCGCCCAGGTGAGGGCGGCGGCACGGGACCGAAGAGAGCGACTGACGCTCGAAAGCCTGCGGCATTTTCAATCGCGTGAATTCTCAGAGCTGATGTTCTACATCATCAGCCGGCCGTTTCCCCCGGACCAGAAGGGATTTCGAAAGCTTGCCCAGAAGGATCAGGTCATGCTCCTACAGTTCGGGCAGGAGATGGAATCGCTCGGCATCCTAGTCGCCGAGGGACTCATTAACCTCGACCTTGTCGACAAGACGCTCGGCTCCTTCGTGACGACGGCATGGTCGAAATTCAAACCGATGTTCGCGGACATTCGCGAGAAACAGAAGGATCCTTTTCTCGGCGAATATTTCCAGTGGCTTGCGGAAAGGATCGAGCGGAGAATGCGTGAGAATCCGCGGAGACCGTTTCACGAGACAAACAGAGGGATCGATGCGGCTCGCTGATTCTTTCACCTCAACGTTATCGCGGCAATATTAGCCTCAATCCCGACATTCGACCTCGGACTTTGACGTTGGATTCATCCCCGGCCTTGGACTTTTGACCTTGGACGTTGGACTCATTCTTGACCTTGGACCCATCCCCGACATTGAACCTCTGACTCAATTTTCATTTTTCGAAAGGATCTCGCCATGCCTGATATCCTCCATCGCGTCGGCATCAAGTCCCCTGCGGCAAAGGTGTTCAAGGCACTCTCCACCGTTCAAGGATTGCAGCACTGGTGGACGACGAGGACATCCGGAGATGCCGGGGCGGGAGGGATGATCGACTTTGGATTTTGCACGATGAAGGTTGCCGTCTTCCGCGCAAACAAGTTCATCCTCTGGAAATGCATCGACGGGCCGAAAGATTGGATCGGCACGGAAGTGAGCTACAGGCTCGTCCGGAAGGATGGGCAGACGTTCATTCTCTTCAAGCACGCAAAATGGAAGCGGCCGGTCGAGTTCATGCACCATTGCAGCACAAAATGGGCCGTCTTCTTGCTGAGTCTGAGGGATTGGATCGAACGGGGAGAGGGACGTCCGGCTCCTTATGATCTGAAGATTCATTTCAACGACTAGGACCGAGGTCTCACTGCCTGTCGGCATATTCAATCAAGCACATCGTTAAGGGATACTGCGGCCGAGGGGTTCGGAATGACGGCGACAGGAGTCGACGGGTGCAAGCTTCGAGGCCAACACATCGCCCCTACGGGGCTCGGGAACTATTCTCACGTTGCATTTTATGTACATGTCGCCCCTGACGGGGCTCCAGAGTGTTCGATTTTGACAAGGAATATGGAATGTCATTACGAGTCCCGTCTTCGAATCAGGGGATTGCTTCGTCGCCCGACCTCAGTCGGACTCCTCGCAATGACCGACCCCTCCCCATGGCACGCCAGCATCAATTCGATGCGCCTTCCTGCACAACAAGGCAATACTTAAATTGAACGCGACCGGCCCATCGGCCTTCGCAAGAAATCGACATACAACCTCTACGAGAAAAGATGCCTAAACGCCCGATCCCAATAGCCATTGTCGGCATCCTCTTCATCGTTGTGGGACTGGGCGGCATCGCCTTCCACGCTTCCGAGCTGAACTTCCACAGACTTTTCGAAGCGGATCCGATGGTCCCTTTGCTGATTCGTCTGGCGGCTATCGTTTGCGGAATCTTTTTGTTGAAGGGAAAAGAATGGGCACGGTGGGGCCTCGTTGCCTGGCTCCTTTATCACGTCGGGTTGAGCATCTTTCATTCGCTCCCTCAGGTTCTCGTCCATATTGTCGTGCTGGGGGTCGTAGGATATTTTCTCTTTCGGCCATCGGCAACCGCCTATTTAAGGCGGGCACGATAACCACGATTCACGGAGGCAGACAGGTGAAACAGGCAAAGTGGTTCGACTTTTCAACAAGTCAGAACATTTTTCCTTCTATAATAGAGCGCCTCGCCGGGACTCCCGTCCGGCTTGAAGAGAAGTTCCGGAAGATCCCTCCCGGCATCCTTAGCGTGAGGATCGACGGGAGTTGGACGATCAAGGATAACGCCGGCCACCTGACCGACCTCGAGCCGTTGAGGCGGAGGCGGCTCGACGAAGAGCAGATCTTTATGTCGGCCCTTCATCCGCGGCTGAAGACGCCGATGAGGACGATGGATCTGTTTTTTTTGTCGCCGAGCACGACGATCATTACCTGGCGAGGATCAGCGAGCTTGCGCGGATCATCGGCCAAAGGAAGTCGGGGAAGTGAAAGGGATCTCCGGGTCTACTCGTCGGGGTGCGGTTCGTTCTTTTCGCTGCCGCGCGAGATGCGATTCGTGAACCAGACCGAGAGGGCAAGAGAGAGGAAGATGAGCAGAAAGACGACCGTCCAGTGGGGGTAGATGCCGGTGAGAAGGAGCGCCGTCAGCACGACGGTGAGGATGGCCGTGTCGATGAGATGGACGAGGATCTTATGGACGCGCTTCGTGTATCGCGGCACGATTTCGATCCACGATGCGAAAATAGAGACGGCGATCGAAACGGTAATCCAGACGAGAACGAATGTCAACATAGTGGCCTCCGGATATCTTACGCAGTAGTGCCGGCTGGGTTACAGTAAAAACATGAGTTGAAAGTTGGAATACCCGACCTTTTCACGCACTCCACCTCCGCTCGCAATTCCCGCGTGTTTTTGGCGGTCCCGACGGGGTCCCTTCGGGAGAATCCACGGAATGGCTGGCGTTCATCGCGCTGTCGCTCAGCAATTGAGCGGCTCATCCCCAAAGAGAACCCGGGTAGCAATACCTCGTATTCGCAACCTAGTTGCCTTTAACCAGGGCAAGAGATACATTTTCACCATTGCCTCGGGTTTGTGGGGGGGAACTTGCCTCATTTTCCCGCTCCACCAATCTTCTCTCCGTGCGCGATCGAGTTGTTGTTGGGCGGCTTTCCCCAGCGCTACGCCGAGGTTGCGTCCCTGACCAGCAAAGTATATATTCATTATATATAGCATGGATCTCTCTCTAACCATAATTGCTTTTGAATGGGACGAAGCGAACCAAACCAAGAATTGGACGAAGCATGAAGTTTCGTGGCAAGAGTGTGAGGATGTTTTCTTTAATGAACCATTATTCATTCAGCCAGACATTAGGAACTTCCTGAAAGAGGATAGATATCACGCCTTGGGCCACACCAATAGGCATCGATTGTTGTTTGTTTCGTTCACGATCCGCAAAGAGAGAATCCGGATAGTTTCGGCGCGCGAAATGAGTCACAAGGAGAGGAAAATCTACGATGCACAAAAGAAAGCCGATTCCAAAGTTCAAATCTGAGGACGAAGAGCGAACGTTCTGGGCGAAGCACAACTCCACCGACTATCTCGATTGGAGCAAAGCCAAGCCTGTTCGATTCCCGAATTTGAAGGCAACCAGCAGGACTATCTCGATACGTCTACCGGAATCATTGATAGAAGAAATCAAAATTCTGGCAAACAAAAGCGATGTTCCTTATCAATCGATGCTGAAGGTATTGTTGGCCAACAAAGTCCGGGAAGAAACTATCGCTCGCCGGGGCAAGGGGAAAGCTGCCCAACAAACGGCCTAAGTCCCGAAGGACTCCCTATGAGGATCCCGCAGGGACTGACGGAACCAGACACGGGCGATTCTGACGCGCGAGAGTCTAAAGAGATTGAAAGGAACAATAGACCCATCCGCGCGGCAGAGTTCATCTTCCCGGCCTCAGCTCGCCTCAGCGATGCTTTGCTTGATGCGGAAAAGCGGAACTTAGCCGCGATCCGCCAGGCCCCTCACTTGTGAGATACCGAAACTGATTTGTGTGCAGAAACCGGACATTAGTCGAACCTAATTGATATGGGAGGAGGATAGTGTGATGAGAGTTCGTGTCGTTCTCGTTTGTGCTTCGATCTATATGGCGGTACTCGGCCTCGGATTTATCTTCGCGCCACAGATCATCGGCATCGATGCGGTGCCTGTCGATGCCTCTCCCGCCCTGCTCGCCTTCCTGCGCATCCCGGGGAGTGCATTCATCGCCATCTCAGTGATGGATTTCATAGCCAGAGCAGTTGACCATTCACCGGCTCGCAATGCCATCGTCGTAGCAAATGAAATAGGGTTTGGCCTCGCTGCAATCCTCAATGTGGTTGGAGTATTGACCGGGGGGCGCCCATTGGCGTTACTGTTCTGCGCAATCCATTTGGCATTTACGATCAGCTTCCTTGTTGCGGGACGAAGAGGCTCGCACGAATCACAACGCAATTGAATGCCCGAGGCTCGCTCAGTGAGCGGCGCTGTTGTTCATCGAATACACGATCATCTAGGAAAGGCGCACCAGCAATCAAATGAGGATTCCATGAGTATAAGAAGAGTCGTCCCGGACATCAACACTAATGATATGGAAGAGAGCGTGAAGTTCTATACCGGTCTTTTCGGCTTTCAAGTCGCCATGGACATGAATTGGATTGTGACTCTTGCATCGCCCAGTAATGCCACGGCTCAGATTAACCTTCTAAAAAATCAATCTCCGTCTCCCCAACAGCCGGGTTTAGCCATGTCGATCGAAGTTGCTGACGTGGATGCAGTTCATGCAACGGCTGTAGCTCTTGGTGCCAAGATCATCTACCCTCTGACCGATGAACCGTGGGGAGTTCGACGCTTTCACGTCGCTGATCCGAATAATATCCTCATCAATGTTATGATGCACCAGAAGAGATAAATCGGTCCCGGAGATCCGAATGACTCCTTTGGAGGATCCCATCGGGACTGACGGAGCCGGCCGCAGGCGAACCCGATGTGCACCAGTCTACAGAGGTTGAAACGGACGACAGAGACCTCCGCGCGGCAGAGTTCATGATCTGGCTCCTTCGGCTCTTCGTGTCGTAGCGCCAACTGTACCATCAAACCGGCATCTGAATCCCCGAAGGTCCGACGATTGGCGGAGAGATCAGCACAGCAAGACATACGTCGGGAACAGTTCAGGGCCTCCGTTGGTTGAATCTCGGAAGCCACCACGCGATCACCATCCCACATTTGGAGGTTTGAATGAAGAGAGTTACCGGAATCGGGGGCATTTTCTTCCACGCGAAGGACGCTGTCGCTTTGCGCGCCTGGTACAAGCGGCACCTGGGCATCGACGTGCAGGAATGGGGGGGCGCCGCTTTCGCCTGGACCGACGAAGCGGGAAAGCCGGTCGGGGGAACGACCGCCTGGTCGATCGCACCCGCCGGCAGCAAACAGTTTGCTCCGAGTACCTCCTCTTTTATGGTGAACTACCGGGTCGAGGACCTGACCTCGCTCCTTAAGGCGCTCCGTGAGGAGGGGTGCCAGGTGCTGGAGAAGACGGACGACTCCGAATTCGGAAAGTTCGGCTGGGTCATCGATCCCGAGGGAAACAAGGTTGAACTCTGGCAACCACCCGAAGGGCAGTAGCGGGTTGGAAGTAAGGTCTACCTTGCGCACGTTATCGCGGCCGCCCGAAACGCCGGCGGTTCTTCAAAGAATCCGCGAACAGAATATTCAATCCCTACATCAAGGGGCTGTAGGTTCCTCCCTCCATCGTCACGGTGCTCACGATGCTCATTGCGGGGTGAACCAAACCCGCGCCCGGAGGTACGAAGGTCTCATGAACCAACATGCTGTCCACGCGTTCATCGCGTCCTCCCCCGCTCCAGTCCGACCGATACTGCAGAAGATCCGACAGACCATCAGGGCGGCCGCCCCGGATGCGGAAGAGATCATCAGCTACCGGATGCCGGCCTACCGGCTCAACGGTATTTTGCTCTTCTTCGGCCTTTTCAAAGAACACATCGGCATTTATCCCCCCATATCCGGGCCTCCGGGGTTGATGAAGGAACTCGCAAAGTAT